>JBBQEX010000008.1:0-171592 GCA_038321315.1 Haliangiales bacterium | reverse complement strand
GTACAACCGGATCGAGAAGGCGGGCGTGGCGAAGGCCGCACCGAGCTTCGACTGGACAAGGTACTGGAAGACGCTCGGCCTCGCCGCGGACGGCGTCACGGTCGGCGCGCCCGACTTCTTCGTCGGCCTCGAGGCGCAGATCAAGACGACGAAGCCCGAGGTGTGGCGGAACTATCTGACGATGCAGCTGCTGTCGCGCTCCGCCGACATCCTGACGAAGAAGATCGAGGAGACGAGCTTCGCGTTCTACGCGGCACTCACGGGTCAGGCGGAGATGCCGACCCGCTGGAAGCGCTGCGCGAGCAAGACGGATGGCGCGCTCGGCGACCTGCTCGGGCAGGTGTTCGTGCGCGACCGGTTTGCAGGGCAGAGCAAGCAGGCGGCCGAGGAGCAGATCCACGCGATCGTGGCCGCGATGGACGCGAACATCGATGCGCTGCCGTGGATGGACGCGACGACGAAGGCGAAGGCGAAGGCGAAGCTGGTCGCGATGACCTACCAGATCGGCTATCCGAAGAAGTGGCGAAGCTATGCTTTCAAGCTGGATCCGAAGGCGTTCGGCGCAAACTCGCTCGCGGCGCGCAAGGCGGAGGCCGCGCGGCAGAACGCGAAGATCGGCAAGCCCGTCGACAAGGACGACTGGCAGATGACCGTGCCGCAGGTCAACGCGTACTACGACCCGCAGCTCAACGGCATGGTGTTCCCGGCCGGCATCCTGCAGCCGCCGTTCTACAGCGTCGGATCGGCGATCCAGGTCAACCTCGGTGGCATCGGCGTCGTCGTCGGTCACGAGCTCACGCACGGGTTCGATGATCAGGGCGCGCAGTACGACGCGGTCGGCAACCTGACCAACTGGTGGCAGCCGGAGACCGAGAAGCAGTTCAAGTCGCGCACCCAGTGCGTGATCGACCAGTACTCGAAGTACGAGGTCGTGGGCGGCAACCACGTCAACGGCGCGAACACGATCGGCGAGAACATCGCCGACATCGGCGGCGTCAAGCTCGCCCTCTCCGGCTACCGCGCGCTGCGCAGCGCCGCGCCCGACGCGATGGTCGCCGACGGCTTCACCGAGGATCAGCAGTTCTTCCTCAGCTTCGGCCAGTCGTGGTGCGCGAAGATGCGCCCGGACTACGAGAAGCTGCTCGCGAACGTCGATGTGCACTCGCCGGCGAAGTGGCGCGTCAACGGCGCGCTGCAGGCGACGCCGGAGTTCGCCAAGACGTTCGGCTGCAAGGCGGGGAGCAAGATGCTTCCCGTCAAGCAGTGCACCGTCTGGTGAACGAGCCGTCGCTGCGGCTGCCGCAGTAAGCCGAAGCTGCAGCTGCAGCCGCAGTATCAGCGATCAGCGGCGTGATCGAGCCGATCGAGGACGTCCTCCTCAGGCCGCGGATCCGGTCGAGCACGACATCGGTCGCGGCGTCGGCCCATGACGCGCGAAAGGCAGACCGTTCGCTGATCGCCGCACGCCGCTCGCCGCTCGCCGCTCGCCGCTGCCGATCGCCGCTACCGCGCGAACGCCGCGCGCACGATCGCCTCCGCGAGCTTGACCGACGTCACCCGCACCACCGGGTCCGCCGGCAGCCCGCCGATCAACACGCCGAGCGTCTGCTTGGCCTTGCGGTTATCGACGCAGCGCTGCGCGAACGCCTTCACGAGCCCCCCCGGGTCGACGCCGGGCAGCTCGATCGGACCGGGCTTGAGCGACGGCACCTCGCTCCATCGCGCGCACGCGTGGAGCAGCGGTGCCTGCTCGGACCACAGCGTGGTGAGCTCCTGGATCCCGAGGGGTCGCGCGGCGAGCTCTTCGCCGTGCGCGGCGAACCCGAGCCACGCGAGCCACATGCGCGCGAGCACCGGCGCCATCGTCGAGCGCGGCGCGTACTGGCGCGGCCCGTAAAGCTCGTTGAACCGCAGCGACGGCGTGACGAGGAACGCGGCGGCGAGCGTCGCGGCGCTCGGCTCGGCGAAGGCGCGGCCGGTGATCGCGCGAAACGCGTCGTCGACCATCGCGCGCTCGCGATCGAGCGCCGCGGCGTCGGCCTGCGCGGCCCACCCGTCGGCGAGCGCGGTGGCGGCGAACAGCTGCGCCGCGATCGCGCGCTCGGTGTCGACGAACGCCTTGCCCTCGGCGTCGGGATCTCGCGCCGGCAACCGCGTGCCGACGACCGCCGGATCCTGGATCGTCGCGATCTCGGCCTCGATCTCGGCGTGCGTGATGCCGGTGCCGTCGGGCGCGGCCTGCAGCGGACAGATCACGCTGTTGAAGTCGACGACGGTGTACGCGCCGATCCGGAACACGCGATTGAACGGGAACAGCCGGCACGACGCCGGCTTCGCGTCGCGGCCGTCCTCGACCTCGATGCGGCACAGGCCGTCGTCGGCGAGGAACCAGCAGCGATCGCGCGGATTGAACGCGGTCACGGTGTCGCCCCGCCGGCGCAGGAACCCCGCGATCGCCGGCCGCCGCGCGACGAGCTGCACGAGCTGACCGCCGGTGACGTCGAGCCCGATGCCGTGGCCCTTGCAGCACGCGCCGCAGTCGCGACACTCGTAGCGCAGGCCGCGATCGGGCCAGGTGAAATAGATCACAGCTTCTCCGCATGTTGCCACGGCCACGCGAACACGCCGCCGACATCCTCGGTCGCGTTGGTCAGCCGGTCGAGCTCGGCGGCGAGGTTGGCGTCGAGCTGCGGCAGATGCCAGATCAGCGCGTCGGACATCCCGGTCGTGATCAGCCGATGCATCCCGGGCGACACGTGCTCGACGGCGTCCTGCCCGGCCACCATCGGTAGCGACCAGCGCGCGAGCTCGCGCGTGTCGACCAGCGTGACGCGGCGATCGTGATCGAGGCCCGCGAGCAGGCGGCCGTCGTAGTTGCCGGTGATCGCCGACGCGAGCGGCGCGAGCAGCCGCTGCACCTGCTTGCCGCCGAGGTCGAGCCAGTACACGCCGCGATCGACGAGCGACACGATGATGCGCGGCGCCGCGAAGTGCACGCTCGCGATCTGGGTCTCGAACTTGACGACCTCGGTCGGCGGCGTCGCGTCGTCCCACACCATCAGCCGATCGTCGAGCACGACCAGCGTGCGACCGCTGGCGATCGCGACGAACATGTTGCCGGTCGGCGTCACGCGCGAGCGCGTGATCCGATCGCTCGCGAGGCTGCCACGCACGATCTCGCCGTGCGCGCTGATCGCGGAGAACGCGCCGCGATCGTCGACCGCGATCCCGGCGATCGCGCCGTCGAGCTTGACGAGCTCCTTGCCCGGCGCGCCGTCGTCGGACGCCATGATGCGTCCGTCGCGGCCACCGTAGACGATCGGACCGCCGGGCACGATCCGCGAGCTGGTCTCGTGACCCTCGACGATCACGTCGACCCGGGTCTGGTTCTCGTGCAGCAGCATCAGCCGTCCGCTCGGCCCGCTCTCGTCGACCGTGACACGCCCGGTCTTCGGATCGAAGTCCGACACCCCACCCGGACCGTGCGGCAGCAGCTCGAACCGCACCTCGCTCTCCAGCGCGAGGTCGCGCCACGCCCACTCCTGCGTGCCCCACACGAGCAGGTGGCCCTCGTCGACGAACAGGACGTGCGACAGCGGCGTGATGGGGAACGCGCGCGGCACGATCGCCGCGAGGTCGTAGCCGATGATGATCCCGGTCCCGACCGCGACGAGGCGCGTGCGGCCCGGATGTCCCGCGAGGCGCAGGTGCTCGACCTGGCTCGGCAGCCGCAGCTCGCCGCCGACCGCTGCGCTCGCATACGCGATCCGACCGCGGGCGTCGGGCAGCATCACGAGGCCGTCGCCGACCACGACCGGGCCGCCCGACATCGAGTCTGCGTGCGCGACCTTCCACAACACCTTGCCGTTCCACAGCTGCAGATCGATCCCGATGTCCGCGATCGCGAGGTTCTCGCCGGCGTACGCGAGGTACATGATCGGCTTGGCCTTCGGCGGCAGCGGGACGGCGAGCCACGCGCCACCGCGGTACTCGACGAGCCCGGTGTCGCCGAGCACCGCGAGCCTGCCATCGCCGATCGCGATCATCCGGTTCGCGCCGTCGTGGTGTGCGAGCTCGGTGCCGGTGGTGCGGTCGATGATCCAGGCGCGCGTGCGATCGGCGAGCGCGATCCACGCGCCGTCCGGCGAGATCGCGACCGCCGTCACCGACCGCGCGAGCTCGCGCGTCGTGCGCGCGTGGACATCGACCAGCATGGCGCGGTGGTCGGCGGCGAGGCCGACCGCGAACGCGCCCGCGCCCGACGCGACGACGTCGTCGATCGACGGGCCCGCGATCGCGCGCGTCTGGCCGGTCGCCGGATCGAGCAGCTGCGGCGCGGCGTGGCCGTGGACCAGGATCTGATCGCCGACCCAGGTCGCGCGGCCATCGGGCTCGAGTTGCCTCGCGATCACGAGCCTGCGCTTGTCGAGATCGAACACGCTGAGCGTGCCACTGCGAACGGTCTGCAGCAGCCGGGTGCCGGTCTCGTCGAGCTCGACGCTGAGGGTCAGCTCGTCGGACGCGGCGAGCGCCCACGCGACCCCGCGCGCGACCGCCGACTTGGCGATCGCGCGGACCTCGGCGGCGAGCGGCTTCGACGTCGCGATCTGCTTGATCAGGCCAACCGCCTCGGTCGGGTTGTCCTCGATCAGCGAGCGCGCGCGCAGCGCGACCTGAGCCTCGGCACGCGTCGCCTCGCGATCGCGCGCCTCCTCGGCGACGTGCTGGCTCGCGATCGCGTCGTGGCGCGCGGCGTCGGCGCGATCGCGCTCGACGACGATCCGGTGCACCCCGATCCACGCGACGCCGGCGAGCGTGACCGACGCGAGCGCGGCGACCGCGAGCACGCCGCGGTGCCGCCTGGCGAATCGCGCGATCCTCTCGCGCCGCGTGTAGCGGTGGGCGGCGACCAGCTGCCCGAGCGTGAACCGGCGGACGTCCTCGCCGAGCTGCGTGGCATTGCCGTAGCGCTTCGCGGCGTCGAGCGCGAGCGCCTTGTCGACGATCGCGGCGAGCTCGGTCGGCGCGTTCGGCGCGACGAGGTGCAGCGGTTTGACGCGCTTGTGCGTGCTCTCGAGCAGCTCGGTCGCGCTCGTGCCGGCGTGCGGCGGCTTGCCGGCGAGCAGCTGGTAGAGCACGGCGCCGAGCGCGTAGACGTCGCCCTCGGTGCCGAGCTCCTCGCCGCGCGCCTGCTCGGGCGACATGAACCCCGGCGTGCCGAACACCGAGCCGAACTGGGTCTGCAGGCTGTCGCCGGCGGCGAGCTCCGCGCTGCCCTCGATCTCGTCGGGCTCGCCGATCACCTTCGCGAGGCCCCAGTCGATGACGACGGTCTCGCCGAGATCGCCGACCAGGATGTTCGCCGGCTTCAAGTCGCGATGGATCACGCCGCGGGTGTGCGCGTGCGCGATCGCGTCGATCGCGGCGAGCACCGCGGGCAACAGCACGAGGCGCTCGTCGAGGTTCTGCGCGCGTGCGATCAGCTCGTCGAGCGGTCGGCCCGAGACGCGACGCATGACGTAGTACGGCCGGCCATCGGCGTTGAGCCCGGCGTCGTACAACGGGACGATCGCGGGGTGTTCGAGCCGCGCGGTGATCTGCACCTCGCGCGCGAACCGTCGCGGCATCCCGGTGATCGTCGGCAGCACCTCCTTGAGCGCGACCGTGCGGCCGAGCTGGACGTCGAACGCCTCGACGACGCGCCCCATGCCGCCGCGACCGAGCTCGGTGCCGAGGCGATAACGATCGCCGCGCGGCTTCGTCAAGACGACCGGCGCGCCGGGGTGGGGATCGAGTTGCTCTTCGCCGGTGGCCGGGACGGTGTCGTCTACATCCTCGCTGCCCGCCACTAGTCGTCGAGGTCCCAGTCGACTTCGGACATGCTGCGATCGCCGCGGATGTCGACCGCGCGCGTGCTCTCGTCGTTGACCGGACCGGGCTTCGGCCGAGGCAGCGCCGCCGGCACCTCGGTCGCGCGCGCGTTGCGTGCGATCGAATCGAGGCTCGCCATCCGGGTCGCCTCGTCGTTCGGGCCGACCTCGTCGACCGGGTTGCGCGACGGTGGCGGGAGCTTCGGGCGCGCCGGGATCGGACCCGGGCCACGCTCGGGCACCGTCAGTCCGTCGAAGCTGTCGTCGAGCGCCAGACTCTTGGCGTTCGCGAGCCGCGTCGGATCTTCCTGGCCCGGCAGCTTCGCGCGCGGCGTGTTCGCGGCGCCGAGCTCGGCCGCGCGCAGCGACGCGAGGATGTTGTCATCGACCTGGCGCGTCGGCTCGTCGTTGAACGGCGCGGGCACCGGTCGCGGTGGGCGCGTGTTGCCCTTGCCGCGCGGCGGTGGTGGTGCGGGCTGGGCCGGGCGCTGGCGCGACGGCGTCTTGGTCGGTACCGCCAGGTCGTCGATCGCGAGCTGGTCGGGCGGCAAGTGCTCGGGCGCCTGGCTGCGCGCTTGCTGGTGATGGTGCGGCTGCAGGTGCTCGGTCGGCGATTCGGTCGCCGACGACGCGGCATTGCCACCCCAGTTGCGCGCCTCGGTGGGCATCGGCGGTGGCCCCTTGCCGACCAGCGGCAGCTCGAGGCGCGCCGCCGGCGCGGCGGTGTTGCGCTTGTCGCGGCGCGACTTGGCCTGCGCCGCAGCGAGCCCCGAGATCTGCGCCGGCTTGGCGGGCACGTCGGGTCGCGGGTTCGGCGCCATCGGCATGTTCGGCGCGCGCGGGCCGGGTGCGGGAGCTGGCGAGTCGTCATCGAAGTCGAAGTCGAACGCCTTCGGTGGCGCGGCGCCGATGTAGACCTGCGAATCCTCGTCGGCGAGCCGGCCACCCTCGTCGCGCAACATGCGCAGGATGCGCGTGCGCTCGCCGGCCGACAGCGCATCGCGCCGACCGTGGCCGGTGTGCGTGTGGTGGACGCCGGTGCCGACGTTGGGGCCAAAGCCAGACTTCTGCGAGCGCGCGAACTCCGACAGCGGGACCGGCGCGTCGAGCTTCTTCTTGTTCGGACGATCGGGCGCGCGCGCGTTGAGCGGCAGGTTCGTGCCCGGGTTCGTGCCAGCCTTGTTCGAGAAGATGCTGGTCGCCGAGCGCAGCCACTTGCGCGGGCCCGACACCGGCTCGCCCATCGGCATCGGCAGCCCGATCATCGCGACCGGATCCGCCACGATCGCGTAGTCGCGCGACGGCTGCTTGCCGGTCGAGCCGCCGAGGATCTGCGCGGCCGCGCGGGCGGCGTCCTCGGGGCAGCCCATCGGCGCGCGCACGAAGCGGCGAACGAAGTCGTCGGTCTTGCCCATCTGGTACTGGTGCGGCCGCTCGACGAACCGGATGCCGACCTTCTCGAGCCACGCGATCGGCGGATCGGCGCCGATCAGCACGAACGCGGCGTCGTTGGAGTAGCGCTTCTGCGAGCCGTCGCCGAGCGCGAGCGCGACCGAGTCGGCCTCGAACCCGAGGACCTGCGAGCCGAGCTTGGCCTTGATGCGACCCTCGGCCGCGTAGGCCTCGACCGCCTGCTTGTTCTTCGGCGCCGCGCGCGCGAAGCCCTTGCCGCGATACGAGATCGTGACCTTCGCGCCGGAGTCCGACAGCGCGAGCGCGGCCTCGACGGCGGAGTCGCCACCGCCGACGACGAGCACGCTCTTGCCGCGCCACTCGTCGGGATCCTCGAGGAGGCTGAAGATCTTCGGCAGGTTCTCGCCGGGCACCTGGAGCGTGCGTGGCTTGCCGCGCGTGCCGATCGACAGGATCACGCGCTGCGCGCGATACACCGCGACCGTCGAGCGAACCTCGAACGTGCCGTCCTGCTGGCGCGTCACGGATTCGACCGACTCGCCCTTCTTGACGTCGAGCCCGACCCGATCGAGCAGCTCGCGCCAGATCGGGATCAGCTGCTCCTTGCTCGAGTCGAACACCGGGAGGAACGACAGGTTCACCGTGTCGTACGGCTCCGCCATCACCAGCTTGCCCTTGGGATAGCGATTGATCGTCGACGCGATGTCCTGCTCCTTCTCGAGCACGACGAACGACAGCTTCTTCTCGATGCAGGTGAGGCCCGCGGACAACCCGCCCGGACCCGAGCCGATGATCGCGACGTCGACGATCGTGGCGTCGCCGCGGCCGAGCGCGCCGGGACGCAGCCCGGTCTGCACGATGTGCTCGACGACGGCACGCCCGAGGTTCGCCGCGCTCTTGACCAGCGGCTTGCCAGCGACCTCGCCGATCAGGTACTGGCCGGCGACCGCGGTCTGGAAGTTCTCGTCGATCTCGGGGACCTTGAGCGGCGGCGGCGTCGTGTGCTCGGGGAACATGACGAGCGCCTCGGTCGGGCACGCGATCATGCAGGCCTCGCACTGGATGCAGTCCTCGAACCGGAGCACGCGGCTCTTGTTCGCGACCAGATCGAGGACGTTGGTAGGACACACGGCCACACACGCATCGCAGCCGGTGCAGCGGTCGTCGTTGATGTCGTGGACCAGGATCGCCGGCCCGACCGTGACAGCAGGTGCCGCCGCTTGCCGGTGACGCTTGCGCGCCGACAGCACGGTGAAGAACACCATCAGGAGGATCGCGAATCCTCCGAGGGCCAAGGGTACGACCCAGGTCACTGCGGCAAGGATACCCGATCTTGGCGAAAACCTTCAGTGCTCGACGTGTTGTACGAGGAACTCGTGGACCTCGCTCATCAGGCTGTCGAGGCTGCGACCCTCGACTTGAATCGGGGCCCCGATGGTCACGTCCACGGGCTGTCCAGACTTCATGACCCGAGTCCCGCGCGGCAGGATGCCGATGGTGCCGTCGATCGCGACCGGCACGATCGGCGTCCGGGTCTCGAGCGCGAGGTGAAAGCCACCCTTCTTGAGCTTGCCGATCTTCCCGCTCCGCGACCGCGTGCCCTCCGGCGCGATCCAGATGCTCACGCCATCGCGGATCAGCGCCGCGGCCTGCTCGATCGACTGGACCGCACGCACGTGATTGCTCCGATCGACCTCGACGAACTCCGCGGCGCGCAGGCCGCGTCCCCAGATCGGGATCTGGAACAATTCGGTCTTGCCGAGCATGCGGATCGTCGGCGAAGGCAGCGACGCGTAGAGCACCGGGATGTCGAGGTGGCTCTGGTGGTTCGCCATGTAGACGTATGCGGCTGTAGGTGGAACCAGCTCGGCGCCGGTCACGCTCAGCCGGATGTCGAGCAACTCGACGACGCGCTTGCCGAACCAGCGCGCGCGCGCATCGACGCTCCCGCGATCGATCGAGCCCCGCACCAGATCGACGAGCGTCGGCACGGAGACCCGAGCCATCGCACCGAGGACACGCACACTGTCGAGGAGCGACATGGAGGTGCGAGCTTACGCCCACCATGCGTCGAGGTGGGAGACGCGGAGCACGTGCAATGCGATCGCGCCCACGTGTTAACGTGTCGATGATGTTCGCGCGGCTCGTGGTCGTCGTCGGCCTGCTGTGCCTCGGAGCACGGGTCGTGCGCGCGGACACGGTCAGTGACTCCGTGAAGGAGCTCTCCCACAGGAGCACCGCGTACAAGGTCCGGCTGTCCGCCGCGCTCGCGCTCTCGAAGAGCAAGGATCCGCGCGCGATCATCGGACTCGCCGATGCGCTCGATCACGACGACGACTCCACGATCCGCCGCGTCGCCGCGCTCGCCCTCGAGAAGATGATCGACGCGAGCACGCCGGCCGACGCGAGCTCGCTCGCATTCGACGCGCTCGATCGCGCCGCGCAGAACGACGACGACGCCAAGGTGCGCGAGACCGCGACGAAGACCGTGAAGGTGCTCGCCGGGTTTCGCCGCAATGGCAAGCACCCGGCGACCGCACCGTCGGCACCGCCGAGCGCGCCGCGCGGCGATCGCCCGGAGATCTTCGTGCAGATCGACGCGGTCACCGATCAATCGAAGAAGCTGGTCGGCGACACCGGCGATCGCGTGATCCGCATCGTCAAGAAGGGCGTCGAGCGCACCGGCTACGCGACGCAGTGGCCCGGCGGTCCGCCGTCGGCCGCGGAGCTCGCGTCGGCGCGCTCGCGCGCGTTCATCGTCGCGTCGACCGTGAAGAAGATCGACATCACGAAGGCGTCGCAGACGATGATCTCGTGCACCGTCACGATGCGGATCTCGCCGTGGGGCGGCAAGGATGGCGGCGAGCGCTGGGAAGCGAACAAGGCCGCGGCGGCGAGCGGCTCCGCGAAGGTCACGACCGGCAGCGGCGATCGCGAGATCAACGGTGGCATCCGCGACTGTCTCGAGGCGGTCGCCGAGGACATCACGGCGCGCCAGGTGATTCCGTTCCTGAAGCGCCTCGCGTCCGCTGGCTCGTAACCTGCAGCCCGCGGGGCATGCGCCGCACGATCCTGTTCCTCGCCCTGACCGCGTGTACCGCGGAGTCGCATCCGTTTCGCTTCGAGCCGCTCCCCGAGCTCGTGGTGACCAAGCCGCCGACCGCGACGATCGCCTCCGGCAAGCTGCTGCTCGAGCCCGGCGAGCGGATGATCTGGGACGTCTCGGCGAAGGGCTTCGTGATCGCGCGCGCCGAGCTCGTCATCGACGGTGACACCGCGACGAGCAAGGTGAAGACCTCGATGCTCGCGAGCTCGTTCACGTCGATCGATCACCAGCTCGTCACCGCGATCGACCGCGACACCAACCGCGCGACGACCGGCGTCGAGACGCTGACCGTCGACGGCGAGGTCAAGCACAACGAGGCCGCGTTCGCCGAGAAGGAGTACGCGCTCGACGGCCAGTCGGTGAAGGTCGCGAACGTCCAGACCATCCACACCGCGATCGGCCTTCTGCGCGGCTGGGTCGCGCCCGAGGCCCACGGCGGGTTCATGCCGGTGCTGGTCGGCGGCTCGCTGTATCGCCTCGAGGTCGATCAGCCTGGCATCGAGGATCTCCAGGGCAAGCAGACGCTCCGCATCTATTGCCGGATCGTGCCACCGGCGAGCGCGAAGGATCAGAAGGGCATCACCGGGTCGATCTGGTTCACCACCGACGAGGATCACGTCCCGGTGCGCATCGAGATCGGCTCCGATGAAGGTCGCCTGGTCGCCGAGCTTGTCGAACGGACGCACGCGTGACGCACGGACAACACGTGTTGTTCGATCGGCACACGTTCGCGACTGCAAGCTCGTGCGCGCGCTCGAGTCGCCGCGTGGTGCATCGCTTGCACCGGAGGATGTGCTGATGAGGTTGTCTTCGAGTCTGATCGGCGCCGCGATCGCGGTGCTCGGCTGTGCCAGCGCGTGGGCCGACGGCCAGGTCCCGATGATGGATCACGAAAAGCCGGTGTCGTGCGCGCGCGATACCAAGGGAAAGGTCTGGCGGATCCAGTGCGATCAGGCTGCCAAGGTTTGCCTCTACGCGGCGAACGACGAGCTCGACTCCGAGGGTGACCGCGTGAAGCCGCTCGAGCGCGCGCGCGACTGCGCGTTCGATGCGCCGGTCGATCGCGTGAAGCTCGAGGCCGATGGCTTCACGTTCCTGCCCGCGCGCGCCGACGCGCCGTGGGGCTGGACACGCGACGAGCGCGGCCGCGTGTTCCAGGTCAACTTCGATCTCCACAACCGGATCTACTTCGGGGCCGGCTACACGCCGCGCTACATCCTCGACAATCCGTTCCAGAGCAAGCGCACCTCGATCGACTTCGGGTTCCTGTCGTTCGACGTGCTCGACGGTCCGACGCGCCATCGTTTCCGGTTCGTCCAGGGCCAGGTGCACATGGAGCCGTTCTCGGCCGAGATGGTGCTCGCGCACTACGACGTCTCGCACCGGTTCACCGATCCGCTGCTGCGCATCACGACGTTCGTCGGCGAGCCGCAGCGCCACGACCTCCGGCTCAACCTCGGCATGTGGGACGAGGCCGGTGGCCTCGAGCTCCATCGCACCGAACGCGGCAACGCGCAGCTGTGGAAGCACGCCTCGGCCGCGATCACGCTCGATCTGTGGCAGTCGGCGAACCTCGACTCGTACGTGCGGCTGCGGACCGGCCTCGGCCTCGAGGGCCAGCACGACGATGTCCAGGGCTATCACTCGGCGCTGACCGCGTCGTCTGCGCTCGAGATCGACACCGTGCTCGACCACGCCGGGTTCCACAACCTGCGCTTCGAGTTCGTTCACGAGCTGCCGCACTACTTCACGCAGATCGGCGACAACACCGGCAAGTTCGCGACCCGGCTCCGCGCGCGCGTGCAGTACGAAGCGATCGTGCTCGCGATCAACGACCAGCCCGTCAGCCTCAAGATCGCCGCCGGCGGCGAGAAGCGCGACGATATCCCCGGCATCCCCAATCAATGGGCGTTCGTCGCGGACGCCGGCCTACGGTTCAGCCTGTGGGCACCGCCACGCTCGCGCTTGTAGCCGTGCTCGCGGCGACCGCCGCGACCGCGCACGCCGACACCTGCACCGGCGTGACCGACGAGGGCGCGAAGTTCGAGACCTGCTTCGATCTCGGCAATCGCGTCTCGGTCACCGCCGGCAGCGATGGCTTCGGCGGAGGTATCCAGCTGCGCCAGCTCGTCAAGTTCGACGACGATCCGGACCTCAACTGGAAGCTCGAGCACGACTTCGCGACGCTCGAGCGCGCGTCGTTGAAGGGCGAGGTCGACGCCGCGGTCTACAACGGCCGCTTCCTGCGCCACACGCGCGACGGCCACATCGTGTTGCCGGGGATGGGCACGCCGCGCAAGGTGTTCTTGCCGTTCGATATCGGTGCCGTCGTCGAGGCCGGACGCGTCACGGTGCGCAACGACATGGCGAGCGGCAACCGCATCCAGGTCGGCATGATCAAGACCGCGCCGGTCGTCGACCTGTGGCGCTCGCGCGACTTTCGCCGGCGCCTCGTGTTCGGCCCGGTCGCGCGCTGGGACATCGGGCTGTCGCGCGATCCGGTGGCGATCTCGCGCCACATCGTCGCGCCGTTCTCGATGGGGATGGCGAGCTTCCACCTCGAGTCGCACGATGGGCTCCTCGCGTTCGACGTCGGCGTCGAGGGCGGGTCGGCGTGGACGTCAGACCGGAAGTGGACGCCGCTCGTCCAGGGCTCGGCCTCCATCGAGCGCATCGTGCTCGCGATCAACGAGCGTCCGATCGCGCTGCTCGTCGGCATCAAGTACGACAGCGAGTTCAACGAGACGATCGCGCGCGTTGGCGCCCGCATCGTGCTGTTCCACGTCGCCGACTCGCGCGTCGCGCACCTCTAGTCAGGGCGTCGGCTCGAGCGCGATCGCGAGCGGCTTCTCGGGATACGTCGTGCCCACGCCTTTCCAGACGCGGCGGCGCAGCTCGGTGTGATCGGGCGCGCGCACGACGATCCAGATCTCGTGATCGTTCGGACCGGTGAGGCGCTCGTCGACGCTGAACGCTCCCTTCGCGTCGGTCGACGTCGCCGGTGGACCCGGGCTCGCGAGCTTGTGATCGAGGTAGGCGGCGAGCCCCTGATCCATCAGCTTGTCGGCGAACCAGACCTGCGCGCCGGCGATCGGCTGGTGCGTCGTCGCGTCGGTCACGACACCGGACTCGTGCATGGCCGTGTCACAACCGAGGAGCATCACGAGGCCGAGGACAGATCGCACGCGCGGACTATACGCGCACACGCATCACGGGACCACGACCTCGAGGCCCGTGCCGCCGGTGAACCCGAGCACGTCGGTCGCCATCGCGTCGACGTGGTACGTGCCCGCCGCGGTGTAGGTGTGCACGACCTCGGTCCCGGCGCCGGTCGCGCCGTCGCCGAACGTCCACGCGCAGTCGCCGAGCGCACGCGGCGAGCCGGCGATCGCGAACTGCACCGGCACGTTCACGACCGCCGGGGTCGCGGTCAGCGTCAGGGTGTCCTCGGTCAAATCGCCGCACAGCGTCTGGTCCGCGGCGGTGCAGCTCTCGCTCGGGGGACACGATCCGCAGTGCGCCGCGCATAGCCCGGCTTCGCACGACCAGCCCGGTCGACAGTCGGTCTCGACGCGGCACGTGCTCCCCGCGCACGTCGTGTGGGCGCAGCGCGCGCTGTGGCACGCGGCGTCGTCGGTGCAGGGCTCGCCGTCGGGCGCGCGCTGGCGGGCGTCGTCGAACGTGAAGATGCAC
Source organism: Haliangiales bacterium (assembly GCA_038321315.1). Classification (GTDB taxonomy): domain Bacteria; phylum Myxococcota_A; class Polyangia; order Haliangiales; family Haliangiaceae; genus JABFXX01. Next base: position 157,510 of record JBBQEX010000008.1, on the reverse strand, counting down.
GCGCCGGCGAACACGAGGCCGGCGAGGACGAAGCGCATGGTGCGATCGTATCTCGCCAGGTCGGTCGCGGGATGGCAACCTGTGAGCGCCTGAGAAGTCAGATCATCACCGCGCGGTTGGCGCTCGAGCCGATCGGGATCGCCCACGCCGACGAGCTCCACGCGCTGCTCGCCGATCCGGATCTCCACCGGTTCACCGACTCCGGTCCGCCAACGCTCGACGAGATCTGCCTGCGGTGCGCGCGGTGGGAGACCGGGCGATCTCCCGACGGACGCGAGCAATGGTGGAACTGGGCCGGGCGCGCGCGCGACGACCAGGGCCTCGTCGGTCACTTCCAGCTCGGCGTGATCGGCGGCGTCGCGACGCTCGGCTACACCGTCGCGCGCGCTCGGCAGCGCCGTGGCTTCGCCCGCGAGGCGCTCGCCGCAGTGCTCGCGCGGCTGCCGGTCGACGTGCGCTTGATCGAGGCGTCGATCGATCCGGCGAACGTCGCGTCGATCGGGCTCATCGAGGGACTCGGGCTCGAGCGCGTCGCGGGCGTCGAGCTGTGGCGCCGAGCGCTCTGATACGCTGGCGCCGCCTCCGCGCCAACGAGGCCAGTCGCGTCGGCGCGGTGCTCGAGCGCAAGGCAGCCGGCGACGTGCCCGGCATGATCGCGGCAGCGGTCGAGCTGTGGGTCACGCCGATCGAGCGGCGGCCAGACGACGCGACCCAGGAGGTGTGGGCGGCGCTGCGCGAGGCCGGCGCGCTCGACGCCGCGGTCGGCGCCGCGCTGCGCCTGGTCGAGGCCGGCCAGCGAATCCGCCCGCGCGTGTTCCTCGACGTCGTCGAGGCGATCGCGTCGCCCGATCGGCTCGTCGAGCTCGCGGGTCAGATGATCGAGCTCGGTTGGCCACCCGAGCCATACTTGATGGCGACGTTCGGTCGCCTGATCCGGCTCGGTCACGATGGGGCGCTGTGGTCGTTCGTGCAGGCGCATCGCGCGCGGCTCGCCGCGGACGTCGAGTCGTGGACCGCGGTGGCCTACGTGCTGACGACGTGCGACCTCGGCTCGCCCGCGCTCGTCGATCACTGGTTCGTCGACTGGGAGACCCGCAAGGTCCCGATGTGGGTGCTCGCCGCGTACCTCGCGCGGCTCGCCGGCGGCACGGTCGATCGCACGCGCGAGCTCGTCGCGCTCGCGCGCACGGTCTACGCGCGCTGCGACTGGGACGCGACCGCGTCGTACTTCGTGTCGTACCTCGCGATCGGCGACCTGCTCGACGGCGACCTCGTGGCATTCCAGGCGCGCGCCCGCAGCGCCGCGATCTCGGGTGCGCCGCGGCCGGAGGACAACCCGATCGTCCGCTATCACGACGGCCTCGGCGCTCCGCTCGCGGTCGCGACCCGGCTCGCCGAGCTGCTCGCGCGCAACGACCGGATCGTCGGCCTGTTCGCCGAGATGATCGCGCTGCCGCCCGGCGACACCCGCGGCGCGACGTTGTATCGCGAGATGGCGCGCGCGCGTCCCGGTGAGCTGCCGCTGCTGCGGCCGATCTGGCGCCGCCTCGCGCGCGCCCGGCTCGGCTGGCTCGCGCGCGTCCGGCTCGACTACTTCTGATCAATCGCCGCCGACGTGAACCGTGACCTCGGCCGACAGCCCGGGGCGCACGACGATGTCGGGCTGGGTCGCCCACGTGATCTTCACCGGCACGCGCTGCACGACCGTCACGAAGTTGCCGGTCGCGTTGTCGGGCGGGATCATCGAGAACCGCGCGCCGGTCGCCGGCGACACCGTGTCGACCACGCCGTGGAACGTCTTGCCGGGGAACGCATCGAGCTCGATATCGACGAGGTCGCCGTGCGCCATGCCGCCGACCTGGCCCTCCTTGAAGTTCGCGATCACGTAGCTCTCGGTCGGCACGAGCATGAGCAGCGTCTGGCCCGCCATGATCGTCTGCCCGGCGTGGGCGCCGAGCTTGGAGATGTAGCCCGAGATCGGCGCGGTCACCTTCGCGTAGGTCTTCTGGAGCTCGGCGCGCTCGTGCGCGACCTGGGCGGCCTTGACCCGTGCGTCGGCGAGCGCGACCGCGGCCTCCGCGGCGGCGACCTGCTGATCGACCGGACCGCTCTGGACCACGCGACCCTGCGCCTCGGCGACCTTGCTCTCGGCCATGCCGCGCTGCGAGCGCGCGAGGTCGAGCTGCGCCTTGGCGGCGTCGAAGCTCGCGCGCGCGACGTCGTGCACCTGGACCTGGTGGTCGAGCTCGCGCTTCGTGATCGCTTCCTTGTCGGCCAGCTGCTTGGCGCGGGCGAGCTCGCTATCGGCGTTCGCGAGGTCGGCCTGCGCGCGCGCCACCGCGGCCTCGGCCGCGCGCACGGCATCGGCCGCACCGCGCACCGATGCGCTCGCGCCGGTCAGCGCGGCCTTGGCGGAGGACAACCCGCCGGTCGAGGACTGCTGAACGATCGCGATCTGGGTCCGCGCCTGCGCGGCCGACGCCTCGGCTGCCTCGAGCTCCGCGGCCGTGCGAGCGACCTCGATCTGGAGGTCCGCGGTGTCGATCTCGAACAGGGTCTCGCCGGCCTTCACGAGCTGGTTGTCGTGGAGTGGCGTCGCCTTGATGACGCCGCCGACGCGCGCGGCGAGCGGCACGACGTCGGCCTCGATCTGGGCGTCGTCGGTGTCCTGCTTGCCCTTCGTCATCTCGCGGTGGACGATCCACACGCCCGCGACGACAGCGGCGATGATCCCGAGGATCAGGTAGGCGCGCTTGGCCTTGCGGCTGCGGCGAGCGGACTTGGCGGTGTCTTTGCTTTCGGCTTCCATGACTTCTTACTCCACGGAGATCTCGACGTGGGCCGGCTTGCCCGTGGTCCGCTTGACGCGGAGGAACACGAGCATCGGCAGCACGACCATGAAACAGATCGCTTGCAAGATGAAGGTCTTCTCGAACCCGAGCACGGTGCCCTGGACGAGCGTGCGGCCCGCCAGGCTCTTGATCGTCATCGCGTTCGCGACGTCCGGCGACATGCCGCTCGCCATCATCCCGGCCTTGGTCTGCATCGCGCCGATCGCGACCTCGGGACGCAGCACGGTGACCGCCGAGCGAAGGCCGTGCGCCGCCTGCGTGCTGTAGCGCCCGAACAGCGTCGCGAACACCGACAGGCCGATCGAACCGCCGACCTGCCGCACGAAGCTGTTGACGCCGGCCGCACCCGCGAGCTCGTGGCGCTGGATGTTCGACAGCGCGGCGGTGGTCAGCGGCACGAACAGGAACGCGAGTCCGACGCCGGTGATCGCGAGCGGGATGGTCAGATCCGAGGTCGCCGTCGTCAGCGTGATCGTCGACTGCATCCACGAGCCGCCGGCGGTCGCGATCATGCCGAACGCGACGAGCAGCGCCGGCGACACCTTGTTGTAGAGCTTGCCGACGAACGGCGAGGCGATCAGCATCGCGATCGTGCGCGGCAGGAGGATGATGCCGGACTGCGTCGCGGTGAACTTCATCATCTCCTGCGTGAACACCGGCAGGAGGAACATCGAGCCCATCAGCATCGCGAACACGACGCCGGACACCACGGTGCCCGACGCGAAGGTCGGATCGCGGAACATCCGGAGATCGACGACCGGCGCGACCGCGGTGAGCTCGCGGATGATGAACGCCGCGAGCCCGACGCCCGCGATGAACGTCGCGACCACGATGTGCGACGAGTCGAACCAGTCCTGCGTCGCGCCCTCTTCGAGCACGAACTGCAGGGCGCCGATCGCGACCGCCATCAGCGCGATGCCGGCGATGTCGAGGTTCTTCTTGGCGACCGCGGCGCGCGCGCGGTTGGCGGCCAGCACGTCGGCCGGCTCGATCACGTTGCGGAACGTCAGGTAGATGCCGAGGATGCCGACCGGCAGGTTGACGAAGAAGATCCACGGCCACGAGTAGTTGTCGGTGATGTAGCCGCCGAGCACCGGACCGACCGCCGGGCCGACCATGATGACCATCGAGAACACGGCCATCGCCATGCCCTGCTCCTCGGGTGGGAACGTCTGGCGCAAGATCGCCTGCTGGGTCGGCTGCAGCGCGCCGCCGCCGATCCCCTGGACGATGCGCCACAGGACGAGCATCTCGAGCGAGCGTGCCGTGCCACACAGCACCGAGCCGAGCGTGAAGATCACGAGCGACGCGAGGTACACGCGCTTCTGACCGAAGAACGCGCCGAGGAAGCCGGTGAGCGGCATCACCAGCACCATCGCGATCATGTACGCCGTCGAGATCCACGTGATCTCCTGCAGCGACGCGCCGACCTGGCCGCGGATCTGCGGGAGCGCAACGTTGACGATCGAGCTATCGATGGTCGCCATCAGCGAGCCAAACGCGATCGAGATCGCGACGGTCCACTTGCCGACCGGCGGGCGCGCCGGCGCGATCGGCTCGAGGGCAACGGTGGCGACGTCGCTCATCGCGATGGCTTCTTGCGCGCGCCGTCGAGCACGAGCGTCACGAGATCATCGGCGAAGTCGCCGAGCGGCCGGCCATCGGAGATCCGGCGCATGACGTTCGCCTTCAGGCCGCCCCAGATCGTGAGCCCGACGAGCTCGGCGGTCGGCCCGGCGGCGAGCTCGCCCTCGAGCACGCCCTTGGCGACGATCTCGTCGACCGCGATCTGCATCTCCGCCGCGCTCGTGTTGCCCACGGGCTTCAGGTGCTCGGCCTCGAACACGACCTTCAAGAACCGGCGGTGCTGGTCATAGATCGTGAGCGTGTCGGTGACGAACTTGCGGAGGTGAGCCTCGAACCGGAGCTCGCGGCCACGCGCGATCGCTTCGAGGATCTGCGGCCGGATCAGCGCGCGCCGACTCTCGAACAGCGCGCGCACGAGATCGTCGCGATCCGCGAAGTAGTTGTACAGCGTGCCGACCGCCACCCCGGCCCGCCGCGCGATGTCGACCAGCGGGGCGCCGTGCAGGCCCTTCGCGGCGATCAGCTCCTCGGCGGCATCGAGGATCCCGGCCCGAGCGGCCTCGCGCTGCTGGAAGCGCAAGCTCTGGCGGACCGGCTTCGGCCCGCGGCGCCGAGATGAATCGAGATTCACGATTCTGAATCTACATTCAACCGCGAACTTCGCAAGCACCGCGCTGCAACGCTGTGTTGCGCTGCTGGCATGCAGCTCGCAACGCCGCGTGGCATGACGACTTTTGCCTCGCGGACGTTCGCGATCTCGCTCCTGTTCGGCTGCTCGCACCCGAAGCCGCCCGACTCGATCGGCCCCAAGCCGGGCGAGTCGACCGCGCCGCTGCCGTCGGATCCCAGCGTGGCGCCACCGGATTCGGCCGGGACCCTGCCGCCGAACGAGCTCGACACCACGCCGAAGCCTGCCGCGATGCGTGCGCCCGCAGCCGTGCGCGTCGGCGCGGCGCCCCGCTCGATCGATGCGGGATCGCCCGTAGTGGGCGGTGACGCCGCGGCGCCGCCGAGTGACGCGATGCCGACCCCGGGTTATCCCGACGCCCGCGCCCCGAACCCGATCGATGCCGGTGCGCCGCCGCCGCCGGCCAAGCCACCCGCGCCGGGCACGCCGCCGAACGTCCCGCTGAAGTGACTATGGCGCCGGTCGCGGCGCGGATGGCGCCGAGCCGTCGTCGCTGCCGCTGAACGCGAGCGCGAGCACGAACAGCGCGGCGCGTCGGCTGCCGGCATCGGTGGCGCCCTCGACGCGCAGGACCTTCTCGGTCTCGCTGCCGCCGCGGAGGATGCCCTGGGGATCGATCGTGAGTGACTTGCCGTCGACCACGAGCGCCTCGCCATCGAACTTGAACGGCGCGGTCTCGCCCTTCTGCGACTTGAACGTGCCGTCGGACTGCCACGCGCCGACCTGGTTGCCGTCCGGCATGACGAGCCGGCCGTCGTTCGTGATCTTGCCGAGCGGCGCCCACTGCGGCGGCTTGCCGGGATCCGCGCGGTTCTCCTCGATCTGACCGTCGGCGTGGAGCTGGAGGCCCAGATCATCGCCGAGATAGAACTTGAGCTCGGCGAGCGCGAACACGCCGGGCGCGCTGGGCTGGGTGACCACCGCAGAGCCGCTCCCGCTGCCGGCGCCGCTGCCGAGCGTCGGTCCGGTGCCGTTGCCCTTGGGGTAGACCGGGCCGCACGCGGCGAGCGTCATGATGATCAGTGCGAAGACTCGCTTCATCGACCTTGCTATACCACGCACATGGATCCGGCGGTCATCGCGGCCCGGTTGCGCGAGCTCGCCATCTACTACGAGCTCGATGGCGATCGGCATCGCGCGTTCGCGTACGACCGCGCCGCGAAGTCGGTCGGCGCGGCGAACGGCCTGCATCGCCTGTTGGACGAGGGTCGGCTCGAAGAGTTGCCTGGGATCGGCCCGTCGATCGCGCGCGCGGTCGGCGAGCTCGCGCGCCGCGGCAACCTCGAGGTGCTCGATCGGATGCGCGCGAAGTGGCCGCCGGTCGTGATCGAGCTGTGCGAGCTGCCGAAGATCGGGATCACCAAGGCGCGCGCGCTGTACCAGGCGCTGCAGCCCGCCGATCTCGACACGGTCGCCGCGCTGTGCCGCGCGCACGCGGTGCGCTCGATCAAGGGGTTCGGCGCGACCAGCGAGGACGCGATCCTCGCCGCGATCGAGGATCGCCGGCGGACCGGCGTGCGCGACATCCTGGTCGACGCGCTGCCGCACGCCGAGCTGGTGCTCGCGCAGCTGCGCGCGTTCGGATTCACCGCGGAGCATGCCGGTCCGGTGCGGCGCTGGAGCGAGATCGTCGATCATTTCGCGTACGCCGTCGTGCTCGACGCCGAGGCGCAGCGCGGCTACCTCGCCGACAAGCTCGCCGAGATGGTCACGCTCGACGATCGCGACGCGATCGGTGGCCGGCTCGCGACCGGGATGCGCGTGCTCGTGGTCGCCGCCCCCCGCGCGCACTACGGCTGGGCACTGATCCGCGCGACCGGCTCGCCGGAGCACGTCGCGATGCTCGAAGCGCGGGCGGCGGATCGCGGCGTCGCGCTCGCCACGCTGGTCGCGCCCGACGAGGCCTCGGTGTATGCCGCGCTCGGCCTGCCGATGCTGCCGCCCGAGGTGCGCGACGGCACCGACGAGCTGGTCGCCGCCGACGCCGGCGACACGTTCCTCGATCTCGTCACGCTCGGCGACCTGCGGACGGCGACGCACTGTCACACCACGTACAGCGACGGCAAGCACTCGATCGCCGAGATGACCGCGGCCGCCGCCGAGCGCGGGTTCGCCGCGATCACGATCACCGATCACTCGGCCGCCGCGTCGTACGCCGGTGGGCTCGATCGCGACGCGCTGCTCGCGCAGGCCGCCGAGATCCGCGGGCTCGTCGATCCGCCGGCGCGGATCTTCCGCGGCACCGAGGCCGACATCCTCGCCGACGGCGCGATCGACGTGCCACCCCAGCTGCTCGGCGGCCTCGATCTCGTGATCGCGAGCGTGCACCAGCGGTTCCAGCTCGACGAGGACGCGATGACCGCGCGCCTGGTCGCCGCGATGCGCCAGCCGTTCTACAAGATCTGGGGCCACGCGCTCGGTCGCCTGGTGATGCGGCGCGATCCGATCAAGCTGCGGATCGACGACGTGCTCGACGCCGCCGCCGAGTCGCGCGCGGCGATCGAGATCAACGGCGATCCGCACCGCCTCGATCTCGATCCGGTCAACGCGCGCCGGGCCGCCGCGCGCGGCATCAAGTTCGTGCTGTCGTGCGACGCGCACTCGGTCCGCAACCTCGACTACATGCGGTACGCCGTCGCGATGGCGCGGCGGGCGCGGATCCGCACGCGCGACGTGTTGAACGCGCTGCCGCCCGACGAGTTCGCGGCGATCGTGCGGCCTACGGATTCGGCGGCTTGACGAACACGCTCGGCGCGATCGTCGGGTCGATCTCGTACTTGCCGATCTGCAAGGTCGTCACGCGACCGCCCGCGGACTGTGTGCGCTTGTGCGCGACCGAGATGCCCTTGACCTGCTTGTAGTCGGAGAACTCGTCGGTGTTCGTGATCTTGCCATCGGTGTACTGGATGCGCGCGATCTGCTTGGTCGCCTTGTCGATGTAGACCGAGACGTCGAGGTCCTGATACGGCGACTGCAGCTTGAAGCCCTGCTGGACCTTGCCGTCGATCGTCTCGTCGGCGATCGGCGCGACCACCGCCGCCTTGTCGCTCGCCTTCAGGAGGATGAGCTCGGGCTCGCGCCAGCGCTCGAACTCGATCGGCGGGATGTCCTTCGGCGCGATGTCGACCAGCATCGACTTGCCGGTCTGCTGGTTCGGGCCGATCTGCCAGCCCTTCTGGTTATCGACCGACACGATCACCGGCACCTTGACCGGCGTGTTGTTCGGGCCCGGCACGGTGAGGATCGCGTCGATCCGGATCTTGTCGGGGATCACGAACACGCGCTCGATGTCGACCGGCACGGTCTGACCCGAGATCGCGGTCGAGCCGGTCGCGGCCCACTTGATCGCCTTGAGCGCGGCGAGCCTGGCGCGGCCACCCTTGGCGACGAGCGCGTCGTCGATCAGCTTGTGCGTCGCGACCAGCGCCTTGGGATCGACCGGCGCGGCGACCTCGGGGAGCTCGGGCGTGACCGGCTCCGCGATCGACACCTTCTCGTAGCGCCAGCCCTCCTTCTTGAGCGCGGGCTCGAGGTCCTTGGCGTCGCCGACCATGACGATGACGTATGCCTTGGGATCGAGGATCTCGGCTGCGGCGTGGCGGGCCTCGGCGGCGGTCACCTTGGCGATCTGGAGCGGGAAGTTCGCGAGGTACTCGCGGCCAAAGCCGTGGAGCTCGGCGCCGATCAGCGCGCTGCCGACGTCGGCGGCCGACTGGAACCGCAGGCCGTAGCCGCCCGCGATGTTCGAGATCGCCGCGGCGACCTCGGTCTCGATCGGGCCGTCCTTCTGCATCTTCGCGATCTCGCCGAGCACGAGCTTGGTCGTCGCGATCGCCTCGCTGTTGCGGGTGAACGTCGACACCACGAACGAGCCCTTGTCGAGGTTGCGATCGAAGCTCGACGACGCGCCGTACGACTTGCCGCCCTCGACGCGCACGGTCTTCATCAGGCGCGAGCTGAACCCGCCGCCGCCGAGGATGTAGTTCCACACCAGGGTATCGAAGAACCGCGGATCGTCGTGCTTGATGCCGAACTGTGCGACGCGGATGTGGGTCTGCGTCTGCCCCGGCTTGTCGACGAGGCGGATGCGACTGCCCGACAAGCCGGGCTCGGCGTACGACGGCGCCGGCGGCACCGGGCCCTTCTTCCAGCCGCCGAACGCGCGCTCGAGATCGCTCTTCAGCTGCTTGGGATCGACCGCGCCGGTCACGACGAGCATCGCGTTGCCGGGAACGAACCAGGTCTTGTGCCAGGTGACGATGTCGTCGCGGTGGATCGCGGTGATCGAGCGCTCGCTGTTGACCCAGCCGCGCACGTGGTCGTTGCCCCACAGCAGGTTCTGCACGTGGAGCGACGCCATCGTCCCGGCGTCCTCGGTGCGCTGGTGCACGGTCGCCGCGAGCTTGTCGCGGATGATGTCGAGCTCCTTGACCGGGAAGCTCGGGTTGATCACGACGTCGGGCAGGAGGTCGAGGCACATGCCGCGATCCTTGGCGAGCGACGCGCACGACAGCAGCGTGGCCTCGAACGTCGACTCGGCGGCGAGCGTGCCGCCGACGAAGTCGACCGCCTTGGCGATCGACAGCGCGTCGCGCTTCGCGGTGCCCTTGACCAGGAGATCCGCGGTCATCTCGGACACGCCGAGGCGCGCGCGCGGCTCGTGCATCCGCCCGGCCTTGATCGCGAGTTGCATCGCGACGACCGGCAGACGATCGTTCTTCACGACGAACACGGCGAGGCCGTTCGACAGCTTGAACTGCTCGATCGGCGGCAGGTCGACCGCGGTCGGCGGCTTCGCGGCGGGCGCGGCGAGCAGCGGCTTGCCCGCCCACGGATCGTCGACGTACTTCTTCGGCGGCGCGACCGGCGGCTTCGCGGTGTGCGCGTCGCCATCGCCGGGGAGCGTCGGGGTGACCGAGGGGAGCGGCTTGGGGCCGCAGGCGACGAGCGCGACCGCGGCGAGGAGGAGAGCCTTCATGGCGCCGCCTTGGGCGGGATGACGACGGTGATGGACTTGTCGGCCGCGAAGTAGGTCTTCGCGATCCGCTGGACGTCGGCCGCGCTGACCTTCTCGATCTGGTCGACGTCATCGACGAACGCGCTCGGGTTGCCGGTCTGGATCCACGAGCGACCGATCGCCTCGGCGAGCCCCTGGGCGTTCTCGAGCGAGAACACGAACTGCGCCTGGACCTGGTTCTTCGCCTTGCGGAGCTCCGCGCCCGTCGGGCCGGCCTTGGCGAGCTTGTCGATCTCGTCGGTGATCGCGGCGAGGATCGGCGCGGCACCGGCCGGATCGCGGAACACCCCGAGCACGACGGCGAGCCCCGGATCTTCGCGGAGGATCGCCTCCATGCCGGTCTGCAGCGACAGCTTCAGCTTGGTCTTGGGATCCTCGTGCTCGAGGCGCAGCTTCAGCCGCGACGATTCGCCGGTGCCGAGGATCAGCGTCGTCACCTGGATCGCGTGGATGTCCTTGTCCCGCGCGGCCGGGATGTGAAACCCGAGCAGCACGAGGCCGACCTGGCTCGGATCCGCGGTGTCCTTGCGCGGCGCGGTCTGCGCCGGCTCCGGCGTCGCCTTCGACGGCCGCGGCGGCTCGCCGCCCTTGGCGATCGGCGCGAACCACTTGTCGGCCGACGCCTTGACGGCCTCGGTCGTGACCTTGCCGACGACGACGAGCAGCGCGTTGTTCGGCTGGTAGTAGGTGTCGTAGAACTTCTGGAGATCGTCGGGCGTCGTCGCGTCGAGCTCGGCGATCGTGCCGCCGGCGGTCCACGCGTACGGGTGCTTGGTGAACGCGGTCTGCAGGAAGCGCAGGAAGCCGCGCGTGATCGGCGAGTTGTCCTGCCGCCGGATCTCCTCCTTCACGACCTCGCGCTCGACATCGATCATCGGCTTGCGGAACAACAGGTTGCGCATGCGCTCGGCCTCGAGCTGGACCGCGTAGTCCATGTACTCGGCCGGCAACGTGTCGATGTAGTGCGTGGCGTCCTCGTCGGTGGTCGCGTTCGCGAACCCGCCGAGCCCGTTGATCGACTGCGCGTGAGCCTCGGCACGCACGTGCTGCGTGCCCTTGAACATCATGTGCTCGAACATGTGGGCCGAGCCGCGGCGATCGCGGGGCTCGTCCTTGCTGCCGACGTGGTACCAGAGCTGGACCGCGACGACCGGAGCGGCGTCGGTGTGGAGCACCGCGACGGACAACCCGTTCGCGAGAGTGAAGGTCTCGATCTGGGGTAGATTCGAGACCGCCCCTTTGGCGTACGCGCTGGGTGCCGCTGCCGAGGCGAGCACCGCGAGACCGACTGTAACTAGGACCGAGCGGAGCATGAGGGCAGGCAACCTAACAGCAAGACCTGTGATTTCCATCTCGGGTTGCCAGGGGTTCGCCTGATTAGGACGTTGCCGTTGTATGGTGACGAACCGGGTTTACTTGCCGATTCCGGGAGTCAGCCAATTCCACCATTATCGGAATTTGACCACTTGACTGGAATTGTAATCGACGCCAGAGTGTCCCCCATAACGCGGTTTGAAACAGCCGCTCGTGTGAGGAGTGAGTCGTGGCTAGAACGCAGAGTGTCGCGTCCGATGAGCGTGGAATCATCGATGTTACCGGGGTCAAGGTCTTCTCGGCGACCAAGGCGAAAGAGCGCGAGCTCCTCGGCGAGCTGATCACCGACTGGATCCGTAGTCATCCAGATCACGAAATCGTCGACAAGATCGTCACCCAGTCCTCGGATTCCGAGTTCCACTGCCTGACGATCACGCTGTTCTACAAGCACCCCAAGGCTGCCTGAGCCCGCCAGGGTCTTGATCTCCGGGTCAGGATCCGGTACCCACTCACCTCCCCATGGAGAACACGTTCGGTAAACCCGTCGAGGTCGAGGTTCGCGACAGCCTCGAGAAGGCGATGAAGATCCTCAAGCAGAAGATGTCCAAAGAGGGCATCCTGCAGGAGCTCAAGCGCCGCCGCTTTTACGAGAAGCCCTCGGTCAAGAAGAAGCGGAAGACCCGCGAGGCCCGCAAGCGCCTCCGTCGTGAGATGAAGCGCCGCGTGATGCCTGCTCCGACGCGCTGAGCCCGGTCGACCTTGGTCGACTACGTCGAGATCATCGTTCCGGTCGGGGCTGCTGATGTCGATGACGTCGCAGCGCTGATCGCGGTCGAGGTTCCTGCAGCTGCTGCGGGAACCGAGCTACGTGGGGATGAGGTCGTGTTCTGGGCGCCGGCCGCCGATGCGACGGCCGCGCTCGCCGAGGCGCGCGATGCCGTCGTGCGCTGGCAGGCCGCCGGCATGGCGGTCGATCCGGCGCGCGTGCGCACGGCCGCGGCGATGCCCGAGGCCGAGTGGCGCGACGCGTGGAAGCGCTACTTCAAGGTCTCGCGGCTGACGCGCCAGTTCGTCGTCGTGCCGAGCTGGGAGCCGTACACCGCCGCGCCCGACGACGTCGTGATCGATCTCGATCCCGGCATGGCGTTCGGTACCGGTACTCATGCGAGCACGCGGCTGGTGCTCGAAGAGCTCCAGACGCTCGCCGACGCCGGCGCGGTGATCGATCGGTTCGTCGACGTCGGCTGCGGCTCGGGGATCCTCGCGATCGCTGCGGTCAAGCGCTGGCCCGGCTCGACCTGCATCGCGGTCGACAACGATCCGATCGCGATCGCCGCGACGATCGAGAACGCGACGACCAATCGGGTCCAGGATCAGATCGCCGCGTCGGTCACGCCGATCGGCGAGGTCGCCGAGCAGTTCCCGCTCGTGCTCGCGAACATCCAGGCCCACGTGCTCCGCGAGCTCGCGACCGCGCTGATCTCCGCGATGCGCCCGGGCGCGACGCTCGTGATGTCGGGCCTGCTCACGCCGCAGGCGCAGCCGCTCGCCGACGAGTTCGTCGCTGCCGGCCTCGTGCTCGTCCGCGTGCGCCCGAGCACCGACGACGCGCAGTGGTCGTGCGCCGTGCTGCAGAAGCCGTGAGGATCTTCGTCGCGCCCGCGCAGCTCGTGCGCGGCGAGCTCCACGTGACCGGCGACGAGCACCACTACCTGTCGCGCGTGCGGCGATCGCGCGGCGGCGAGATCGTCGAGCTGGTCGATGGCGAAGGCCGCCGCGCCCGCGCCGAGATCGCGCGGATCACCGACACCGAGACGATCATGAACGTCGACGAACCCGAGGTCATCGTCGCGCTGCCCCCGGTCGTGCGCGTCCTCGTCCCGCTGATCAAGGGCGACCGCATGGACTCGTGCATCGAGAAGCTCGTCGAGGTCGGCGCCGACGCGGTGATCGTGTGGGCGGCCGCGCGCAGCGTCGTCAAGCTCGACGAGCACAAGCGCATCCAGCGCCTCGCGCACTACCAGGCGATCGCGGTCGCGGCCGCGCGCCAGTCGGGCCGCGCGACGGTGCCCGAGGTGCTGTGGGCCGGCAGCCTCGCGGTCGCGATCGGCGAGCTCTCACCCGAGGGTCGCCTCGTGCTCGATCCGGCGTCGGATCGGCCGATCGCGGACGCCGTTCCCCCGGGCGCGATGGACATCGCGCTCGCGAGCGGGCCCGAGGGCGGCCTCGCGCCCGACGAGCACGATGCCTTGGTCCGCGCCCACTTCACGCCCGTCGGGCTCGGCCCACGCGTGCTGCGCACCGACACCGCGCCGGTCGCGGCGGTCGCGATCGTGCGCGCCACCACGCGCACCTGATCCTCCCGATGGCCTCACTCCCGGATCCGTCGGGCTCACCGCTCCCGTGCTCCCGTCGCTCGACCCACCCCTGACCACCCGTGTTCTCGCGCGCGCAGTCGACCACGGGGAGCCATGAGCCGTGAGGGAGCGAGGCCAAGGTCACTTCACGAGGTACGGCCGGGTCTGGACGATGTAGAGGTCCTTGCCGGCGAACACCCACTCGATGTCGAGCTTGGTGCTCTTGAAGATCTTCGTGATCCGGTGCGCGGCGTCGACCAGCGCGACGGCCATGTCGTTGGTGAGGACTGGCTTGCCGGGGTTCGGGTTCGGCACCTCGTGGATCCCGCCGGCGTCGTCGAACACCAGCTTGGTGTCCTCGGTCGAGCGCGACATCACGCGGATACCGTGGTTGTACCAGCTGACGATCAGCGTCTCGGGCACGGCCTTGCCGTCGACGACCGACATGCCGAGCCCCGACTTCGCGTTGATCGTGTAGTTGCGCTCGTCGTCCGGATCGGTCGGATGCACGGTGACCAGCACGCCGGCCGCGGTGCCGTCGACGCCGATCTCCACGAGCACGCCGCTGTACACGAGCGTCTCGTCGATGTTGTAGAGGTGGCGATCGTCGTACGCGCCGAGGTTCCAGATGCTCGCCCACACCGTCTTGACCGCGCCGAGCACGGCATCGGTGCCCTTCATGTTCGGCACGGTGTCGTAGATGCCGGCGCCCGAGAACTCCGGCAGATCTTCGGCGTTCCCCGAGCTGCGCACGAACACGCCGACGTTCGGATCGCTCGTCGTCAGCGTCGCGAGCGCGGCATCGACGGCGTCGTGGAGCGCGGGCGACACCGGCGCGGCGGCGATCGCGGCGCGCAGCTCGGCGAGCTTCTGCTTGCGCGCGGCCGCGTCCTTGGCGAACGCCGGATCGGCGAGCATCGCGGCGATCTTCTTGTCGAGCCCGTTGGCTTTCAGGTGCTCGGCGTAGAAATGAAACGGGATCCCGAAGCCAGGTGGCACGTGGATGTCTATCGCCTTCGCGTGCACGATCTCGCCGAGGTTCGCGGCCTTCGCGCCGTAGATCGTGACGTCGGCCGCGCGCATGTCGTCGAGCGTGCGCAGCTCGGTGACGTCGAGCTTGGCGACCGGGAGGTCGACGTGGCGCTTGTGCACCTTGGCATTCGCGTGATCGGCGATCTCCTGCGGGGTCGCCGCGCGCACCGTGTAGTCGATCTCGTTCGCGGTGAACATCACGACCTTGCCGACGAGCGGCGCGAGCTTGTCGCCGGCCTGCTTGAGCCCGATGTTCGGGATGCCCCAGCCCCGCGCGCGCAGGCTGACGTGCGCGAGCGGCGTCGAGAACGTCTCCGAGATGATGCCGGCGACCGGCGTGATGTCGGCGAGCGGTGTGTGCAGGATGACGATGTCGTCGGTCGCGAACGCGAGCTCGGACTCGGGCACGCCGGGCGGCACCGCGCGCAGCGTGCCGATCGCGGTGCCCTTGTTGAACGCGTGATACGGCGCGGCCTGGTAGAGCTGATCGTTCAGGACGTACGGCACGTCCTTGGTCTGCTTGGCGACCGCCTCCTGGTAGTTCGAGTCCGGCCGGAACCGCACCTTGTCACCGAGATAGAACGTCTCCTTCATCCGCTTGTAGGCGTGGCGCACGTGCTCCGACGTCGCGCGATCGCCGTCCCAGAAGGCGAACGTCCACTGGTCCTGCGCGAGGTGATGGACGAGATAGACCATCAGGAAGTCGGTCTTGTTCTCGGTGTAGTTCTTGTCGAAGATCCGGACCGCCGCCTTGGTCTTCTCCTTCTTGTAGAGCTCCTTGAAGATGAAGTCCTTGTGCACCGGGAACACGTCGACGTCGAAGTAGTAGATGGCGTCGGTGTGCAGATCGACGACGAACTTGCCGAACCGCTCGCCGCCGACCTCCTTGCTGTACGCGAGGAACGTCTTCTCGTCCGGCATCGTCGCGGTCCACAGCTTGCGCACCTCGGGGACGACCGCGGCGATCGCAGCCGGCGCCGCATCCGGAGTCGCGGTCGGCGTCGGCGTGGGGGTCGGGGTCGGGGTCGGCTCGGCCGAAGGGCCACACCCGATCGCGAACATCACCAGCCACGGCGCGAGCTTCATCTCCGCACGTGTAACAGAATGGCGTGATGGCCGAGCTCAAATCGCTGTCCGATTCGCTGCTCGCTGGCACGCTCGCGATCGACGCCGCGCACCCGATGAAGCCGCAGTTCGTCGTCGAGCAGGTCGCCGCGCGCACGCACTTCGTGGCGAGCTTCGCGAACGTGACCGCGTTCGACACCGACGACGGCCTCGTGCTGGTCGACACCGGCAGCTTCATCCTCGCCGAGCCGACCCACAAGCTGGTGCGCTCCGCGACGACCGCGCCCCTGCACACCGCGATCTGGACCCACGGCCACGTCGATCACTGCTTCGGCGTCGAGCTCTACGAGCGCGAGGGCACCCGGCCGCGCGTGATCGCGCACGAGGCGGTCAGCAAGCGCTTCGCGCGCTACCGGCTGACGCACGGCTGGAACGTCGCGATCAACGCGCGCCAGTTCCAGACCGGCGCGAAGTTCCCGACCGAGTTCCGCGAGCCCGACGAGACCGTCGCGACCACGCGGGTCGTCGAGGTCGGCGGCCGGCGGTTCGAGCTGACCCACGCCCTCGGCGAGACCGACGATCACCTGTACGTCTGGATCCCCGATGCCGGCGTGCTGTGCACCGGCGACCTGTTCATCTGGGCGTCGCCGAACTGCGGCAACCCGCAGAAGGTGCAGCGCTATCCGCGCGAGTGGGCGCAGGCGCTACGCGCGATGGCCGCGCTCGGTGCCGAGGTCCTGTGCCCGGGCCACGGCGTGCCGATCTGGGGCGCGGCGAACGTGCGGCGCGCGCTCGAGGAGACCGCGGCGTACCTCGAGTCGCTCGTCGATCAGGTCGTCGCGCTGATGAACCAGGGCGCCTCGCTCGGCGCGATCGTCGAGGCCGTGCGGCCGCCGGTGGCGCTGATCGGCCGGCCGTACCTGTCGCCGGTCTACGACGAGCCCGAGTTCATCGTCCGCAACCTGTACCGGCTGTACGGCGGTTGGTGGGACGGCAACCCGGCGCACTTGAAGCCTGCGCCCGAGGCCAGCCTGGCACGCGAGCTCGCGACGCTCGCTGGCGGTCCGCGCCGGCTCGCCGATCGGGCGCGCGCGTTGCTCGAGCAGGCCGCGGCCGACGACGACAACGTCCGGCTCGCCTGCCACCTGATCGAGCTGGCCGCCCAGGCCGCGCCCGAGGACACCGTGATCCGCTCGACCCGGCGCGCGATCTACGCGATGCGGGCCGCCGGCGAGCGCTCGCTGATGGCCCGCGGGGTGTTCACCGGGGCGGCGAAGTAGCGGCTTTCCAGGTATTTGCGTTCGACGGCCCACGCGGGATACATAAGGAGCGATGCCCGAACGCGAGCCGGCTCCCTTGCGCGACGACAGCGCGAGCACCATGCCGGATCCCCCGGCGGCCGGGCCGCCCCGCGAGGCGACCAGGCCTCCCGTGCCCAAGCGCCGCGAGGCCGCGACCGTGCACGTCGTCGGGTTCTGGAAGCGCTGGCTCGCCGCGACGGTCGACCTGTTCGTCGTCGTGCCGGTGGCGCTGCTGCTGACGTTCGTGATCAGCAAGATCGCCGGCATCCACATGCCGCCGAGCAACCTCCATGTCCTCGACGTCGACCTCTGGCTCGACCTCGTGCTGCGTACCGATCCGGCGCTCGTGATGGCGCTGGTCATGATCGCCGCGATCGGCATGCTCTACGCGCTGGTGTTCCAGATCACCGTCGGACGCACGCTCGGCATGCGCCTCTTGAAGATCAAGATCATCGACGTGTACGGCGAGCGCCCCTCGGCCGGCCGCTGCGTCGTTCGCTGCCTCGGCTATCTCGCCGGCGTCGCCACGTTGTTCTTGGGGTTCCTGTGGATGGGCTTCGATCGCGAGAAGCGCGGCCTGCAGGACTGGATCGCCGGGACCCTGGTGATCCGCGCGTGATGGGAGTGGACCAGCGATGCCCTCGCGTCTGAGCTCGCTCCTGGTTCGCGACGGCCTGGTCGGCGTCAAGCGCATGGAGAAGGCGTTCCAGCGCCAGGTGATCTACGGCGGCAGCCTCGACACGATCCTGCTCGAGATGGGCCTGGTCCCCGAGGAGCGCCTGACGCAGTACCTCGCGCTCGCCTCGGGGCTCCCACCCGCCGCGCGCGACGAGGGCCACGTGATCGCGCCCGAGGCGACGGCGCTGGTGACCCGCGAGATCGCCGAGCGGCACCGCGCCTGCCCGGTCGCCATCGAGGGCGAGGCGATCCGGCTCCTGGTGTGCGCGCCGCTCGAGATCACCGAGCTCGAGGATCTCGCCGACCTGCTCGATCGGCCGCTCCAGCCGCTGATCACGCCGGAGTATCGCTGGCACCTCGCGTACGCCTCGGCCTACGCGCTCGATCCGCCGGCGCGGTTCACGACGCTCGCGCGCTCGCTCGACGTCGACACCACGACGTCGCCGGTAGGCCGCCCGCGCTCGGTGATCGTCGAGGCGTCCGACTCGACGCGCCGCACCGACCTCAACCGCGCGATCGAGCCGATCGCCGCCGATCAACCGACGACGAAGATGGCGGCGCTCCACGAGGATCTCGGACGCCACAAGAGCGGCACGCTGATGGGCCTGCGCCCCGCGCGCGCCGCGACCGACACGAGCGGCATCATCCAGCCGCAGCGCGCGCCGGCGCAGCGCACGACCGCGCCCGGGGTCGGGGTCTCGCCGCACGACGGTGACGCCGTGGTGATCGACCTGCCGATCGATCCGCAGGCCGAGGAGTCGCAGCCGAACTGGCTCGCCCCGCGCGCCGAGTCGCAGCTCGTCGCGGTCACGCTGCCGAAGTCGGTCAGCGCGAAGCTGCCGTCGATCAAGATCCCCAAGCGCGCCGACACCGCGCCGATGTCGACCGCGGGGCGCGACACGCCGCTGCAGATCGGCCGGGCCCGCGAGATCCTCGCGACCGCCGACGATCGCGACTCGGTGTTCCTGACGCTGCTGCGCGCCGCCCGCGGCCGCGCGCGCTGGGCCGGCCTGCTCACCGTGCAGGGCGGTGCCGCGATCGGACGCGTCGCGCTCGCCGAGCCGGGCATCGATACCCAGCAGGTCACCAGCATCCTCATCCCGCTCGACTCGGTGTCGGTGTTCCGCAGCGTGGTCGCGAATCAGCAGCCGCACATCGGGCCGCTCGTGTCGGGCGATCCGGGCATCGACGCGATGCTCCTGCGGATGGGTGGGCCGATGCCGCCGTCGGCGCTCGTCATGCCGATCGTGCTGCGCGAGCGCGTGATCGCGCTGTTGATCGCGCATCGCTCGCACAGCGACATCCGCATTGTCGACGTCACCGAGCTGTTGCCGCTCGCCACCGTCGCCTCCGACGCGATCGGCCGCCTGATCGTGAAGCACAAGGCCGCCGGCTACCGCGTACCGGTCGTCGCCGCGGGTGCATCGGGCGCCCCGATCTCGGAGTTCGAGAGCGAGGTCGACACCAAGCGCATCGTGCTCGGCAATCGCGCCGAGTCGCAGGGCGAGTGGGCCGTGCCGGAGCCCGGTCCCGAGAACCGACCGTCGATGCCGGCGATCGAGATGAGCTACACGCCGGAGCAGTTCCGCTCGATCGACAGCGTGCTCGACGAGATCGAGACCGCGCGCGAGGGCTCCGCCGAGGACGCGATCGCCGACGCCGTCGAGCGGACCAGCGAGACGCTCGGCTCGCTCGTCCGCCGGTTCCCCGGCAAGCTGCGCGTCGACCGCTTCGCGGTCACCGGACGGCCGCTGCGCGCCGCGCAGTACGGTGGCCTGCTCGAGCTCGTGATCCGGCTCGGCTCCGTCGCGTCAGAGCTCCTGATCGAGAAGATGAGCGCCCCGCAGCGCGACATCCGGTTCTACGCGACCGTGTGCGCCGCCGAGCTCCGCCCGCGCAACGCGGTGTTCGCGCTCGTCGAGCGCCTGTTCGACCAGGACTTCGGCCTGCGCGCGACCGCGATCGAGGCGCTGTCCGGCTATCCGATCCAGGATCTCGCGCACGCCCTCGTCCGCGTCCGGCGCGCCGTGCACTCGACCGACTCCGAGGTCGTCGCCGCCGCGACCGGTGCGGTCGTCCAGCTAGGTGATGTCGAGGCGCTGAGCGACCTGATCGGCTCGGTCGAGCGCAACGATCGCGGTGGCGAGCATGCTCGCCGCGCGCTGACCGCGCTGACCGCGCAGGACTTCGGCCCGAGCGAACGCAAGTGGCGCAAGTGGCACGAGACCGCCAAGCGTCGCCATCGGATCGAGTGGCTGATCGATGGCCTGTCGCACAGGGAAGACGCGATCCGCGAGCTCGCGATCGGCGATCTCCGGCGGTTGACCGGCGAGTACTTCGGCTACCACCACGATCTGCCGAAGAAGGAGCGCGAGCTCGCGGCCGCGCGCTGGCTCGCATGGTGGAAAGAGACCGGCCAGCGTCGGTTCGAGGCCCGCGACGACGAACGCCAGCGCCCGACCGCGGTGCTCCCCGCCCGCCGCGAGCCGTAGCCTGTGAATTGGGGACGGTGTCAATACTTGCTCGGTTTCGGGCTCCGACGTCCGCTGGGCGGACGTCAGAGAGGCTCGAGCCAGCCGTTGTCGACCGCGCGGTTCGAGTCGAAGCAGATGTACTCGGCGATCACCTTCTTGACGACGAGCGTGGGGTGCGCCGCGAGCGCGACCTCGAGCTCGCGCACCGGCTGCATCGCGACGTCGTAGCCGCAGCCGCGCGCACGCAGGTTCAAGAACCGCTGCGCCGGCTTGAGCGCGTTGTAGCTGAGCGGGACCGGCGTCCCGAGGCGAGCGGAGAACGTCGCGGATAGCTCGCGCAACGTGGTCATCTCGACCGGCGAGATCGGGGCCGCGCGGCCGTCGAACAGCACGTGGATCTCGAAGTAGCGATCGGCCGGCGAGCGCGTCGCGTCGGCGGCATCGCGCGGCACGCCCGGATTGCTCGCGACCGCCTCGACCTTCTCGCGGATCACCCGGAAGCCTGCCGCGCGAAGCACCTCGGCATCGATCGCCACCGCCGCCCGCGCGCTCGCGACATCGCCCTCGATGTAGCGCGATGACTGCAGCACGCCGACGTAGCCCTTGCCGACATAGTCGAGCTCGAGCAACAGCGCCTTCATCGGGGTCGGCGCGCCGCGACAGGCCGCGTTGAACGCATCGGCGATCTCCGGCGTCGGATCGAGCGGCTCGACGAACACGTGGAGCTCGAACACGCCGGTGACGATTTCTTCCACCATCGATCACGATAGTGCCAGCATCGGCGCGAGCGATGCGGCACTACGACGTCGTCGTCGTCGGGGCGGGGCCAGCCGGACTGTCCGCCGCGGCCGAGCTCGCCGATCGCAAGCGCGTCTTGCTGGTCGATGCCGGGCGCCCCGCCCGCGCGCGAGATCGGATGACCGACGTGCTCGCGGGCGTCGGTGGTGCCGGGTTGTTCTCCGACGGCAAGCACTCGTTCTATCCGTCGGCGACCGCGCTGTGGGAGTTGCCCGATCGCGCCGCGCTCGCCGCGGCCTTCGAGGCGACCGCCGCCCTGCTCGCGCGCTTCGGCATCGCGTCCGGATCGCTGCCGGACCGCGCGGCGCCCGAAGCAGCCAGTGGCCCGACCTGGCGCACGAAGGCCTATCCGTCGCACTACCTGGCGTTCCCCGAGCGCCTGGCGATGATCGAGGCGCTACCCGAGGCCGAATCCGGCACCGAGATCGCGTCGGCGCGACGCGAGGGAGCCGCGTTCGTCCTCGGCACCCGCGCCGGCGAGTCGATCGCGGCGGACCACGTCGTCGTCGCGACCGGCCGCCTGTCACCGCGCTGGATCCGCCCGTGGCTCGAGCCGCTCGGCGCGAGGTTCGCGTTCCAGCGCGCCGAGTTCGGCGTGCGCGTCGAGACGCGCGTCGATCATCCACTGTTCGCGCGGCTGCCCGGCGTCGACGGCAAGCTGGTGGCCGACCTCGACGCCGCGACCCAGATCCGCACGTTCTGCACGTGCCGTGACGGCGAGGTCGTCCTCGGTCGCGCCGATCACGTCGCGGCGTACTCCGGCCGCGCCGACGGGCCACCGCAGGGCAAGAGCAACGTCGGCCTCGTGGTCCGGACGCGCGATCCCGACGTCGGGCGCGACGTGCTCGACGCGGTCGCGCGCGCGACGCCGATCGCGCTGCCGCTCGCGGCCTGGCGCGCCGAGGACGCGGTCCTCGCGCCGTGCTTCGGGATCCGCGGTGCGGCCCTGCTCGCCCGCGCCCGCGACGCGCTCCTCGCGTTCGCACCCGACCTGACCGACGCGACGATCTACGCGCCATGCCTCGAGGGCGTCGGTGACTATCCGGTCGTCGACGGTGCGCTGGCCGCGGCCCCGGGCGTGTGGATCGCCGGCGACGCGTGCGGGCGGTTTCGCGGCATCGTCGCGAGCATGATCGCGGGCCGCTACGTCGCTCGCCAGATCCTCAGCGCAGCGCGCTGACGAGGTCGGCGGCGACCGCGTCGAGCTCCGCGATCGTGCCGGCGTTCGTTACCACGCGATCCCACAGCTGCGGGTCGTCGAGCTCGGTCTCGGTGTGGTGATCGTCGACGCCGGGCGTGAACTTCCAGCCCGAGGCCGCGCGCGACGGATCGCTGCGTACCATGCGGATCACCCGCAGCGCGCAGCGCGGACGCAGGTGCTCGAGCTCGAGCTGCAGCCGGAGATCGGTGATCAGCGCCGGCACGCCGGCAGCCTCGATCCGGTCGAACACGGCGCGACAGAACACCAGCGGATCGCGCGCGAGCGCCTCGACGGTGAACTGCGTGAGCTGCGGTCGCCACGACTCCTTGTATGCGCGGTCGCCGAGCAGGCGCGCGAGCTCGACCTCTGGACGGGCCGCCGCGAACATCCGCTTGCTCTCGGCGGCGAACGCATACGTCGAGACGCCGCTCGCCGCGACGATCGCGGCGGCCAACGTGTCCTTGCCCGTGTAGCGCTTTCCCGAGATCGCGAGGACCGGCAGCACCGTTATCGTCGCTACTTCTTCATATCGCCGAGGATGGCGATGTTCTCGTCGACCCACGGATCGCGCGCGAGGCCCTCGCGCCACTTCGCGAGGCGCTCGTCCTTGGCCGCTGCGGTGACGCCACCCGGATCGGGGATCGACGTCACCGTGAACAGCGACGGCGCCGTCTTGAGGTCCGGTGTCGCAGCATCGAGCTCGGCCTTCTGCTGCTTGCGCCGCGCGTCCCACGCGGTGCGCTGGAGCGGCACGCGGGTGTCGGCCATGCGCGCCTTCAGGACGGTGGTCGCGTTCGCGATCCGCGACAGGATCGGCTGCTTGGCGACGCGTGCCGCACTCTTGGTCTTGAGCGCGTCGAGCTTCCAGCTCGCCGACCACTGATCGTGCGCGGCCATGTCGATCTTCGAGAACGCGATCGGGTGCTCGAGCTGGCGCTCGCCGGCATCGATGTGGCCGTTGGGATCGGGCAGCACGATGTCGGCCTTGACGCCCTCGAGCTGGGTCGATGCGCCGTTCGGCCGGAAGAACTGCTGGATCGTGACCTTCAGGACGCCGAGCGTCGGCGTGTCGTTGCCCTGATCGAGATCGATCAGCGACTGCACCGTGCCCTTGCCGTGGGTCTGGGTGCCGTTGCCGACGATCACGGCGCGACCGTAGTCCTGCAGCGCGCCGGCGACGATCTCCGACGCCGAGGCCGCGAACCGATCGACCATCACGACGACCGGGCCGTCGTAGTCTTCGCCCGGCGTCTTGTCGGACAGGACTTCCTTCTTGCCGCGACCGTCCTGGACCTGGACGACCGGGCCCTTGTCGATCAGGTCGCCGGTCATGTCGACCGCCGCGCTGAGCAGGCCACCCGGGTTGCCGCGCAGATCGACGACGACGCCGGCGACGTTGCGCGTCTTCATCTCCATGAGGAGCCGGTGGACGTCGTTCGCCGCCGTGCGCGACGAGCCCTTGCCGCCGTAGAAGCTCGGCAGGTGGATGTAGCCGTACGCGAGCCCGCCCTTCTTCTGGACGACCGCGCCGCGCGCGTAGGTCTCCTCGACGACGACCACGTCACGCGTGATCGAATAGGTCTCCTGCGCGCCGCTCGCCTTCTGGATCTTCAGGCGGACGACGGTGCCCTTCTTGCCGCGGATCATGCTGACGACCTCGTCGATCCGCATGTCCGCGATGTCGACCGGCTCCTGCCCGTCCTGCGCGACCGCCAAGATCAGATCGCCGGCCTGCAGCTTGCCCATCCGCGAGCTCGCGCCGCCGGGAACGATCTCGGCGACCTCGGTGTAGTGATCGCGCTCGCGCAACACCGCGCCGATGCCCTCGAGCGAGCCGCTCATGTGGATGTCGAAGTTCGCCTTCTCGGCAGGCGGCAGGTAGTCGGTGTGCGGATCGAGCGCCGAGGTCAGCGCGTTGATCAGATCCGACGCGGCGTCGAGCTTGTCGGGGTTGCGCAGGCGCGCGAACCTCCCGCTGTACGCCTTGGCGAGATCGGCCCGGGCCTTGGCCTCGCGAGCCTCGGCGGTCGCCGGGATCTGCGACAGCGGCGAGTGATCGGCCTCGGGATCCTCGTCGTCGGCCGAGCCCGAGCCGGCGCCCGAGCCCGCGGCCGGCGGCGGCACCTTCTTCTTCATCTGCTTCGACGCGGCAGCCTTCTTCGCGGCGGCCTTCTTGTCGGACTCGAGCCGATCTTCCATGCCGGCGACGCGCTCCATCACCTCGAGCTCGAGGCGCTGGCGCCAGCGCTCCTTGAGCTCGGGATCGGTGGTCGCGACCGCGAGCTTCTTGGGATCGAGCTCGACGTACTCCTCGTTCGAGAAGTCCATCGGCGACGCGAGGATCGACTGGATCATCTTGTCGACGACCTCGACGCGCGTGACGAAGATCTTGGCGCCGTCGTGCGCGAGATCGAGTCGGCCGGAGCGGAGCTCGTCGTCGATCTTGTCGGCGTACTTCTGGAGCTCCTGGCGATCGGACGCGAGCAGGAACGCCTTGCCGTTGTCGAGCCGATCGAGGTACGTCGTGAAGGCGCTCTTCGAGACGTCGTCGTCGATCTTCTTGCCGAGCAGGTGCGCCTCCTCGAGGATCTCGAGCACGGCCTTCGACAGCAGCGCCTCGCGCGCGTCGGGTGGCGGCAGCTCCTCGGCGGACTTCGAGATCGGCCGGGGCATCGCGCCCGGCATCGCGGCGGTCTCCGGCTGTAGACTCGAGACGTCCTTCGTCGCGGGGGGCGGCTTCGGAGAGCAGCCGAGGAGAACGAAGGCGGCGGCGACAAACGAAAAGCGGCTCACCACTCGACTGTAGCGTCGATCCGGGCCGCGTGCCCGCCTCATGCGACCAGGGTGCCGGCGGTCTCCGAAGCGGGCGGCAACGCGCGCGCGGTCGAGCGCCCGGCCCGGATCTGGAGGACCCAGCTCGACCCGAAAGGCACGAGCCCGAGCTGATCGGGAGTCGAGTTCAGCCGCTCCGCGACCTGCGGCTCCTGGGATACCGAGGCCGACAGCCCGACTATTCCCGGCGGCGTGTCGTGGGCGAGCGCGAGCGCGAGCTCGACGTTCTGACCGAAGTAGTCGAGCTTGCCACCCTGGGTCAGCGCCATCACCGGGCCGCGATGCACCGCGACCTGGCAGCGCAGCCCGGTCGTCACCGGATGCCGATCGATCGCGGCCTGAAGGCCGAGCGCGGCGTCGACCGCCGGACCGGGTCGCTCGAACGCGGCGATCGCGAGCCCGCCGAACGTCTTGATCAGCGATCCGCCGTACTCCTTCGCGAGCTGACCGACGAGCTCGAAGAACCGCGACGCGACCGGGAACGCCTTGTGATCGCCGAGCGACTGGAACAGCGCCGGTGCGTCGTCGAGCACGGCGACGAGCAGCGTGGTCTGCGTGACCGCCATCAGGCGGCCCGGCGCGAGCTGTTGATCGGGGAACAGGTCGCGGAACGTCGAGTTCGCCATCACGCGCGCGGCGGTCAGCGCGAACCGACGCTCGCCCGACCGCTCGACGCGCACCAGCATCTCGCGCTTCGGGTCCGGGTTGACCAGCGTGAGCAGCTGGTCACCCGCGGTCAGCGGCGGCAGCTCGGTGGGCTCGCCAAGGATCAGATCGGCGCGCCGCACGCCACCCTGCGCGACGACGCGGAAGTCGTACTCGCGCGCGAGCTGCGGGCTGCGAACCTGATAGAAGCCCGGCCCGACCGCGAGCGGCAACGCGAAGCGCTCGCCGGGCGCGAGCCGGATCTGCGCGGTGACGTGCGGGAAGTGCGCGGGCCCACCGACGCAGTACGTCCGGGTCTCGACCTCGCGGATGTCGGGCGCGGCGCGGAACGCGAGCTCGATCGCGCGCGAGAAGTCGACCTCGTAGCTGATGTTGCACGCGCGACACCGATCGTGCGCCTCGATCTTCTGCAGCGAGTCGACGACGTTCGACGGGATCCTGCACGACGGGCAGATCACGTCCCAGACCATGCCGAGCGCGCCGGCCTTCGCGGCGTGCAGGCAGGCGTCGACCAGCGCTTCGTCATCGACGCCGAGCCGGGCGCCGAGCTCGAGCGGCCGGATCCGCGCCACGTCCTGATCGCTCGCCGACAGCAGGAAGCTCGCGAGCCCCTCGCGCGCGCCAGTCTCGATGCCCGCGGACGCGAGCTCGCCGACCAGTCGCTGGACGCGTTGCCGGCCGATCGCGCCGATCGTGATCTCCGGATCGATCGGATCGACCTCGAGGTCGCCGCCACCAGCGTTCGTGATCAGCTTGTCGAGCCGGCGATACACGCGATCGAGGTTGCGGCGGTACTTCACGCCGATCTCCCACTTCGACAGCACGCGCGCGATCAGGCCGCGCGGCTCGAGCTTGACCGTGTTCGTCAGCTTCGTCCCGCCACCCGCGGTCCGCTCGAGCGTGACCTCGGCGGAGTACCAGCGCAGGAGACCGCGATCGAACACGCGCAAGACGACGTGGCGGCTGCCCTCGATCCACTCGTAGGGCATCTCCTTCCACGACATCTTCATGCCGGCGACGCGCTGGCTGCCGGTCATCGTCGACGAGCCCGGCGGGTTCGTGCGCACCGCCTCGATCGCGAACTTCACCGGCGCGAGGCCGGTCGCGCGATTCATCTTCTCGGTGTTCGAGACGAACGGCCACAGCGCCTCGGGCGACGCGGCGAGCTCCCATGCGAAGCGATAGGTCTGGATCCGCGCGCTGCGGAAGATCGGCGGCGCCGGATGCGCGGTGATCAGCGCAGCGACCCCGTCGCACATCTGCTCGATCACCGCGAGCACCTCGGTCGCGTCGGCCGGGCGCGTCCTCGGATCCTTCGCGAGGCAGCGCGCGATCAGGTCGGCGACCTGCGGCGAGACCTCGGGCACCAAGGTCTCGAGGCGCGGCGGCGGATCCTTCAGGTGCTGGAGGATCACGGTCATCTGGTTGTCGTCGATCGCCTGGAACGGCGTGCGACCGGCGATCAGCATGAACAGGCAGCAGCCGATCGCGTAGACGTCGGTCGCCGGCGTGATGTTGGTGCCCTGGCACTGCTCGGGTGCCATGTACTCGGGCGTGCCGAGCACCGAGCCCTCGCGCGTCGCGCCCTCGCTCGCGCCCGCGCCCTCGGACAGCCGCGCGATGCCGAAGTCGCCGAGCTTGACGAGCTGGCCGACCGGCGCGCTCTCGAGCTCGAGACCGGCGCGCATGAACATCATGTTGTCGGGCTTGATGTCGCGGTGGACGATGCCGAGGCGATGAGGCTCGGCGAGTGCGCGGCAGGTGTCGCCGATGATGCCGAGCGCGAGCCGCTCGGGCAGCCGGGTCATCTTCTTGAGCGCCGCGCCGACGCTGCCGCCGACCACGAGCTCGAGCACCAGGTAGTGCAGGCCGCGGTCGTCGTTGAGATCGATGAAGTTCGCGATGTACGGGCTGCCGACGCGGCCGAGCACGCGCGCCTCCTTGCGAAACCGCCGCAACAGCTCGGCGTCCGCGGCGATCTCCGGCTTCAACAGCTTGATCGCGACGTCCTCGCCGCCCGCGAGATCGCGCGCCGACCACACCTCGCCCATCGCGCCGACACCGAGCTGGCGGATCAGCTCGTAGCGCCCGACGCGGAGGCCGACCGAGGGCCGCGCCGGGCGCACCGGCGTCTGGACATCGTCGTCGAGCGTGACCGGCCCTAGCCCGGCTGGCTGATCGACGTACGCGAGCCGCTGGACCAGCTCGATCGCCCTCGGGCGCAGCTCGGGCGCCTCGTTCATCGCGCCGGCGATCAGCTCGCGCAGGCGCGGCGTGGCCTTCGTGCCGGCCGCGAGATCGAGCAGCGCGCCGAGCGCGTAGACGTCGGTCGTCTGATCGACGGCGTCGAGCGCGAGCTCCGGCGCGCGACAGCGGTCGACCCAGGCGTGGTGCATCGGCTTGGTGTCGAGCCCGGTGAGCTCGACGTGGATGCGATCGCCGGCGCCGACGTGCACCGCCCACGGATCCAGCCGCCCGTGCTCGATGCCGACGTGGTGCGCGGCAGCGATCGCGCGGGCGAGCTCGGTGATCAGCTTCAGCGCCCGCGGCAGATCGAGGGCCTGCTGCTCGAGCAGCTCGGCAAGCGGCGGTGCGCTGTCGCCTTCGAGGATGACGCTGGGCGGTGCAGGCTCGAGCGCGAGCACGGCGCGCACCGCCGGTGACTGGATCGATCCGATCGCGCGCACGCGGGCCTCGAGCGCGGCCCAGCGTGGTCCATCGCTCGAGAACCGTGACGGATCGAGCTGGAGCAACTCGACGATCGCGCTGCCGCGGCGCGCGAGCAAGGCGGTGCCGTCGGGTCCGACGCCAAGCTGGGCGACGGGCACGAGCGCGTCGTCGGATGTCGATGCTGGCTGCGAGAACAGCGCCGGCATCGTCTGGTCCACCACCGTCACCGGACGAGGATAGTCAGAGTTGTCCATGGGGGCCAGTACGCCGAACCCCTCGATAGCCGTTGGCTCGTACTACGTTGCCCTCACTTGATCGAGAACTCGACGTCGACGGCGTTGGCGGCGGTGTCGGTGTGGAGCGTGGCGATCACGGTCTTGCCGCCGGCGACCTCGGCGAGGGCCTGGCGCACGCGCTCGACGCGCTCAGGGTTCGCGGTGTCCCACGCACCGAGCGTCACGAGACCCGCGTCGCGGGCGTTGAGGCCGCTCGTGGTGATGTCGCGGAAGTGATAGACCGTGCCGCACGACACCGCGAACACGACGTAGGCGCCACCGCCGGAGAACGTCACGGTCGGCGCCTCGACCCGCGCGCCGAGGAAGCCGCGCCCCTCGAGGACGGTGCGGATCGCCGCGCGATCGTGCTCGAGGTTCGTCGGATCGAGCAGGTCGCCGCTCTTGGTGTCGAGCACGGCACGCAGCGCCGAGACCGGCAGCGCGTGACCATTATCGAGCGCGTCGAGCGAGACGCCCACGATCTGCTGTGGATGCGCGGTCTCCGCGACGGCCTCGTTCTCGGCCGGGAGGTGGCGCACCACGGCCCACACGGCGGCGACGGCCGCGACGGTGAGCAGGGCGATGGACCGCATGACAGGAACGGCAATATGCAAGCAGACTGCCGGGTGGGCAAGTCTACCAAGTCCGCGAAATGACTCGTCGGCTGCCGGGTGTGCGATGCGACAGTATCCGCGGGGTTACGGGCGATACGCCGTCGACGACCTGGTTGGCGAGCGTCGACGTCTGACCACGTGACCGAAAACCATCAGCCCGAAGACCAGGGTTCCGGAGGTCGGTGCCCGTCGGGTATCACAACAGCCACCGTCGGCATGACCGACACCCCCGGCATCGGGGACCTCGTGATTGACCGGGGCGTCGGGTAGCGCCGGGGTCGCGTCGATCACGAGCGCATCGGGGGCATCGACCATCGCGTCGGGAGCCGCGTCGGGCGGTGCCGCGTCCGGTGGCGCGACGAACGCGTCGGGTGGCGCGTCGACCGGCCTCGGCGGCGTGGTGTCGCTCCAGTCGTAGCTGTCGATGTGAAATCCGGCCGAGACACCGCTCGCGTTGGTCACCCAGCGAACGACCACGGTGTCGCCTGGCACGATCGCGCTCGCGTGCGCGCCGAGGTTGCCGCCGCTGATCTCGAACAGGCGCCCCTGGCCGTCGAACACGTAGACGTTGTCGCAGTGCTTCGCGAGGCAGCTGTTCGAGGTCTGCAGGTTGAACGTCGAGTAGTGGAGCTGGATCGCGGCGGCGCCATCCTGGTGGATCGTGACGCTCGCGTCGGCGTTGTTGGGGATCGCGCCGATCGGCCCGAGCGAGACCGCCACCGTCGTCGTCATGCCGATCGTGCTCGGCGGCAACGGGCGGCGATCGAGGCCGCGCGCCCACATCACCTTGCGGATCGCGAGCACGTGCGCCCCGGCGGCGAGAGCGGTGTCGGCGGCGACCAGCGCGTCGACCCACTTCTGGAACGTCGCGGTCGTGTTGAGGCTGTAGAACGACTCGATCACCAACTTCAAGCCGAGCGCGGGATCACCGAGCGCGGTGTACAGGTCCTCGTTCGCCGCCGAGAAGATCTCGCCGTCGGCGTGGACCTCGCCCATCGTCGCCTCGGGATAGTGCTTGGTGCCGTCGACGCGGCGCAGGCACGGCGGCGTGCTGGTGTCGTACTCGGTCGCGTCCCACGTCGCGAGGCACTTGCGGGTGACGACCATCGGGTGCGCGACCGGATCGATCGGCTCGGTCGAGGCCGCGAGCAGATCGCCGAAGCCCTCGCCCATCGCGCCCTCGTCGCCGCCGCCCCAGCCCGGCACGATGTTGTCCTGCACGGCGTGGCCGTACTCGTGGACGATGACATCGGCGTCCTGCGCGTCATCGACGCCGCCGGTGCCGTAGTGGATCGCCTTGTCGGACTCGCTGTACATCGAGTTGTCGGCGGTCTCGCCGTCGACGATCGCGGTCTGCACGCGCGCGTTGGCGTCGGTGAACCCGAGCGCCTGCAGCTGCGTCTGCACGCGATCGAGGTGGTAGTAGACCATCGTCTCGTCGAACTGGAGGCTCGCGCGATCGTAGAGGAACGTCGCGGTCGGCGAGGTCGCACGCGCGACGACGCTCTTCGGGTGAGCGTCGACCCACGTGCCGCGCAGCACGCCGCTGCCGTCGAGATCCGCGAGCGTCACCTGGATCCGCGCGGCGTCGAGGGCCGGGCTCGTCGCGCCGCTGTTGTCGTGCATGTTCGCGAAGTCGCCGGTCTGCGCGAGCGGGTTCGGATCGTAGACGTAGCCGGTGCCGGTCGCGCGCCAGTCGCGATCGCGGCCGAGCGTCGCGACGCCGTCGCCGTCGACGAGGACGTCCCACGCGTGCGTCGGATGTCGGGTCGACACCGTCGCGCGAAACCCGGGATGCACGGTGTCGTCGCCGTGCGGGATCGCGACGTGCGCGAGCGCGATGTCCTCGATCTCGCCGTCGCGCACGACCGCGCGGGCCGCGGCGCGCGCCTCGGCGTCCGAGATCGTCCGCGCGCCGACGAGCCGAAAGGCGCCGGGGTGATCGTCGACGATCCGCGTGTTGCCGTCGCGGCCGAGGTGGACGCTCAGCGTGACGTCGGCGATCGGCGTGCCGTCGCTCGCGAGTCGCTGGAACCGCACGTGATCGCCGGTCGGCGAGTGATGCGTGCTCGCGTACGCGAGGTCGGTGCGTCCGGCGCCGAGGTAACCGAGCGCCGCAGCGCCGGCGTCTTCGGGCGGCACCGCCGTCGGCGACGAGCCACAGGCCGCGAGCATCACGAGGAGTCCCGTTCGCACCGGTGGATGCTACTTCAAAGCGCGCGCGTCGCGATGTTCCCGAATCGATCGGTGACGCGGACCTTCAGCGCGAGGGCGTTGTCGGTCACGCTCGCCACTCCGGCGGCATCGGTCATCACGTTGTTCGTCGTCGACAACACGGCGTCCGAGGTGCCGAGCAACTCGACCTTGACGGGCTGCGTCGCGATCGGCACGGCCTGGTTCGAAGGTCGGTTCATATCCATCAGCCGCCAGCCTTTCGGGGCGTAGTAGGACACCGTCGCGGTGATCGCGCTCGCGGCGCGCGCGGCCGTGGTGAGCGCGACGCCACCGGCGACGACGGTGAACGGGCTCGAGTCGAGCGTCCAGCCCTTGCCCTCGACGTGGAACCGATAGTCGCCGAGGGCGAGCCCGCCCCGCGCGTCGAGTCCGTCGGCGTCCTCGGAGCCGAGCCACGGCACCGCTTGCCACTCGACGACCCACACGTGGTGCTGCGGGCCGCTGCGCTGGAGCGGCACCGGCGTGTACGCGCGCACGAGCTCGAGATCGTCGACGACGCGCCCGCTGTGCCGCTTGACGTCGGCGAACGTGCCGGTGGTCTTGTACTGCAGCGTGACGTGCGGCGTCTTGACGTTCGGGTCGTCGCCGTAGAACGCGAAGCTCGCGATCCCCGAGACGCGCGCGATCGTCGCGTCGGGTTGCGCCTGCGCGAGCGCCCCGGTGCGCGCCCAGGTCTCGGCCGGCACGCTCGCCGGCACGGTGCCGGCCTCGGGCGCCGGATCGTCGAGCTCGAGCCCGTCGGTCATCTTGGGGATCGCGACGCGGCCGGTGGCCGTCGTCGAGTCCGCGCGCGTGGTCGCGAGCGCGCTCGGCAAGAGGCCGAGGAGCTGCTCGCCGATGTGCTCGGCCTCGAGTGGCCCCCAGAACGTCACGCTCGGCTCGTAGCCGCCGAGCATCCAGTCCTCCGGTCGCAGCATGTAGCCGACGTGGCCCTGCGCGTAGCCGACGAGGATCGTGTGGTCCTCGGGGAGCGGCGACCTCGTGCGCAGGTAGCGCGCGAGCAAGACGGTGAGCTCGCCCGGCATCGTGCCGATCAGGTAATCGCCGATCCGCAGCGCGCTGATCGTCGTGCGCGTGGTCTCGCAGACCGGGTGGGTCTCGTCGACGCCGAAGTCGACCTTGAAGATCGGCCCGAGCACGTCGCCCGCGAGATCGAGGCGCAGGCACGAGCCGTACGGCGCGAGGCCATCGGTGCCATCGATCGCCGCGGACGGGAACATCGCGGCGTCGTTCTGGCACAGCGCGGCGCCGACCGGCGCGTTGAACTCGTCGATCGGCGACGCCAGCGCGCCGGTGCCGTCGTAGATCTGGCGGTCGACCGAGCGGGTCGAGTCGAACGGCGCGTACGCGAGCGCGCCGTCGCGGATCGCGAACGTCTCGGGGAACGGCCCGGTCTCGATCGACCGCGACACCATCGCGAGCTCGAGCGAGGTCTTCATCGCCGTGCCCGCGCTGGTCCACGCGGTCAGCAAGAGCGGCGCTGCGGCACGCCCGTGGCCCTCCTCGGTCGCCCACGAGAAGCACGGGTCCGTCGGCTTGCCGGGCCTGACGCTGCAGTCGACGCCGCCGTGGCCGCTCGGCGAGTTGTCGCCCGCGGCGCTCTGCAGGTGCATCACGACGACGGGCGTCGCGAACTGCTCCTGCAGCGTGTGCTCGAGCGCGGCCGGCGCGTCGCCCGAGGCGAACGGGTTGTCCTCGCCGTTGAGCGTGCCGTGCTCGCCGAAGATCACGAGCGCGCCGATCGGCACGTCGTCGGTGCCGTCGACGCGGACGACGAACAGGTGGTCGTCCTTCTTCTTGCCGTCGGGCAACATGTCGTTCTCGCCGCGGCGGTCGTGGTTGACCTGATCGGTCGGATCGAAGTTGCCGTCGAACGACACGCCGAGCTTCGCCGGCCGCTCGGCGGCGATCGCGTCGCGCGCGGCGGCCTCGAACGTATCGAGCATGCGGGTGTAGACCAGGTCGCGCATCTGGCCGGCGCCGAGCTTGAGCGGACCGTGCGCGGTGTACTGCGCCCACGCCGAGTGGCTGTGCGACGACGCGATGATCACCTTGCCGGCGTACGCGGCGCCGAGCCGCTGCTCGAGATCGTAGACCATGCCCTCGTAGACGAAGATCATGTCGACCTTCAGGATCACGACGCTCTCGGGTCCGGCGGTCAGCGCGAGTGCCTTGACGCGTGGCGCCGCGATCACCCCGATCGACGGGTTGAAGGTCCCCGACATCTTGATCGAGCGCGAGTCGACGACGCCGGTCGAGCCGAGGAACCCGGCGCGTGCCGTGTAGCCACCGAGCGCGGTGCCGACCGGCACGTCGATCACGTGGTCCGACGCGCCGGCCATCAGCGCGGCCGCGGTGACCGGCGTCCCGGCATTCGCCGACGCGACGAGCGGCGTGTATTCGCACTTCTCGGTGGTGACCGTGGTCGAGGGCGGCTTCCCACCGTCGTCACCGCACGCGAACAGACCGACAACCAGGCACGCGAGGGCACGCATGCGCCGTGGATATCACCTTACTGGAGCTAATTCAGCCGCGAACACAACCACCCCGCCGCGTCGGTTCGATGCGAAGCTCGCGGGTCATGCTCGGTCGATTGTTGCTGGTGGTGGTGGTGGCGCTCGCGGGTTGCGTCCGCACGGGTTCGGTGTCGTGCGGCGACGCCATGCTCTGTCCGCGTGACACGGTGTGCGAGGTCATCACCGCCAACGCCGAGAAGCGTTGCGTGCCCAACCTCGACGTCGCGGCCTGCGCCGACAAGGCCGTGCTCGCCGACTGCACGCTCGCCGGCGGCGATCCCGGCTCGTGCTACGAGACCACCGACGGGCTCGCGTGCCTGGTCGGCGGCTGCGGCAACGGGATCACGGACACCGCGCTCGGCGAGGTCTGTGACGACGGCAACGCCACGGTCGGCGACGGTTGCTCGTATGGCTGCAGGTCCGACGAGACCTGCGGCAACGGCAAGCTCGACCCGATCAAGCTGGCGTCCGACGGCACGCCGATCGCGAACGAGAGCTGCGACGACGGCAACGTGATCGGTCACGACGGATGCTCGGGCAGCTGCGATCCGGAGGCCGCACGCTGGGTGAAGCTGCGGTTCGAAACCAACCCGGCGACCGCGAGCGCCGGCGCGGTCTACGACTCTGGCCGCGATCGCGTCGTCATGTTCGGGGGCTACCGACTCACAGGCATCGCGAACACGGCCCACTACTACGACGACACCTGGGAGTATGACGGCATCGGATGGAGCGTCGCAGCGCTGACCATCCATCCGGCGCGGCGCGTCGCGCCGGCGATGGCGTACGATGCCGCACACCATCGGACCTTGTTGTTCGGGGGCATCCTCCCCGACGAGACCAAACCCGGAGACCCTCACGCGGGCACCGTCTTTGGCGATACATGGCAATGGGATGGGGCGACCTGGCAGGCGCGACCCGGCGCGAGTCCGTCGCCCCGCGCCAACGCCGCGATGGTGTACGACGCGGTTCGCAAGCGGATCGTGATGTTCGGCGGAGCCATGCTGGATGGCACCAGGCTCGACGACACCTGGGAGTGGGATGGCGATCGCTGGACGATGCGGGCGTTGCCGACCCGGCCGCCGCCGACGTCAGAGCACGCGTTGGTGTTCGACCCGGTGCATGGCGTGGTCGTGCTGGTCGGTGGGACGACCGCCGGAAGCCCCCCAGGTGACACCTACACGCTCGATGCCACCGGCTGGACCAAGATGACCGCCGTGACGCCACCGAACATCTTCGGTGGCTCGGCCGCCTGGGATGTCATGACCCAGCGCGTGGTCGTCTATGGCGGTCACGTCCCCGGCGACTCCAATCAAGCGGTCGCCGAGATGTGGGCGTGGGATGGCCAGGGCTGGACGGCGATCGCCGCGGTCGATCCCGGTGCACGTCACTCCGAGGTCCTCACGAGCACGAGGACCGGGCTGGTGATGTATGGCGGCTATGCACCGAGCGCATGTGGCGCTTGTTCGCGCGAGGTCGGTGACACCTGGCAATGGAATGGAGCTGCGTGGTCGAAGATCACGATCCCCTCTGTGCCAGCATCGCTTGAGACAGTCCTTCGTCGATATCATTGTACCGAGTGGCGGAGACAGGTCCCGAGTTCGTGCCCAAGCCATCCCCAGTTTCAGGTCGAGAAGTCGCCGCCCCGCCGGGCGAGCGCAATCGTGAGCCAGATGTGAACAGTGTCCCGCAGGAGACCGTGCAGCCCGGTACTCGGCGGCGATTCACAGCGGTCGAAAAGCTTCGGTTGGTCAAAGCCGCCGAGGCTGCCCTCGCAACGGGCGAACGGGGTGCGGTCGAGGCGCTGTTGCGCAAGGAAGGCATCTACAGCTCGCACCTGTCGGCGTGGAGGCGGCAGTTTGCGAGCGAGGGGAAGGCTGGCCTGACGTCGCGCAAGCCTGGTCGCAAGCCGAAGGTCGACGCTGCGGGGCGCGCTCTTCTCGCCGTCACGAAGGAGAACGAGGCGCTCAAGCACAAGCTGCGCGTCGCCACCGCGATCATCGATCTCCAAAAAAAAGCGCACGAGCTCCTGGGACTGGCGCTTCCGGAGCCAGCTGCCGAGGACGAGAGCTGATGCGGCTCGTCGAAGAACGCGACGTCGTCGTGCCGGTGGAGGCTGCGTGTGCCGCGGTGAACGTGAGCCGTGCGTCGCTGTACCGGTCGCGGCTTCCGGCTCCTCCACCGAGCCCTGGCGTGCGTGCGCCGAGTCCACGGCGTATCCCCGACTCCGAGCGGGAGGCGATCCTCGACACGTTTCATTCGCCCGAGTTCGTGGACCAACCACCGCAGGAGGTATTCGC
The DNA here is from genome assembly GCA_038321315.1 of Haliangiales bacterium. GTDB lineage: Bacteria > Myxococcota_A > Polyangia > Haliangiales > Haliangiaceae > JABFXX01. The sequence continues at coordinate 121,041 of JBBQEX010000008.1, read as the reverse complement.
GACGCTGCTCAGTCGAGGCCGATACCTCAGCTCCATCCGCACGATGTACCGCGTGCTCGCTGAGGCCGGCGAGACCAAGGACCGTCGCGTCCAGCGAGCGCCACACTCGCACGCAATCCCATCGCTGACCGCGACGGCACCGAACCAGATTTGGACGTGGGACATCACCAAGCTGGCCACGACGTCGAAGGGTGTCTTCCTGATGGCGTACGTCATCATCGATCTGTTCAGCCGATTCGTCGTCGGCTGGATGGTCGCGACCAAGGAGTGCAAGCATCTTGCGGCGCAGCTCTTCGCCGAGACGATCGCGCGGCACGGCGTGGAGCCCGGCCTCCAGGTCCACTCCGACCGCGGGGCCGCGATGAAGAGCGACACCCTCGCGCAACTCCTCGACTCGCTCGGTGCGTCGCGGAGCTTCAGTCGACCACGTGTCTCCAACGACAATCCGTACAGCGAGTCGCACTTCAAGACCCTCAAGTCCCAACCTGACTACCCGGGTCGCTTCGAGGCGCCGCTTCACGCACGGGCCTGGCTGGGAGACTTCTTCGCCTGGCACAACGACGAGCACCACCACTCAGGTCTCGCGCTGTTCACGCCCGCCGAGGTCTTCTACGGTCGCGTCGCCGGCGTCGCGGCAATTCGCCAGGCCGCACTCGATGCCGCGTATGGCGCTCACCCAGAGCGCTTTCCGAACGGTCCGCCGCGAGTTCGTCTGCCGCCGGCAACGGTCCACATCAACCCCGTCGTCACCGAGACCGTCGAAGTCGCCAGGCCCAACGACATGGCCTCAGCCGCTGCGCCCGATCTCCTCAGCCTGGAGATCGCCGCGATGTTCGATCCACCGGTCGTTGCCGCGATCGCCGCATAGAATTCTCAGCCCCACTGTCTCAAGCTCGTTGACACGTTCCGATCCCTCTGTCTCAGCCGCTTCCACCCGCGACGTTCGAGCACGCTGCGGCGGTCGACCTGCGCCGTCGCCGGATCGTCATGTTCGGCGGGCAGGCAGGCGGCGTGGACTCGAACGAGACCTGGCTGTTCGAAGCCGGCCGCTGGAGCCTCGCGACCGGCGCGATGCCCAGCGCGCGATCCGGAGCCGCGATGGCGTACGACGCCGCACGCGACCGGATCGTGTTGTTCGGTGGCTATCAGTCACCGCCGACCACCCCCAGCCTGATCAGCGACACCTGGTTGTTCGATGGTCAGACGTGGACGCGCGACCTCGGCGCCACGCACCCGACTGGCAAGTGGAGTCAGACGATGGCGTACGACCCGATCGCCGGGTGCGTCGTGCTGTTCGGTGGGCGGCTCGACGACGAGACCTGGGAGTGGGACGGCTCGGCGTGGACCCGACGAAGCGCGGGTGGCCTGGCCAACTCCGGTCCCGGCTTTGGCCTCGCTTCGATGACCTATGACCCGGGTCGTGGTCGCGTGGTGCTGTTTCTCGGCGCGCCGAACGTCGCGCTGTGGGGCTGGGATCACGTGTCCGGCAAGTGGGATGACCTGTCGCCGTCTCTCGAGCCGTCACCTCGTGCGTACGCGGTGGTCGCGTGGAATGCGACACGGCGTGCGTTGACGCTGTTCGGTGGCGAGTTCTTCGGTACCGCGATCAGCTACCTCGGCGACACCTGGGAGCTCGGACCCACGGGTTGGCAGACGGTCGCGACCGAGGCGGCACCCGAGGCAAGCGGCGAGGGTATCCTGGTGCCCGATCCAGCCGGAGCCGGGGCGATCGCGTTCGGCGGCCTCGGCGCGAGCACGGTCCTGAGCGATACCTGGCGGCTACGCTGGGATGGCGTCACCGAGTACGAGGCGTGCAATACCGGTGCGGATCTCGACGGCGACGGCCTCGCCGGATGTGCCGATCCCGATTGCTGGACGCGCTGCACGCCGATGTGTCCCCCGGGTGCGGTGCAGTGCGATCCGAACGCGCCACGCTGCGGGGATGGCGTCTGCGATCCGATCCTCGAGACCTGCGGGCTGTGCCCCGAGGACTGCGGCGCCTGTCCGGCTCGGTGCGGTGATGCGATCTGCGAGCCCGGCGAGAGCATCGCGAGCTGTCCCGGCGACTGCACGCTGTAGCGCGGCGTCTGCGGTAGGGTCACGGCGTCCTGCCTCGGCGCGCTGTTCGCGATCGAACCCCGCTGTGCGCTGCAGCCACGGACCAGGCCGTCATGGCGATCGTGGCCGAAGTCGAAGCGTCGGCCAGCATCCGCGTCGAGGTCGACAAGGCGTGGGATGCGATGCACCGCGCACTGTCCGACGGAACGCTCGCGCCACAGTCGGAGGCGCTCCCTCTCGCGCGCGCGATCCTCGAGCCACGAGGTGCCGGTCGCGGCGACCGCGCTCGCGACGATCGACGAGGCTGCGATGCGCGCTCGCTACGAACGTCTCGTTCCGCGCGACTACGGCTGCTATAGCGAGCACGACCGCGACTACACCGAGGAGTACTACGTCGACGTCGTCGAGTTCTACGCGCGAGCGGCCGCGACTGGCCTCGCGGTCATCTTCACGGTCGATCAGTAGCGGGTCGCTCGATGCCGCGCAGCAGGGCGTCGCGGACGGCGGCGTACTGCGCGGGGAGCTCGATCGGGACGTTCCGATGGTTCGGCGCGGGCACCTCGGCGTGGCGCGCCTCGTGATAGCCGACCTTGAAGTCGGCGAACTTGAGGCCGCTGGCGGTCGAGATCACGATGACGCGATGGTCGCGCGTGACGTCGCCGCGGGCGGCGAGCTTCTCGAGCGCGGCGAGCGCGACCCCGGTGTGCGGGCAGGTGAACAGGCCATCGAGATCGGCGCGCGCGCTGGCATCGGCGAGCTCGGCCTCGGTCGCGATCTCGACGACGCCGTCGAAGGCCTGGAGGGCGCGCACGGCCTTGCCGAAGCTGACCGGGTTGCCGATCTGGATCGCCGAGGCGAGCGTGGTCCTCGCCTTGACCGGCTCGAGCGCCGCGTAGCCGGCGCGATAGCTCGCGTACAACGGCGCGGCGTGGGCAGCCTGCGCGACGCAGATCCGCGGCCGCTTCGCGATCAGGCCGAGCGCGAGCATGAGCTCGAAGCCGGCGCCGAGCGCGGACACGTTGCCGAGGTTGCCACCGGGGATCACGACCCAGTCGGGGACCTGCCAACCGAGCTGCTGGACGAGCTCGATCGCGACCGTCTTCTGGCCCTCGAGCCGCAGCGAGTTCATCGAGTTCGCGAGGTACACGCCGTCCCTGGCGGCGAGCTCCTGGACGAGCTCCATGCAACCGTCGAAGTCGCTGGCGACCGCGAGCACGAGCGCGCCGGCGGCGAGCGGCTGGACGAGCTGCGCCGTCGAGATCTTGCCGCGCGGCAGGATCACGACCGCGCGAATGTTGGCGGCGGCGGCATACGCGGCGAGCGCGGCGCTGGTGTCGCCGGTCGACGCGCACGCGATCGCGCGCAGCGGCTTGCCGCTCGCGATCATCGACTTGACCATCGAGACCAGCACGGTCATCCCGAGATCCTTGAACGACCCGGAGTGCGAGGTGCCGCACTGCTTGACGCGGACGTCGCCGAGGCCGAGCGCGGCGGCGAACCTGGGGACCGGCGTCAGGTGCGTGCCGCCCTCGAGCATCGACACGACATGCTCGCGCGCGAGCTGCGGCGCGACCCACTCGTGCTTGCCCCAGACGCCGCTGCCGTACGGTTCACTGTCGGGACCGATCGCTCGCCAGCGCTCGGCGAACAGCGCCTTCCACTGCTCGGCGGAGCGCGTCTTTAGCGCGGCGAGATCGTGGACGACCTCGAGGAGCCCGTTGCAGGTCGGGCAGCGATAGATGACCTGATCGAGCGGGTAGCCACCGGCACATCCGGCGACGCAGCGAAATTCAGCGCCAAATCCTGATGATGATGCGGTCACGGTTTCGGCTTGGCGCGGATGATGACCTGGTTGTCCTTCACGACCACCGAGAAGTCGACGCCCTTGGCCTTGTACTGCTCCATGATCTTCGGCGCCTGCGCGTTGATCGTGCGGAGCAACTTGTCGCGCGCGGCGGCGCCGGCGACATCCTCGCCGACCATCTTCTTGGCGGCGACGTACTTGTTGTAGAGCGCGTCGACGTCGCTGTCGGACATGCCGGGCGGCGGGCGCATCGCCGGCGACGGACCGACCTGGGTGTCGCGCGGCGCGCGTGGCGCGGGCTCGTTGCGCTCGAACCCGCGGCCGCCGACCGACTGCACCTGCACCGGCCCGGTGCGCGTGCTGGCGCCGGTGACGATCGGGATCGGCTTGCTCTGCTGCGACGGCGCCATCGATGGCGTGCGCGGTCGCGCCTGCGGGATCGCGGGCACCGGGCCGGTCGCATGCTGCACCGGGACGACACCGGTGCGCGGCGGGATCGGCGGTGGCCCGACCCGCGGTGGCGGCGGCGCTGGCGGCTTGATCGCCGGCATCGGGCCGGTCATCGCCGGGACCGGGCCGGTCTGCATCGACGGTGGCGGAACGCGTGGGACCGGGCCCGTGCGCGCCGACGGGATCGGCGCGGCGGTCACCACCGCCCTGGGCGCGGGCTTGGGCGCGTCGTCGTTCGTGTTGGCGGCGAGGAACGCGTCGAGATCGAAGTCGTCCTTGTCGTCGAGCACGAACGCGCCGTCGCGCCGGATGCTGCTCGTGACCTCGCGTCGCAGGATCGACGGCTCGCTGATGAACGCCGCCGCGTCGTCGGCGGGCTCGGCGAGCGTGAGCAGATCCGGCTGCGTGCCCTCCTCGCGCGCGAAGTCGCTCTCGGACACGCCCGGGAGCTTCTGGCGCTTGGCGAGCGCGATGGCTGCATCCCGATCGCGGACCACCTGATCGCGCATGCGCTTGGGCATCGCGGCGAGGATCTCGTCGGGGATGTCCTCGCCGCTCTTGGCCGCCTTGCGGCCGACCTTGCTGAGGTTGCGGGTGTAGGTGCCGTGCTCGATCTGGCGCAGCGTCCGGCGCCAGTACGAGTTGTACGAGCCGAACTTCTGCTGGAGCGTGTTGAACCGGTAGCGCAACCCGGTGTTGCGGATGTTGAGCTGGGTGAGCTCGCGGAGCTTGCGCTCGACGTCGGTGTGCAGATACGCGGGCGGCTGCTTCTGGATGCCCAGGAAGTACTGCTCGTAGAGCACCTTCAGGCGGTCGAGCGTCTTGTCGAGCTCCTCGAGGGACTCCTCGATCTGCTCGGCCTTCTCCGGCTCGAACTGGGTCGACTTGAGCGCCACGCGATCCGAGGATAGCAGTTTCTGCTATAGCCAGCCCGCGGCGAAATGTCGGTCATCTATTTCCTGCTGCTCGTCGGCGTCCTCGTGGTGATCCACGAGCTCGGGCACTTCGTCGCGGCCAAGCTCCTGGACGTCAAGGTGCTGCGGTTCTCGATCGGCTACGGGCGTGCGCTGTGGCGCAAGAAGCTCGGCGAGACCGAGTACCAGATCGCGGCGTTCCCGATCGGTGGCTACACGCGGATCCTCGGCATCGAGGGCGAATCCGAGACCGCCGGACGCAGCTTCGCGAGCCGCCCCCTCTACCAGCGCCTGATCATCGTGTTCGCGGGGCCGGCGGCCAACCTCGTCCTGCCCGTGATCATCTACTTCGTGTTCTTCGTCGGTCACACCCAGCTGCCGGCGGCGGTGATCGGCGACGTGCTCGACAGCGGGCCAGCCGCGCGCGCCGGGCTCGAGGCCGGCGACCGCGTGCTCGAGGTCGACGGTCACCCGATCCGCTACTGGGAGGAGCTCGAGACCGCCGTGCGCGCGGCGCCCGGCAAGGAGCTGCACCTGCGGGTGTCGCGCAACGGCAAGGTGTTCGAGCGCTACGTCACGCCGCTCGAGGAGACCGTGCGCAAGCGCGAGGGCACGACCGAGCGCCAGGGTCGCGTCGGCATCACGCACGCCCCGTTCATCCCGCTGATCGGCGTCGTCGACGCGGCGTCGCCGGCGGCGAAGGCCAAGACGACCGCGATGGGCGAAGGCCTGCACACGCACGATCTCATCATCAGCGTCGACGGCCAGCCGGTGCGCAACTGGAACGACGTCCAGCACCGGCTCGGCAAGTTCGTGCGCCGCACGCAGATCGCGTTCTTCCGCGGCACCGAGGTGCCGGGCGTGCCGCAGATCCAGCTGCTCGCAGCCGACTCCGCCGATCTCGTCCCCGAGGTCCAGATGGACACGACGCTCAAGCGCAGCACGTACACCGGGCTCGAGCACGCCGAGATGTTCGTCGCCAACGTCGACGCCGGATCGCCGGCTGACAGCGCCGGCCTCCGGCCCGGCGATCTGGTCACCGCGCTCGACGGCGTGCCGGTGTTGCACTGGAGCGACCTCGATCAGCGCCTGCAAGCCGAGCCCGACAAGACGTTCAAGCTGACCTGGAAACGCGCCGCGAACGGCTCGACCGTCGACATGTTCGCCGAGCTCACCCAGGTGCGCAGGAAGCAGCTCGATCCCTACGATCACACCGTGACGCGCCTGGTGTTCGGCGCGTCGAACGACGTCGATCGCGGCACCGGCGCGATGGTCGCGATCGACGGCCGGTTCGGCTACGCGATGAGCAAGGCGTTCCAGCGCGCCGGCGAGACGATCTCGACCATGGTGTCGGGCTTCTTCCAGATCATCACCGGCGAGACACCCGGCGACGGCCTCGGCGGCCCGCTGATGATGTATCGCGTCGCGTCGGTGTCGGGCAATCAGGGCTGGGACAGCTTCCTGCTCATGATCGCGTTGATCAGCGTGAACCTCGGCCTCATCAACTTGCTCCCGATCCCGATGCTCGACGGCGGTCACCTCCTGGTGTTCGCGATCGAGGGCGTGCGGCGCAAGAAGCTGACCGCCAAGCTCCACGCGCGCGTCCAGCTCGCCGGCCTCATCATCGTCGGCCTCATCACGATCCTCGCGATCCGTAACGACGTTATCCGGTACCTGCTCAAGTGAAGGTCCTCGCGATCGACACGGCGACGCTGGCGGCGAGCATCGCGATCGTCGACGGCGATCGCGTGCTCGTGCAGATCGCGCACGACGTCTCGGGCCGGACCTCGGACCTCCTGGTCCCGATCGATCGCGCGTGCACCGAGGCCGGCCTCGCACCCGGTGCGCTCGACGCCATCGCGATCGGTGGCGGACCGGGCTCGTTCACCGGGCTGCGCATCGGCATGGCGACCGCGAAGGGCATCGCGTTCGCGATCGGCCGCCCGCTGTGGCTCGTGTCGTCGCTCGCGGCGCTCGCCGGCGTCCACCGCGCGGCGGGCACGGTCGCGGCGGTGCTCGACGCGCGCAAGGGTGAGGTCTACGCGGCGTGCTTCCGGATCGTCGATGGCGTGCCCGTGGTGGTCACCGAGGCCGCCGTGATGGCGCCGGCGGCGCTCGCCGGGTTCGCGGCCGGAGCGACCGCGTTCTACGGCGACGCGCTCGCCGCGTACCCCGAAGCCCTGGCCGCGCTCGTGCCGGCGTGGCACGCCGGGACACCGTCGGCGGTCGAGGTGGCGCGGCTCGCGCTCGCCGGCGATCGGACCGACATCCTCGTCGCCGGCGCCCCGATGTACATCCGGAAGTCGGAGGCCGAGGTCATGTACCCCGACGGAATTCCAGGCGCACTTCGCAAGTAGCGGGAGCGTGCGGGAACGCCCCGCCAGCGGTGCATCGCACGGCAAGTCTTGGTATTCGTCGCAGTTATCCTGCGCACCTACCCTGGCATTCGAGATGCACCAGCCGGTCATCATGCCGAAGTACGACCTGCTCGACCTTCTCCACGACCAGCACGTCGAGATCGACGGCCTCCTCGCTCGCCTCGCGACCAGAGCGCCCCGCGCCGAGGTCTTCCTCGAGCTCGCGGCCAAGCTCGCCGCGCACGTCGCGATCGAGTCGCGCGTGTTCTACCCGGCGATCATGCTGGAGAGCTCGGAGCTGCGACGCCAGTCGCTCGCCGAGTGTCAGGTGATCAAGCGTCAGGTTGCTGACATGCTCGCGCTCGACCCCGACGGTCCCGACGCCGACGAGTTCGACCTCGCCCTGTTCCACCTCGGCGCCGCGATCCGCCACCACGCGCACGACTTCGAGGAGGCGCGGTTGTTCCCGCTGCTCGAGGAGCTGATGGATGACGCCGAGCGGCGCGAGCTCGGCGCTCAGGCCGCGACGATGTATGATGCGCTGATGGCTCGCGACGACGACCACGTCATCGAACACCGCATCGCCGCATGACCGACCGGGCCGACCGACGACAGATCTTCAAGAGCCTGAAGGCGCGCACCGATGCGCAACGAACGGGACCGGAGCGCCTCGCCGACTTGATGAGCGACGTGTTCGGGTCGAACTGGTTCCTCGCCCTCAACGTCGTGTGGTTCGGCGGGTGGATCGTGCTGAACGTGAACATCATCCCGGGCGTCAAGGCGTTCGATCCGTTCCCGTTCGGGTTCCTCACGATGGTCGTGTCACTCGAGGCGATCGTGTTGTCGATCTTTGTCCTGATCGCGCAGAACCGCAGCGAGCGGATCGACGAGCTCCGCGCCGAGACCGATCTCCAGATCAACCTGATCGCCGAGCAGGAGACGACCAAGCTGCTGCGCATGGTGAGCCTGCTGCTCGAGAAAGCCGGCATCGATCCGTCGAAGGATCCCGAGCTCGTCGAGATGCTCGCGCCGACCAACGTCGAGAACATCGAGCGCGGGATCCAGGATCAGCTGGGGCACAAGTCGGTCACCTGACGAGGCTGCTCGCGACGGTGCGCCGCACCGGCGAGCTGCTCGTAGACGTGGACGTAGTCCCGGGCCATCCGCGCCGCGGAGAACCGCTGTTCGAAGGTGCGGCGAACCGCGGTCCGCGAGATCTGGTCGAGCCGCGCCACCGCACGCACGGCCTCGGGGATGCTCTCGACGACGAAGCCGGTGACGCCGTCGTCGACGACCTCCGGGGTCGCGCCGGCACGGAACGCGATCACCGGCGTACCGCACGCCATCGCGTCGATCATCACGCGGCCGAACGGCTCGGGCCAGTCGATCGGGAACACCAGCGCGCGCGCGTTACGTAGCAGCTCGCTCGTGTCGCGCGCTCCGAGCTCGCCGAGGAACTCGACGTGTGGCCGGTCGAGCAGCGGCTCGATGCGCTGGTGATAGTCGCGATCGGCGCGGTCGACCTTGGCGGCGATCTTGATCCGCAGGCCGGCGCTCGCGGCAATCTCGATCGCGCGATCGACGCGGGTCTCGGCCGCGATCCGTCCGACGAACGCGAGGTAGTCGCCACCCGGCCCGCGCTCGTGGAGGTCCAGCGGGAGCCCTTCATGGATCGTCGCGACCCAGTTCGCGTCGGGCCGTGGATCGCGCTGCGCTCGCGAGATCGAGACCAGCGCGCCGAAGTCCCGATCCGCGGTGCTGTCCAGGCGCCCGTGGAACGTCGTCACGTTCGGAACCGTGAGCCGGCGGGCCATCGCATCGGGGACGCCGTCGACGTGGAAGTGGACGATGTCGAACTGCTCCAAGCGAGGCGCCTCCGCACACGGTGCGACCAGGCGCACACCGGTCTCGAACACGGTCACCTCGTGGCCCTCGGCGACGAGCTCCTGGGTCAGGTACGACACGACGCGCTCGTCGAGCGCCGCGACCTGCGCGATCTTCATGACGCGCGAACCAGGCCGCCAAGTCCTCCGAGTCCGACGAGGTTGTCGCGATACGTCCGCATCCGGTAGATCGGGCAATTGCCCGTAACCGCGCGCTCGACGACCGCGATCCCGAGCCCCAGCGCCACGCGACCGAGCAACGTGCGCTGGCGCCCGAGCCCGAACAGCGTGAGGCCGAGCCCCAGAAGCCCACTGGCGAGCCGTTCGGTGGAGGGGATGTTCGTGCCGAGGACGCGATTGCGGATGGTCGTGCGTGACATGCACACGTTCGATGCAGTGCGCGTGCCGGGTAGCTCCGAGGTACGCGCTCGTGGCATTCGCCTTGAAGCCCAGAGGATCATGTCGACCTCGCTGGCACTCGTCCCGACCTCGCAGTTGCCGTACCTCGTGAGCGTCGCCACGGAGCCGGCGCTGGTGGCGTTCGCCGTGCCGGCGGCCATGATCGGCCTCGGCGCGGCCGGGATCTTCGGCGCGACGATCTCGATCGGCTGCGTCCTCATGATCGCCTTCGTCGCGACGCGCCTCCCGATCGTGCGTCGGCACCTCGAGATCCGGCGCGTCGAGCGCGCGCGCCAGCGCACCGAGGCGCGTCGCCGCGCGCGCCTGCGCGACGCGAACCCGATGCGCGTCGCGCAATACCTCGAGATCCGCGAGCTGGTGTCCGAGCTTGCCGACGATCAGGCCGAGCTGCTCGACCACTTCGTCACCGTCGCGGTGCGCCTCGAGCACGACACCCGGACCCTGCGGCTGGTCGGTGGCGACCAGTTCCCGGCGCTCGCGCGCGCGAGCGGCCGCGCTGGGGCGATCGCCGATCGTCGCCGGCAGGCCGCGGTCGAGGCGCGCGTGCGCGTCGACCGGCTCGCCGACGAGCTCGACGCGATCGAGGAGCTGACGAAGCTGCTCGTGCTGCGCGTCGCGGCACCCGTGAGTGTCCGCCATGACCTCTTGATCGAGCGGCTCGCCGAGCTCGACGAGGTCGATCGTGGCATGCGCCAGCTCGATGCCATGTGCGCAGAAAGCCAGGGATAGCGTGGTACGCTCGGACCGTGGACGCGACCACCACCGACGACAAACAAGCCCTGCTCTCCCAGCTGACCGACGAGCACAAGCGGCTCGACGAGGAGCTCAAGCAGCTCGAGCGCCGGCGCTCGCTGACACCCGCCGAGCAGGCGCAGGTCACGCTGCTGAAGAAGCAGAAGCTGTTGACCAAGGACAAGATCGCTCGCCTGCAGTGACCGCTCCGTTCACTCCGGAGCAGATCGAGCAGTTCCGCACGATCGGCCTGCGCCTCGACAAGGCGGGCACGTTCTGGCACCAGGGTACGAAGGTCGAGCACGCGCGACTCCGGCAGGCGCTGCTGCGCTGGCTCGATGTCCGCGACGACGGCCGGGACGTGATCAAGCTCGACGACACGCGCTACGCGTACGTCGAGGTCGAGGACGCTCACCTGCGCGCACGGTCTGCGCGGTGGGAAGAGCGGGACGCCGAAGGGCGCACGAGTGCTCACTGCATGATCCTGTGGGACGACGACCTCGAGCGCGAGCTCGAGTACATGACGCTCTCGCAGGCCGACGACCACGCGCTGTACGCGAAGATCCGCTCGCTGCGCGGACGCATCGCGGGTTCCGCGTACCACGCCGTCGCCGAGCGCGTGATCGCGACCGCCGACGGCTACGCGCTCGAAGCGGTGCGCGCGGCGTGGCCGATCGCGAACGCACGTTGAGCGCGCTCGCCCGGACGGGCAGGTGGCGCGAGGCTTGCTCGATGATCGGTCATGCGAACGATCATCGCGCTCTCGCTCCTGATGGCGTCGACGGCGTGTGCGGAGACCGATCTCACCGAGACCGAAGCCGACGACGTCGCGCTCGCGATCGGATCGTCGACCGCGACCAGCGTCGAGCTCGGCGCGATGACCGACGCGGTCCAGCTCGCGCGCGGGCGCGCACCGCGCGAGATGACGTTCGATGGCGCGTGGCACCGCGACACGACCGGGCTCGCCTTCGCCTACGGCGTGACCTGTCGCGACGACGAGGACGCGGCGATGCCGGTGTGCGGTGCGGCCACGCACGCGGCGGCGGTGACCGTGCGCGCGAGCGGCTCGCTCGATCTGCCGGCGGTCAAGTCCGCGACGACGCGTGGCGCCACGTGGACGCTGACGGCCCTCGACGGCGCCGATGACGAGATCCAGCTGACCGGCGACAGCACGCTCGACTACACGACGTCGGACGCGTTTGCCGGCGGCGCCCCCACCCAGACCCACCTGACCTACGAGGCGAGCTACCGCGAGGTCGCGCTCGCGCTGACCGGCGGCACGGCGCGCCCGGTCGGTGGCACGATCGACTACGCGGTCGCCAGCGATCGCACGCGCGGCGATGAGGCCCGCAGCTTCACGACGTCGGCGCGCGTCACGTTCGGCCCCGACGGTGGCGCGGCGATCGAGGTCGCCGGCCGGCACTATCACGTCGACGCGACCACCGGCCTCGTCGCGCGGCAGTGATCAGCTCTTGATGATCGCGACGATCTCGTCGTCGGTGAGCACGCGGTTACCGCGCTTGGCGGCGCCGAGCACATTGGCCACCAGCTCCGGGGTCGGCTCGTAGCCGCGCTTGCGCAGCCAGTAGATCACGTTGCTCTCGCCGGAGTAGTGACCGATCTCGATCTCCTGCTCCTTGCCGAACATGCCGGCCGGGACGCCCGAGTAGATCCGGTCGGCGAGCCAGGCGTCGCCCTTCTTCTCGGCCTTGATGATCGCCGCGGCATGGACGCCGGTCGCGGTGCGAAACGCGTCGGTGCCGGCGAGCGGATACTGCGGGTGGATCGGCACGCGGGTCGCCGCCGACGCCGTCTTGCACCACAGGACGAGCTTCGTGAGATCGTGATCGGGCAGCTCGCCGAGTAGCTTCAAGTTCAGGAGGATCTGATCGAGCGCCGCGTTGCCGACGCGCTCGCCGATGCCGAGCGCCGTGCCGTGGATGCGATCGGCGCCGTACTCGATCGCGAAGATCGAGTTGACCACGCCGAGGCCGCGGTCGTTGTGGCCGTGCCAGTCGATGCCGACGTCGGGGCGGCCGAGCCCGTCGAGCACGTTGCGGGTGAACCTCAATAGATTTTTGATCCCGTCGGGCGTGACGTGACCGACGGTGTCGCACACGATCAACCGCGACGCGCCGTGCTCGACCGCGTTGGCGAACAGCTTGGTCAACACCTCGGGGCGCGACCGCGTGGTGTCCTCGGTGACGTAGGCGACCGGCAGGTTGTACTTGCGGCCGAGATCGATCGCGTCGGCCGACAGCTTCATCATCTGGGCGAGATCCCAGTTCTCGGCGTACTGCCGGATCGGCGAGCTGCCGATGAAGCACAGGATCTCGATCTCGATGCCGACCTTCTGCGAGATGTCGATGATCGCCTGGACGTCGTTGACGTGCGTGCGCGCGGCGCACGACACCTTCACCCGCAGCTTGCCGGCCTTGATGTGCTCGGCGATCGTGGTGACGTCCTCGACCGCGCGCTTGCCCGCGCCCGGCAGGCCGATGTCCATCGTGTCGATGCCGAGCTCGTTGGCGAGCTCGACCAGCCGGAGCTTGTCGTCGATCGAGGGGTCGACCACCGATGGAGACTGGATGCCGTCGCGCAGCGTCTCGTCGAGAAACTGGATCCGCCGCTTCGGCGAAAGCTTGGCGACCTTCTCCGTCGAGTTCCAGTCGTAGATCAGTTCGTGGTCTTCCACGCCCACTGTTTACATCAGAGCGTGGACGATCAACATGACGATCAGCGTCGCTCCGATGATCACCGCGATCATCAGGAACCAGCCCAGCACGAGCGCGGCCGCGGCGAGCCCGAGGCCGATCGGCCACAGCAACCAGGCCTTCTCGCGGCGGACGAGCGACGCCACCGAGGCCGCCAGCGTGACGACGAAGCCCGGGACGCTGATGCGCCAGTCGGGCGACGACCACGCGCCGTGCTGCGTCATCGCCGCGAGCGCGAACGCGACGAGCCCGAGCCCGAGCGCGGCGACCCCGGCGGCATGGCCGCGGAGCCACTCGACCCGGCCGACCGCCGTGGCCGGCTTCAGGTGCTCGGGCTTGTCCATCAGGTGGCGAGTCCGAGCTGCTGGCGCAGGTTCACGTGCGCCGCGCTGTACGCGAACTCGACGAGGTCGCGGTCGAGCTCGCCGACCTCCTTGGCGCCGACGAACGCGGCCGGCACGTCGCCGCACAGCAGCATGCCGGCGCGATCGGCGGTGCGCGACAGCGAGCGCGCCCACAGCGACAGGTTGAGTGCCGTGCCGCGCGACAGGATCCGCAGCGCCGCAGCGCGCGCCTGGGTGCGGCTCTTGTCGGACAGCGCCGCGACCGCCTCGCTCGCCGGGCCCGCGAGTGGCTCGTCGGCACCGATCGGCGAGTCACTGGCCTCGCGGAAGATCGCCATGACGACCGCGCGCAACAACCGTCCCGGTCGCGACGCGCCGACCGCGCGACCTGGCCACAGGAACGTCATCGCGCGCGCGATCCGGAACACGAGCTCCGGTCGCTCGGGGGCCTGGAGCGCCTCGTCGCCGGCGATCAGCACCGGCGGATCGGTGGCGACGACGTGGATCTGCAGGCCGAGTTCGACCTTGGCGTAGACCGGCGGGACCGGGACGCCGAGCAGCCCGGCGTAGAGGTCGCGCAGCTTGGCGAACGCCGGCGGCACGTCCGCGCCGGAGATCAGCTGGCTCGGATCGAGGTCGGCGTCGGCGTGGTGCATCGGCGACAGCACGTGGACGGCCGGCGCGACCAGCTCGATCAGACCGCCGAGCTCGATGGTGTCGTCGCGGTGGCGGAGCAGCGCCCACTGATCGCGATCGAGCGACTTGTTCGGCAGCGCGATCGTGCGGACGCGCTTGTCCTCGTAGAGCGCGGCCATCGAGGTGTCGGCGGTGCCGAGCGCGACCATCGTCGAGGCCGCGAGGAACGCCGCATCGGCGTGGCCGCTCGCGACGGTCGTCCGCACGAGCGCCGCACCCGAGTGCGGATCGTCGAGCGCCTCGCGCCAGCCCGCGCGGACCGGATCGTTGGTGATCGCGCGCGGCATGCCGTGGGTCGCGAGCGCGGCGTCGTCGGAGTCGCGCGGCGCGATCCGGCGCGCGTTCGTCGCGGCGGCGGCACCGGCGACGGGATCGTCGAGGTGGTCGTAGTACAGCCGCGCGAGCCGCGCCCAGCCCTTGGCCTCGGCCGGCGTGCCGCGCCCGCGGAGCCGGAACAGCAGGCGCTTCAGCACGCGCTCGAGCCGGCGGAGCTCGCCGCGCCCGACGAGCAGCGTCTCGATCGCGCTCGCGGCCTCGTAGCGCCCCGGGTCGAGATCGAGCGCGCGCTCGAGATGAAACAGCGCCTCGACGTCGTCGCTGTTGATCTTCGCGGCGATGCGGCCGAGGTAGTCGTGCGACGCCGGATGGTCGGGGTTGATCGCGAGCGCCTGGTTGAGGTGGCCCTTCGCGACGTCGGCGATGTCGGGCTTCTCGCCTGCGGCCATCCACTCGGCCCAGCCGACCGCGGCGTGGTAGTCGGCCTCGTTTGGCGACTGCGCGAGCACGGTCTTCAGCTGGCCGATCGCCTGCGCCCACTGGCGCTTCGACATCAGCTCCTCGGCGACGCGGAACGTCAGCTCGGTGTTGATCGCGGGCGCGACCTGGACGAGCTCGCCGCCGGCCAGCTCGCGATCGTAGGTCGTGCGGTTGCGCGGATCGACGAGCGCGCGCTTGGCGTTCTCGTAGGCCTCGCGGATCTCGTCGATGCGCTTGCGGTCCTTGGGATCGGAGACCCCGGTGGTGTCGCGATCGAGCAGCGCGACGCGCACCTGGTACGCTCCGTCGATCTCGGCGGTCAGCGCGCGCCGGCCGATCATCAGCACCGCGTAGTGATCGGCACCGTGGACACGGCGATGCTCGGCGGTCACCGCCTGGCGCGCCGACGCCGTGAGATCGCGGCCGGTGCTCGCGCGCTCGAGCTCGGCGGTCGACACCACGCCGGAGTCCGACTCGTCGGAGAAATCGAGTGGCGCGGCGCCGCTGTCGACCGTGCCGAGATCCTCGAACAGGATGTCGAACAGCGCGGAGCCCGGCGCGTGCGGCCGGGTCGGCGCGCGGCCCATCGCCGGAAACCGCTCGGGCACCGAGCTGGTCGAGCCGAGGCCGAAGTCATCGACGCGCGCGCACACCGCGTCGCACAGCAGCATCGCGTCGATCGCGATCCGTGCCTGCGCGCGGTCGGGGAACACCTTCTCGAGATCGCTGATCGGCGCGCCGGTCGCGAGCAGGCCGATCGGCTTCTCGCCGAACGTCTTCCGCAGCTCCGACTTGAGCCGATCGCCGCGCTCGGTGAGCTCGTAGGTCTGGGCGTCGAGCCGGGTCAGGCGGTCGAGCTCGACCGCGGTCTCGCGCAGCCCGCCGAGGACGACCTCGACCATGCGAAGCTGGATGCCCTCGATCGGCTCGTTCGAGTCATCGAACCGCCAGGCGCCCTGCGGCCAGCGCAGCGCCTGGATGATCTTGTGGCGCGCCTGGCGCCCGAGCTGCTCGACCAGCTGCTCGATCGACAACAGGCGCATCTGGACGAGCGCCTCGCCGAGCTTGCCGCCCGACTCCGCCGCCTTGGCGACCGCGTTGCGGTGCTGGGTCTCGTCGATGATGCCGCTATTGACCAGGAAGTGGCCGAGCGTCTCGTCGCGCGGCGTCGACGTGCTCGACACCGGGTTGCCGTTCACCAGATCGACGACCTTCGAGATCCGGCCGCGGCGCAGGACCAGCTTGCCGGTCGCGAGATCTTCGTGGAGATCGAGCAGCACGGCCGGAAGCGGTCGCATCGCGAGCTCCCCCGAGCGGCTGGTCACGGATCAATTATCCGGCGTCATTCCGCGACGTGGCAAGCGACCCGCGTACCGTTCGCCAGCACGCGGAGCTGTGGAATCTGCTGGAAGCATGCCTCGGGTTTGTCCTTGACCGGGCAGCGCGGATGGAAGGCACATCCCGACGGCGGGGACAGCGGGCTCGGCACGTCGCCCTGCAGGATGACGCGCTTGGGCGCCGTGGTGGACTTCCGGATCCGCGGCACCGCCGACAGCAGCGCCGACGTGTAGGGATGCTTGGGCTCGGCGTAGAGCGTCTTCGCGTCGGTCAGCTCGACGATGCGTCCGAGGTACATCACGGCGACGCGATCGCAGATGTGCTGGACGACCTTCAGATCGTGCGAGATGAACAGGTAGGTCAGCTGGTCGGCGGCCTGCAGATCCTCGAGCAGGTTGACGATCTGCGCCTGGATCGAGACGTCGAGCGCGCTGATCGGCTCGTCGCACACGATGAAGCTCGGCTTGCACGCGAGCGCGCGCGCGATGCCGACGCGCTGGCGCTGGCCGCCGGAGAACTCGTGCGGATAGCGCTGTGCGGCGTCGGGGCGCAGGCCGACCCGCGTCAGCAGCTCCTCGACCTTCTGGCCGCGCTCGCGCGCGTTCGGGACCAGCGCGTGGATCTCGAGCGGCTCGGCGATCGCGGCGCCGATCGTCATGCGCGGGTTGAGCGACGCGTACGGGTCCTGGAAGATCATCTGCATGTGGCGGCGCAGCGGACGGAGCGCGCGCTGCGACATCGTCGTCAGATCCTTGCCGTCGAACTCGATCCTCCCGGCGGTCGGCTCGACGAGCCGGAGGATCGTGCGCCCGAGCGTGGACTTGCCGCAGCCGGATTCTCCGACGAGCCCGAGCGTCTCGCCGGCCGCGATCTCGAGATCGATCGCCGACACCGCCTGGACCTGCTGGGTCTTCCAGCCGACCTTGGTCGGGAAGTGCTTCGACAGCCCGGTCGCGCGGACCAGCGCGGTCATAGCGGAAAGTGACAGCGGACCTCGCTGCCTCCGACCGAGACGAGCGCGGGCTCGGTCTCGCGACACGCGGCCTCGGCGCGCGGGCAGCGATCGACGAACTTGCAGCCGACCGGCAGCGCGTCGAGCGCCGGCACCATGCCCGGGATCTCCTGGAGCCGTGCATGTGGCTGGTCGGAGTCGCTCGGCACCGAGCGCAGGAGGCCCGCGGTGTAGTGGTGGCGCGGGGTCTCGAACAGGATCGCGGTCGGCGCGCGCTCGACGATCCGGCCGGCGTACATCACGACGACCTCGTCGCACGTCTCGGCGACGACGCCGAGATCGTGCGTGATCAACAGGATCGCCATGCCGAGCTCGCGCTGCAGCGACTTCAGGAGGTCGAGGATCTGCGCCTGGATCGTGACGTCGAGCGCGGTGGTCGGCTCGTCGGCGACGAGCAGATCGGGCTTGCACGCCAGCGCCATCGCGATCATCACGCGCTGCCGCATGCCGCCCGACAGCTGGTGCGGATAGGCGTCGACCCGCTCTTCGGGCGACGGGATCCCGACGAGCTTGAACATCGCGATCGCGATCTCGCGCGCCTCGCGCCGCGACTTCTTCTGGTGCAGCCGCACCGCCTCGCCGACCTGATCGCCGACGGTGAACACCGGGTTCAGCGAAGTCATCGGCTCCTGGAAGATCATCGCGATCCGGTTGCCGCGGATCGCGCGCATCTCCGGCTCCGCGAGCTTCAGGAGGTCCTTGCCGCCGTAGACGATCTCGCCGCTCGCGATCCGCCCCGGCGGCGACGCGACGAGCCGCATGATCGACAGCGCGGTCACGCTCTTGCCGCAGCCCGATTCGCCGACCACGCCGAGCGTGCCGCGCTCGGGGATCGCGAAGCTCACGCCGTCGACCGCGCGGATCGTCCCGCGCTCCGTGCGGAACTCGGTCACGAGATCGCGAACCTCCAGCAGCATCAGCGAGTTGCAGCGTACCGCAGTCTGTCCCCGACGCGCGTCACCGGCTGTCCCTTCGCGACGCGCGGGCGCCGCGCTATGACGGCAGCATGAGCCGAGCGCCGTACGTCGGGCTGCACGTGACCGCGAACCAGCGCCGGGCGACCGCGGCCGACATCGTCGCCAGCGTGCAGCGCGAGGTCGCGAGCGGCGGCCTGCCGGCCGGGAGTCGGCTGCCGCCGGTGCGCGCCTTGACCCAGCAGCTCGGGCTGTCGAAGAACACGGCGCAGGCGGCGTACGACGAGCTGGTCGCGCGCGGGCTCGTCGAGGCGCGCGAGCGCGAGGGCGTGTTCGTGCTCGCCGCGCCGCGCGCGATCGAGGCGCGACCGATCGCGCAGGCACCCGCGGTGTGCTTCGTGCCGCCGCCGCTCGAGCGGCCCGATCTCGCGCCGCGCGGCACGACCGCGCTGTCGACCGTGTTCATCGATCCCGACCTCCTGCCGACCGAGCGGCTCGCCGAGTGCGCGCGCTCGGTGCTGCGCGAGAAGATGCCGAGCCAGTACGAGACCCAGGGCTACCGGCCGCTGCGCGAGGCGATCGCGAAGCGGCTGTCGGCGCGCGGGCTCGACGTCGAGGCCGACGAGGTCGTGATCACGACGGGCTCGCAGCAGTCGCTCGATATCGTCGCGCGCTCGCTCGCGACCAAGCGGATCGCGCTCGAGTCGCCGGTCTACGCGTACGCCAAGCTGCTGTTCGAGAGCCTCGGCCACGAACTCGTCGGGCTGCCGCTCGATCCGTTCCGCGCGGCGGGCGCGATCGACCTCGACGCCTGGGATCGCGCGCTCGCCCGGAAGCCCGCCCTCGCCTACCTGATCTCGTCGTTCCACAATCCGACGGGCTACTCGTACACCAGCGCGGAGCTCCGCGGCGTGCTCGAGCTGTGCGTCCGGCATGGCGTGGCGTTGCTCGAGGACGACTGGGGCTCCGACATGCTGTCGGGCAGCGAGTACCGGCCGATGCTGCGCATGCTCGGCGGCAAGGACGTGCTGTACGTCAACTCGTTCACCAAGAAGCTCCTTCCCTCGCTGCGCGTCGGGTTCATCTGCGCGTCGCGCGCGATGGTCCCGACGCTGGTCGCGATGAAGCGGCTGTCGACGCTCGGCAACGCGTGGCTGCCCGAAGCGATCGTCGCGGAGTTCCTCGATCGCGGCTACTACGACACCCACCTCACCGGCCTGCACGCCGCGCTCGACGAGCGCTACACCGCGTGCCTCGCCGCGCTCGACGAGCTGATGCCCGACGGCGTGCGCTGGACGCGACCGGGCGGCGGCCCGACGCTGTGGCTCGAGCTGCCGCGCGCGGTCGACGTCTCGGCGCTCGAGGCGCACCTCCTGCGCCGCGGCGTGCACGTGTCGAACCAGTCCGCGGCGTTCGTCGGTGGACCGCCGCACCTGCACGGCTTCCGGATCGCCTACGCGTTCCTGCCGGAGGCGCAGATGCGCGCGGCCCTCACGATCCTCGGCGACGCGCTACGGCTGCCAGCGCTTTAGCTGGAGCGACGACAGCAGCACGGACACGCTCGACAGCGACATCGCCGCGCTCGCGACCATCGGCGACAGCCAGCCCGCCGCGGCGATCGGGATGCAGATCGCGTTGTACGCGAATGCGGCGTACAGGTTGCGGCGGATCACGTGCAGCGTCGCGCGGGCGAGCGCGAGCGCGACCGGCACGCCGGCGAGCCCGCCGCGCAGGATCGTGACGTCGCTCGCCGAGGCCGCGAGGTCGGTGCCCGAGGCCAGCGCGATGCCGAGCGCGGCGGTCGCCAGCGCGGGCGCGTCGTTGATGCCGTCGCCGACGAACGCGATGCCACCACCGCCGACGAGCGCGGCCTTGGCGAGCGGCCGGACATCGTGGTGGATCACCGCGATGCCGACCGCGTCGGCGATCCAGCGCGCCGCGCCCTCGCGATCGCCGGTGATCATGATCGGCTCGACGTCCATCGCGCGCAGCGCCGCGATCGTCGCCCGCGCATCCGCGCTCGGTGGATCGGCGACCGCGACGAGCCCGGCGAGCGCCCGGTCGACCGCGACGTAGCACACGGTGCGGCCGGCGGCGGCGAGCGCGGTCGCGCGGGCATCGAGCGGCGTGGGGTCGCACACCGCCGCGACGTGATCGCGCGAGCCGACGTGCACGACGACCGCGCCGAGCGTGGCGACCACGCCGCCACCCGGGGTCGCGGTCAGCGCGTCGGGTCGCACGAGGGTCACGCCACGCGCGCGCGCGCCGTCGACGATCGCGCGCGCGATCGGGTGCTCGCTGGCGAGCTCGGCGGAGCCGGCGTGCGCGAGCAGGGTGGCCTCGCCGTCGAGCGCGATGACGTCGGTCAGCGTCGGGTGGCCGGTCGTCAGCGTGCCGGTCTTGTCGAGCGCGATGCGATGGATCGAGCTCGCGGCCTCGAGCGCCCGACCGCCACGAAACAGGATGCCGAGCTCGGCGGCGCGCGCCGTGCCGACGGCGACCGCGGCCGGCGTGGCGAGCCCGAGCGCGCACGGACACGCGATCACGAGCACCGCGATCGCGCGCTCGAGCGCGGCGTCGCTCGCCGCCCCGGCCATCAGCCAGCCCACGAACGTCGCGGCACCGATCGCGAGCACGATCGGCACGAACACGGCCGACACGCGATCGGCGAGCGCCGCGATGGCGGCCTTGTCGCCCTGGGCGTCCTCGACGGAACGCGCGATCCGCGCGAGCGCCGTGGCGTCGCCGGCGCGCGCGACGCGCACCTCGAGCGCGCCGTGCGCGAGCGTGCCGGCGTAGACCGGAGAGCCCTCGGCCTTGTCGACCGGCAGGCTCTCGCCGGTCAGCAGCGACTCGTCGATCGCCGCGGCACCCTTGACCACCGTGCCGTCGGCGGCGAGCCGCTCGCCGGGCCGCACCGCGAGCACGTCGCCGGCCGCCAGGCTCGCGGCCTCGACCTCGCGCTCGGCGTCGTCGACCACGATCCGCGCGCGGGTCGGCGCGAGCTCGATCAGGCCGCGGACCGCGTCGGCGAGCCGCGAACGCGCGCGCGCCTCGAGCAGCTTGCCGAGCATGACGAACGCGACGATGGCGCCGGCCGCCTCGACGTAGAGCTCGCCCGTCCCGACGATCCAGTGCACGACCGACACGACCCACGCGGTGCCGACGCCGAGCGCGATCAACGTGTTCATGTCGGGGCTGCGGTGCGCGACCGCGCGCGCGCCGCCGATCAGGTAGCGCCGGCCCGGCCCGAACACGATCAGCGTCCCGAGCACGAGCTGCACGATCGCGCTGCTCGGAGACCGCCACGCCATCGCGATCGCGACCAGCGGGATCGCCAGAACGATCGCGACGATCGCATCGCGGCGCAACCCGCGGGTCTCGTCGGCGCGCGCCCGGTCGATCGCCGCCATCCGTCGCGGACCGGCCGGCGCGAGCGCGTCCGCCGGCACCTCGTAGCCGGCCTCGCGGATCGCCGCGACCGCGGCGATCGGGTCGACCTCGCCGACGATCCGCGCGCGCGACAGCACCAGGTTGACCTCGGCGCTCGTGACCCCGGGCACCGCGCCGATCGCGCGCTCGACCCGCCGCACGCACGCGGCGCACGTCATGCCGAGCACGGGCAGATCGACCGTCACGCGATCACCATGCGCCCGAAGCGGTTCTTGCTACAACCAGCCGATGAGCCAGGTGACCACGCTCGCGATCCGCGGGATGACCTGCGGCAACTGCGTCAAGCACGTCGAAGCCGCCCTCCGCGCGGTGTCCGGCGTCACCGCCGTCGTGGTCGCGCTGCCCGGGACCGCGACCGTCACGCACACCGGCGACCGCGCCGCCCTGGTCGCCGCCGTCGAGCACGCCGGATATGCCACCGCGTGACGATTGTCGGTCACGGCCATCTCCGCCCGCGCCTAGACCAGCATGAAGATCACGCGCATCGTCGCCCTACTCGCCGCGCTCGTCATCCCGGGTATCGCCCTCGCCGACTCGCCGCACTGCTGCAAGACGGCGTCGTCGTGCTGCCCCGGTTGCCCGTGGTGTAATCACGCCAAGTGACCGATCGGGCGCACCTCCAGCAGCTGATGACGGCGGCCGCCGACGGCGATCGCGCCGCCGTCGATCCGCTGTTCGCGGCGCTGTGGGTGCCCTGCGTCGCCTACGCGACCCGGTTCCTCGGTGACGCCGCGCTCGCGGAGGACGCCGCACAGGAGGCACTCGTGCGCCTGTTCGGCCAGCTGCCGCAGTTCGCACGCGATAGCGACGCGCTGACCTGGGCCCTCGCGATCGTGACCTGGGAGTGCCGGACGGTGCGCCAGCGACGCGCCCGCCGCCGCGAGGACGCGACCGCGAGCGTCGAACCCTCGCGCGATGCGCGCGACGAGCTCGAGGATCGCGACCTCGTTCGCGCCGCGCTCGCGACGCTCGCCGAGCTCCCCGCGCGCGACCTCGATACGATCGCGACGTCGCTGCTCGAGATCCGTCCGACCGACGCGACATTTCGCAAGCGGCTCGAGCGCGCCGTCGCGCGCCTGCGCCTGACCTGGAGGTCCCGCCATGGCACGCCCTGAAACCCGCGCGCGGCTCGCGTACGAGCGCTCCCACCTCGCGTCCGCCGCCCGCGGCGTCGCGATCGCCGCCGGGCTCGCCGCGCTCGCGGTCGGCCTGCACCGCACGTCGTCGATCACCTGGCTGGTCGCCGGCGTGCTCGGCATCTCGCTCGCCACGCTCGGCTGGCGCGGCGGCTCGTGGCGGCGCGGCGCGATCGCCGGCGTGCTCGCGGGGCTCCCGCCGCTCGTCGTCCCGAGCCTGGTGTTCGCGCTGTCGACCGGCGAGCACTGCGCGAACTGCGCGACCGCGCCGAGCCTCGCGTGCCTCGCGTCGTGCCTCGGCTCGAGCCTCGTCGTCGGCGCGCTCGTCGGCCGCCACGCGCTTCGCGATCGCGATCCGTCGCGGTTCGCGCTCGCTGCGTTCGCGACTGCCGCGGCCACCGGGTTGCTCGGCTGCGCGACCACCGGCCTCGGTGGCGCGATCGGGGTGATCGCCGGCCTCGCAGCGGGTGGCGTAACCGGTTGGCGCGGGATCAAATCTCTGGGATACCCGGACGCGTGAGAATCGCCGTCGCTCTCGTCTGCGTGCTCGGTTGCCACGCGAAGCCAGCTGACCATCCGACCACCACGCCGCCGGTCGCGACCGACGACGATCCGACCTGCCCGCTCGCGGTCGCCGGCACGTCGATCTCGGCCGAGGATGCCGATGGCGGCGCCGCGCTCGTGTTCGTGACGACCGGCGACGCAGCCGCGGTCCGCGCGCGCGCCGGCAAGCTGGTCGCCGCCCACAACGCGCGCGCGCTCGACGGCGATCACCTGGCCGCGACCTGCCACGGCTGCATGGCCGACACGGTCGAGACGCCCTCGAAGGCCACCGCGTCCGACGTCCCGGGTGGCGCCAAGGTCACGTTCACGACGACGAAGCCCGACGACGCGGCCGGCCTGCAGGGCATGCTGCGCATGCACGCGGGTCACCTCGCGCACGGTGGCAGCTGCAAGATGATGATGTGAGGGCGCTCCTCTTCGCCCTCGCCGCGTGCGCGACCTCGCCGTCGATCCCGACGGATCACCCCGCGAGCCCGCGCGCACCGATCGGCGAGCTCGCCGGTGCACCGGCCGCGCTGCGCCCGGGTGTCGTCGTGTATCCCGACGTGCCGAAGCTGCGCGCGACCGACGACGCGACGATGCACCACCACCATCATGACTAGGCTCCTGCTAGTGGCGCTGCTCGCCTCGTGCGTGCCGTCACCCGCCGCGCTGCGCGGCCCCGTCGATGCCGAGGTCGCCCGGCGGATCGCGATCGATCCGCGCGTCGCCGTCGCGGTCGACACCCTGCTCGGCAAGCCGCTCGATACCGACGGCGCGATCCGGATCGCCCTCGCGACCAACGAGCGGCTCGCCGCGCGGGTCGCCGAGCTCGGCATCCCGGGCGGCGAGCTCGCGACCGCGACCGTGATCGGCCCGACGCAGGTCGACCTCGGGCTGCGCTGGGGCGCCGGCGGCCACGAGTACGAGCTCGCCGCGGTGCAGGACGTGTCGAACCTGATCGCGATGCCGCGCCGGCGGGCCGCCGCGCACGCCGATCTCGCCGCCGCACGCGCGACCGCGATCGCCACGGCGATCGAGCTCGCCGCGCACGTCGAGCTCGCGATGCGCGCGGTGCTCGCGGCGCAACAGGAGCAGGAGCTCCGCCAGACCGCGTTCGATGCCGCCGACGCCGCGGCGACGATCCGCGAGCGCCAGCACGACGCCGGCGCGACCACCGATCTCGCCCAGGCACGCGAGCGCGATGCGCGCGAGCAGGCCCGCCTCGAGCTCGGCCGGGCGCAGGCCGCGGTCGAGCTGCGCCGCGCGCGGGTCGACGCGCTGCTCGGCCTGACCGGCGCGCGCACGCGGTGGACCGCGACCGGCCGGCTGCCCGAGCCACCGGCGACCGCGCCGGCGCTCGACGATCTCGAGACCGCCGCGGTCGACGCCAGCCTCGCGCTCGCCGGCGATCGCGCGCGCATCGAGGCCGCCGCGAACCGCGCCGGCGCCGCCGGGATCCGCGCCGTGTTGCCCGAGCTCGGCATCGGCGTCTCGATCCTCGATCATCGCAGCGACGACGGGATCGACAACGGGGTCGCGATCGGGCCCGCGATCCGGCTCGGCATCCCGCTGTTCGACCAGCACCAGGGCGAGCGCGCGAAGGCCGCGGCCGAGCTGTCGGCGGCGCAGCACCTGCTGGCCGCCGAGGCCGTCGAGCTCCGCGCGCATGCCCGCGCCGCGCGGATCGCCGCGCTCGCCGCGCACCAGGAGGTCCGCCACCTCGTCGACGTCGTGCTGCCGCTGCGCCAGCAGATCGTCGACGAGACGCTCGCGCACTACAACGCGATGGATGCCGATCCGTTCCAGCTGGTCGCGGCCCGCCGCGCGCTCGCCGACGCCGGCCACGACTACCTCGACGCCCTGCGCCGCTATCACGACGCGATGACGATCGCGACCGCGCTGCGCCACGGCGTCGCGCTCGAGGAGATGCCATGACGATCTCGCGACGCACCCTCCTCGGCGGCACCGTGCTCGCGGCCGGCGCCACCGCGCTGCGCGCCTCGAAGGTCGCGATCGCGCGCGCCCCACAGCGCCCGAGCTCGCTCGTCGTCCCGAACGGCAGCGTGCTCGCCGGGCGCGCCGTCGGCGACACCAAGATCTTCCACCTCACCGCCGAGCCGATCACGCACGAGATCGCGCCCGGCCTGACGCACGCGGCGTGGGGATACAACGCCACCACGCCGGGCCCGGTGCTCGAGCTCGTCGAGGGCGACCGCGCGCGGATCTACGTCACCAACAAGCTCCCCGAGTCGACGTCGATGCACTGGCACGGCGTGTTGGTGCCGAACGGCATGGACGGCGTCGCCGGGCTCACGCAGCCGGCGATCCCACCGGGCAAGACCTTCCGCTACGAGTTCGTCTTCGATCGCGCGGGCACGTACATGTATCACCCGCACGCCGACGAGATGACCCAGATCGCGCTCGGCATGATGGGCGCGATCGTCGTGCATCCCCGACGGGCCGAGGCTCCCGCGCGCGATCACGTGCTGTTCGCGCACGAGTGGAAGATCCCGATCGGGACGCGGCGCGCCGACCCGCTCGCGATGAACGACTTCAACGTGCTCACGTTCAATGGCAAGGCGTTCCCGGCGACCGACGCGCTGGTCGCCGAGGTCGGCGATCGGGTGCGGATCCGGCTCGCGAACCTCGGCCCGATGGATCACCACCCGATCCACCTGCACGGCCACGCGTTCGAGGTCGTCGCGACCGACGGCGGCCCGATCCCGCCCGGCGCGCGGGTGCCCGAGACCACCGTGCTCGTGCCGGTCGGCACGACGCGCACGATCGAGTTCGTCGCGCGCGCCGCCGGCGACTGGCCGCTGCATTGCCACATGACGCATCACGCGATGAACCAGATGGGCCACGACGCGGCGAACCTGATCGGCGTCGACACCACCGGGCTCGACGCCAAGCTCGGTCGCGTCGTCCCCGGCTACATGACGATGGGGCAAGCCGGCATGGAGGACATGGCGACGATGCGGATGGCACAGCCGCGCAACTCGATCGCGATGCTCGGGGGCAAGGGACCCCACGGCGTGATCAACATGGGCGGCATGTTCACACTTCTCAAGATTCGAGACCGGCTCGTCGGCGATCCGGGCTGGTACGCGGCACCGGCGGGCACGGTCGCCGCCGAGGCGACCGCCGACGAGCTTTCGCGCGACGGCATCAAGAGCTGAGCTACACTTGTCAATCAGATGTCGGGTGTACGCGTGCTTGCAGGGCTGCTGGTTGCGACCAGCGCCTGTGGCGTTCCCGGGCTCGATCGGATCAAGCACGACGCGGCGATCGCCGACACGCTGGTCGATCTCGGGCCCGACATGCTCGTCCCGATCGACATGCAGCCGATCGACGCGCATCCCGACGGGCGCATCGATGCACCACCCGATGCACCTCCCGACGCGCCACCCGACGCGCCGCCCGACGCGCCGCCCGGTCCGTGCGATCTGCCGTCGCTCGCGCTGACCGTCGCGACGCTCGCCGGCTGCACCGACTTCGGCGAGATCGACGGCTCGCGCGTGATCGCGCGGTTCTGGAACCCGGTGAACGTGCTCGTGACGCCCGCCGGCATCGGCTACGTCGCCGACTTCGACTCGAGCCGGCTGCGCGTGATCGACCTGACCGGCACGACCACGACGCTCGTCCACCGCAGCGACTTCAAGCGCCCGTTCGGTCTCGCGCTGGCGCCGAGCGGCAAGCTATACGTCGAGACCGACGACAACGACTTCGGCGCGCACACGACGCAGACCGGCACGATCTGGCTCGTCGATCCGGCGACCGGAGACGCCAGCGTGATCGCGCGCAACCTCGGAGCCCCGCGCGGGCTCCTCGTGATCCCCGACGGGCGCCTCGTGCTCGTCGATCACCTGCACCACGTGATCGGCCTCCTCGATCCGACGACGCAGGACTACACGGTGCTCGCCGGGGCGGTCGACATGCCCGGGCACGTCAACCTGCCGGGCTCGGCGGCCCGGTTCGACGAGCCGTACGACGTCATCCTGTACGACGCCGATCACCTCGTCGTGACCGATCGCGCGAAC
Organism: Haliangiales bacterium; assembly: GCA_038321315.1. Classification (GTDB taxonomy): domain Bacteria; phylum Myxococcota_A; class Polyangia; order Haliangiales; family Haliangiaceae; genus JABFXX01. Next base: position 93,474 of record JBBQEX010000008.1, on the reverse strand, counting down.
CACATGCTGCGCGAGATCACGATCTCCGACGGCACGGTCGCAGACTTCGCCGGCTCGGGGATGTACGGCAACGCCGATGGCGCGGCCGGCGTGTCCTCGTTCCAGCGCCCGCAAGGTCTCGCGCTCGCGTCCGACGGCACGATCTACGTCTCCGATGTCGACAGCCGGCTGATCCGGCGGATCGCGGCAGGCAGCGTCGTCACGATCGCCGGCGACGGCATGTTCGGCTGGAACGACTCGGACGATCCGCGGATGGGCCGGTTCTACAGCATGGAGGGCCTCGACATCACCGCCGATGGCAAGCTGCTCGTCATCGCCGATGGCAATCAGGGTGACGGCACCGCCGAGCACCGCGTGCGCCTCCTCCATCTCGACTCGCCGTCGATCCCGATGATCCGGCGCCCGAACTTCGCGCCGCAGACGACCGCGATAGCCCACGCGCTCGTCGAGGGCTTCTCGCGCCGGCGGCCCCGCGTCCTCGAGTCCGCGTATCGGGTACCGCAAGGTGCCAACCGGCGTTAGCAGCATGGCCCACCGGTCGGCGCGTTCGCGGCGATGCTGCCGCGCATGCGCGTACCCATGCTCTTCCTGGCGACCAGCCTGCTCGCGACCACCGCCCACGCCGCGCCGATCATCGGGGGCGCGGCCGGGACCGTCGGCCAGTACCCCAACGTCGTGGTCCTCGAGGTCGGCCAGGGCCTGTGTACCGGCACGCTGATCACGAAGGACTGGATCCTGACGGCGGCGCACTGCGTGACGCCGAGCATCGTCGGGGCCGCGTCCCAGGCGGCGCTGACCGCGAGCATCAAGGTCCACTTCGGCACCGTCAACCTGCGGCTCTCGCAGGGCACCGTGGTGAAGGCATCGGACTCGATCCCCGATCCGGGGTTCAACGGCAACAACCTCGGCTCGCACGACTCCGGCCTGATCAAGCTGGCGACGCCGGTCACGAATGTCATGCCGGTCCCGATCAACCTCGTCGCGGCCGACGCGCCGGTCGGGATCAAGGTCACGATGGTCGGCTTCGGTGCCACCGCGATCAACGCGGGCGGCAACGTCGGTGTCGAGATGGTCGTCGATCAGATGTCGATGAGCTGCGCCGGGATCGGCTCGGACGCCGACCTCCTGTGCTTCAACCAGAGCGGTGGCAAGGGCAAGTGCGAGGGCGACTCTGGAGGTCCGTCGTTCGCGATGGTGAAGGGCGCGATGCTGCAGGTCGGCATCACGTCGTTCGGCGATCAGTCGTGCGCGCAGTTCGGCGCCGACACGCGCACCGAGGCGGAGCAGGCCTTCATCCTCCAGCACGTGCCCGAGCTGTCGTGCCAGAAGAACGAAGCCTGCAACGCGGCCTGCGGGATCAACGGACTCCCGGCCGATCCGGACTGCCCGGTGTGTCAGACCAACGCCGACTGCACCGGGGATGGCCAGATCTGCCTGGTCGACCAGTGCGTGCTCGGCCCGACGGTGGCGACCGGCCTCGGCGCGACCTGCACCGAGAATGCCGACTGCCAGTCCGGCTCGTGCGCGACGGGCAGCGGCGGCTCGATGTGCACGACCAGCTGCACCGCGGAGGTCCCCGATTCGTGTCCGAGCGGCTTCGACTGCCTGGTCGCGAGCAATGGTGCCGGCGTGTGCTGGGAGACGCCGAGCACTGGTGGTGGATGCAGCACCGGCGCCGGCGGCGGGCCCGTGCTCCTCGGGCTCTCCTTGCTCGGGCTCGCGATCGCGCGACGGAAGCCGTCGGCGCGCTGAGTTTTGTTGTATTGTTCGCGACACGTGAGGGGCTCGTGGCGCGATCAGCGACGGAGACGGCGCCTCGCGCTGGTCGCGCTCGTCGTGTTCGTCGCCGGCTTCGAGCTCCTGCCGCTCGTCCACGTCGCGCTGCACGATCGCATCGCGGACCACCACCACGATGGGAGTGGCGCGATCATCCGCGTCGACTTCACGACGACCGACGTCGCCGACTCGCCGGATCATCACGATCGGACGCACGCGCTGGCGCCGCCGATCGATGGCCTCGCGCGGATCGGTGACAACCTCGATCACGACCATCACCTCTCGCACCACGACGTCGCGGTGATCCCCACGGCCGCGCCGGTCACCTCGCCGCTGCCCGTCGATCGGCACAGCGTCACGCTCGCGATCGCACGCGCGATCGAACCCATCTCGTTCTCGCCGGGCCGCGCCGTCGCGCGTGGTCCGCCGGTCGCTCGCTCGTAAAGACAAACCCTTCCTGGTTTCTTTTCGAACGATCGGAACGTCATGTCCCGCATCACGTGGCTCGCCTTGGCGAGCCTGCTGCTCGTGCATCGCGCGCACGCCCAACCCGCGCCCCCGCCACTTCCACCCGAACCGCCCGAGCCGATCGCCGCAGCACCACCACCAGCGATCGCCGAGGACCCGGGCGAGGTCATCGAGATCGACGACACCGCGCCGGCCGAATCGGCGTCGTCGGTGCATCTGTCGCTGAAGGATCTGCAGTACCGCTCGCGCACGCAGGTCTCCGACATCCTGCGCCAGGTGCCCGGCCTGATGGTCAGCCAGCACGCCGGCGGCGGAAAGTCCGATCAGTACTTCATCCGCGGGTTCGACGCCGACCACGGCACCGACATCGCGATCTACGCCGACGGCATCCCGGTCAACATGCCGAGCCACGGGCACGGCCAGGGCTACGCCGACACCCACTTCCTGATCCCCGAGACCGTCGAGCAGGTCGACGTCCACAAGGGCCCCTACTCGGCGCGCTTCGGTGACTTCTACACCGCCGGCGCGATGGAGCTAAAGACGCTCGACAAGGTCGACGGCCCGACGATCTGGATCGCTGGCGGCGTCCCGCTCGCCGGTCCGAAGAGCTTCGCGCAGTACAACCGCCGCGTCGTCGGCATGGCGAGTCCCGAGATCCGCGACGAGGACACCGACCGCTCCCTGATCGCGGTGCAGATCAGCGACACCGACGGCCCGTTCGATAACAAGCAGAAGTTCCGCCAGGGCAACGCGCTCGTCAAGTGGCAGGGCACCGTCGGACGCGGCGAGCTCAAGCTCGAGACCAACTGGTACGCCGGCAAGTGGAACGCGTCGGGCCAGGTCCCCGAGTCCGCGGTCGCCGACGGCACGATCAGCCGGTTCGGCTCGCTCGATCCGAGCGAGGGTGGCGACACCTCGCGCACGACGGCGCAGCTCGGATACTCGGTGCACGACGCCCACGGCGGGACGTGGCGCGCGTCGGCGTTCTTCCTCGAGTACCGGCTGCGGCTGTACTCCGACTTCACGTTGTTCGCGAACGATCCGGTGCACGGCGACGAGATCGAGCAAGACGATGCCCGCTCGACCTGGGGCCTCGACACCGCCTACGACAAGCACTTCGACCTCGCCGGCATGGACACGTCCCTGACCGTCGGCGCGCAGACCCGCAACGACAACGTCGAGAACGGGCTGTGGCACGCCGACCACCGCGTGCGCCTGCCCGACTGCTTCGACCTCGGCACGAACCCGTGCAACCACACGCAGGATCGCATCCGCGACTTCGCCGGCTACGCCGAGGCCAACCTCCACGTGCTGCCGCACGTCCACATCCTGCCCGGCATCCGCTACGAGCAGTTCGTGTGGGACGTCGACGATCTCGATCCCGAGACCAACACCTCCCCGGACGCGACGACCGGTGGCACCGCCGGTCGCGGGATGTTCCTGCCGAAGCTGTCGGTCGAGATCGAGGCGACCGACAAGCTCGACCTGTTCGTCAACGGCGGCCAGGGCTTCCACTCGAACGACGCGCGCTCCAACGCGGCGACCCACGGTGCCGGAGCGCTCGCGCGCGCGACCGGTGCCGAGGCCGGCTTCCGCACGACGCTCGTGCCTCACCTGCGGGTCGCGGCCGACCTCTGGTACCTCCACCTCGACTCCGAGCTGGTGTGGAGCGGTGACTCCGGTGGCACCGACGCCGGCGATCCGACGCGGCGCTACGGCGTCGATGCCGAGGTCCAGTACGCGCCGGTGCCGTGGCTGCACTTCGATGCCAACATCACCGCCGCACACGCGACGTTCGTCGCCAACCACGGCAACGGCAACGCGCTCGCGCTCGCGCCGAAGCTCATGGGCCAGGGCGGCGTGTCGTTCGTCCACGGCCCCGCGTTCATCTCGCTGCGCGGGCGCGGCATCGCCGATCGCCCGGGCAACGACGCCAACACGCTGACCGCGCAGGGCTACTTCATCCTCGACCTCATGACCGGCTACTCGCCGATCAAGGCGCTCAACCTCGCGCTCACGATCAACAACCTGTTGAACTCGGACTGGCGCGAGGCCCAGTTCGCCGACACCTCGCGGGTCACACCCACCGCGCCCGCCATCGAGCAGATGCACTTCACGCCCGGCATCCCGATCACCGCGACGGTCAGCGCCGCCTACAAGTTCTGACTACTTGCAGCTCGGGAGGCCGTCGGGGATCGTCATCACGAACTTACCGTCGTCGATCGCCTTGTTGAGCGCGCGATCCTTCCACTCGACGGACAGGTCGGCCTTGCCCTGCGGCGACGTCACGTGCGACTTCAGCGGCACGCGCTGCATCGCGCCGGCATCGTCCTTGACGTCGGTGAAGTCGAAGTTCTCGACCGACCACACCAGCTTGCCGTCGGCGCCCGTGCGCGTGCTCTTGATGACGTCCCACTTGCCGCCGCGCGCGTCGATCTCGAACGTCTGCTTGCCCTCGGGCGAGCTCAGCGCGATCTGCTCGTGGCCCGACTTGCCGTCCCACGTCACCGTGCCCGTCGGGTTCGCCAGGATCGGCGGCGTGCCGAGCGCGAGGCCGACGAAGTCCTCGGGCTCGAGCTGGACGCGAAGGAACTGCGCGATCGAGTTCACGTCGCACGGCCCGGTGAGCTGACAGTTCTTCTGCAGGTCGAGGTAGGCGAACTGCTTGCCGTCGCACGCCATCTCCGCGAGCGTCGAGTTGCCCGCGGGCGACAGCGCCGCGAACCGCACGTGCGCTCCCGGCTTGCCCATCACGAGCACGTCGCCCTTCACGCGATCCTTGCCGAGCCAGTACTCCATCACCGACTGCCCGGAGAACGAGCTGAGCGCCGCGCGCTGCTTGGCGAACCGCGCGACCACGTCGGGGATCTTCGGCTCGGGATACGTGCGGACGTTGTCCTTCGTGCCCGGACAGCCTGCGAGCACGAGAAGCGCGAGCGCGAGTTTCATCCGCCGGTGATAGCAGATCACCGACCGAACGTCGGCAGATCGATCAACCAGCGTCCGGCCACCTTCACGAGCTCCATGCGCGAGCGGCCCGCCGGTGACACGACCTCGACCGAGGCATGATCGTTGACCTCGTCGATCACCGTGATGTCGGTCGGCGACGCGGTCGCGTCCGTGCTGCCGATCGAGATCAGATCCTTCGCGGTGTAGCGCGTGCTGGCACCGACCACCTCGGTCGCGTGCTTGGCCGCCGCGTCGAGCCGCGTGCGCGTCGCCGGCGACAGCAGGTCGAACACGGCATCGCGATCCGCGGTCTTCGCGGCCTGGATCATGTCGCGCACCGCGACCTCGGGCCCAGGCTGGGTCACGCGGCAGCTCCGCCCGGCGACCGCGGCGGCGAGCGCCATCGCGGCGAGCATGCTGCCGACCGCGGCGATCGTCGGCAGGCGGGTGGATAGCGCGAGCGCCACTACGCTGCGCCCTTGGGCCGCCACAGCCCGAGCTTCTTGTGAACCTCCGCCATCGTGCGCTGCGCGATCGCGCGCGCCTTCTGTGCGCCGGCCTCGAGCACCTCCTGCACGCGACCGGGATTCGCGACCAGCTCGGCGCGCCGCTTCACGTACGGCGCGAAGTGCGCGCCCATGTTGTCGGCGAGCTTGCCCTTGCAGTCGGCGCAGCCGATGCCGGCGGTCGTGCATCCGGCGCGCACCCACGCAAGATCCGCCTCCGACGACATCGCCTTGTGCATCGTGAACACGTTGCACACGTCCGGATCGCCGGCATCCTCGCGCGTCACGCGCTTTTCGTCGGTGACGAACTTCGCGAGCTGCTTGCGCAAGCCCTTGTCGGTCTCGAACGCGGTGAGCGGCAGGTGGTTGTTGAGCGACTTGCTCATCTTCGCCTTGCCATCGTTGCCGAGCAGCTTCTCGACCACGGTGAACATCGGCTCGCACTCGGGGAACACCTTGCCGTACTCGGTGTTGAAGCTGCGCGCGATCCGGCGCGCGAGCTCGAGGTGCTGCTCCTGATCCTTGCCGACCGGCACGACCTCGGCCTTGTAGAGCAGGATGTCGGCGGCCTGCAGCACGGGATAGTCGAACAGCCCGACGGTGATGCGCTCCGGCTGGTGCTCGGACTTGTCCTTGAACTGCGTCATCCGCTCGAGATCGCCAAAGCCGGTCACCGTGTTGAACACCCACGCCAGCTCGGTGTGCTCGGGGACCATCGACTGCAGGAACAGGATCGAGCGATCGGGATCGACGCCGAGCGCGAGCAGGTCGATGACCATGTCGGCTACCCGAGCGCGCATCTGGGGTATCTCGTACTTCTGGGTGATCGCGTGGTAGTCGACCACGCAGAACACGCAGCGGTACTCGTCTTGCAGCCTCACCCAGTTACGAATGGCCCCGAGGTAGTTTCCCAGATGAAGCTCCCCCGACGGCTGGATGCCAGAGAAGACAGTTTTCATCGAACTTCTGTGTACTTGTGGATCGGTCAGAGCGTCAACTACACTGTGAATCCTTCGGGTTCCTAGGAGGCAGCATGCGGGTACCAGTACTTGCCAGGTTTCTCGGCGGCCTCGGTTTCACCCTGCTCACCCAGGCATGTGTCGTCGGTGAAGCACAGCCTGTGAACCGCGGTTACGGGTACGGGTACACGACCGGTTACAGCGCCAGCGTCGGCGTTGGCGAGCCGTCGCCCTACTACGTCTCCTCGATGCCTCCGGAGGGCCTCTACGAGCAGATGACCCCGTCACCGGGTTACGGCTTCGTGTGGATCGACGGCTACTGGCACTGGAACGGCTACGAGTGGGTCTGGGTCGGCGGTCGCTGGGAGCGCGAGCAGACCGGCTACGTCTACGTCCAGCCGGACTACAACTACGCCAACGATCAGTACGTCTACACGCCGGGTTACTGGTCGCGCCCCGATCGCGTGCCGAGCGGCTACACGGTTCGCGATCACCGCGACGGTCGCCCGACGGTCTACACGCCGCCGACGCGTGGTGGCTACAGCGGTCCGGTCGGTGGCTACCGCCCGCCGAACACGACGACCGGTGGTGGCGGCTATCGTCCGCCGAACACGACACCCGGTGGATACACGCCGCCCGGCGCGACCACGCCTGGTGGTGGTGGTGGCTATCGTCCGCCGAGCACACCGCCCGGTGGCTACACACCGCCCGGCGCGACCACGCCCGGTCCCTATCACCCGCCTGGTGGTGGTGGCTATCAACCGCCGCCGAGCACCGGTGGCGGCGGCGGCTATCACCCGCCGAGCGGTGGCGGCTACACCCCGCCCGGTGGCGAGCCGTACCATCCACCGTCCGGTGGTGGCTACACGCCCCCCGGTCAGCCTCCGTACCATCCGCCGTCCGGTGGTGGTTACACGCCACCGCCGCGCCCATCGACGCCGAATGATGGAGGTGGCTACGGTCACACCGGTGGTGGTGGCTATCAGCCGCGCCCGGAGAACCACGGTGGCATGCCGGGCCCGATCACGCCGCAACCACCGGCGCGCACGACGGGCAACCCGCCGCCGCCGCCGACGTACCACCAGCCGTCGGCACCGCCGCCGTCACGTCAGACGCCAGCACCAGCGCCGACCCCAGCGCCCACCACGTCGACCCCATCCCGGCGTCGCTGAGCGACTACTCGACGCGGAGCGCGCGCTCGAACTCTTCGGGGTTCGAGCTCGCGTAGATCGCCGTCTCCATCGAGATCAACCCGGTGTTGACGAGATCGATGAGGTGCTGATCGAACAGCTGCATCGAGTAGAGATCGCGGCCCTTGCGGATCAGCTCGGGCACGTCGGCGAGGCGACCGGCCCGGATGCTCTCGCGGATCGTCCGCGTGACGCGCAGGATCTCGACGGCCGGGAGCCGGCGTCGACCGTCCTTGCTGGCGAGCAGGCGCAGCGAGATGATCGCCTGGAGGCAATCGCCGAGGCGATCGCGAACGACGTCCTGCGCGTCGGTCTCGAACAGGCCGATGTAGCGCTGGATCGTGGCGACCGCGTCGGGCGTGTGGATCGCCGACACCACGAGGTGGCCGGTCTCGGCCGCCTTCAAGCAGGTCGCCGCGGTCTCGCGATCGCGAATCTCGCCGACCATGATGACGTCGGGATCCTGGCGCATCGCCGCCGTCATCGCGTCCTTGAAGGACTCGGTGTCGGCGCCGATCTCGCGCTGGATGATCATGCACTTCAGCGGCTCGTAGATGAACTCGATCGGATCCTCGACGGTCACGATGTGCGCGTGGCGCGTCTCGTTGATGTAGCGGATCATCGCGGCGAGCGTCGTCGTCTTGCCGTTGCCGGTCGCGCCGGTGATGAGGACGAGGCCGCGGCGCGCGTCCGCGATCTCGGACAGCACGGGCGGCAGGTTGAGCTGCTCGAGCGACAGCACCTGGATCGGGATCAGGCGCATCACGATGCCGACCGATCCGCGCTGGCGGAAGATCGACGCGCGGAACCGACCGCGCTGCGCCAGCGAGTACGACACGTCGATCTCGGTGAACCGGCGCGAGAAGTCGACCGTCATGTTGCGGTCTTCGAGGATCATCCGGGCGATCGCCTCGGTGTCCTGCGCCGACAGCGGCGGGACCTTGATCGCCCCGAGCAACTCGCCGTGGAGGCGATAGTGCGGCGGATAGCCGACCTCGAAGTGAATGTCCGAGACAGAGCGCTCGATGCCGAACGCCAACAGCTTGTGGAACGCGTTACGATCCATGGACAAGATCAATTGTACCTGTGCAACGCCATGCGGCGTTGCTGCGCGCCCAGCCAAAGGCCGAGCTTGCTCAATTTACTCCGGGCGGGCCGGATCCATGCGGATCGCCGGGACCGTTTCCAGCTGGAGCCTTCTTGAGGCTGTCGAGCAGGGGTTCTTCTGACCCTTGATCGGGCGCAGGCTCCTCCACCAGGGGTTGCCAGGCCGGGAGTGGGGCATCGACCTGCTGGACCGGCGGCTCGGAGGCGCGTGGGCGGCGATCCGGCCCGATCGGCAACTGGAAGTCGTTCGTGATCTCGTCCTCGGCGCGACCGAAGGCGTTCTTCGGGATCGGAATGGTCGTGGTCGAACCTTGGGCCATCGGGATCGCGAGCGAGTGGCGGTCGTCGAGGTCCTCGTCATCGTCGTCGTCGTCCTCGTCGCGGTCGTCCTTGCCCTGCTTGAGCGCGATCGACGATGACAGGCTGAGGTTCGGGGCGATCGCGCGCAGCTCGGCGCGGACCTCGTCCTTCAGCGTGATGAACGGCGGCGCCGGGCGCGCCATGTAGTAGCCCTGACCGTAGCGAATGCCGAGGTCGCGCAGCGCGGCGACGTCCTCGACGTGCTCGATGCCCTCGGCGACCATCACGGCATCGATCGTCTCGGCGATGTGGCGCAGCGAGCGCATCATCTCGCGCTTGACCGTCGAGCGCGCGATGCCGCGCACGAGGACGTCGCTGAGCTTGATGAAGTGCGGGCGCAGCGACATCACGGTCTCGAGGTTCGAGTGGCGCGTGCCGACGTCGTCGATCGCGATGCCGAACCCCATCGCGGTGTACGCCGCGAGCGCGCGCTTGAACGACGCGAAGTTCTCGATCGCGAGCCGCTCGGTGATCTCGAACACGATGTTCGCCGGCGTGAGGCCCGCGGCCGACAACAGATTGCCGATCTCGCCCTCGATGAACGACGAGTCATAGAACGACATCGGCAGGAGGTTGACGAACAGCCGATGCACCGGCTCGAGCGCCTTGGCGTTGCGCAGCGCCGCGCGGAAGCACGCGCGGTCGAGCTCGACGGTGAGGTCGACCTCGTCGGCGATCGCGAACAGCGTCGCGGGCGATTCGAGCGACGTGCCCTTGGGGCCGCGCGACAGCGCCTCGTACGCGAAGATGTCGCCGGTGCCCATGTCGACGATCGGCTGGTAGACCGACGTGATCCCGTCGCCGAGCACGAGGTCCTGCAGCGTCGCGCGATCGCGGTGGGCCTTGCGCTCGCGCAGGTTGCGCGCGGAGTCGGTCGCCTCGGCGAACATGCGCGCCGCGAGTCGCTCGGGCCGGATCAACGAGTTGCCGAGCACGCGCGAGCTGCCGACCGTGATGCGCGGTTGCTCGCGCAGGAGCTCGAGCACCTTGTCGGCGAGCGCCTCCTCGATCGCGCGCTCGATCGTGTGCGCGAGATCCTCGAGATCGAGCCGCGTCGGGCGCGGCGCGAGCACGATGAAGTAGCCATCTCCGTCGCCGGTGCGGCAGATCAGATCCGCCGGATCGAGCACCGCGCCGCGCAGGCGATCGAGGACCGCCGCGGCGTGGTCGTAGATCTCCGAGTGGTGCGCGACGCCGAGATCGAGCTCGACGCGGTGGAGCCGCGACAGATCGACGAGCAGACACGACAGCGAGCGATCGCGCGTCAGGATCGCGGTCACCTCGTGCATGCGCTCCTGGTAGGGGCGGAACCGATCGATCGTGGGCTGCACGCGCTTGATCGAGCGGTTCGACGAGCGATCCGCCGTGTCGGCGGTCGAGAAGTTGTGGATCCGGCCGGGCCCGCCGCGCTTGGCGCCGCGCACCGCGGCCTCGGCAGCGGTCAGCAGGCTCTCGGCGTCGGCCGCGTCGTCGGGCAGGCTCGCGACGCCGATCGATAGCGACATCCGACGCCCGCCCGGCATCTCCGATGCGGCGACCGCGTCGGCCAGGCGCTGCGCCTTGACGAGCGCCCCCTGCTTCGGCGTCTCGGGCAGGAGCACGACGAACTCCTCGCCGGAGTAGCGCGCGACGATGTCGGACTGGCGCGACCGCGCCTCGGAGGAATCGTCCTGCAGGATCACCGCGATGCGGCGGAGGATCTCGTCGCCGACCTGGTAGCCGAGATCGTGGTTCACGCTCCCGAATCCATCGATGTCGGCGACCAGCAGCGCCATCGGCTGGCTGTAGCGCAGCGCGCGCGCGCACTCCTCGCGCAGCCGCTCCTGGAACGCGCGATGCGTGTAGAGCCCGGTCAGCGGGTCGCGCAGCGTGAGCGCGTCGAGCTGGTGCCCCATCTGCGCGAGCTGCTCGGTGGCCGCGTTGATCTCGCGCCCGCGCGACTCGAGCTGCGCCTCGAGGTGGCGCTCGTGCTCGCGCAGCGCCTGGTTCGCGTGGCGGAGCTCGCCGACCAGGCGCTGGTTGTCGCGCTCGAGCCGAAACGTGACGACGAGCTGATCGACGACCTGCATGAGGTCCTGCAGCTTCCACGGCTTCGTGATCACGTAGTGCAGGTGACCGGCGTTGATCGCCTTGATCAGATCCTCGGACTCCGGATACCCGGTCACGACCGCGCGGCGACACTGCGGTCGGATCTGCGCGATGCGCGCGAGCAGCTGAGGCCCCGGCATGCCCGGCATCCGGAGATCGGCGAGCACGCACGCGACCTCGGCGTGCGCTTGCACGAGCTCGAGGGCCTCGTACCCGTTCGACGCGAGCAACACCTCGCAGCGCCCGCGCAGCACGCGGGCGAGCGCGTTCAGGTTGTTGCGATCGTCATCGACGCAGATGACGATCGGCTTGCCGGTCTCCTCGTTCGATACTGACTCGAGTCCGTCGACAACTGCCAAGGTGTCGCCAGTATAGAGGACCGTGAGGTCGAGCTAGAAGCCCGAAACCGAACGGAGATCGCGAAGGCGCTGTCCGTGGGTATCCCACCGTCACGCCGTGCACCTCACAGCCCCAGAATCGTGAGCCCGCTCAGCCGCTCGACGAGCCAGATCATTCCGAATCCGAAGATGATCGTGGCGAGCACGGGCATCACGGTGCGACGGTAGCGTGTCGCACCGAGCTCGCGGGCGATCAGCCAGAGCACGGGCAATGCGACGAGCACGATCGACAGCTGGCCGAGCTCGACGCCGACGTTGAACGCGAGCAGCGGCACGATGACGTGATCGGGCGGCAGCAGCTCCTCGAGCGCGCTCGCGAACCCGAGGCCGTGGATCAGGCCAAAGCCGAACGTGAGCACGAACCGCCACCTCACGTCGGGCTTGAGGATGTCCTCGATCGCGGTGTACGCGATCGAGATCGCGATCATGCTCTCGACGAACATGCTCGGCAGGTGCACGTAGCCGAGCGATGCCGCGATCAGCGAGCAGCTGTGCGCGATCGTGAACGCGGTGATGATCTTCGCGGTGCGCTTGATCGCGTCCTGCGGCGCGCGCGTCGTCCATTCGCGGCGATCCTCGGCGCTGCGCGCGAGCGCGACGACGAGCAGGAGCGCGAGCACGAAGCAGATGTGGTCGCGCCCGCTGTAGATGTGGTCCATCCCGTAGCGGATCCACTGGAACGTCGACGGGCGCTCGCCGGCGTGGAGCTCGATGAGCGGCTGGGCATCGCGCACGATCGCGGGCTCGCCAGGGTCGTCGCCGGTGTGCAGCGTCACGATCGCCTGGTGCTTGTGATCGACGGTGAAGAACCCGGTGAAGTCCGCGCGCAGCGTCGCGATCGGCTGCGGGCAGCTGATCTTCCAGGTCACGACGATGAACTTTCCGTCGGGATCCGCGGTCGCCTCGGCGGAGCTCGGCGTGCAGCCCTCGAAGGTCACCCACGCGGCGATGTACGGCGGCACCGCGGGCGCGTGGATCGCGTCGGCGATCGCCGGGATCACATCGGCCTGCAGCCCGAGCGGCGAGGTCACGTCGGACGGCGCGACCGTGAACCGCACCAGCGCGGTGCGGTCGGAGGCGGCGATGTCGACGTACTTGATCGACGACTGGTGCGCGCGCGCCGGCGCGGCCAGGCCGCCGAGGATCGCGAGGGCGATCGCGAGTGCACGCATCCTGCAGATCCATAGCAGGTGGCCGACCGGTTCTGTTAGCTTCGCTCGCCGATGACACCGACCCAAGGACCGATCGTTTTCGTGATGGCGGCGGGGATGGGGACGCGCATGAAGAGCGACACCTCGAAGGTCCTGCACAAGGTCGCGGGCCGCCCGATGCTGCACTGGGTGGTCCTCGCCGCGCGGGCCGCCGGCGCCCAGCGCATCGTCGCGATCCTCGGGCACCAGCACGAGGCGGTGAAGGCATCGCTCGACGCGACGTTCGGCGCCGGCGCGATCGCGGTCGTGATCCAGGCCGAGCAGCGCGGCACCGGCCACGCCGTGCAGTGCGCGCTGCCCGCGGTCGCCAACGAGCCCGACGATCGCGTCATCGTGATCCTGACCGGCGACTCGCCGCTCCTGCAGACCGAGCGCGTCGCCGAGCTGGTCCACGCGTGCAACGCGTCGCCCGCGAAGCTCGCGCTGCTGTCGACGATCCCCGATCGCACGATGCCGTACGGCCGCCTGGTGCGCGATCGCGCCGGCAAGCTCGAGCGGATCGTCGAGTGGCCCGACGCGACGCCCGAGCAGAAGGCGATCGAGGACACCAACGCCGGGTTCTACGCCGTCGCCCTCGGCCACCTGCGCGCCGACCTCGCGACGCTGCGCGCCGACAACGCCAAGGGCGAGCTCTACCTGACCGACCTCGTCGCGTGCGCCTACGCGCGCGGCGGCGCGACCTCGATCGACGCGCCGTTCGCCGAGGTCACCGGGATCAACGACCGCATCGATCTCGCGAACGTCGAGCGCGACGCGCGCCACCGGATCAACGAGCACTGGATGCGCGCCGGCGTCACGATGATCGATCCGCGCTCGACCTACATCGATGCCGACGTCGGGCCCCTCGGCAAGGACGTCACGATCGGCCCGAACGTCTGCCTGCGCGGCAAGACCTCGATCGGCGACGGCGTGCGCGTCGACACCGGCTGCATCCTGACCGACGCGACGGTCGCGAGCGGCACGAACATCAAGCCGTACTCGATCATCAGCGAGACCCAGATCGGCCAGCGCGTCCAGATCGGGCCGTTCACCCACTGCCGGCCGGGGAGCCAGGTCGACGAGGATGCCCACCTCGGCAACTTCGTCGAGACCAAGGCGACCCACATCATGGCGGGCGCCAAGGCGAACCACCTCGCCTACCTCGGCGATGCCTCGGTCGGTGCCAAGGCGAACGTCGGCGCCGGCGTGATCACGTGCAACTACGACGGCGTCGGCAAGTACAAGACGACGATCGAGGCCGGCGCGTTCGTCGGCTCGGACAGCCAGCTCGTCGCGCCGGTCACGATCGGCCGCGACTCCTACGTCGGCTCGGGCACCACGGTGACCAAGGACGTCCCGCGCGGCGCGCTCGCGATCAGCCGCATCAAGCAGGTCAACGTCGAGGGCTGGGCCGACCGATTCCGGGAAGCTCAGGCCAAGCAGCGCAAGTTGACCGGGGAGTGAACCGCGCCGCACTCCTGGGTCTCGCGCTCGTCGCCTGCAAGACCCGCGCGGCGGTCGACAAGGGCGGCCCCGGCCCGCAGCCCGAGCTCGCGCAGCCGGCCGATGCCGGGCGACCGATCGATGGCCCGGCGACCGCGTGGCCCGAGCTCGCCGACCTGCCGCCGGTCGAGCCGCTGCGGATCGTCCACCTGCCGACGCAGGCCAAGCTGCCGCGCTTCGAGGTCGCCGGGCCGGTGATCGCCGGCGACGTGGCGATCGTCGCGAGCTCGCAGTTCGGGTTCGACGCGGTCGACTGGCACACCGGCGCGCTCGCCTGGACCAAGCCCGCCGGCTCGCGCGTCGCGCCGCCGATCGTCGTCGGCAACCACGCCCTCCTGATCGGCGAGTGCCCGACCGCGATCGACGTGCCCGCCGGCCACGACCTGCTCGGGTGTCTGCGCACCGTGACGTTCGCCGGCGTCGATCAGGCGTACATCGCGGTGCACGGTGTCGTGCCCGAGTTCGCGAGCGAGCCCGGCCCGCAGCAGATGTGGCTCGATCCTGCCGGCGTGCGGTGGCGGCGCGGCGAGCGCGCGGTGACGATCGATCCGATGTCGGGGCTCGCGAAGCCGGCCCCGATCGATCCGCCGAAGCTGCACGTCACGTACGGCAAACGTGCGTGGGACGTCGTCCGCACCGACGACGCGATCGTCGCGACCGGGAAGCCGTCGTGGTCGACCAGGCATCCCTACAGCGTGCTGATCGGCGGCGTCTACCTGCCGGATCAGTCGCCGATGGTGCGCGTGCTCCGCGTCGGCATGTTCGGCCCGGTGTCCGAGGTCGATGTGCTCGACATCGACGCGACCGGCTCGCTGCACGGCCAGGCCGCGTTCCCGGTGCCCGGCATCGACGTGCTCGCGCACGCCGAGTCCTCGATCGGCGACACCGCGCTCGCGGTGCGGCTCGACAAGTCGCTGACCCGGGACTACGTGGCCGGCTACGCCGCGAACGCCCTCTTGATGTGGGTCTACCCACTACCGATCGAGCCGCGGATCGACCCGGTCGGGATCGCGATCGCGCCCGAGGCGGTCGTGGTGTTCCACGACGGCGACACGGTCACGATCCTGCCGGAGCTGTCGGCTCCTCCCACGGCGCCCGGAGCCGCGCGCGCGCCGTCGCAAATCACGACACCGTAACTCCGCGAGATCTGGATCGAAAGCCTGGCCCGAACCCTGCTCTATGGGTTCGCATGCTCAAGTCTCTCCTGATTGCTGGTTCCCTCTCCCTCCTCGCGGTCGGCTGCGTCAAGCAGGACTCGGCTCCCGAGGGTCTCGATCGCGCGATCCCGACGGCGGATCAGGTGTCGATCAAGCTGCCCGCAAACTCGATGCGGTCGGTCGGCCAGCTCGCGAACTGGTACGTCGCGACGCGCGACGTGACCCGCACGTTCAACGGCGGCACCGCGTGGGTGTTGATCCTCATCCACACGATCGTGCAGTTCCCGGTCACCAGCGTCGACGGCGACGTCTACACCTGGGGTCCGTGGAGCGGCGCGCTCGATCCGGCCGAGTACAAGCTCGACGTCACCGCGCTCGGCGACGGCACGTTCGACTACCGGCTCTCGGGTCGCAGCAAGACCGTCGCCGGCTCGCAGTTCGAGGTCGTGATCAACGGCCACGCCGATCCGCGCCCGGGAGAGCTGCAGGGCAACGGCATGTTCATGGTCGACTTCGACGCCAGCCGTCGCGTCAACCCGGTCGACGCGGGCGACGCCAAGGGCGCGATGACCGCGAACTACGATCTCGCGGCCAAGCACCTCGACCTCGCGATCGCGTCGACCGACGCGAACGGCACGCCGGTCAGCGCCGACTACGCGTACGACGAGACGGCCACCGGCGGCGAGATGAACCTCGACTTCCAGGGCGACTCGGGCGGAGGTCCGGCGCTCGAGAACGCGACCTTGCACTCGCGCTGGCTGACGAACGGCTCGGGTCGCGCCGACGCGCGGATCACCGGTGGCGACCTCCACACGACCGAGGTCACGGCCTCGGAGTGCTGGAACACGATGTTCGGCCGCAGCTACTACACCGATTCGGCGAACTTCGCACCGTCCGAGGGTGACGCGGCATCGTGCGCCTTTGCCACGGCCGACCTGCCCTGAAATCGACAGTCAGAGTTGACTGTACGCAGCCTCCGAGGGTAAACCCACCGTCGGAGGATTTGCCCATGTCGATGCCGAAGGACGCCCAGGATCTGTTCAACAACCTCGTCCCCGCGGGACTCGCGCAGTACCCGGACAAGGCGCGCGAGATGAACGCGATCTACTGTTTCAAGATCGCGGGTGAGGGTGGCGGCGAGTGGACGGTCGACTGCACGGCGAACCCGCCGACCTGCACCCCCGGGGACAGCGGCAAGGCGCAGTGCACCATCGGCGTCACGCACGACGACTTCAAGACCATGCTGTCGGACCCCAACGCGGGGATGCAGCTGTACTTCCAGGGCAAGCTCCAGGTGTCGGGCGATCCGATGCTCGCGATGAAGCTGCAGCAGTTGTTCGAGATCGCTCGCCCGAAGTGAGCGCTCCGCTCGCGGACGCCCTCGCAGGTATCCGCGTCCTCGATCTGTCCCGGCTGCTGCCGGGTCCCTTCCTGACGATGATCCTCGCCGATATGGGCGCGGAGGTCGTCAAGATCGAGGACCCCAAGCTCGGCGACTATCTCCGTGCGTTTCCGCCCGCGAAGGCCGGGCTCGGCGGTCGCTTCCTCGCGGTCAACCGCGGCAAGCGATCGCTCGCGCTCGATCTCAAGCTGCCGGCCGCGCGCGACGCGCTGCTGAAGATGGTCGAGCAGGCCGACGTCGTCGTCGAGAGCTTCCGGCCCGGCGTGCTCGCCAAGCTCGGCCTCGGCTACGACGTTCTGGCGACGCGCAATCCCAAGATCATCGTGTGCTCGATCAGCGGCTACGGCCAGACCGGGCCGTACGTCGATCGCGCCGGCCACGATCTCGACTACATCGCGCTCGCGGGCGTGCTCGGGATGACCGGCGCGCACGGCGAGGCGCCGATGATGCCCGGCGTGCAGATCGCGGATCTCGCCGGCGGCGCGCTGTGGAGCGCGACCGCGATCCTCGGCGCGCTCGTCGGTCGCCATCGCCACGGCCGAGGCGCGCACCTCGATATCTCGATGACCGAGGGTGCGCTCGCGCTCCTGACCGCCGAGCTCGGCAACCAGTTCCTCGGCGCGCGCCCGACGCGCGGCGGCGAGGCCCTGAACGGCGCGCTCGCGATGTACGGCGTGTATCGCACCGCCGACGATCGGTTCCTCGCGGTCGGTGCGCTCGAGCCCAAGTTCTGGATCGCGCTCAACACCGCGCTCGGCCGCGCGATCAACGTCGGCGAGATCGTCGGCAACGCCGCGGCGCAGGCCACGACGCGCGCCGAGCTCGCCGCGATCTTCGCGACGAAGTCCGCCGCGGACTGGATGGCGATCCTCGGCGCCAGCGACTGCTGCGTCGAGCTCGTCCTCGAGCCGAGCGAGCTCCCCGATCACCCGCTGCACGTCGCGCGCGAGGTGTTCTTCACGATCGACGGCGGCGACCTCGGCCCGCTCCAGCAGGTGCGCACGCCGATCGGCAAGCCGACTCACGCGTCGCGCCCACCGCGCCTCGGCGAGCACTCGCGTGTCGTCCTCGCCGACTACGGCTTCTCGGACGCCGAGATCGCCGCGCTCACGTAGTCACCAGGAGGCGAATCGAGTCCCGTCGCGCATCCGCATCGCCAGAGACCCGCGCTCGCTGCCTCATACGTGAAGCCAAAATCGCCGGCTGCCTATTTGGTCGTCATCCGATGGACCCCGTCCCAGTCGGCGGGCGGCGGCGAGACCTTCCACGCGCGGGCGCGATCGGCGATCAGCGTGCCGGCGTCGTCGTCGCCGAGCAGCGCGAGCGCGTCGTCCCAGCGCTTCGCGAAGTAGGCGGCCATCGCGCGCGCGTGGCGATCGGCGGCGGCGAGCTCGGCCTCGTCGAGCTCGCCGGCGAGGCCGAGCAGCTCGTAGATCGCGATGCCGTGAGCCTTGCCCTTCACGGCGACGCGATCGAGCGGGCGAACGACGACGCGATCCCCGACCAGCGCGAGCGTGGCCTCGCTGATCAAGAGCTCGGTGCCGTAGCCCTTGTTGAGGCCCTCGAGCCGCGACGCGAGGTTGACGGTGTCGCCGATCGCGGTGAAGTCGAGGCGTGCCTCGCTGCCGATGTTGCCGACGACGGCGTCGCCGGTGTGGATGCCGACGCGACAGCGCAGCCCCGGCTTGCCCGCGGCGATCCAGATCGCCCGGCGCTCGGCGAGCCGCTTGTGGTTCGCGAGCACGGTGGCGCACGCGACGAACGCGTGATCGGCGACCGGGCGCGGCGCGTTCCAGAACGCCATCACGGCATCGCCGATGTACTTGTCGATCGTGCCGCCGCTCGCGAGGATCGGCTCGGACATCAGCGACAGGTACTCGGACAGGAGGACGACGAGGTCTTCGGGCGGGAGCTTCTCCGAGATCGTCGTGAAGTCGGCGATGTCGGAGAAGTGCATCGTGATCGTCTCGCGCTTGCCGCCCTGCACGGCCTCGTTGCCGGACTCGACGAGCCGGCGCACCAGATCGGCGGGCACGAACTTCTGGAACGAGCGCAGGCCGCGCTTCATGTCCTCGATCGCGGTCGACAGCTGGCGGACCTCGACGACGGTCGACCGATCGATCGGCTTGGCGGCCAGCATGAACTTGCCGATCGCCTCGGTCTCGCGCGCGAGCCGGCGCAGCGCACCGCCGATCTGCATCGCGAGCAGCACGACGAGGATCACGGCGACGACGGTCGCGACCAGCGTGATCACGATCGTGGTCTCGCGCGTCGCGTTGACCGGGCCGAGGATGTCGTCCTCGGGGAGCGCGAGCGCGACGGCCCAGCGGAGGCCGCGATCGCCATCGATCCGCCGGTAGCCGCCGAGGTAGTGCGTGCCGGCAGAGTCGAACGCGACGCGCACGAGCGTGCCGGGCTTCGTGGTCGCCGCGATCGCGGGCAGGAGCGCGGCCATCCGCGGATCGGCGTGGGCGATCTCGCGATGCGTGCCGTCGGCGCGGAGCTCGACGAGCGTCGCCATGCCGTGCGCGCCGACCCGGAGACCGGCGAGGAACTCGGACAGCGCGTACAGATCGAAGTCGGCCGACAAGACGCCGAGCAGCGCGCCGTCGGCGGTGAACACCGGCGTCGCGCGCGTCAGGCCCGGGACGTCGAGCTTGCCGGCCTTGTCGAAGAACGCGTAGGTCTCGGTCCAGGTCGGCGCGTGCGCGGCCTTGGCGGCGAGGTAGTACGGCCGCGGTCGCGGATCGTTCTGCGGCTTGTCGGGCAGCCGCTCGATCTCGGTGAGCTTGCCGCCGGCCGCGGTGTAGCGCCGCATCTCGAGCCGGTTGTCGGGCTGACGGATCAGATGGACGACGGCAAGCGCGCCGTCGCGATCGCGCTCGACCGTGACGTGATCGCCGGTGGCGTCGAGCGACCACGACAGGTACGACAGCTGCGGATGGGCCTCGATCGCGTCGAGAAAGTACGCGGTGACCGCGTCGCGATCGTGCGGATCGACGCGCCCGTGATCCATCAGCGCGCGATCGAGCGTGGCCTGACGGATCGCGAGCGCGAGCTCGTTCTGCACCTGATCCTCGATGCGCTCGGCGGTCTGCGCGAGCACCTGATCGGCGAGGTCCTGCGCCGCGTCGCGCCCCGAGATGTACGACACGATGCCGATCACCGCGACGGTCGCGAGCAGGAGCGCGAGCGTGACGCTGACGAGGACCGTGCTGAACCGCAGGCGCATCAGACCCTGGCGTGCGTGATCTGGCGCGCGCGCAGCGACGTGCCGATCGCGAGGGCGAGCGCGAGCCCGAGGGCGAGCGCGAACAGGAGGCGCGCATGCGGGAACAGTGACAGCACGTCCTTCTCGGCGTGCGCGAGGACGACGTGGCCGACGACGTCGCCGTCGGTGCCGGACAGCGGGATCGTCTGGAGGTCGTAGGTCACGGCGCCGACGTCGTGCGTGATGAACTGGCGACCTTCGAGCGGGGCGAGCGCGACCAGCTCGGGCGACAGGTCGCCGACCGCGGTGCGATCGGGCGCGACGAACGAGATCAGCGTCTCGTCATCGAGGCGGATCGCGTCGATCTGACGTACGGCCTCGAGGACCTGGAACAGCTGGCTCGAGGCCTCGCCGTTGAGCAACAGCGTGCGGGTGAAGAAGAACACGAGGCCCTTCGTCGGAGTCTTGCCGAGCATGCCGGTCGCGGCGAGACGCGGATCGTCGGCGCGCACGAGCACGAGGCCGTTCTGCTTGCCGGCGTCGAGCGTGCGCTTGACCCACGGCAGCTGCACGAGATCCTGCTTCCAGTGATCCGGATCTGCGCTCGTGTAGAGCATGCGACCCTTGTAGTCGGCGACCGCGATCACGCTGTCGGTCGCGTACTTGCCGAACTGCCGCACCCACTTCCAGTCCTGCGAGGCGAGCTTCTCGTGGAGGTCGGCGAGGTTCTTCTGATCGGTCGCGTCGTCGCCGAGGCCGAAGTCGGCCTGATCGTGGTTGCCGGCGACGTCGCGCATCACGGGCAGGCCGTAGACCTGGTTCGCGTTGGCGTCGAACCGGCTGGTCAACAGGTCGAACGCGCGATCGACCTGCTTGCCGGTCGCCGCGAACGCCTGATCGATCTCGGCGGTGACGCGGCTGCGCACGATGAAGTCGGCGACCAGGCCGAGCGCGAGCACGGCGCCGAGCAGCGACGCGATCAGCGCGATGCGTCGCCACGGCCGCGCGCGATCGCGACCGAGCTCGACGAGCAGCAGGTCCATCGACGCGAATCGATCGCCCGGCTTGACCGCGAGGCCGCGCATCACGATCGCGTGGAGCGCGCGCGATACGGTCGACTTCGCCGGCGCTGGTCGCAGCTTGCCATCGCAGACGTGATCCGCGAGCTCGCTGAACGTACGACCGTCGAACGGCCGCTGGGCGTAGAGCGCCTCGTACAGCGCGACGCAGAAGTTGAACTGATCGGTGCGCGAGTCGACGTTGCCGCCGGTGAACTGCTCCGGGGCCATGTACGCCGGCGTGCCGAGCACCTGCCCGATCGAGGTCAGCGACAGATCGCCGGTCGGCGCCGGGCCGTCGATCTCGGGATCCTCGCCCTTGGGCACCGCGGCGAGCCCGAAGTCGGTGACGCGCACGCGGCCGTCGTCGCCGACCAGCACGTTGTCGGGCTTGAAGTCGCGATGCACGATGCCCGCGGCGTGCGCGGCCGCGAGCCCGCGCCCGGCGCCGAGGTAGGCCTCGACGATCTCGTCGACGCCGCGATTCGGGTGGCGCTGCCAGTCGCGCAGGCTGCGACCCTCGACGAGCTCCATCGCGATGTAGGTCGAGTCGTCGACGACGCCGACGTCGTAGACGCCGACCACGTTCGGGTGGTTGACCTTCGCCATCGAGCGCGCCTCGCGCACGAGTCGCTCGGTCAGCATCGGATCGGGGCGATGCAGCTGCTTGAGCGCGACCTTGCGCCCGAGCTCGGGATCCTCGGCGAGATACACGACGCCCATCGCGCCGGCGCCGAGCCGCTTCTGGATCGCGTAGCGCCCGAACCGACGGCCCTCGGCGGGCGTCGAGGTGGTCGATCGGGAAGTCGGCACGATCGACCGCTCGCTCGCCGCCGCGGTCTCGAGCAGCGACGGATCCAGGGTCTGGTCGAGGGCGAGCGTCGTGCGCGCGGCCTCGCCGACCGCCTCGCGCGCGAGCGTCGAGACCAGGAGGCGGCACTCGTCACAGGTGTCGAGGTGAACCGCGACGGTCGCGCGCGCGCCGTCGTCGAGTGCCCCGGACATCATGTCCTGGACCGCGTTCGCGTCGAGACACTCCAAGTGCGTCGATTGTGGCACGATCGGCCGCGGATGGTGATCGGCACGCCCGGCTGGGACGCGTTCGTCGCCGAGGCAAGGATGACGTGGCCGCAGCTCGCGATCGACGAACCCGCGCTCGCGCTGTTCGTCGGCGAGCGCCTCGATGGCCCGCTCGGTGCCGCGCAGGTCGATCTCGCGCTCGCGGCCGCGTGCGTCGCGCAGGACCCCGTGGCGCACGCGGCGTTCGAGCGCGTGCTCGAGGAGGTCGAGCATGCCGGCTCGGCGACGCGCGCGACCAGGGATCAGGTCGACGAGGTCAAGCAGATCCTCCGCGTCCAGCTGCTCGTCCCGCGCGACGGCAAGCCGCCCGGCATCGCCGGCTATCGCGGCAAGGGCCCGCTGCGCGGCTGGGTGCGGATCACCGCGATGCGCGAGCTGATCCGGCACAAGAAGAAGCAGAGCCGCGAGTCGCCGCTCGACGACACCGTGCCGGGAGGCCGGCTCGACGAGCTGCTCGGCGAGCGCGGCGCCGATCCGATGCTGTCGCAGATGAAGGCCGAGTACCGCAGCGAGTTCGCGGTCGCGCTGCGCGAGGCGATCGCGGTGCTCGGCGCCGAGGACCGCATGCTGTTGCGCCAGCAGCTCGCGGACGGCATGTCGATCGACGAGATCGGCGCGGCGTTCGGCGTGCATCGCGCGACCGCCGCGCGCTGGCTCAACCGCGCGCGTGGTGCGCTGGTCACCGCGACGCACCAGTGCCTCGCGTCGCGCCTGAAGCTCCCGGTCGACGAGATCGCGAGCGTGATCCGGTTGGTCCAGAGCCGGCTCGACGCCAGCATGGTCCGATACCTCAAGGAGCCGTGATACGAACCGGCATGGCCAGAAGCATGCTGTTGGCGATCGCGCTCGCGTCGGTCGGCTGCAACAAGGCCGAGCCAACGCCGACCACGGTGGCGGTGGGATCCGGCTCGGCGATCGCGAGGCCCGGGCCGATCGCGGCCGCCGGACCGTGCTTCGCGACCGACGTCGAGGGCGTGCTCAAGGCGTTCACTGCCGACGACAAGACGGCGACGTTCTGCGTGAACCAGATCGACATCTCGGGCGGCGCCACCGCGCCGGTGGTGAAGTGCATGGCGGTCGACCTCGCGTCCGGCGTGTATCGCGTGGTCCCACCACCGGCCGTGGTGCCCGAGGCGACGACGTACAAGCAGGACGATCGCGCGGTCGAGGCGTGCACCGGCGGCAACTGCGTGGCGCTCGAGCTCCCGCTCCCGCCGCGCGAGCAGCCCTACGCGATCCACGCGAGCGCCGACGGCAAGCACCTGCTCGCGACCGGCCAGCCGCTCAAGGGCATCGCGGTACTCGACGGCACGACCGGCAAGAAGCAGAGGCTGATCCCGCTCGGTGATGGCGACAGCGAGTGCCTCGAGGACGCGTACTACGTCGGCTCGGTGATCTACGCGATCACCAGCGTGTGCGCCGGCCCCGGCGGCACCGGCTACCTGTTCGATGGCAAGGGCACGAGGATCGCGAAGATGGACACCGATCGCGTCAACGTCTATGGCTCGGCGCCCGTGCAGCTCGCTGGCGATCAGTGGGCGTTTGCCGACTTCGGCGGCGGCACGTTCATGATCTGGGACGTCAAGGCGGGCAAGGAGATCCGCACGGTCAAGGTCGCGCGGCTCGAGGACTGCGACAGCTGCGCGTTGCTCGGGGGCGAGAGCATGCAGGCCACGCCGCTCGTCAAGACGCCCAGCGGGAAGCTCGTCACGATCACGGCGACCGGCGTCACCGTCGCCGATCCGGAGACCGGCAAGGTCGGCAAGACGGCGAAGATGCCGATGTGTCCGAAGGCTTCGCCGGCTCAGTGATAGGCGTGATCGCCGTCGTGATACTTCTCGCCGAACTTGTTGGCGTGCGACGCGTCGGAGCCGCGTGACACCGCGAGCTCGACCGCGGTGTCGGCGCCGGCCTGCACGGTGATGCTCGCCATCGCCGGGCGCACCGCGCGGCGGGTGTAGGCGAACACCTTCCAGGTGCCGGGGCGCACGCCGTCGATCGCGAAGCTGCCGTCGGCCTTCGCGTGCGTGAAGCGATGGTTCGGCAACACGAGGATCGTCGCGGCCATCTCGGGGTGGATGTTGCAGTAGACGTCGACGACGCCCGGGTTCGGGAAGTCCTTGCTCTTGGTCTCGCCGCGCTTGAACGAGCCGAGGTCGAAGCGGCGCGCGTTCGACTGCGAGAACACGTTGTGAAAGAACGCATCGCCGTTCGGGAACTTGACCTGCTCGCCGACCGTGATCGCGACGAGATCGGGGACGAACTTGCGCCCGGTCTGCGAGACCGTGGTGATGGCGGCGCCGGCGGGCTCGTCGTAGCCGACGACGTAGACGATGACGTCCGCGCCGGTCGCGGGCTTGCCATCGGCCTCGCTGACCGCGACCTTGCCGACGACGCGGCCGGTCGGCTCGGCGTGCGCGACGCCGCCGATCACCGCGAGCAGCGCGGCGACCTTCAGAACAGGATCCCCCACTGCACGCGCGGCGCGGTCTGGATCCCGGTGAGGCCGATGCCGAACGCGGCCGACAGCCAGAACCGGCCGTGGGTCCACGCCATGTTCGGGCCGGCGATGAACCACTTGTCGCCGCCGGACTTCAGCTCGATCTCGCCGTAGCCCTCGACGCCGAAGCGAAGATCGTCGATCACCTCGACGCTGACGCCGGCGCCCGGGTGGAGCTCGAGCAAGTTCGGCGCGCTCGCGCTCCGCGTGCAGACGAACCCGACGTCGCCGAGGATCTGCACCGGCCCGGCGTCGTAGGCAGCGACGAAGTCACCCTCGAGGCGCACGCTGTCGCGCGCGACCACGTCGCGCTTGATCGCCAGCCGCGCGAGCGGCGCGAACGCCGGTCGATCGACCGGGTCCTGCGACACGAAGCGATAGCGCGCCTCGACGCCGAAGCGGTCGACCGTGAAGCCCGGCTTGCGATCGTCGGCGACGTACCACAGCGCCTCGATCGGCAGCGCGAGCTCGAGCTGGTCGGTGATCCCGATCAGCGGGCCCCACCAGATCGAGGTCGTGCGCTCGTGGTTCGCGCCGGTCCGGTTCTCCTCGGCGACCCAGGTCTGCAGCTCGACGCCGCGCTCGGGCAGCACCTCGGTCCCGTAGAGCCAGCCGAAGAAGCTTCGCCCGGCGTGCGCGTTGCCACCGACCGCCGCCACGAGACCCAGCGCCACTGCGAAGCGAAACACGGCTGCAGTCTAAGCTAGTCTCCGCGCATGATCGACCACATCGGCATCCGCGTCCGGGACCTCGCAGCCAGCGTCGAGTTCTACACCAAGGCGCTCGCGCCGCTCGA
Source organism: Haliangiales bacterium (assembly GCA_038321315.1). Taxonomy (GTDB): domain Bacteria; phylum Myxococcota_A; class Polyangia; order Haliangiales; family Haliangiaceae; genus JABFXX01. The sequence continues at coordinate 67,776 of JBBQEX010000008.1, read as the reverse complement.
CTACGGCCTCGTCATGAAGCTCGACGAGTACAGCGTTGCTGGCTTCGGCGTCGGCCAGAAGCCCGACTTCTGGATCGAGGGTGGCAAGGCGCCGACCGATCGCGTGCACGTCGCGATCGTCACGAAGAGCCGCAAGGTCGTCGAGGCGTTCTACGCCGCCGCGATCGCCGCGGGCGGCAAGGACAACGGCGGCCCCGGCGTGCGCCCGCAATACCACGAGCACTACTACGGGGCGTTCGTCCTCGATCTCGACGGCCACAACATCGAGGCCGTCTGCCACGAGCCGTACCTGATCTAGGCCGGCGCCGAGCCGCCGAGCGCGACGCCCGGGAACTGCTTCGCGGTCTGCATCGCGACGTCCATCTGGTTGTCGGTCAGCGCGAACGATGCCTTCACGGCGTCGAGGCACGCGACCTCGCGCCAGTCGGTCTTCCCGTCGGCGAGCGCGACGATCATCATGTAGACCGTCGTCCAGTAGCGATCGGCCGGCGACGCGATCACGGTCGCGATCTTCGACAGCTCGTCCTTGGGATCCTTGCCGGTGATCTGATCGAGCGCGTAGGCGATCGCCTCGTCGAGCTCGTCGCCGGTGAGCACGTTCATGTCGGGGATGTTGCGGAGCACCGCGCGGATGCCGAGGCGCTCCTCGTGGTGCACCTCGCCATCGGACGCCGCGATCAGCGCCATGCACTGGACGAACTGCGGCATGAGGAAGCGCATGCGATCGCTCTTCTCGTCGAGCGTGAGCAGGCCCGAGTGCGCGCGCGCGGCCTCGAACACCTCCTTGGCCTCGCCGTCCTCGAGCCCGAGCGCCTTCTGCATCTGGTCGAGGAACTCGATCTCCGACTCGGCGAGATCGCGATCGGCGACGCAGATCTCGCACGCCATCGCGTACGCGGTGAGGCGCTGGCTGCGCGACGGCAGATGCTTGGCGATGTCGGGGAGCCGGTTGCGGCCGCCGCCGGCCTCGCGGATCGCGTCGGCCGCGAGATCGGTCAGGCGCGATAGCTCCTCGCCGGACAGCCCGTGGAACAGCTCGTGGGTCGCGAGGTTGCCCTCGAACGTGCCGAGCTCCTCTTCGGTGACCTCGCCGTCGGCCTCCATCGCCCCGAGCATCGCCTCGATCAAGAACCGGCGCGGATCATCGGTGCGCGCCTGGCCGCTGAACATGCTGCGCAGAAAGCTCATGGTCGCGACGGTATCACGCGCAAAGAGTGATCGGCGTCGCGGTGGGCTCGCGTAGCGTCCCGACGCGCGCCGCGGTGAGCCCGTCCGAACGCAGCGCCGTCACGCACGCGGCCGCACGATCCTCGGGCACGCACAGCAAGAGGCCACCGCTGGTCTGCGCGTCGCACGCGAGCGTCGCGCGGAGCTCGGCATCGCCTTCGCCCGGATCTGGCGCGAGCGGACGGCCGTCCTGCCAGGCGACGAGCCCGGCGAGGAACGCGCGGTTCGCCTTGCTGCCACCGGGACACAGGTTCGCGGCGAGGTGGGCGAGCGCGTCGGGCAAGATCGGCAACGCGGCGAGATTGATCGTGGCGCCGAGCCTCGAGCCCCGGCAGATGTTGCGCAGGTGACCGAGCAGGCCGAACCCGGTGACGTCGGTCGCCGACGTCGCGCCGTGCGCGTGGCCGATGCGCATCGCGCCGCGGTTGAGCGTCGTCATCGACGCGATCGCGGCCGCGGTCGCCTCGGGCCTCGCGAGCTGTTTCTTGATCGCCTGGGCGATCACGCCGGTGCCGAGCGGCTTCGACAGGATCAGCGCCTGCCCGGCGCGCGCGGTCGTGTTCGCCCACAGCCGGTCGGACGAGACGTCCCCGGTGATCGAGCAGCCGAACTTGATCTCCGGATCGCGGACCGAGTGACCGCCGACCACGGCGACCCCGGCACGCGCGCACGCCGCGGCCCCGCCGGCGAGGATCGCGTCGAGCACCGAGAGTGGGAGGACCTCGTCGGAGAAGAACACCAGGTTGAGCGCGAACCGCGGCTCGCCGCCCATCGCCCACACGTCGCTCATCGCGTTGGTCGCGGCGATCGCGCCGAACGTCTCGGGATCATCGACCAGCGGCGCGATCACGTCGGCGGTCATCACGATGTGCTGGCCGGCGATCGTGTGGGCGACCGCGGCGTCGTCGGACAGCGCGTGATCGACGACGATGTCGTCGCGCGCCGCGCCGGTGCCGGCGACGTCGAGGACCTTCGAGAGATCGGCGAGGCGCAGCTTCGCGGCGCAGCCTCCGCCCTTGGCGTACTCGGTCAGGCGGAGCGTCACTTGCCCTCGTGGTCTTCCTGCAACGCCTTGTCGAGCTCGTCCTTGATCTCCTTGGTCATCTTGTCGCTCTCCGCTTTCTCCTCGGGAGTCTGGGCGTGGGGCGGCGGCAGCTTGAAGTCGAACTTGGTCGCGTCGTTGGTGTGCGCGAGAAGATAGGCGCCGATCGCGGTGATGAACGCGACCACCACGATCACCATGTAGAGCATCTGCCGATCCGGCTTCTCGGGCTGCGGCTTGACGTGCATCGCCGGCATCGACGTCGCCGGCACGCCGACCGGCGGCATGAACGCCGGCGTCGAGATCGGCGCAGGCGTCGGCGTCGGCGTCGGCGTCGCCGGCATCACCGCCGACAGCGGCAGGCCGGTCGAGGTCGCCGCGCGCTGCTCCACCGGCAGCGCCTGGTAGAGCGCCGCGATCTGCTCGCCGTAGAGCTCCATCGTCGCCGGGCGCGCCGGCGCGTCCTTGGCGAGCGCGGTCAGGATCAACGCGTCGATCTCCGGCGGGATCCGCAGGTCCGGCCGCCGGGCCGACGGCGCATCGACGTCGGCCGACAGGTGCTTCGAGAGCATCGCGAGGATCGACGTCGCCTCGAACGCGAGGCGGCCGGTGATCATCTCGTAGAGGATGCAGGCGAGCGCGTAGACGTCGGCGCGGCCGTCGATCTCCTCGCCGCTGATCTGCTCGGGCGCCATGTACTGCGGCGTGCCGAGCATGTCGCCGGCCTGGGTCATCGCCACGCCCTGGCGGTTCGCGTCGCGCAGCTTCGCGATCCCGAAGTCGAGGACGTGGACGATGTCCTTCTGCTTGCCGCGCGTCGACAGCATGACGTTGTCGGGCTTGAGATCGCGATGGATCACCGAGTGCGCGTGCGCGTCGGTCAGGGACGACGCGATCTGCGCCGCGATCGCGAGCGAGCGCCCGATCGACAGCGGCGCCTCCTGCTGGATCAGGTCGCGCAGCGACAGCCCCTCGACGTACTCCATCGCGATGTAGAGCGTGCCGTCGGTGTCCTGGCCAAAGTCGTAGATGTCGACCGTGTTGGGATGCGACAGCTTCGCGATCGCCTGCGCCTCGGCGTTGAACCGCAGCAGCATCTGCGCGTTCGCCGCGAGGCCCGGTCGCAACAGCTTCACCGCGCACGATCGCTTGAGCGAGATCTGCTCGGCGCGGAACACCGCGCCCATGCCGCCCTCGCCGAGCTTCGTGAGGATCCGGTAGCGACCCGCGATCTCCTTGCCGATCATCGCGGCGTACGCGTCCGCGAACGGGAACTCGGCGCTCTGCGCCTCGGTCGAGGACGTCGCCTTGCCGCACGCTCCACAGAACCGCGCGTCGTCGGTGAGCGAGGAATGACAGTGCGGGCAGTTCATGTCTGGCTCATCTCGAAGATCCCGTACAGCGGTTTGGTTCCGCCGCGCAGGACCCGCAGCTCGATGCGATCGTCATCGTACAGCGCGACGATCACCATCGCGTCACCGCCGCCGTCGGCGAGCGCGGCGAACGCCAGGTAGACCCGGATCGGACCGCCGCTGAACGTCAGGTTCGCGAGCTTGTCGGCCTCGGCGCCCGGTATGCCGGCGAGCTCGGTCGGGGCGACCACGCCGTCGACCGCGATCGTGCCGTGGAGCCCGTGGGTGTCGAGGTCGTCGATCGCGAGCTTGGCCTCGACGGTCTCGGGCATCCCAACCTTGACCACCGCGGCCGCGCCGACGCGCTTGCCGTGCCACTCGCCGCGGAAGTCCCGGAGGTCGTTGCAACCGCACAGCCCCACAACCGCAACAAGGACGATGGCCGCCCGCACTGGTGGAAGGTAGCACCGCCCTCGGGGCATGCGCTACGTTCAACCCAGGATGACGAGATGGCTCTGGTGCGCGCTCGTCGTCCTCGGGACCGTGCGCGGCGCGCGCGCCGACGACGAGCTCCAGGAGAACCCCAGGCCGCCGCCCGACGAGCCCCACGACGATCCGCAGGGCCCGCTCGTGTTCATCGAGTCGATCGAGGTCCACGGCAACACCGCGACGCAGACCGATCTGATCCTGCGCGCGCTGCCGATCGCCCCCGGCGACGTACTCCACGCGGGCGACAAGCGGCTGACCAACCTGCGGTTCAAGGTGCTCGCCACCGGGTTCTTCCTCGACGTCACCGTCGAGCTCCAGAAGGGCACGTCGCGCGGCCAGGTGATCGTGAAGATCGTGGTGATCGAGCGCGGCACGATCGTGCTGAACCGCCTGTGGTTCGGCACGACGAACCTGTCGCCGTACTGGCTCGGCGCCGATCTCGGCGAGCGCAACCTGCTGGGCCTCGGCGTCGGCGTCGGCGCCGGCGTGATCTACGCCGACCACAGCACGATCGCGGGGTCGCGCGCACAGTGGGCCGGCGAGCTGCGTGCGTCGGATCCGTCGCTGTTCGGCTCGCGCCTCGGCGCCAACGGATCGATGACGCTGGTGCACGGCAGCGAGCCCTATCGCACCGCCGGCTCCGACGACACCGACACCGCCGATCACTTCGGCGCGTTCCCGTATCGCCGGTTCGGCGGGCGCGTCGCGCTGACCTACGACGTCACCGCGCTGACCCGCATCGCCGCGGGCCTGCGCTACGAGAGCGTCGACGCCACGCTGCCGGTCGCGCCGGAGCAGGAGCTGCCCGACGGCCGCATCGTCGCGATCGACCTCCACCTCGATCCGGGGCACAGCCGGGTCTCGACCGCGAGCTTCACGTTCGATCGCGACACGCGGCCCGATCCCACCCTGCCGCACGCGGGCGGCCGCCTGCTCGCCGCGATCGAGGTCGGTTCGGCGCTGCTCGGCTCGTCGTACGACTACGTGACGCTGCTCGGCCGCTACGAGCACTGGTGGCCGCTGCGCGACGGGCGCCAGACGATCGGCGTGCGGCTCGCGGGCGGCGGCGTGTTCGGCAACGCGCCGCGCTTCGATCGCATCCACGTGTCCGACGTCGATCGCATGCTGACGCCGCGCGCGCTCGGCCTCGTGCTGTCGACCTCGGCGCCACTCGACCTCCTGTCGACGCGCCCGAACAAGCCGGCCTACGGCGACCTCGGCGGCAGCGCGACCGTCGAGTACGCATTCCGCGTGTTCCGCGGCACCGGGAAGCGTCGGCTCTACGGTGGCGACGTGTTCGTCGGGGCCGGCGTGTGGGGCCTCGCCGAGGCGAGCGACCTGCGGGCGCGCGACACGGCGCTGTGGAACGCGCTGCCGATCGACCTCTATCTCGACGCCGGCGTGCGCGTCGACACCGACATCGGCATCTTCGAGCTGACGATCGCGAACGGATTGGGGCGCCTGCGGTGACCCGCCGCGTGCTCGTCACGCTCGCGCTGCTCCTCGTCGCCGCGACGGCGCGCGCCGACGACGATCAGATCGAGCTCGACCGCATGCAGTTCGTCGAGCGCGGCGACGTGCTCACGGTGACGACGCGCATCAAGGAGCTGTTCGACAGCGGCACGTTCCAGGCGCTCGACACCGGCATCCCATCGGTCGTCGTGATCCGCATGTGGGTGTTCCCGCGCGGCAGCAACGATCCGGTGGCGTTCCAGCTCGTGCAGCGCACCGCGACCTACGACCTGTGGGACGAGGTCTACATGATCTCGCTCGAGGAGCCCGGCGTTCGCCGCAGCAAGCGCGTGAAGTATCGGGCCGAGGCGCTCAAGCTACTGACCGAGATCGACGACATGCCGATCGCGAAGATCGCCGACCTGCCGTACGACAAGGTCTACGCGCTGGCAATGACCGTCGAGCTCAACCCGGTGTCCAAGGAGACGCTCGCCGAGGTTCGCCGCTGGCTCTCGCAGGGCACCGGCGGCGGCCTCGATCGCGGCGGCTCGTTCTTCGGCTCGTTCGTCTCGGTGTTCGTCAATCCCAAGATCCCGGAGGCCGATCGCGTGCTGAAGATCCGCTCGCAGCCGTTCTACCGGCCGAAGCCCGCGCCATGACGGCGATCAAGCGTCCGCGACGCGTGCCGCTGCAGCTCAAGCTGTCGATGGCGCTCGTCCTCATGGTGATCATGCCGCTCGGCGTCGCGGTCGTCCTCATCGATCAGATCAGTCGCACCGCCGCGAACGTCAGCGCGATCGACGCGTCGTCGCGCATCGCGACGATGGAGAAGTCGATCGGCGCGTACCACGACCTCGTCGACATCACGAAGCGGCTGCACGCCGAGATCGCCGACCGGTTGTCGCGCCGCAGCGATCTCAACGCGCTCGACCCCAAGGCGAACCTCCAGGACATCATCGCCCAGGAGCCCGGCCTCCGCGGCATCGCGCTCGTGCGCCCCGACACCACCGTCGTCGCGCGGGCCGAGCGCCCGCTGCCCGGCCCGGAGTGGCGCGACAAGGTCGTCGATCAACCCCTCGGCACCAGCGGCGCGCAGCTGCGCCTGACGTTCATCGTCTCGGCCACGGTCGGCGCTGACCTCGGCGATCTCAAGCAGTCGCTCGACTCGGCGCGCACGGTCTCGCGGATCTCGAGCGCGCTGCCGGCGAGCTATCGCACCGCGTTCGTCGTCGTGATCGGCATCGCCGGGTTCGCGGCCGCCGGCTTCGGCGTGGTGTTCGCGACGTTCGTGCTGACCCGTCGGATCGCCGCGCTGGTCTCGACCGCGCGCAGCGTCTCCGATGGCAAGGTCGATGCCCGGGTCGAGCTGCGTGGCCACGACGAGCTCGCCGAGCTCGGCGGCGCGTTCAACACGATGCTCGATGGCCTCGAGGCCGGGCGCCAGCAGATCGCCTACCTCCAGCGCATGGGCGCGTGGGAAGACGTCGCGCGCCGGCTCGCACACGAGATCAAGAATCCGCTCACGCCGATCCAGCTCGCGGTCCAGCAGTGCGTGTCGTCCTACAAGGGCGCCGAGACCGACCCGGTGCGCTATGCACGCACGCTCGCCGACACCGGCGAGATCGTCGCCGAGGAGATCGCTAGCCTGCGCCGGCTGGTCGACACGTTCCGCACGCTCGGCGCCCTGCCCAAGGTCGAGAAGGCACCGCTCGCGCTCGCCGAGGTGATCGAGGAACTTCGCCTCGATCCGCTGATCGCCGCGCGGCTCGTCGTCAAGCCTCCCGAGCAGCCGGTCACCGTGCGCGCCGACAAGCTACTGCTCAAGCGCGTGCTCGCGAACCTGGTCGAGAACGGCATCCACGCCGGGCAGGAGGCCGGGCACGCCGGTGAAGTGATGGTCGCGTGGCGTACCGATCCGGCCGGCGATGTCGTGCGGATCACCGTCGACGACCATGGCAAGGGGGTGGCCGAAGCCGATCGCGAGAAGATCTTCGAGCCGTACGTGACCACGAAGTCGACCGGCACCGGCCTCGGCCTCGCGATCGCGCGCAAGATCGCGATCGAACACGGCGGCGAGCTGTCGATCGCTCCCGAGCGTGCGGCTATCGGTGGCGCGCGTTTCGTGGTCTCATTGCCGTTGCGAGGACCGGAAGCTTCGCTCGGATGAAACAGTTCGGCTGGGTCGTAGTCTTGCTCCCGCTCGCTGCGTGTCCCCCGCAACCCGCGGCGGTCGCCACCACGCCCGCGGCCGCTGCCGCGGTGCCTGGGATCGACTACACGTGGAAGATCACCGGCCACGTGATGTTGCCGTCCGCGACGATCGACGAGCGCGACGCGGTGTCGTGGAACGGCCGCGAGATCACGGTCACCAAGAGCACGTATGCGAGCCCGTTCCAGGGCACCTGCGAGCAGGCCGGACGCGTGCGGCGCAACCGCGAGCTCGAGGACGTCATCGTCGAGCTCAGCGCGCCGCGATCGATCGCCACCGACTACAACTTGCAGAGCCCCGTCGTCGAGTACCGCCTGACCTGCCGGCAGCGCGAGCGCCCGCCGCTCGCGATGTACGTCACGACCGATCGCGCGATGACGTGCTTCTCCGGCGTCTGCTACTTCCTGCGCCGCTAGATCAGGAGCAGCCGCCGCCGGCGCACGAGCTCGAGCAGTGCGAGTTCTCGTCGCATTGCGCGTGGCAGCCGCCACCACTACACCCCAGCGTACACGTCGCGTTGTCGGCGCACGTCGAGTGGCAGGCGCCGCCCGCGCAGTCGACCGTGCAGCTCGCGCCCGGCGGACAGGTCGTGTTGCAGTTGCCACCCGCGCAGGTCACGTCGCACGTCCCGCTCTGCGGGCACGCGAACGTGCAGCCACCCTGTGGGCAGGCGAGCACGCAGCTCTCGCTCCCCGGCGCGCACGACGTGCCGGCGACCGCGGTGGTGTGTTCCGGGGGCGCAGTCATCGGTTCGCCCGGTTGGCTCGGCGGTGGGGTCGCCTTGATCATGCAGGCCGCCATCGCGAGCACGCCCAGGGTGATCAGCGTCTTCATGCCTTCTTCTTCGCCTTCTTGTCAGCCTTGGGCTTGGTCTCGATCGCGACGAGGTTCGCGACGCTCGCGAGCGCGGCGCGCACCGCCGCCCGCGCGTAACCCTCGCGGCGGGTCTCGGCCTGCGCGAGCGTCGCGCCCGGGCCGATGATCCCGATCCCGATCGGCTTGCCGTGCGCGATCTGGAGCTCGATCAGCGAGCGGTAGACGACGTGACCGATGACCTCGCCGTGGAGCGTCTCGCCCTTCTCGATGTAGCCGAGCACGACGACCGCATCGATCTTGGACTTCGCGAGCAGGGCGGCGGTCACCAGCGGGATCTCGAAGCTCCCCGGCACGAGCACCTCGCGATCGACGGTGATCTCGAGCTTCTTGGCCTCGTCGTGCGCGGCCACGAGCATGGGATCGATGATGGCCCGGTTGAACGCGGCGGCGACGATGGCGATGCGAGTCATGGCCGACGGTTCTAGCACTGCCGCGCCCGCTCAACGCAGCTTGATCGCCTCGATCGCGCCGCTCATCGCCGCGCGGAGCTCGCCGACGCCATCGGCGCGCACCGACCACGCGCTGTCGACATCGACGACGCCCTTGAGCGCGACCGTTATCGCGAGCAGGATCTTGTCGCGCTCGGGGTGGACGAGCAGCCCGCAGTGCTTGGCAGCCTCGTGGGACAGCACGAGCGGCAGCGCCCCGTCGGGCACGCCTTTGCTCGCCGACTCGAGGCGCGCCGACGTGTTCACGACCGATCCGATCACGGTGTACTGCTTGCGCTGAGGCGAGCCGATCTCACCCGCGGTCACGATGCCGCTGTGGATCCCGACGCCCATGCCGACCGCCGGCAGGCCCCGCGCGACGCTCGCCTTCTGCCACGCCTCGATCTCGACCAGCATGTCGAGCGCGCACAACAGCGCCTGGCGCGCCTGCGCGTCTGGCGACTGCAGCCCGAACACGATCATGATGCCGTCGCCGATGAACTTGTCGATCGCGCCGCCGTGGCGCTCGATCACCGCCCCCATGTGCGTGAAGTACGTGTTGAGCCAGGTCACCAGATCGCCGGGCTCGAACTGCGCGGAGGTCTCGGTGAACCCGCGCAGGTCGGTGAACACCACGGTGACCAGGCGCTGCTCGGTCGGGATCGCGGCGCCGCCGGTCAGGAGCTCGGACAGCCGGCGGTTCGGCATGTGGCGACGCACCGCCTCGACGAGCGTCCACGATTGACGGGCCTGCTGGACCGCGATGCCGACCGAGAACAGGATCGAGATCGACAGCACGAGCGCGATGATGCGGAGCGCCGGCGTGGTCGTCGCGTTCTTCAGAAACTCGTCCCAGAACCCGGTGGCTCCGGTGTGACGGCTGACCAGCATGACGCCGAGCAGCGTGCTGATGATGACGAGCGTCGCCATCCACGGGATCGTGTACTCGAGCGTGCGGCGCATCCACGACTTTGGATGGGTGTTCTCCGACTCGGTGAACGGCTGGCTCGTCGCGCTCACCACGCGGTGCAGCCAGATTCCGGGGAGGATCGCCGGCGTGGTGTTCTCGAACATCCACAGCCCGGTGAAGTGCAAACCACCCTCGGTCGGCGCATGACCGAACGCGGTCGCCAGCGCCCAGGCGACCGCGCCGCCGGTCGCCGCGCTGACCATCGTGATGAACAGGTACTTGATGCAGTCGTCGACGGTGCGCAGGCCGATGTCGACCCGGAGGACGCGCATGAGCGCGAGGAACAGCAACGTCTGGCCGACGTTGGCCGGTGCATCCAGCACCGAGTTGGGATCCTGGAACAGGATCGCGGTCGCGATCGGCGCGAGCACCGCGACGAGCACGCCCCACACGCCGGTGTAGAGCGCCAGCAGGTTCGTGAACATGAACGGGGCCCAGTAGGGGATGAATCCCCACAGGAGCGATCCGAACATCGCGAGCAGCGACGTGAACAGGAGGCCGAGCGCGAGGAACGACATGCCGCCGCCGAGCGTCAGCTTCGTTCGCATGTCGGCCGCCGCACCCTCCCCCGCCATCGTTCAGCCTGGCGGAGGCAACAGTCGGAACAGCAGCGCGTCCTGGTTCTGCGCGACGGTCGCGACGCAGGCCTTCAGATCGGCGAGCGCGCGGACCGCGGTCTCGGCCAGCAGGCGGCCGTCGTCGCGGCGCTTCGGCGCGTCGGGGTTCGCCGAGACGTACTTGACGAACTCGTCGTACTTGTCGAGCAGCTTCTGCGGATCGAACTCCTCGAGCATCGGCAGGAAGTGCGCCGGGTTGACGACCACCCAGTCGCCCTTGCCGATCTCGAGCACGTTGCGATCGGCGTACGGCGTCGTCAGCTGCTCGTGCGGGATCGTGCCGAGGAAGCCCTCGTCGTCCGCCTGGTACTTGTGCGGGATCACCTCGGTGAAGAACGCGAACATCTCGACGCCCTTCCGGAGGTTCGCGAAGTCGTCCTCGTCGAGCGGCGGGAACGTCTCCGGCATGCCGACGTGGAGCGCCGGCATGACGACGCGCTCGAGGATGTCGATCGCGAGCGGGGCGGTCGCGCGGCGCAGGCCGACGATCTGCGCGATCGCCTCGAACAGGCCGCGGTCGTTGGTCTGCTTGGCGATCGGGATGTCCTGGTTCGCCTTGCTGATCGCGCCGACGACCTGCTCGACGATCTGGCCGTTCTGCGGGCCGAGACGCGGGCCGCGCTCCTTGATCACCGCGATCAAGGTCGCGGTCGGCTCCTCGTTCCACAGCTTGGCGAGGCCAGCGAAGTCCATCGCCATCCACTGGCCCAGCGGCACGGTGTGCATCCGGATGTAGTGCTGGGCGACGAACCGATCGAGCGAGCGCCCGTTGTCGGCCTCGGCCTGATCCTCGTGGAGCTGACGGATGCGCTCGATCTCCGAGACCATCTTGCGCGTCGCGCCGCCCGAGCCCATGTGGATCAACTGCTCGGCGAAGTTGAACGGCGCGATCTCGAGCAGGAGCTTCGAGAACCCGATCCGCCACGTGTGCGGATCGTCGCCCATCAGCAGCCAGTGCCCGCCGTGGCGACGGCGCATCGTCTCGCCGATCCAGGCGCCGTACGAGAACCACAGCTCCCAGTGCTCCTCGTCCTTGAGATCGAGGGCGTCCTTGTCGCCGATCTGACCGAACAGCCAGGTGTCGAACGTGATGAGCTCGAGCGACTGCGCCAGCGCGACGGCGCCGGGATCGCCATCGACCTCCGCGATCGAGGCGACCGTGTCGCCTTCGGGATCGATCAGCTCTTCGATGATCAACTCCGACTGCCCGCGCGCCCGCGAGCTGAACCGATACGCGCCCTCGCGCAGCTCGGTCATGGCCTTCTCGAACCGCGCCTTGGCTTCCTCCTCGGCGACGGCGAGTTGCTTGACGCTTTCTGACTGCTTGCCGGACTCGGACACGAGGCGCAGAGTAGTACAGTGGAGCGCCTCCGTCGCGCCTTGCGGGGTGATGATCTCCCGATCGGCGAGGCGATGCACCCGATCGCGCTCCTCGCGGTCGTCGTGCTCGTGGTCAACGACTGGCTGCTCAAGCCGCGGTTCCCCGGCGCGGTCACCGGCAAGCTGTCCGACATCGCCGGCCTGGTGTTCGCGCCGGTCGTGCTCTCCGCCCTGATCGGCCTCGCGCGCCGTGCACCGATCACGCGCGCGCGCCTCGCCGGCTGCATCGTCGCCACCGGCGCGGTGTTCGCGGCGATCAAGCTGTGGCCGCACGGGCTCGCCTTGGGGCCGCTTCACTTCGTCGCCGATCGGACGGACCTCGCGTGCCTTCCGGCGCTCGCGATCGCGTGGTGGATCGGCGCCGACGAGCTGCGTCGTGTGACACATTCCGCGCATGCGGATCGATAAGGTCTACACGCGCGGAGGCGACGCCGGCGAGACATCCCTGATCGGCGGCGATCGCGTCTCCAAGGCCGCACCCCGGCTCGACGCCTACGGCACGGTCGACGAGATCAACGCCACGATCGGCCTGGTCGCCGAGTCGCTGCGCGGCTCGCCCGCCGAGAGCTTTCTCGCGCCGATCCTGGTGCGCGTCCAGAACGAGCTGTTCAACCTCGGCGCCGAGCTCGCCACCAACGACGCCGACACCCGCGCCAAGCTGCCGCGCATCGAGCAACGTCACATCGACGGCCTCGAGCGCGACATCGACGCGGTCAACGACGAGCTGCCCGAGCTCAAGTCGTTCGTCCTGCCCGGCGGCGGCTGGCCGTCGGCCTACTGCCACCTCGCGCGCACCGTGTGCCGTCGCGGCGAGCGGATCGTCGTCGCGCTCGCGGCCACCGAGGAGGTTGGCGAGCACGCCGTGCGGTACCTCAACCGGCTGTCCGACGCGCTGTTCGTCTGGGGCCGCTGGTGCTCGCTGAAGGAAGCGCGCCCCGAGACGCTCTGGGACTCGCGCGCGACATGACGGCGTATCGCGACCGCGTGGTCCGCTGCCCGCGGTGCGTGTGCGAGCTCGCGCGGGGCGAGCAACGCGAGATCTGGGAATGCCCCAGCTGTCGCGGGATGTTGGTCGGCGTGGGCGAACTGGTCGACGAGCTCCTGAAGGTGGCGCCGGACCTGATGCCCGCGGGCGGCGCGCGCACGCTCGCGACGCTCGGTCGCCGCTCGACCCAGCGACTGCTCGATTGCCCGACCTGCGCGGCACCCATGGAGCCGGTGTTCCTCGCCGCGATCGACGTCGACCGCTGCTTTCACGATGATCAGATCTGGTTCGATGCGACCGAGCACGACCGCGTGATCGAACGAGCGACGTCCCAGAAGGTCGAGCGCGATCGCAACTGGCTATCTCGCCTGCTCCACGACCTGTTCGCGCGGTAGACTCCGCCCAATGCTTCGAGCTCTCATCGCGGTTGCCGTCCTGACCCTGTTCGGAGGGACCGCGTCGGCGCAGCGCGGCGGGCCGCAGATCCCGCGGGGCTACGAGGAGCTCTACAAGGAGTCGCCGACGATCGAGCTCGTCACGATGGGCATCGGCTCCCTGATCTGGGAGCGCCACGGCCACATCGCCCTGTGCGTCGTCTATCTCGATCGCGAGGATTGCTACAACTACGGCGTCGGCGACTTCCACGATCCGGTCGCGATGGGCCTCGGCTTCCTGCGCGGCCAGCACAGCTTCTGGGTCGCCAAGCAGCCGTTCGACGAGATGATGTGGATCTACCACTACACCGATCGCACGATCTGGCGGCAGCCGCTGCCGCTCACGGCGGAGCAGAAGCAGAAGGTCATCGACAAGCTCGAGTACGACATCGCCGAGGATCACAAGTACTACGCGTACGATCACTTCGAGGACAACTGCACGACGCGCGTGCGCAACATCCTCGACGACGCGACCGGCGGCGCGCTCAAGACGGTGGCGAACGAGCCGACCGACGGCAAGACGTTCCGCGACCTCGCGCGCGATGGCTTCTTCGGCATGCGCGTCCCGCTCTTGATCACCGATCTCGCGATGGGTCGCTCGACCGATCGCGTGCCGAGCTACTGGGACCGCATGTTCCTGCCGCAGTACCTCCGCGAGGCGGTCGTCAAGAAGTGGGGCGTGCAGCCGATCGTCTGGTACCAGCGCAAGGGCGACAAGGAGATCCTCGACAAGAAGCTGTGCTCCGACGGCAGCATCGTTCACCAGGCCGACGACTGCGAGCCGCACGGCCCGAGCGGCCGCATCCTGTTCGTGCTCGCGATCCTCGGCCTCACGCTGCCAGCGTGGGCGACGCGGCTGTGGGGCCGGTTCCAGCGCATCGGCATGGCGGTCACCGTCGTGCCGCTCGCGCTGATCTCGCTGGTGTTCTGGTTCATCGCGATCATCACGCCGCTGCCGTACCTGCACCTCAACGAGACGTGCCTGATCCTCATGCCGTTCGACTTCGCGTTGCTGTTCCTGCCGGCACGGCTGCGCGTGCGCTACGCGCAGGGTCGCGTCGGCTTGCTCGTCATCGTCGCGTTGCTGATGTTGATCGGCGTGCTCGCGCAGCCGATCTGGTGGCTCGCGCTGTGGCCGATCATCCCGGCGGCGATCATCGGGTTCTTCCCCAAGCGTTGACAGCCGCCGGCTGCGGATGGGACCGTGGTTCCCATGGGAATTGCGGCAATGGTCATGGGCATCGTCGGCCTGATCTTTTCGTTCGTTCCGTGCCTCGGCATGTACGCGCTGCCGGTCACCGGGATCGCGATCATCCTCGGCGCGCTCGCGTTGCGGGCGCCGAAGGACGGCTCGCCTCACAAGGGCAAGGGCATGGCGATCGCCGGCCTCGTGTGCGGGCTGATCGGCTCGCTGATCGCCGCGTACTGGCTGTGGGCGTGGATGCACGTCAAGGACGGCAACGGGTTCGGCGGGTTCAACAAGGAGTTCAAGAAGGGGTTCGACGAGGGCATCGAGAAGGCGCTCAAGGAGCAGTCCGAGAAGGCGCACAAGGATCTGAACGAGACCGCGCCGGATCCGACGCCGGTTCCGGCCGAGAAGCCCGACGACAAGGCCCCCACGCCGTAACGCGCTCTGTCGGGTTACGCCAAGGCGAGCCTCGTCATCCTCGGCATCCTCGTCGGGATGGCGATCTGGGTCGCGCTCGGACACGGCTTCCCGGGTGGCTCGGTGCTTCGCCGCACGACCGGCCACGAGGGCCCGACCGGCGGGCTGACCACCGCGATGCGGATGGTGCTGCGCGGCGACTTCGGGGCCGGCTTCGCGCGCCATCGCGCGGCGGCGCCGATGTCCGCGTTCCTCGGTGCGCAGCTGATCTGGCGCGCGATCGTGATCCGCTGGGCGCGGCGGATGCCGGCCCACACCTGGGTCGTCGATCTGATCGCGAGCATGCTGCTGTTCGCCGCCGCGATCTACCTGCCCTGGATCACGCGCTGAAGCACGGCGCGCGCGGTCGTCGATAGCTGCTGTGGATCGAGCGCGGCCTCGGCGCGCCGCAGCGCGACCGCGCGATCGAAGGCGCGCACGCGCGCGGCGGCATCGAGGTCGTGCCAGCTCGGGTGATAGCGGAGCTCGTCGCCGAGCGTGCCCGGTCGCCACGCGCCGGCGACCTCCTCGATCAGATCTTCCTCGGTCATCGTCCGAGCTCCTCGTCGATCGCGACGCCGCGCTTGCCGAGGCAGTCGGCGAGCAGCTTGCGCGCGCGGCTGAAGTTCTGCAGGAACGTGTTGAGCTGCATGCCGAGCGTGGTCGCGAGCTCGCGATCGTCGTTCGCGCCGGCGCTCGCGAGCCGCGCGTCGAGGGCCGCGCGCGGCCTCGCCGGCAGCTGATCGCGACAGTCAATGATCGCGGCGCGCAGGTGCGGATCCGGCGGCGCCGGCGACACCGCGATCGTGGTCTCGAGATCGTCGACCAGCACCGCGCGCGTGCGGCGGACCTCGCTGATCGCGAGGTTGCGCGCGATCCGCACGCCGAGCCGCAGCAGGCCGTTCGGCTTGCCGTCGGGCACGAACCGCGGCGCGACTTGCCACACGCGCAGCAGCGACTCCTGGAGCACCGCCTCGACATCGACGGTCGCCGCGAACGAGCGCAGCGACCGTCGCACCTCGGGCTCGGCACCGGCGAGCCACGCGCCGAACGCGGTGGCATCGCCGGCGACGATCGAGACGAGGTGGTGGTCGAGGTCGAACATCACAGGAGCCAGTACAGGAGGCCGAGCAGCGCGAGGATCACGAGCAGCACGACCAGGTACAGCGGCCGCGACGACTTCGGCGCTGTCATCGCCGGCTGCGCGGGCACGGGCGTCGGGGCACTCGGCGCGCCACCGAGCGCGAGCGTCTTCATCGGCTTCATCGGCGCCACCGCCGCGCCCATCGCGAGGTCCTCGTCGAACGACGCGTAGCCACCGGTGCGCGTCTGCATCTGCATCTGCATCGGCATCGCCATCGGTGCCGCTGCCGGGCGGAGCCCGAATGCCTGCGCGGCCGTGCCGTACGGCAGCTCCTGCGGGATGCTGGCCTCACGAAATGGACCCTCGAGCGCGACCCGCGACGCGTCGACGGCCACCCACGACGTCAGCCGCGTCGCGATCTGGAACGCAACGCCGGTCGTCTCGATCTCGCGATCGTGCATGCCGGGCTCCATCGCCGCGCGCGACTCGAGGTCGGCGACGTGCTCGCGCGCGTAGAGCGCGATGATCGCGGGCTCGCCCTCGCCCGCGCGCTTGCCGCGCACCGCGACGCGCTGTTCCCACGGCTCGCCGGCGAGCTCGCCGCGCACGACGATCGTGCCACCCTCGGGCTTGAGCTGCAGCGCCGCGACCACCGGCGCGCCCGCGAACACGTCGGGCACGTGCTCCGGCGCGTGACGCACGAGCGCCGTGCCGGCGATCTCGAGGTTCGTCAGCACCGGACGCGCGGTCCGATCGAGCAACCGCTTCGCGCCGCGCTCGGCGTCCTCGTCGGGGCCCACGATGATCTCGACGCCGCGGCCGGCGCGGGCGAGCGCCGTGGCGAGCGCGCGATTGACCGCCGCGCCGACGCCGAGCACGTGCAACCGGCACGACTTCGGCAGCTTCTTGTGGAGGACATCGAGGAGCTGGCGCTCGCCACCGACGTAGCCGTCGGTCACGACGACGACCTGGCGCTGCGCGCCGATCCGCAGCGTCGACAGCGCCTCGAGCGTCGCGAGCCCGATCTCGGTGCCACCACTCGCCGTGCGCGACCGGATCCACTTGATCGCCTCCGCCTTCTCGCGCGCGGTCGCCGCGACCGGCTGCGCCTTCCAGCGGCGCGGCGCATCGCTGAACTCGATCACCTCGAGGCGATCGGATTCGCCGAGCGACTCGACGAGCAGCGGCAACACCTGTTGCGCCTTGGCGAGTGGCGCGCCGCCCATCGAGCCGCTGGTGTCGAGCAGGATGATGAGGTCGCGCGGCGACGACTTGGCGGCCGCAGCGATCGGCGGGACGATCGTGAGGAGCCCGTACGCGTGGTCGCCGGTCGCCGGGCGCGCGCTCGCGACCGCGATGCCGACCGCGGCCGACGCGACCGGCCAGCGCACGACGATGTCGCGATCGAGCTTCGCGGCATCGGCGAGCGTCGTGACGCCGCCCGCGTGAGCGAGCGGGTGCGACGGCGAGCTCGGCGTGCGACCGTCGACGAGGTCGTCGCCGATCGCGAGCTCGATCGAGATCCGCGCGGCGATGCCCTCGGGGCGCGTGTCGACCGCGGTCGCGCGCAGGTCGGCCTCGGTCGTCGAGAACCGCGGGCCGATCACGGTCGGGAACCGGAACTCCCACTCGCCCTCGGGCAGCCACGCGAGGCGGACGTCGACCGCGATCGTCGCGACGATCGTCTCGTTCGGCGGGATGTTCCCGATCTGCTGCGTGAAGATGTCGTCGCGATCCTGCTCGAGCAGCGCCGCGGTGTGGCCGGCCGCGATCGCGCGCTCGAACTTCTCGCGTGCCGCCGCCTTGCGATCGACGACGCCGGCGATCCGGCGCGCGCCGATCTGGAACGCGTACGCGCTGACCGCGCCGTCGGCGGGCAGCGGCATGCGGTACGTGATGTTCAGCGTGGCATCGTCGCGGTTCTCGAAGCGCTGCTCGAGGATCGCGCGCGCGATCCCGCCGCGCGCCTCGACCCGCAGCTTCGCGCCGGTGAACGGCAGCGCGCGGCCATCGGCGGTCACGGCCTCCGCGCGCCGCTCGGGAGCAGCGCCGGACAGCAGGGAAACAGCGGACATGCGAAGGGCGGACAGTAGCGAGTTCGTCATACCCGACCAACGCGGCGCCGCTTGATCTGGTGACAGCGAATCTTCGATCGCGAAGAGGCGAACGATCTCGCCTACCTGTGCGATTCGCCGCGGACCGCCGAGACCGCGGCCTCCTGCGACTTACGCAGCGCACGCTCGTCGTCCGCCGGGGCCATCGCCGGTGCCGGCGCCGGCATCGGCATCGGCGAGCTCGCGCGGGTCGGCGGACGGACGATCTGGACCTGCGCGGCCTGCATCACCAGCGTCGAGATCTCCTTGGTGACGTTGGTCAGCTCGAGGCTCACGCCATCGAGCACGCCCGGCTTGAGCCGCGCCTGTGCTGCCTTGACCATCGCGGCCGCCAGCGCGAGCCGCTTCTTCGCGGGATCGACCTGCCCTGCGCGCGCGAGCGCCATCGCCTCGAGGATCGCACTCGACGCCGAGGCGCGTACGCGGGCGACCTCGAGATCGATCTTCACGGCCGCCTGGACCGCGACCTGATCCTTCGACGCCTTGGCGGACGCGAAGCCATCGCGGTGCTGCTCGCCGCTCTCGGCGATCACGTCGGTGAACGTGAGCGTGGCGTCGGCGAGCTCGGCGATCGAGCCGTCGCCGCGCGCGACGAGCCGGATCGGCACGACGAGGTCGCGCACGCCGCCCGCCGGGAGGTCACCGATGATCGTTGAGAGGTTCGCGCCCGACACCTGGAACCCGGCGAGCGGCTCGAGCGTGACGCCCGGACCGGCGTGCAGGTTGAGCTGGAGGTTGCGCGCGACGACCGTCGTCATCTTGACGAGCTCGTCGTCGAACACGTCGGCGATCTGCGCGGGTTTCTCGAGGTAGTGGAACGATCCGCCGGTGTCGGTCGCGATCTTCGTCATCACCGTGGTGTCGTAGTCGGTGCCGAGGCCGAGCGTGGTCACCGAGTAGCCCGCGTTGTGGATCCCGGCGAGCATCGCCGGCAGCGCGTCGGCGGTGTTCGGCACGCCGTCGGACAGCAGCACGATGCGCGGCAGGTCGTGCTGGTGACTGCGACCCTGCAGCGCCTGCACCGCCATCCGCAGCCCCGACTCGAGGTCGGTCGTGCCCCGCGCGACGATCTTGTCGATCGCGGCGTGCGCCGTGTGGCGAGTTTCCGCGTCGATCACCGCGGTCTTGAAGATCATCTCGGTGCGCGAGTCGAACGTGATGAGCGAGAGTCGATCGCCGTCGCGCAGCTTGTCGACCAGCGCCCCGGCGCTCGCGCGCACCGCCTCGATCGCGGCGCCGTCCATCGACCCCGAGGTGTCGAGCACGACCGCGAGATCGAGCGGTGGGCGTCGCGCCGTTGGCAGCGACTTGCCGGTGATGCGGATGTGGAGGCCGAGCTCGTCGGTCGCGCCCGCGAGCACGAGCGGCGAGGTCGGCTCGATCATCAGATCGACGAGCCCGGGATCGGTGCGCACGATCAGCGGCTGCGACTGCGACTGCGCGCCGAGGTTGCCGACCGTCGCGTGATGGCGATGCGCGCACGCAGAACCGAACAACAGGGCGGCCAAGGCCGCGGACCGGAGCAGTGTCATGGATCGATTCCACGCACTGCTCGGGAATAAGTTCTGTCAGCTCTGCGCGAGCGGCAACGAAGCGCGGCGCTGCGGACCCGCGAGGCCGAGCATCGCCTCGGGATTCGCCGGCTCCGATTCGCCGGACGCGAGCTCGAGCTCGAAGCCAGCATCGCGAATCATTTGATGATCGGACTGCGCCGTCGCGCCGCCGGTCGTCAGATATCCGTGCGTGAAGATCGAGTTCGCCGCATACAGCGCCATCGCCTGGAGTGCCCGCAGCGTGAGCTCGCGCCCACCGGCGACACGAAGATCGGTCCGCGGATGAATAAATCGGAACATGCACAATGCGCGCAGCGCGTAGCCCGCCTCGACCAGCGGATAGCCCTCGAGCGGGGTGCCCGGCCGCGCATCGAGGAAGTTGACCGGCACCGAGTCGACGTCGAGCTCGCGCAGCGCGAACGCGAGGTCGAGCAGGTCGTCCTCGCTCTCGCCGAGCCCGACGATCCCACCGACACAGGTGTCCATGCCGGCGCCCTTCGCGAGCCGCACGGTCTCGACGCGATCGCGCCAGGTGTGGGTCGACACGATCTTCGCGTAGTGCCGCTCGCTGGTCTCGAGGTTGTGATTGAACCGATCGACGCCGCTCGCCGCGAGCCGCTGCGCCTTCTGCTCGGTCAGGATCCCGAGCGACGCGCACAGCTCGATGTCGAGCTCGGCCTTGATGCGCTCGGCCGCCGCGCAGATCGTGTCGAGGTCGCGCACCGACGGACCGCGCGTCGCGGTCACCATGCAGTAGCGCTTCGCGCGCGCCGCGTGGGCCCGGCGTGCACCGTCGACCAGATCATCGACCGACTTCATCGGCGCCTCGCCCGACGGCGAGACGTCGGAGTGCTTGCTCGACTGCGAGCAGAACCCGCAGTCCTCGGGGCACGCGCCGACCTTGGCGTTATCGAGGACGTGGAGCGAGACGCGGCGCCCCCAGTGGGCGCGGCGCACGCGGAACGCGGCGTCCAGCAGGGCGAGCAGCTCGTCCGGCGATGCGTGGAGCACGGCGCGCGCTTCGTCGCGCGTCACGAGGGTACCGGCGAGCGCCTTGTCCGCGAGGGTCGACCACATGTGGCGCGGACCCTATCGCGTGTCGCTAGTTCGGCGCGAGCCTCATCAGCTGGTTGATCACGCGACCGTTCGGATCGGCCTTCTTGCGATCGGAGGCCGCGATCAGGAGGACGCCGTGGGCCTGCGACATGCCGGTCGCGTCACCGACCCACTGGAGCCCGGCGTCCTCGGCTTGCTTCGCGGCCGCGGCGGTCGGGAACACGCAGACCAGCGTCATCACGCCGCTCACGGCGCCGGTCTGGCAGTCGCCGCCCACCGGCCCCGCGTACGGCGCGAACGGCGTCGGCACGAGCTTGTTCGCTGTGTAGATCGCGAACAGCGCGTCGCGCGGATTCGCGCCCGGCGCCGGGCCCGAGCCCTTGCCGCACGCGACGAGCAGCGCGAGCGCGAGGACGGCTCTCACTTGCCGTGCCCCCTGTGGCGTCCGTTGTCGTGGTGCTCGCGGTGGTCGCCGTGGCGCTCCTCGTGGCGCTCCTCCATGATCACGCCACCGCCGACGCCGATCGAGCCACCGATGCCGACGCCGATGTGGATGCTCGGCATCGGCACGTGGACCTCGACGCTCGGCGCGACGACCTCGACCCCGACGCCGACGTTCGGCGCGACGACGACCGGCGCGACGACGACCGGCGTGATGAACTCGGCCCGCGCGCCGATCCAGCCATCGGGGGCGTCGACCACGATCGTCGGCCGCGCGTACACCATCGGCGTGTAGACCGCGTTGATCTTCACGTAGGTCGGGCGCGCATCGAGGAACACCTGCGGCGGCTCGCCGACGAAGAAGTAGGCATCGCCGACCACCTTGAACTCCGGGCTCGCGGGCGGCGCCTCGGCGTGGAAGTGCGGGCCTTCGAGGTAACACCACTCGGTATCATCGTCGACGTGGATCGGGTGCGGGCCCTTGTACGCGAACTTCGGGCCGTCGTAGCCGTACGCGACCGGATCGCCGACGAAGTGATTGGCGCCGGCGTGAACCCGGTACTGCAACTTGTCGTTCGTGACGTAGATGTGGACGTGCGGGCCCTCGATGTAGCAGATGCCACCGCCCTCCGTTTTCGGGATCGGATGGACGCCGAGGAAGCGAACTTGTTTGCCGTGAGCCTCGGCGGAGCTACCAAACGCCGCCGCGACACAGAGCGCGATACCGAGCGCGATCAGGATTCGCATCATCCGATCTTAGTGGCGAACCACCCCGCGCGTGTTGCATCGATCTTATAACTTCGCGGAAACTCGAAAGATCCGAATGATCTCGTCGTGCTCGGTCGTGAGCTCGCCGTCGATCGTGACCGGAGTCGCTGTGGGTGGAGTCGGCACCTCCATCACCATCACGGCGCCCGGTTGGACCTCGCGCTCGAGCTCGACGTCACCGCTCGAGATCGTCGTGCCGGCGCTCGCGAACGTGTAGTGGAGTCGCATCATCCGCATCGGCTTCGGGGTCGGGTTGGACAGCTCGAGCAACACGACCGCGTGGACGCCGACGACACGCATCATCGGCGGCTTGGTGCGCACGCATCCGGCAAACCACAGCACCAGGAGGATCGCGAGCGAGCGCACGCAGTCGGACGTAGCGGCTTTCGTGCCATCGGGCGATCGGCTTCAAGTCGCTGATCGCAAACGAACGCGTACCCGCTTGAACGAACGTCGGTTCACGGTCTGCGACGTTGCTGTCGTGAATCGCTCGCGTGTAACGTCGGGGCGTGAAGATCGAGAAGGGTCGTCGCGTCACCGTGAAGGTCGACCTGTCCATCGTGGGAGGTGACTCCCTGGAGAAGACCACCGTCGAGTACGTCCACGGTGGCGGCACGATGTTGCCGGGTCTCGAGAGCGTGCTCGAGGGCCTCGAGAAGGGTGCCAAGAAGGACGGCGTGATCAAGGCCAAGGACGCCTTCGGCAACGCCAAGATGCACCCGACCAAGACGATGACGCGCAGCGAGTTCCCCAAGGACGCCAAGCTCAAGGAGGGTGAGCGGTTCACCGCCAAGGGCGTCAACGGCGGCATGGATGTCGTGCTGCAGCTCGAGAAGATCACGGGCGACGACATCGAGGTCAAGCTCGTGCACCCGCTCGCCGACAAGGACATCAAGTTCGCCGTCGAGGTGATCCAGGTCCGCGACCCGCGCGCCACGCCACCTCCGATGCCGGCCGCGGCGCTCAAGCTCGAAGAAGAGTAGCGGCATGCACCAGCGTCGGCTCTACGCCCATCGCGGCGCGTCCGCCGAGCGCCCGGAGAACACGCTGCCGTCGTTCGCGCGCGCGATCGAGCTCGGCGTGCACGCGCTCGAGCTCGACGTCCACGCGACGCGCGACGGCCACGTCATCGTCCATCACGACGACTCCGCGCACCGCATGACCAACGTGCCGCTCCGGTGGGCCGACCTCGACCTCGAGGACGCGCAGCGGCTCGATGCCGGCTGGGGCCTCGTCGGGCCCGACGGCACGCGCCCGTTCGCCGGCAAAGGGATCTCGGTGCCGCTGTTCGAGGCCGTGCTGCGCGAGTTTCCCGGCGTCACGCTCAACGTCGACATCAAGGATCCGCGCGCCGCCGAGCGCACCGTCGAGCTCGTCAAGCAGTGCGGGGCCGAGGAGCGCGTCACGCTCGCCAGCTTCCAGCTAAAGACGCTGGTCGCGGTCCGTCGCGGCGGCTACGGCGGACCGACCGCGCTCTCGCAGGCCGAGGTCGCCACGCTCGCGACGCTCCCCGCGTTGCTGTGGCGCCAGCTACCGTTCACCGGTACCGCCGCTCAGGTCCCGGTCAAGGCCGGGCCGATCCGCTTCGATCGCCCGCAGTTCATCGCCAAGTGCCACAGCCTCGGGCTGCGCGTCGACTTCTGGACGATCGACGATGTCGCCGAGGCCGAGCGGCTCCTGGCACTCGGGGCAGATGGCCTGATGACCAACGACCCGACCGCCCTCCTGCCGCTGTTTCAGGGCGATCAACCCAAGTAGCACCCCCGGCCGTTCGTGGCACCCATCACTGCCGGGTTTGCGTCGAAAGATGTCTGCCGTGCGCGACCGGTGTCTACCGCTTGCGCCCACCGTCGAGTCGGTGCAATTTCCCCCGAATGCCCCTGAAGAAGAGCGTCGACGTCAAACCCGCGAGCGGCAAGCTGGGGATCCTCATGCCGGGCATGGGAGCCGTCGCGACCACGTTCATCGCCGGAGTCCAGGCGATCCGCCGCGGGCTCGGCAAGCCGATCGGCTCGCTGACCCAGCTCGGACACATCCGCATCGGCAAGCGCACCGACAACACGTCGCCGTCGATCAAGGACTACGTGTCCCTCGCCAAGCTCGACGACATCGTGTTCGGCGCGTGGGACATCTTCCCCGATAACGCGTACCAGGCCGCGGTGAAGGCCGGCGTGCTCGACACCCGCCTGCTCGATCAGCTGAAGGACGAGCTCGAGGCCATCAAGCCGATGACCGCGGTGTTCGAGCAGAAGTACGTCAAGAAGCTCGACGGCCCGAACGTGAAGAAGGGCACGTCCAAGATGGATCTCGCCGAGCAGCTGATGGCGGACATCAACAACTTCAAGACCACGAACGGCTGCGACCGTCTCGTCGCCGTGTGGTGCGGATCGACCGAGGTCTATCGCACGCCCGGCGACGTCCACAGCTCGCTCGACAAGTTCGAGGCCGGCCTGAAGGCGTCGCACGACGACATCGCGCCGTCGCAGATCTACGCCTACGCCTGTCTCAAGAGCGGCGTGCCGTACGCCAACGGCGCGCCGAACCTGTCGGTCGACACGCCCGCGCTCCTCGAGCTCGCGCGCAAGAGCGGCCTGCCGGTCACCGGCAAGGACTTCAAGACCGGCCAGACGCTGATGAAGACGATCCTCGCGCCCGGCTTCAAGGCGCGCATGCTCGGCCTCTCGGGCTGGTACTCGACGAACATCCTCGGCAACCGCGATGGCGAGGTCCTCGACGATCCCGAGTCGTTCAAGAGCAAGGAAGTCTCCAAGCTCGGCGTGATCGATCACATCCTCCAGCCGCAGCTCTACCCCGAGCTCTACGGCGACATCAGCCACGTCGTGCGGATCAACTACTACCCGCCGCGCGGCGACAACAAAGAGGGTTGGGACAACATCGACATCTTCGGGTGGCTGAACTACCCGATGCAGATCAAGGTGAACTTCCTGTGCCGCGACTCGATCCTCGCGGCGCCGATCGTCCTCGACCTCGCGCTGTTCATGGACTTCGCGAACCGCGCGGGCATGAGCGGCGTGCAGGAGTGGCTGTCGTTCTACTGGAAGTCGCCGATGACGCCCGAGGGCCTGTACCCCGAGCACGATCTGTTCATCCAGCTCATGAAGCTGAAGAACACCCTCCGCTACACCAAGGGTGACGAGCTGATCACCCACCTCGGCGCCGAGTACTACGACTAGTCGACTCGGGCTGTGCGATAGCGCCCCACCTCGCCTTTGTGCGAGTTGTTGCGGCATCCTCGGAGATTTTGCGGAACACTCCAGAGAGCGTGGAGTCGTCCAATCTCGCACCGGGACTGCTCCTGGCGATGCCGCAGCTCGCCGATCCCAACTTCTCGCGCGCTGTCGTGCTGATGATCGAGCACAGCGATGCCGGGTCGTTCGGGCTCGTGATCAACCAGCCGAGCCCGATCAAGGCGACCGAGCTCCTCGAGAGCCTCGAGATGCGCTGGCAGGGCGAGGACTCCGCCGTCGTGTGGGCCGGCGGTCCGGTCAGCCCGAGCACCGGCTGGGTGCTGCACGAGCCGGTCGTCGTCGCGCCGCAGGGCCAGGGCACGATCGTCATCACGTCGAACATCTCGCTGTCGACCTCACCCGAGCGGCTGCGCGCGATCGCGAACGCGCCGCCGAACAAGATCCGCCTGCTGCTCGGCTACTCCGGCTGGGGCCCCGGTCAGCTCGCGCAGGAGATGTCGCGCGGCGCCTGGCTCCATACGGCCGCGACGCCCTCGCTCGTGTTCGACACGCATCCCGACGACCTGTGGGACACCGCGATGCGCAGCCTGGGCGTGTCGCCGGAGAGCCTGTTCGCCGGTCGCGGCGTGAACTGACTCAGTGGAGGACGGAGTCGGCGGGCTGGGTCAGCCCCGGATCGGTCGCGCCGTCGGCGGTCGCGAGATCCGGATCGGGCTTCTGACCCGACTTGTCGTCGAGCCCGAGGTACGGCGCGACCTTCTTGAACAGCGCCCCGCCCATCGCGAGTCCGAAGCCGGTGATCACGACCTTGGCAATGAACTTCATGGTTGGATCGTAGCAGAGCGATCGGTGATCGGCGCGAGTGGCTCGCCGTACAGCTCCTGCCACAGCGCCGAGGCCGCGCGCCGCAGCTCGGTAGGTGGGCGCGTGGGCAACAGCGCGGCGATCGCGGACAGTCGGATCCGATCGATCGCGCCGTCGTGGATGATCGGATCGTGCGGCGCGATACCGAGGTGGCGTGCGAGGCCGTCGATCACGATGACGGCCGCGTACGACTCGACCGTGCCCCAGCGATGCTCGGTGAAGGCGTGGCGCGCCATGCTCCACAGCGCGAGCTGGGGCGTCGCCGGATCGTTCGCGATCTGGCTGGTGTAGGCCGACAGCTCCGCGTTGGCATGCTCGGCGGCCGGGCGCGGCTCGCCCTTCTGATCGACGAACATGCCGAGCAGCGCGGCGAGCGCGTCGGGGTAGCGCAGCTTTTCGTCGCGGAGGTCGTCGTAGCCGTGCTGCGCCTCGTGGTGGCGCACGCTCTGCGCGACGAGCACGTGAAGGCGCGAGGCGATACGCGGTGCCTCGAGCTCGAGCAGCTCGTCCTCGATCGCCTCGGCGCGATCGAGCTGATCGGTCGGCACGACGCCGAGCATGCGCTCGTGAAACTGCGCGACGAGCTCGGGTGGGACGAACAGCGTGTCGACCTGCGGCATCCGTAGATTGCGGTGCGACAGTGGCTCCTTCCAGCTCGCGAACAGCGTGCCGCGCTCGACGAGCAGCGCGCCGATCCTGGCGGCCGCCGCGGCGTCGGGGCCGAGCGCGAGCGCGAGCTCCTTGCGGACCGCGTCGCCGGTCGCGCGCCCGAGCTTGCCCGGGTCCTCCCAGCGATCCTCGGCGGGCGCGAGCCAGGTCCCGGCGAGCGGGAAATCGGTGTCGGGCGCGAGCGCCGGCAGGACGATCGAGGCGACGTGCTCGTCGATCTGATCGAGCAGCACGAGCGGATCGCCGAGCTCCTGCGACTCCATGCCGAGCAGCGCGTGTACGAGGTTGAGCTGATCGATGCGATGCAGGTCGAGCACGCGCATCGGGCGCGGCTTGCCGTCGACGAACACGACCTCGGCGATCCGGTACGCGTAGATCGTCGCGTGCGCCGAGTCGCCCGAGGTGAACACGCTGGTCTCGATGTAGTAGCCGACGCCGAGTGCGGCGAGCTGATCGCTGACCGCGCGCGCGCGGGCGCGAAGGTCGTCGGCGATCGCCTGGAAGCCATCGCTCGAGACCGGCACGGTGACCCAGCGATCGAGCGCGTCGATCAGGCCCTGCCACGCGGTCGCGAGCGCGGGCGATCGCTGCATCGCCGGGGCCGCGCGTACCTTGGCCGCGAGCGCGGTCCGCTCGTCGCGGCGGCGACCGAACGAGCGGCGGTCGGCATCGACGGTCAGCACGTACTGCGTGAAGTCGCCGACGATCAGCGCGGCGATCGCGGGATCCTCGAGCGGCACGCCGCCGTGCTCGAACGCCCCGGCGACCGGCGGCGGCATCGGCCGCTCGTAGGTGCGCTTCGGCGGATCGAGCTTGTCGAGCGCGACCATCGCGACCCCGGCGATCGCGGCACACCCGACGAGCGCGGCGAGCACGGTCGCGATCGGCGCTCGCGACGCCCGCCGCACGGGCAGCTTGGCGTAGGCCGCCGCGACCGCCGCGCGATCCGCGGGATCCGGGCAGTGCCTGCCGAGCGCCGCGATCCGCATGAGGTGCGCGGGCTCGTCGATCGGCGACGCGAGCGCGGCATCGATCAGCAGACGCTCGAGCCGCTTGCGCGCGCGGCGGCGAAGGATCCAGTCGATCCGCGCGAGCGCCGCGCGGGCCACGTCGTCGTCGCCGGCGGCGATCCCCGCCGCGAGCGCGACCATGACGTGGCGCCTGATCATTGTACGGAGCTCGCGAAAGCTCGCTTCGGCTCGAAGACTGCTTCGAGCCTCATTGTACGGAGCTCGCGAAAGCTCGCTTCGGCTCGAAGACTGCTTCGAGCCTCATTGTACAAAGCTCGCGAAAGCCCGCTTCATTCGACGAGCCTGCCGTACAGATCGGGCCGCCGATCGCGGAAGAAGCCCATGCTCGCGCGCACGCGACGGAGCTGCGCGAGGTCGAGGGTCGCGAGCGCGATGCCGGCCTCGTCACGCCCGAGCTCGGCGAGCTTGTCGCCGCGCGCGTCGCACACGAACGAGCTGCCGTAGAACGTGATGGCCGCGGGGTCGGAGCCTTCGCGACCGATGCGGTTCGCGGCGACGACGCCGACCGCGTTGGCGACCGCGTGGCCGACCATCACGCGCTGCCACGAGTCGCGGCTATCGAGCTCGGGCTCCTCGGGCTCGCTGCCGATCGCGGTCGGATAGAACAGGATGTCGGCACCGGCGAGCGTCATCGCGCGCGCGCACTCGGGGAACCACTGGTCCCAGCAGATCGCGACACCGATCGTGCCGAACTTCGTCGCGAACGCGCGGAAGCCCGTGTTGCCCGGCTTGAAGAAGAACTTCTCCTGATAGCCCGGGCCGTCGGGGATGTGGCTCTTGCGATAGGTGCCGAGGTTGCGCCCGTCGGCGTCGAACACGACGATCGAGTTGTAGTACTCCGGCCCGGCCTGCTCGAAGATCGACACCGGCAGTACGACACCCAGCTCGTGCGCGAGTTGCTGGAATCGCTTGAGGGTCGGATGATTCTCGATCGGGTGGGCGCGCCCGAAGTCGATCTCGCGCTGGTCGCGACAGAAGTAGTGGCCCTCGAACAGCTCGCTCGGCAGGATGATCTGGGCGCCGCGCCCGGCCGCCTCGCGCACGAGCTCTGACACCCGGGAGACGTTGGGCTCGACCGCGTCGGTCAGGGCGGTCTGGAGCGCGGCCACGGTCACGCGTTGCTCGGTCACGCGCGGACCATAGCCGAACCGCTGTCAGCTATCCGACGACCCGGTGAGGCAAGCCGGCAAGCCTGGGACAATTCTGTCGGATCGCGGGCCACAACCCACACGAATTCAATCGGTTGCGCGTGGTTCGACCATTGCAATCTGCCGCCTCATGCGGACCGGCCTGATCTTCCTCGCGCTCCTCGGTGCCTGCTCGGATCTCCCCGAGCTGCCCGCGCCACTCGCGCATCCCGTCCACGATCTCGCGCTCGCCGACATGCACCTCATCACGATCGACGACGCCGACACGAT
Organism: Haliangiales bacterium; assembly: GCA_038321315.1. GTDB lineage: Bacteria > Myxococcota_A > Polyangia > Haliangiales > Haliangiaceae > JABFXX01. The sequence continues at coordinate 38,463 of JBBQEX010000008.1, read as the reverse complement.
GGATGCCGGCACCGTCAGCTACGCCGGGCTCCCGATCCCGCACGCGGTGATGACGACCAGCGATGGCACGACCGACCCCGCGCCCGCGATCCCGGAGCTGCCGATCGCGACCAGCGCCGCGGTCGGTCGCGCACACGCCTGCGTGCTGTCGCGCGGCGACGTCTACTGCTGGGGCGACAACGCGCACGGCGCGCTCGGCGCGCATCGCGCGTGTCCCGGGACGACCGACGCCAACGGCGACGCCACCTGTCCGCTCGACGCCGAGATCATGCCGACGCTGCCGAAGATCTCGGCGATCGCCGCCGGCGACGACATGACCTGCGCGATCGCGATCGACGACGGCCGGGTCTACTGCTGGGGGAGCGCGCTCGACGGTCGCCTCGGCGGCTCGTTCGTGTCCGCGCTCGGCACGCCGGAGCCGGTCGCCCTGCCCGACCCGGTCGTCACGCTGCGGATCCAGAACGACCGCGCCTGCGCGATCGACACCAACCAGCTCGCGTGGTGCTGGGGCAACGGCCTCGGCGCGACGCCGGTGCGGCAGCGGATGACCGGCGTGGTCGACATCGCGCTCGGCGCGCACCACAGCTGCGCGATCTCCGCGAGCGACGGCTTCCAGTGCTGGGGTGCCGATCGCAACGGCGAGAGCGGCGACTTCGCGGTCGCCAAGAAGTGCGGCACGCAGACCCCGTTCTGCGAGGTCGCGCCGACCACGATCCCGCTCGACGCCACCCGCGTCGTCGTCGGCGAGCGCCACACCTGCGCGCTCACCCGCGCCGGCACGGTCGACTGCTGGGGCAGCAACGAGCTTGGCCAGCTCGGGCGCCAGGACTCGTTCCTGGTCGGCGAGATCGCCGTCGCGCGCGATGGGATCATCGCGCTGCAGGCGGCGTACGCCAAGACCTGCGCGATCGACGTCGACCACATCGCGTGGTGCTGGGGTGACTATCGCGACGCCGCCGGCGACAGGGTCTACCAGTGAAGGCCCTGATCACCGTCGCGCTGCTCGCCGGCGTCGCGCACGCCGACGCGCCCGGGGCGACCGCGCTCGTCGATCAGCCATCGGCGATCTCGCCGACCAATCCGTTCGAGCTCCACGTCAACGGTGGCGTCGAGATCACCGGCGGCGAGGGCATGATCGCCGGCGGCTTTCGCGGGCGCGTCGGCGTCGGCCGGTCGTTCGGCACCGGCACGATGCGGCCGCAGCTCGTGCTCGGCACCGTGTTCGGCTCCGGCTCGATCTCGGTCGCCGATCCACGCGGCCTCGACGGCACGCTCGCGCTCGGCTACCGCAGCTTCGGCTCCGAGGCCCAGGTTGGCCTCCGCTTCGTCAACGGCGGGCGCGTCGACTCGCGGATCTATGCCAGCCTCGCGGTCATGCGCGTCTCGCTCGATCAGCGCCTGATGTTCGACACCGTCGCCGGCATCTCCGGCTCCGGCTCGGTCGGCGTGCGCGGCGCCCTCGGCGCCAACTGGGCTGACCACTGCATCTTCCTGCCGCAGCAGGCCGAGCTGGTCTACGAGCGCGACGCCGGTTCCGCGCGCTACGGCGCGATGATCGGCTGGGGGATCTAGCGTGGTGGCCTGGACCCACGTCGCGATCCTGATGCTCGCGAGCGCGTGCACGCCCGGCGCGTGGATGGGCTCGGCGCACCCGACACCCGGCTCGACGCCGAGCGATCATGCACCCCGTCCCGACTTCTATCAGGATCTCGGGATCGACTTCACGGGGATGACGGTCGCGAACGCGCAGCGCGCGGCGCTCGACGCCGGGTGGCGCGGGCTGTACGAGATCCGCGATGACGTGCACGACCCCCACTGCGCGGTCGACACGGTGTGCTCGTTCGAACCGCGCGATTGGAAGTTCGAGGGCGAGCTTCCGTCGCTCCTGTTCCACGTCGTGCCCACGCCCACGAAGTGACCAGGTCAGCGCGGCTGCTGCTGCGTCGAGCAGTGGAAGCCGCCGCCACCGACGACGACGGGCTTACACGCCACGCCGATCGTGCGCCGGGTCGGAAACATCGCGGCGATCGCCTCGACCGCGCGGTCGTCGTTCGCCGAGTCGTAGGTCGGCACCACGACGACGGTGTTCGCGATGTAGAAGTTCATGTAGCTCGCCGGCATGATCGCGCCGGTCGCGTCGCACACCTCGCCGGGCGACGGCGTGACGACGACCTCGAGCCCGGCGGCGCGGACGTCGGCGATGATCCCGAGGAGCGCGTCGCGGTTCGGGTCGCCGGCCGCGGGCTCCATGCACGCGACGACGCCCGGCGCGACGAAGCGCGCGAGCGTGTCGACGTGGCCATCGGTGTGATCGTTGATCAGGCCGCGGTCGAGCCACACGACGCGCTCGGCACCGAGTGCCCAGCGGAGGCGCGCATCGAGCGCGGCCTCGTCGAGCCCCGGGTTGCGCGCGCCGCCGAGCAGGCACTGGCGGGTCGTCATCACCACGCCGGCACCGTCGACCTCGACCGCGCCGCCCTCGAGCACGAAGTCGAACGCGGCGCCGTGCACGCCGGTCCACCCGAGGATCTGCGCGGCGAGCTCGGGGTCGCCCGGCATCAGATACTTGCCGCCCCAGCCGTCGAACCGGAAGCGCGCGGCGCTGATCGCACCGGCCTCGTCGAGCACGAACAGCGGGCCGGTGTCGCGCAGCCAGATGTCGCCGTAGCGCGCGACGCGAAACGTGACGTGCTCGGCCGCGGCGCCGAGCAGCGCGCGCGCGTCGCGCTCGTCGCTCGCGTCGCGCACGATCAGCTCGACGCGCTCGCCGGCGCCGCCGTCGACGATCGCGCTGCACATCGCCATCAGCGCGCGGCGCGGCCCGGCGAGGCCCTCGGCCCACTGCTCGGGATCGTGAGGCCACGCGGTCCACACCGCGGCGTGCGGGGCCCACTCGGCGGGCATGCGAAACGAGCTGCGCGATGACATGGCGCCTAGTCAACGCTGAAGTCGGCGGTCCATGCAATCGCCGTCGCGGTCGGATATCCGGTGCGGCGATAGTCGCGCACCGCGGCGCCCGGAAAACCGGCGCGGGCGATGAGCTGGAACGCGTAGTGCTTGCCCGCCACGAGGCGGCGCGGATCGATCGAGACACGAGGCGCGAGCACCGACCACACGAACACCTCGGTCGCCACCGTGGTGTTGTTCGGGTCGACCGCGAGCTCGTAGAGCGCGACGAGGTAGTCGTCGATCGCGACCGTGCCGGCGGTCGCCGTCGGCGCGAAGGCGAGCTCGATCGGGTGCGTGCGATCGACCGCGAGCGTGGTGTTGTCGACCAGCGGCATGCCCGCGAGCGTCGCCGGCCCCGGCATCGCGATCGGATCACCGACCGCGACCGCGGTGCCGAGGATCGGGAACTGATAGATCGTGCCCGCCCCGGTGTAACCGCCCGGGTTCGCGCCGGATCGCGTCGGACGCACGAACGTGATCGCGGCGACGGTCATCACCTCGGTCTCACCGGGAAACGGGTTCGCGTAACACAGCTGGCCTTGATCGTCGACGCCGTGGAGCGTCGGGTCGAGGCGCGCGAGCTCGAGCGCGCCGTACGGACCCTCGGTGTTGATCGGCACCGAGCCGAGCTGCCAGAAGTCGGCCGGCAGCGTCGCCCAGCTCGCGGGCGCGAACGTCCCCGCGATGCGCGCCTCCTCGACCGCGAGCGGGATCGCGTAGCCGATGCACTTGGAGAGCACCATCGTCGAGGCCGTGATCGCGGCGACGCTCGCGACCCCATCTTGCTGATCGATCTGATTGGTGCCGGAGGTCAGGGTGATGTACGCGGATCGCTGGAGCCCGCTGCCGTCGAACCGCGACTGGCGCAGGTACCACAGTCGATCACCGCGTGTGCCTTCGAGCAGGCCGGGCACGCCGCCGACGGGCCGGAGCGCCTGGGTGTCGAACGACACCTTCGTGTCGGTCTCGAGGTCGACGGCAGGCCCGAAGAGCACGGTGCTGCTGCGCATGCCGGTCGTCGCGATCAGCTCGCGGACCGGGCCGCTGTCGAGCGGCTGGGTCAGCAACAGGTCGACCGGGGTCGGTTGGGTCACCGGCGTGACACCGAACCTGCCGATGTACGGCGAGGCGAGATAGAACGTCTCGGCGCGGTCGTCGTACTCGAGGGAGTCGTCGAACACGAGCGCGTAGGTCGCGCCGATCGGCACGTCGAACGTCGCGATGCCGGTCGCGGGATCGATCGCCACCGGCACGTCGGTGCCGTCGACGCTCGCGACGAACGTCGCGGGCAGCACGACCTCGCGGTGGACGAACGCGCCGGTGCCATCGGTCTCCGTGATCTCGAAGGTCGGGATGACCGTGATCGTCGAGGCCGGGTCGCCACCATCGGGCAGATCGACGTGCTCGAGCCCGAAGACGCGGCCGCATCCGGCGAGCGCGATGGCGAGGACGAGCGGGCGCATCGCTAGCCGACCCACGCATCGAGCGGGGCATCGAGCACGAGCGGCCGGGCCCGCCGCAAGGTCACGAACGCCTGCGCGAACGACATGGCCGAGGAAAATCGCCGCCGCGGATCCTTGGCCATCGCGACCGCGAGGACGTCGTCGATCCCGCGCGGCATGCGACCGAGCAGGCTCGGGCGCATCGGTGGCGTGTGGACGACCTGGTAGACGACCTCGGCGAGATCGCTGCCCTTGAACGGGGAGCGCCCGGTCAGGCAACGGTAGGCGATCGCGCCGAGCGCGTAGACATCGGCGAGCGGCGTGACGTTGCCGCCCGAGGCCTGCTCGGGCGCCATGTACTGTGGCGTGCCGACGATGCCCTCGCCGGTCAGCGTGCCCTCGCTGTCCATCAGTTTGCTGACGCCGAAGTCGAGCACCTTCCAGGTCGCGCCCTCGTGGAGCACGAGGTTGTGCGGCTTGAGGTCGCGATGCACGACGCCGGCGAGCCGGGCGACCTCGAGCGCACGCGCGACGTGATCGATCAACACGGCGAGCTCGTCGATCGGGAGCCGCGGCTCCTTGCGCAGGCGCGTCGCGAGGTCGGCGCCGCGCAGCCGCTCCATCGCGAAGTACGGCACGACCGCGTCGACCGGGGAGATCGAGAACACCTTGACGATGTGGGGCGAGTCGAGCTTGGCCGCGACGGCCATCTCGCGATGAAACCGCTCGACGAGCGACGGCGACCCGGCCGCGCGCGCGTCGAGCAGCTTGACCGCCGCGGCGCGGCCGTCCTCGGAGACCGCGTCGTAGACCTCGCCCATCGCGCCGCGACCGATCACGAGGCCGAGCCGCCACTCGCCCATCACCTGGTTCGTCCACCGGCCCTCGTTGGCGGCGCGCGCACGCTGGGCATCGACGTCGGCGTCGGCGAGCGCCTGCTGCTGGTCGCCGATCACGCGCAGCGCGCCCTCGAGCTCGGCGAACGCGCGCGCGTTGGTCTCGCGCGCCCAGCGCCCGAGCAAGAAGCCGGCGACCAGGAACCCGACGATGAGCAACTCGGCGAACACGAGCTGGGTGCGGCCCGCGACGATACTCGAGAGCACGCCGCGATCGACGACCACGCCGGTGATGATCAGCAACGCGAGCACGAGATGCCCGACGATCAGGATCGCGGCGACCGCCGCCGACACCCGGACGTTGCGATCGAGCGAGATGAACACGACGCCGATCATCGGCGCGATCACGACGCCCGAGAACGGCCCGAAGTAGTACAGCGCGGTCAGCACGGAGACCGTCGCGACGATCCACATCGCGCCGACCAGATTCGAGCGATAGCGCTCCTCGGTCTTCGTCATGAAGAGCAGCACGACGTTGGCGAGCGACAGGATGCCGGCGCCGATCCAGAACAACAGGCGCGCGAGCGGATCGCCGCCGATCGCGAGCGTCAGGCCGATCGCGCCGACCGCGGCGGTGATGCCGAACGTGTGGAACGCGCGCATGCGGGGCAGGTCGCTGCGCTCGAGGGCCGTGGCGGCGGTCGGACGGCTGCCGGTGGCGGTCGGCCACTTCGAGGCCGGCTCGACCCGCGTCGCGGCCTCGCTATCTGTCGAAACCATGCCGAGGTACGAGCTTACCCCTACTCGTAGCCGACATAGATGTGCTGGACGTCATCGTCCGCGTCGACCTCGGCGAGAAACGCCTCGACCTCGGTCCGCACGGCCGGCTCGAGCTTCATCGGATTCTTCGCCCGCCAGCCAAGCCGCATCGTCGCGACCGTCCACCGGAGTGCCGACAGCGCCTTGCTCACGGTGTCGAGGTCCGCGGGGTCGGTGTAGAACCGAAACCCACCCTCGCCGTCGGCCTCGAAGTCCTGCGCGCCGGCCTCGATCGCGGCCTCCTCGGGATCCGCGTGCTCCGGTGGCGTGGCATCGACCAGGCCGAGGTACGCGAAGTCCCAGGTCACCGCGCCGCTCGCGGCGAGCTGGCCCTTCCGGAACAGGACGCGCACGCTCGTCGTCGTGCGGTTCTTGTTGTCGGTCAGGCACTCGACGACGACCGGCACGCGGTGCGGCGCGAAGCCCTCGTACGTCACGATCTCGAACGCAGCGGCGTCGTCGAGCAACCCGGCGCCACGCTTGATCGCGCGCTCGATGTTGTCGCGCGGCAGCGACGCCTTCTTGGCGGCCTCGACCGCGGCGCGCAGCCGGGCATTCATCCCAGGATCGGCGCCGCTCTTCGCGGCCATGATCAGATCCTTGGTCAGCTTGTTGAAGATCTTGCTCCTCGCGTTCGCCGTCGCGAGCTTGCCCGCGGCTTTCCACTGCGCGCCCATGAATGTGGGATCTAGCAGATTTCGCTTTCGGCCGACCGGGGCGCCGTGTAAAGGTCCGGCCGAATGAGGCTCACGAAGATCGCGGTCGTGGTTTCGCTCCTGACAGCAGCCTGCGGCCCGTCGACGCGCGGCGATGGATCGGGTGGGGGCGGTGATGCGGGTGGATCTGGATCTGGCTCGGGCTCCGGCTCTGGCTCCGGCTCTGGCGTCGTCCAGCAGTGCAACAAGATGGACATCGTGTTCGTCGTCGACAACTCGGGCTCGATGTCCGAGGAGCAGACCAACCTCGGCACGAACTTCCCGATGTTCGCGACGGTGCTCTCGAACTACCACACGACCGCGGGCGACCCGGTCGACTTCCGGATCGGCCTGACGACGACTGGCCGCACGATCGACTACACCGTCAATCTCGGCGGCACCTCGCTGCCGCAGCACGAGGACGGTGACAACGGCGCGTTCCGCGACGGCTGCAGCTCGCCGGGTCGCTACCTCGAGTCGACCGATCCCGCGATGGCGAGCACGCTCGCGTGTCGCGCCGCGGTCGGCACCAACGGCCCCGGCATCGAGATGCCGATGCTGATGGGCAAGTACGCGCTGTCCGAGCGCGCCGGCGACACCAACACCGGCTTCGTGCGCAGCGACGCGCTGCTCGCGATGGTCATGATCACCGACGAGGATGATCAGTCGACCACGCAGAACCACTTCGTGGTCGACGCGACGACCGGCAACGCGCCGACCGACTGGAACCCGTCCGATCAGGTCGCGTTCCTCGATGGGCTCAAGGGCGACCGCTCGCGCTGGTCGGCCGCCGTGATCGCCGGCGACGGCGCCTGCAGCTCGAGCTTCGGCAGCGCGGTGGACGCGACGCGGCTCAAGCAGTTCGTGACGCTCGCGAACGCGAACGGCTCGACCCAGGCGGTGTTCTCGTCGATCTGCGCTGGCGACCTCACGATCGGCCTGACCGCGGCGATCAATCAGTTCCAGGACGCCTGCGGTCAGGTGATCTTCTGACCGATCTCGCGGGCAAGACCGTCGTCGTCACCGGTGCGGCCGGCGCGCTCGGCGGCGGCGTGCTCGAGGTCCTGCGCGCGCACGGCGTGACGACGATCGTCGCGCCAACGATCGATCAGGTGAAGCTCGACGACGAGCAGTCCGTGGTCGCGCTCTACGCCGGCATCACCGATCTGTGGGCGTCGATCCACCTGGTGGGTGGGTTCGCGATGGCGCCGATCACCGAGACCTCGCTCGCCGACTTCGAGCAGCAGTGGCGGATGAACACGGTGACGTGCTTCCTCACCTGTCGCGAAGCGGTCCGCGCGATGCGGAAGACCGGTCGCGGCGGGCGGATCGTCAACGTCGCGGCACGCCCGGTGGTGTCGCCCGCGGGCGGCATGACCGCGTACGTCGCGGCCAAGGCCGGCGTCGCGTCGATCACGCAGAGCCTCGCGGCCGAGCTGACCAACGATCGCATCCTGGTCAACGCGATCCTGCCGTCGACGATCGACACGCCGACCAACCGCGCGTCGATGCCCAAGGCCGATCACGACAAGTGGCCCAAGCCCGCAGAGCTCGGCGAGGCGATCGCTTTTTTGGTGTCGCCCGCAAATACCGTGACTTCCGGGACGCTGCTCCCGGTGTACGGTAAGGCCTGAGAACCACTCATTAATCCGGTGTCTCGCGTGGCAAGGGGGGCCATGACGCGCGAGACACCGGTAACCGCTTGGCCCGCTGGGTCGTACGCTCTGCACATGGCCGACACACCCGACCTCGAGCGCTATCCGGAGCTGCAGAAGTCCTGGGAGCGCCGGCAATTCTTGAAGTCCGCCGCGGCCGGCACGCTGCTGATGGCAGCGGGTGGCGCCCTCTTGCGGCTCGCGGCCGACGACCTGACCAAGGCCGCGATGGCCGAGGATCGCAAGGACGGCAAGAAGCGCCTGCCGCCGGGTCAGCGCGTGATCGACTCGCTGCGCGCGATGGGCGGTGAGCCCGGCGACGGCGAGGTCAAGTCGTGGAAGCTCAAGGTCCACGGCGCGGTCGCCAAGCCGTTCGAGGTCGACTACGCGAACTTCCTGAAGCTGCCGCAGGTCACCAAGCAAGCCGATGTCCACTGCGTGACCGGTTGGTCGCTGGTCGGCGGGATGTGGAAGGGCGTACAGATCGCGAAGCTCGCCGAGCTCGCCGGCGTCAAGGCCGAGGCGAAGTTCGTCATCCTCGAGAGCGAGCATGGCTACACCGCGAACGTGCCGATGAAGGAAGCGCTCGCCGACAACGCGCTCGTCACCTATCGCCTGAACGACAAGCCGTTCGCGCTCGATCACGGCGCGCCGGTCCGCGGCCTGATCCCCGATCTCTACTTCTGGAAGAGCGCGAAGTGGATCACCGGCCTGAGGTTCAGCAAGGACGATCATCCCGGATTCTGGGAGACCCGCGGCTATCACAACCACGCCGATCCGTGGAAGGAAGAGAGATATGGCTGATGATCCGTTCGCGGTCCGCGCCAAGAAACGCTGGCGCGCGTGGCTGCGCTCGGTCCATCGCGACTTCGGCTACGTCTCGGTCGGCTTCACGTTCATCTACGCGATCAGCGGCATCGCGCAGAACCACATCGAGGAGTGGGGCGACGTCTCGTTCGCGACCAGCGAGCGCCAGGTCGCGCTTGCACCGGGGACGATCGACGACAAGACGCCCGATGCGACCGCGATCGCGGCGGTCGAGAAGGCCGCCGGCCGCGGCGCGCCGACCGACACCTACCGCGCCGGCGACGAGGTCCGCCTGACGTTCGGCGATGGCACCAAGGCATCAGCGATCGGCAACACCGTCACGATCCAGGAGCGCCACCAGCGGTTCTTGATCGGCGCCGCGAACTGGCTCCACCGCGCCCGCGGCAAGCCGGCGTGGAAGTACATCTCGGACATCTACGCGCTGATGCTCCTGTACCTGTCGATCTCGGGGCTGCTCCTCATCAAGGGCAAGCTCGGCCTCCGGTGGCGCGGCACGATCCTCGTGGTGTCCGGGATCTGCGTGCCGGTGCTCTACGTCGCGCTCTCGGGCGGCCCGACGTCGTCGCCGGACAAGCCACCCGAGCTCGCGACCAAGCCGACGGCCGCGCCACCCGCACCATCGGCGCTACCCACGCCACCCCCGACCACGGATCCGGGGTCGGCGGTGCTCAAGCCGCTGCCGCCCGACGAAGACTGAGCTCAGGCGTTCGGGTCCGGCTGCGCGACGACGTCGATCGTGTTGTCGATCGAGACGTCGAGCTCGGAGCCACCCGCGGCGCCGGTCGGCGTGACGCGGTTCGTCCGCCGCAGGTGGATCGTGTTGGGCTGGGCCTTGTCCTTCTGCGCGTGGAGCGACGCCGGTGCCAGCGAGTACGTGCCGGTGTCGGTGATCGTGATCGCACCACCACCGCCGCCGCCACCGTTGCCGCCGCCGTCACCCACGCGGACGGTCGCGACATCCGCGACCGAGCCACGCGCCCACGCGATCGGCAACGCGAGCGTCGAGTCCACCGTCGCGCCGGCGAGCGGATCGGTGAACGTGTGGATGTCGGGTCCGTCGACGCGGACGCCCTTGACGTTGTCGGCCCCGCTGACGACGTCGAGCTGGTAGACCTCCTCGTAGCCCGAGGCGGTCCCGACCCACGCGTCGTTGATCGTGTTGCCGCCGGGCTGGAACGTCAGCTCGACGACGCCCGCGGTGCTGGTCAGCGAGACCGTGCCGGTCGTGACCGGCAGGTTGTTCGCGGTGATCCGGACGGTGAAGTTGGTGTCGAAGTCCGTCGGCTCCTTGGCCGCCGGAACGCGGGGCTGCGCGGTGACCACACCGTTGACGACGAGCGTCGAGGTGCCGGTGCCGGTGCTGTCACCACCACCGGGATCGAGCGGATTGGTACTACCGCATCCGACGAGTAGGCCGAGCAGGAGGAGCTTCATGATGGCGAGGTCGTGCAACGTGAAGACCACGCGAGGTCGCGCTAACCGCGTGGATCGGCGTCCCTGCGGTTGTGCAAGCCTCGTACTGCGCGGACTTCGATGTCGCTGTTACGCGAGGACGACATCGGCGGGTGGTGTCGTACCGAAGCCGGAGTTCCAGGCCACGGCGTAGCCGGTGACGCCGCGCACGACGACGCGCGACCCGAGCTGCCCGGGGGCGACGATCCACTCGCCGACGACGTCGTCCTCGAAGCAGGTCGGGCCGACGACGACGGTCGCGATGCCGTCGGCGGCCGCGGGAGCCGGCGCGACCAGCTCGACCGGGCTCCAGCGCAGGTGACAGATCCGCGAGAGCTCGGTCACGCACAGCGCGCGATCGTCGAGCGCGCGCGCGTGCAACACGCGGCCGGTCGCGAAGCCGGCGTCGTGCGCGAGCAACCGGCCGGGCTCGACGACGATCTCGATCGCGCGCGGGATCGCGGCGCGCAGCTCGGCGAACGCCGCGGCGAGATCGGCGAGGCCGTGCCACGCGCCGCCGAGGTTGAGGAACGCGGGCTCGAGGTCGGCGGCCGCGGCGCTCGCGAGCGCGTCACGCGCGGTCGCGACGAACCGGGCCGCGTGCGTCGGCGTGACCGCGCCGTGGTGGACGTGCAGCCCGACCGGCGCGCCGTTCGCGGCGGCGACCAGCGCGCGGATCGCGGCGGCGCGCGCGCCCGGCTCGACATCGAGCCCGAAGCGCGAACGTCGGTGGCCACTGCCGTCGAGGATCGCGCCGATCGCGGGATCGCGCGCGCCGGCCGACGCCGACAGCCGGATCGCGATCGCCGCGCCGCGCGGTGCCGCCGCGACCTGCGCGACGGTCTCGCAGCTCGCGATCACGCGCGGGCCGCTCGCCCTCGCGCGGCCACCGGGATCGGCGACCGAGATGACGCGCGCGCCGGTGGCCGCGACGGCCTCGGCCGGCGTCGCGACGTCGAGGCCATCGAGCCGGTCGCGCGCGAGATCCCAGATCGCGGCGAGCGGGAACGACTTCATCGCGAACAGCGTCGTGATGCCGTGCGGTCGCGCCGCGGCGGCGAGCGCGTCGAGGTTCGCCGCGATCCGCGCGCGGTCGAACACCAGGGTCGCGGTCGCACACGCGTCGATCGCGCGCGCGATCGCCGGTGGCAGCTCGGGCCTCACTCGTCGGACTTGGGGTTCGCGTTGCCACCCATGCCCGGATCGGGCTCGGGCGGCTTGTCGTTTGGCGACTGCAGGTCCGACTCGTCCGCGCGCACGCTCTGGCGCTTGGGTTGCGGCACGAGCACGCGCGCGGGATAGCGCAGCGCGAACGTGAACGAGATCGTGTTCGACGTCACCGCCGGAACCGGGATGAGGGCCGCCGCATCGGCGCCCTGGTGCTGGAACGCATAGCGCAGCCCGAACACCTGGCCCGGTCGCCGGTTGAAGACCACGCCGAGGTCGAAGTGCTCGCCGGAGAACGAGCCCTGGGCGGCCGACGTCGTGGTGTCGACCAGCTGCTGGTGGACGTAGCCGAGGCTGCCGGACACCGCGTAGCGCGGCGGCTGGCCACGGCTCTCGACGAACGCGAGCGGGATGTTGACGTTGAGCGCGCCGGAGTCGCTGATCGTGTTCTGCGCGATCAGGAGGTTCGGCGTGATCGCGTGGCCGTACGCCAGGTTCGCGAAACCCCAGGTATCGACGTACGACAGCTGGGCCCCGATGGTCGGCGCGTAGACCTTCTGGTACGTGCGCGTGAGATCATACGGATCGGTGCCGACCGGCACGATCGCCGCGACGCCTCCGCTCAACGAGCCACTCCATTTGCGCGAGATGTCGTGCCGCCACGACAGGCTCGCGTTCGGGGTGAACTGACGATCGAGGCGCCCGGTCGTCGGCACGCCGGTGTCCGGGTTGCCCGGGTTGTACTGCAGGAACCGCACGTAGCCGACGCCGACCTGGAGCGAGAACGCGTCGGCCTCGTACGACTTCGTGATCGACGTGGTGCCGCTCGCCTGCGCCGAGCGACCGAGCGCACCACCGCCGGCGAAGGTCTCGACGAAGCTGGCGCCGAGACCCTCGCCGATGTGGAGGCTCGGCGCGATCGTGTGAGCCGCGCTCTCGCCAGCGGCGACCTGGTAGATATCGCCGGCACCCGCCGGGACGAGCGTGGTCGTCGTCTGATCCGGCGTCGAGCGGCCCTGGAGCGCGTTGAGCTTGCCGGTGCTCGCGTCGAGCGTGAACGCGATGTCGGTCAGCGGCGTGACGACGAACGCCGCACGCGCGCCGACGCGCACGGTGACCGAGACCTCCTTGTAGTGCGCGACGTAGTCGAGCGCCTCGGCCTCGGTGAACCCGGTATAGACGGCGCGCGGGGTCTCGTAGCCGAATAGCAGGCCGGGCCGGATCTGCAAGAACATGTCCGGCGACTTGTTGCCGGACGCGGCGGAGAACGCGTTGTCGGTGGCCGAGGCGTTGCCCGACAGCGTGCCGTTGATGCTCTCGGCGTCCGCCAGGACGAGCCCGGGAGTCGAAACGACGAACCCGGCGATGAGAGCCGTCCTGCGCACGGCCGGGTTGTATCACGCGCACCGAACGCTAAACCGAGTGCTCCGAGTTGACACTCCTCCGAGGGCGCATGGTTAGAATTCTCCTGTCCAATGCGCAGTGTTCCGGTCGAGTCCGTTTCTGTTCCAACCAGGTTTCCCGTGGTTCCCCTCTTCGCCGATCGCGATGAGGACGATGATGACGAGGACGACGACAAGAAGGGTAAGAAGGACGACGACGACGAGGAGGAGGAGGTCGCCGACGTCGAGGTCGACGACACCGACGTCGATGATGACGACGACACCGCCGTGGCGCCGGTCGCCGGCGACGATGATTTCGCCGCCGAGGAAGAGGAGCTCGACGAGGAGAAGGACAAGGACGACGACGACGACAAGGACGCCGGAGGCTGGCGCGATGGCAGCGAGCCCCCGTGGGGTCCCGAGGCCGAGGAGAAGGAAAAAGACGAAGACGAAGAAGAGGAAGACGACGACGACGAGGACGACGACGACGATGACGACGACGACGACGAAGACGAGGACGACGACACCCCCGCCCGCCCGACGCTCTTGAAGCCGGTCGTGAAGAAGCCGATCGTCCGTCCCGACGACGACGATGACGACAGCAGCAGCAGCGACGATGAAGAGGAGGCCTACGATCCGCCGGATGACCCGCCGCTTCGTGGGCCCGCGCCCGTGCGTCCGGCCAAGCCGCTGCCGATCCCGAGCAAGCCGCTGCCGCCGATCGTGCTCCCGGTGAAGACCCCGCCGCGCCCGGCGCCGCGCCCGTTCAAGCCCGCCGCGCCGACCCAGCCGACCCCGGTCGTCGAGAAGCCGGTCGTCATCGAGAAGCCGGTCGAGAAGCCCAAGGTTGTCGACAAGCCCGCCGCCAAGCCGGCCGCAGCCGAAAAGAAGCCTGCCCCCGCCAAGAAGCCTGCGGTAGCCAAGCCCGCGGCCGAGAAGAAGCCGGCTGCGGCGAAGAAGCCAGTCGCGGCCAAGAAGCCGGTCGCGGCCAAGAAGAAGTAACTAGTAGCCCTTGCTGTGCAGGAAGATCGGCAGCACGACGAACGCGTAGCCGACCACGATGCCCGCGACGATCAAGAGGTCGCGCGGCAGCATGCGGATCGCGAACTCGGGCCGGTGCGTGCGGACGCACGAGAACCACGCGCCGGCCATGCCGAACAGGATCCACAGCGCCGAGTGGTAGGCGAACGATAGCGTGTTGATCTGGAACGTCGCGCCGATCATCGACGCGAGGAGTGCCATGCCCCAGATCTGGGCGGCGCGCGTTCCCGGCACGTTGCGGAGCTCGCGTAGCCCGACGACGAGCGTCTTGATCGAGATGTAGAGGATCGCGACGAACAGGAAGAACCCGGGCAGCCCGAGCTCGCCGAGCGTGAGCACGTACGAGTTGTGCGCGGTGATGAAGTGGTGCTCGGCGAACTGGCGCGGTCCGACGCCGAAGATCGGGTTGTCGTGGAACATGCCGATGCCGGCCTGCCACGCCTCGTAGCGCAGCTGGGTCGACATGTCGGCGGACTCGCCGCTGCGTCCGCTGAAGGCGATCACGGGCAGCGCGATGCCCGCGGCCGGGATGATCGCGGCGAGCCCATAGCGGCGCACCACGTAGACGCCCGGGACCAACATCGCCGCGACGAGCCCTCCGCGTGACTGGGTGAGCAACACGGTCCACACCACGATGACGGTCGCGACGCCGAGCACGATCAGCGCGCCGGCCGAGCGCTTGCGCAACAGGAACCCGATCAGGAAGGACAGCGCGCTCGTCGAGATCACGAGCGCGACCTCGTTGGGATCGTGGAGCTCGCCGATGTAGCGCGTGCGGCCCTCGATCGAGGACATGCCGAACAGGCCGACGTGCTCGCACTGGTACTCCATGCCGGGGACGACCTCGGGACCGAGCCGGCACTGATCGCGGGTGTCGCACTCGCGCCCGTCGGGCGTGCCGGAGGCTTCGTCGTCGCCATCGTCGACGCCGGCGACGCACTGGGTTGGAGATATACCTTCGGCGAAGCACAGCGCCGTGATGAACAGACCGGTGCCCAGGAGCACGGCGGCGACGAGCTGGAACGTGCGGAATCGCTGGATCCCGTGCGCGATCGTCCCGTAGATCGCGAACAGGATCGCCATCTCGATCGCGCGCGGGATCAGCAGCTCCGGGGTCTTGATCGCACAGCTCAGCATGCACCAGCCGAGGAACGCGCCGACCCACGGCAGCGACGGCGACGCGATCGGCTGGAGCCGCCGCAGCCGGATGTCGATGACCCATCCGAGCACGGCGAGCGCGGTGAACAGGTGCAGGAACGGCACGCGCTGCAGCAACGTGAAGAACTCTTGCGGGCGCGCCAGGATGAAGATCATCAGCGCCGAAATCCCGGGAATCGCGAACACGTCGCGAGAACCTTATCATCGACGTTGGGCTATGCTGCATCGAGTGGGTACGCGTGAACGTGTCGCGGCGTTGCTCGACCGCACGGGTGCGCTCGCCGGCCTGATGCGGGTGCGGCGTTTCGTGCCGGTGCCGACCCTCGCCATCGTCACGTACCACCACATCACCGAGCAGGACGGACGCTACGCGTTCGACCCCGATGTCGCCGACGCGACGCCGGCGCAGTTCCGGCGCCAGATGGAGACGCTGGCGCGGCACTGCACGGTCGTCGGCGTCGACGACGTGATCGCCGCGATCGAGGGCAAGGCCCTGCCGAGCAACCCGGTGCTGATCACGTTCGACGACGGCTATCGGTCCTGCCACGACACGGCGCTGCCGATCCTGCGCGCGGTCGGCGTGCCGGCGACGTTCTTCATCGCCACCGCGTTCACCACCGAGCGCCGGATCTACTGGTGGGAGCGCATCGCGCTCCTGCTGTCGTCGACCAAGCTGGACCACGCGACGCTGAGCTATCCGCACCCGATCGCCGTGCACGTGCGCGCACCCGGCATGCGGCGCGCGCTGACCGATATCGTCAAGGACACCGCGTCGCTCGACCTCGAGCGCTTCCTCACCGAGCTCACGACCGCACTCGAGGTCCCGTGGAGCCGCGAGATCGAGGCGCGCCATGCCAGCGAGCTGATCATGACGTGGGACCAGATCCGCGCGGTCGCGGCTGCCGGCATGGACATCGGCAGCCACACGCGTACCCATCGCGTGCTCCAGACGCTCGACGAGGCCGCGCTCGACGACGAGCTCGGTGGCTCGAAGGCCGACCTCGAGCGCGAGCTCGGTCGGCCGACCCTCGCGGTCGCCTACCCGGTCGGTCGCACGATCGCCGAGGTCCCGAAGATCCGACAGGCGATCGATCGTGCCGGCTACCGGATCGGGATGTCGAACGCGAGTGGCGTCAACCGGATGTGGCCGCAGGTCCTGCGCGGGATGCTGCCGGTCGACCGGTTCGACATCCGGCGCCTGTCGACGGACCGGACGATGTCGGACGCCATGTTCTTCACCCAGGTCGCCCTGCCCGGCCTGTCCTACATCAGCAAGTTCAATCGCTGATAACTGGATCCGCGCGGCCGGGCATCCGAAAATTTTCGGATGCTGGAAAATCACGACGTGCGTCGCCGCTCTCCTCGGATCGGGGTCGAGGCCATGTGCTGGGAGCTGCTCGACGGCAAGGAGATCGGCGCGCTCGCCGTCGACCTGTCATCGACCGGGTTGCGCATCGAGCGACCGTTCGTGCCCGGCCTGGCGCGCGGCGCGGCGCCGCTCCAGCTCGAGGTGCCGGGGATCGACGAGATCCTGTGGGCGCGCGGCGAGCCGTGCTTCGACGAGCTCGTCCCCAACGCGGGCCCGGCCGGCGGTGCGCTCGGCCTCGTCCGGCGGACCGGCTACCGCCTGGTCGCGGCGGCCGCCCGCGATCTCCGGATGCTCGGCGACTACGTGTTCGAGACCCATCGCGCGAAGCTCGCCAAGGAACGCGAGGACCGCGCGCGCGACGACGACGCGTTCGACTTCCGGTTCGCCAGCTGTTACATGCGCGGCTGATCACATGGGAGCCCATGGTTTACCTGTGGGATCCCATGGATCGTGACCTGGGCGCGCGCTAGCGTCGGGCCATGAAGCTCGCCGACGTCACGCCTGCCCACTGCTACGCCAACGCCCACCAGCTGCTCGCTCGCCTCGAGCATGTCCGCGACGAGATGGGGCGCACCGCCGATCCGCGGCCGGTCCCCGAGATCTCCGGTGCCAAGCCGCGCGAGGTCTACTTCCAGGCGATCGCCGCGTGGCACAAGGTCGCCCGACTCGGCGACGAGCTCGGCGCGTGCACGTCGCGCGCGGCACCCGCGATCCCGGCGATCGACACGATCGCGCCCGGCCACTGTCTCGAGCTGATCGACGCGATCGGCGCGCAGGTCGACGACATCGTCGCCGAGCTCGGCATCACCGCGAAGGCCGCCGCGCCCGCGCTCGAGCCGAGCCGCCAGCCGAGCGACGTGCTGGTGACGCTCGTCAAGGTGAACCGCATGCTGTCGCGGCTGCTCGAGCGGCCGATGGCCCCCGCCGATTGCTACCGGACCGTGGCGCTGGCGCTCGCCTACGCGCGGCGCACCGGCCGTGCGGCGGTCGACCTCGCGAAGTTCGAGCGCGCGAAGCAGCCGGCCGATTGCTACCGGCAGCTCGAGACCTGTCTGGCCACGCTCGGCAAGAAGATCGCCGCGCGCGGTCAGACCGCGCTGACCGCGCGCGCGTCGCTACCCGACGCCACCCCGTCCGACGTGTTCGATCTCGCGAACCTCGTGCTCGGCGAGGTCGCCTATCTCCACGCGCTCGCCGGAACGGCGGCGCCGGTCCACGCGTTCGAGCCCGGCGGGCATGGCCACCGGCTCCCGGCGCACGTCTACCAGCTCGCGCACACGCTCGACGCGCAGCTGGCAACCATCTAGATTCGGCCCCATGGGCGATGCCGATGACGACGCGGTCCTGGCGTCGCTCGGCATCGCGATCGGGCGCGACGATCCGACGCTCGGCGAGGTGCGCGCGGCATGTGCGCGGATCGCGCGGCGGCTCCACGGCGACAAGATCCGGGTGGCCGGGTTCGTGCCGAGCGACGACACCGTCGCGGTGCCGCCGCTCCTCATCCATCTCGGCCTCGCGCTCGCCGACCTGACCGGCGCGACGATCGCGGTGGTCGATGCCAACGTCCGCTACCCCGGCCTCTCGGCGCTGAACCGGGGCCAGCGAACCGACCACGACGACTCGGTGTTCTCCACCCGCTGGCTGCGCGGCTCGCTCGCGCTTCTGTCGCCCCCACGGGTCGAGCGCGCCGGCGAGGTCGTGCCGCAGCTCGCGCGGGTGTTGCTCGATGGTGCGGACCTGTTCGCACACGTGCTGGTGGATCTCACCGGCTTCGAGCTGCTCGGCGAGCACGCGAGCGCGGCGGCGTGCATGGATGCGGTCGCGCTCGTCGGTCGCGCACACCGCACGCGCGAGAAGGAGCTTCGCGAGCTCGCGCAGCTGATGCCGTCCGGACGTTTCTTGGGCGTGCTGTTGCTCGGCTAGCAGCGATCGTGGTCTCCTCGTGGCGCATGTCCGTCGACCACGAAAAAATTGCAGTCATCGGTCTTGGCTACGTCGGGCTCCCGGTCGCGATCAGCTTCGGCAAGAAGGGGCCGACGATCGGGTTCGACATTCGCCAGCGCCGGATCGACGAGCTCAAGAAGGGCCACGACGACACGCTCGAGGTGACCTCCGAGCAGCTCGCCGCCGCCAAGCACCTCGAGATGACCGCCGATCCCGCGAAGCTCGCGGACTGCACGTTCTACATCGTCGCGGTGCCGACGCCGATCGACAACAACAACCGCCCCGATCTCACGCCGATGATCAGCGCGAGCAAGACGGTCGGCCCGCACCTCAAGAAGGGCGACATCGTCGTGTTCGAGTCGACCGTGTATCCCGGCGTGACCGAGGAGATCTGTGGCCCGGTGCTCGACGAGAAGAGCGGGCTCAAGAACGGCGTCGACTACTTCCTCGGCTACTCGCCGGAGCGCATCAACCCGGGCGACAAGGAGCACACGTTCGAGAAGATCGTGAAGGTCACCGCGGGCCAGACGCCCGAGTCGGCCGAGCGCGTCGCGCAGGTCTACTCGTCGGTCGTCACCGCGGGCGTGCACCGCGCGCCGTCGATCAAGGTCGCCGAAGCGGCCAAGGTGATCGAGAACACGCAGCGCGACCTCAACATCGCGCTGATGAACGAGCTCGCGCTGATCTTCGATCGCATGGGCATCCGCACCCAGGACGTCCTCGAGGCGGCCGGCACCAAGTGGAACTTCCTGCGGTTCTCGCCTGGCCTCGTCGGCGGTCACTGCATCGGCGTCGATCCGTACTACCTGACGACCAAGGCGCAGGAGCTCGGCTACCTGCCCGAGGTGATCCTCGCCGGCCGCCGGATCAACAACAACATCGCCGGGTTCATCGCGCAGAAGGTCGTCAAGATGCTGACCTCCGGCGACGTGCCGCTGCGCAAGGCCAAGGTCGGCATCCTCGGCCTCACGTTCAAGGAGAACGTGCCGGACCTGCGCAACTCGAAGATCCCCGACATCGTCAAGGAGCTGACCGAGTACGGCATCCAGGCGATCGTCCACGATCCGATGGGCAACCCCGCGGAGGCCCACCACGAGTACGGCATCCACATCACGCCGCTCGAGAAGTTCAAGGATCTCGACTGCGTGATCCTCGCGGTCTCGCACCACGACTACATCAAGGACATCGACGGCATCTACGCGCGGGTTCGCGACAACGGCGTGATGATCGACGTGAAGAGCGTGTTGCCGCCCGGCAAGGCGCCGCGCGGGATCAAGCTCTGGAGCTTGTAGTTGCCCCGAACCCGGTACGACGAGCTGTGCGAGGACCTGGTCAACTCGCCGCGCCGGTGGCTGGTGACCGGGGTCGCCGGGTTCATCGGCTCGGCGCTGCTCGAGCGCTTGCTCGATCTCGGGCAGACGGTCGTCGGCGTCGATAGCTTCATCACCGGGCATCGCCGCAACCTCGATGACGTCCTCGCGATCAACCCCGACGAGCGGCTGCAGTTCGAGTTCGTCGAAGGCGATCTGCGCGACCCCGACGTCGCGAAGAAGGTCTGCAAGGACGTCGACATCATCCTGCACGAGGCCGCGCTCGGCTCGGTGCCGCGCTCGATCAAGGATCCGATCTCGTCGCACCAGCACAACGTCGACGCGTTCCTGAACGTCCTGGTCGCCGCCAAGGAGGCCAACGTCGGGCGCGTGGTGTTCGCGTCGAGCTCGTCGGTCTACGGCGATCATCCCGGCCTCCCGAAGCACGAGGATCGCATCGGCAAGCCGCTCTCCCCGTACGCGGCGACCAAGCGCATCGACGAGCTCTACGCGCAGGTGTTTCACGACGTCTACGCGCAGCAGATCATCGGGCTGCGCTACTTCAACGTGTTCGGTCGCCGCCAGGATCCCGACGGCGTCTACGCCGCCGTGATCCCGCGCTGGATCGCGGCGATGGCCGCCGGCAAGCCGTGCACGATCTTCGGCGACGGCTCGTCGAGCCGCGACTTCTGCTACGTCGACAACATCGTGCAGGCGAACCTGCTCGCGGCGACCGCGCCCGATCCGGCGGTGACCGGCACGGTCTACAACTGCGGATGCAACGGGCGCACCGATCTCGAGGAGCTGTTCGCGATGATCCGCGATGCACTCGCGCGCACGTTCCCCGAGGTCGCCGACGCCCGGCCGACGTTCGGCGATCCGCGACCCGGCGACGTCCAGCACTCGCAGGCGGCGATCGACAAGATCCAGGCGGCGCTCGGCTACGAGCCGACGCACCAGGTCGCCGAGGGTATGGTCGAGACCGTCGCGTGGTTCGCGCAGCGCCTGCGCAAGTGAAGCACGCCGCGACCGCGCTGCTGCTGGGTGGCTGCGCGACCGCGGCCTCGATCGGCCCACTCGATCGCTTCAGGCTCGAGGGCGGGACCCGCATCGCCATCCTCGGCGACGTGGCGCCGATCGGGCCGGGCGCGAAGCTCGAGCTCGCGATCAGCTACGGCGCACCGACGGTCGAGCCCGAGCATCCACCGCCATGGCTCGCCGCACGTGGCGAAGTTCGCTCGATCGAGACCGATCGCCGCTACGGGCCGCGCGCCTATCACAACGGCCGCACCAGCTCGATCGTGCACCTCGAGCTCGCGGTCGCCCCCGACGGCACGATCGCCGCGCTCGCCGGTTGCCCCGAGTGGACGCCGGTCGGCGTGACGCCCGCGATCGCCGGCGCGCAACTCGAGCACTGCGCCGCGAAGTACGTCGACGAGCCCGATGTCATCGTCCAGGTGCGCGCCAACCCGGCGATGGGCGTGAAGCTCGCCGCCCCGGGCTGGACCGAGACGCTCGAGTTCTCACCGGGCATGACCGTGGTCAACGCGGTCGCCTACGCCGGCACCCACGCGAGCAGCGGCGCGCGGGGCGAGCTCGATACCAAACGCGTTCGCCTCGTCACTCGCGATCACCGCAGCTTCGTCATCGATGTCGGTGCGATCGCGACCGGCGAGCAGCCGGATGTGCCACTCCGCCCGGGGGACGTTGTGGAGATCGCGCGGCACTGACGAGAGGCGGAAGGAGTTTCGAGTACGAGTACGAGTACGAGTACGAGTACGACCGAGACGATGACGCAGTCAGGCGACGCGACGACAACGAAGCGACCAAGAACGACAATGCTCGACGACGAGTTAGCGACGATCTGGCGTGTCGGCGTGTCGGCGTGTCGGCGTGTCGTCCTCGTCTCTCGGTCGTGCTCGTACTCGTACTCGAACCTCCTTCTGCCTCGTGAACGAGAGTCCTACCGCCCCTTGCAGGCGCGCTTGCACGTCCCGTTGTTGAAGATGTCGGTCTTGCACCACGAATCGATGCAGTCGGCATCGACGCTGCACGCGATGCCCTCGGGATTGCCGAGGGTGCACGTGCCGCTGCACTCGTAGGGACCCTCGCAGACCTCGGCGGGCTGACACACCGCGCCGGCGGCGACCGGAACGATGCAGACACCGGTCGCGCAGGTGTGGCTGGCGCACTCCTCGTCGAGCTGGCAGTGATCGCCGGGCGCGAGGTCGCCGTGGAGTGGTGGCGTGCAGTAGCTCTCGCGATAGCGATACGCCTGCTCGAACTCGCCGCACGCCTGGTCGCGCAGCGCCTCGACGCAAGCGTGGGCGCCGACCTCGTCGAAGTGAATCCGGTCGTGGGTGAGGCCGTCGCGGATCTGCGCGGCGTCGGTCGGCGCACGCCAGGCGGCGAGGCACGCCTGGTCGTTGCCGTCCCACCAGTCGTCGTAGTCGGCGGTGGTGCAGCAGTCGCGCATGCGCTGGCAGTGCACGGTGCCGAGCTCGTCCCAGTAATCGTCGACGCTGTAGCGCTGCGTACACGCGGCGACTCCGACCGCGGCGATCGCGAAGGCGAGCTGCTTCATGACTCGACGATCGACGAAATCGTTCGCGCGGGTAAGGGCCGATCCGCAAGTTGCCGCGATATGCTCCCGGACATGGCAGATGATGGACTTCCCACGCCCGAGCCCAAGGAGATCGACGAGAAGAAGGCGCTCGAGCTCAGTCACATGGTGCAGGACAACGTGCTCAAGGGTCAGCCGTACGGCGACGAGCGCTGCGACAACTGCCTCTACTACATGAATCCCGACCAGAACATCTCGTACTGCTGGCACCCGAAGCTGCGGATCCTCGTCGGAGGGCCGTGGTGGTGTCAGTGGTGGGAGAAGGTCGAGTAGCCGCGACCCGTGCGCGCCGAGGACAAGCAGCTCGAAGGCAGCGACCTCGAACACGAGGAGGCGCGCAGTCGCGATCTCGTCGCCGAGGACGAGCTCGCGGAGGTCGCCGGCGAGGAGGTCGTCGACGTCGAGACCGTCCAGGATCACGATCGCGATCGCCAGCGCGTCGTGCTCGCCACGATCCGCGCGATCTTCGACAAGAAGAACGTCACGATCAGCTTGCTCGGCCTGCCCGATCGCGAGGAGCGCGCGCTCGAGCTGTTGCAGGGCGCGGTGACCGGTCGCGCGCAGCTCGGCACGTTCATCTTCGCCGACGATCGGCGCGATCTGCTCGAGCGCGCCCTCGCGGTGCTCCAGCCGAACCTGACCGGCGCCGACCCCGAGCTGCTCGCGGAGCTCGGCTCGCTCGACAAGCTGACCGACAAGCTCGGCCGGCTGCGCACCAAGCTCGGCCGGCTCGGCGATGCCCAGGAGGTGATCGCCGAGTGGGACAAGGCGGACTGGTTCGGCGAGGTGCCCGAGGCCGCCGACACCGACGACAAGCCCGCCGACACCGACATCGAGGTCGGCACGACGCTGGTCGGGCCCGAGCGCGCCGAGGAGCCCAAACCGAAGTCGACGCTCGACGGTCCCGAGGTCGTCGAGCCGCCAAAGCCGTCGTCGCTCTACGGAGATGACGGTGGCTGAGCTCGCGCCGCTCGTCGCGTGGGTCGCGCGCTGCGCCGAGGCCGCGCTGCTGCGCCGACTCAACGCGGGCACCGGCGACCCGCGCTCACCATCGCAGCTCTACCTGCGCGATCCCGCCGCCCTCGCGCGCCTCGCGTCCGGCACGCTGCGCCCGCAGGCGACGCACAAGAAGGCCGCGGCCGAGCTCGCACCGATCGTGACCGCGCGCCCGGTCGATCCACCGCGCGTCGCGCTCGCCGGCACCCGCATGGGCCTCGGCGACACCGATCGCGCGCTGCTCGCGATCGCGCTCGGCTACGCGCTCGATCTCGATCTGCGCGAGTACGCCCACGCGCTCGCGGCCCGCCGCCGCCCCGCGCTGTACGCCGAGGCGTGCGCCGACATCCTCGAGCTCGATCCCGGCGCCGTGCTCGCCGCGCTCGCGCCGGGCGCGCCGCTGCGCCGCGGTCGCCTGCTTCTGGTCGACGGCGACGGGCTCGCCGCGACGCTCGAGCTCGCGCGCCCGACGCTGGCGTGGCTCGCCGGCGACGACGCGATCGGGGCGCCGCTCGCCGGGCTCGTCGAGCTGCTCGCGCCGGACGCCGAGCTCGCGACCGCGCTCCCACCGGCGACGCTCGCCGCCGCCGACGCGATCGCCGCGCGCAGTCGCGCGACCGATCTGATCGCGGCCGTGATCCGCGGGCCTCGCGGCTCCGGTCGGCTCGCGGTCGCGCACCGGATGGCACGCGCGCTGGCGCGGCCGCTGCTCGTCGTCCACGTCGCGCGGCTCGTCGCGTTCGAGAAGCGCACGCGGAGCTACGTGCTGCCCAACGTCGTCGCCGCGGCGCGGCTGCGCGACGCGATCGTCTACCTCGCCGAGCTCGACGCGCTGTACGACGATCGCGGCGAGCTCGCGCTCGAGACCCGCGACGCGCTCGCGACGATCCCGGATCTCCTGATCGCCAGCACGCCGGGTCGCGGACACGTCGAGCTCCACCGCCCGCAGCTCGGGCTGACGATGCCGCGCATGGAGCTCGCCGATCGCGTCGGGGCGTGGGCGAGCTCGCTCGCGCACCACGGCGCCGATGCGGCCGCACACGCCGACGAGCTCGGCGGCCGCTACGTGATCGGGCCCGGCGCGATCGCCGAGGTCGTCGGCGAGGCCCGGCGCTACGCCGACGCGGCGGGCGCACCGGTCGATCGCGAGGCGCTCGAGGCCTCGGTCGGGCGCCGGCTCACCGTGCGACTCGGCAGCTACGGCAACGTCGTGCATCGCAAGGCGCGCTTCTCCGAGCTCGTGCTCCCCGACGACGTGATCGACACGATGCGCGACATGGTCGCGATGGTCCGCGAGCGCAGCAAGATCCTCGAGACCTGGGGCTTCCAGCGCCACCTCGGCATCTCGCGCGGCGTGTCAGGCCTGTTCTCCGGCGAGCCCGGCACCGGCAAGACGATGGCCGCCTCGGTGATCGCGAGCGAGCTCGGCCTCGAGCTCCTGCGCATCGATCTGTCCGCGGTGATCTCGAAGTACGTCGGCGAGACCGAGAAGAACCTCGGCAAGATCTTCGACGAGGCGCAGGACTCGCACGCGATGCTGCTGTTCGACGAAGCCGATTCGCTGTTCGGCAAGCGCACCGAGCTGAAGTCGGCCCAGGATCGGTTCGCGAACCTCGAGGTCAACTACATCCTCCAGCGCATGGAGACGTTCGACGGCGTCAGCGTGCTGACGACCAACGCCGAGGCCGCGATCGACCCCGCGCTCCAGCGCCGCCTCAACTTCCGCGTGCGGTTCCCGGACCCCGAGCCCGACGAGCGCGAGCAGCTGTGGCGCATGCTGCTGCCACCCGGCGCCGGGATCCACGACGAGATCGACTTCGCCGCGCTCGCCGAGAAGTTCGATATGACCGGTGGCTACATCAAGAACGCCGTGGTGCGCGCCGCGGTGATTGCGGCTCGGGCCGGACGCGGCCTCACCGCCGACGACCTGTGGGCCGGCGCGCATCACGAGTACGTCGAGATGGGAAAAGTCATGCCGCAGCCCGTCCGGCGCTGACCTCAGCCGGCGCAGCCGGCGATCTTTGATATACGTCGAGATATGTCGCTCAAGGGAAAGACCCTGTTCATCACCGGTGCGAGCCGCGGTATCGGCCTCGCGATCGCGCTCCGTGCCGCGCGCGACGGCGCCAACATCGCCATCGCGGCGAAGACCGCCGAGCCGAACCCGAAGCTGCCGGGCACGATCTACTCGGCCGCCGCCGAGATCGAGGCCGCCGGTGGCAAGGCGCTGCCGTGCCTGTGCGACATCCGCGACGAGGCCGCCGTGGCCGCCGCGGTCGCCAAGACCGTCGAGACGTTCGGTGGCATCGACATCTGCGTGAACAACGCGAGCGCGATCCACCTGACGACGACCGAGGCGACGCCGATGAAGCGCTACGACCTCATGCACTCGATCAACACGCGCGGCACGTTCGTCACGTCGCAGGCGTGCATCCCGCACCTGCGCAAGTCGGCGCAGCAGCACGGCGTCGCGCACATCCTCAACATGTCGCCGCCGCTCAACATGGAGACCAAGTGGTTCGCGCCGCACGTCGCCTACACGATGGCGAAGTTCGGTATGAGCATGTGCGTGCTCGGCATGGCGGGCGAGCTCGCGAAGGACAAGATCAGCGTCAACGCGCTGTGGCCGCGCACCGTGATCGCGACCGCGGCGGTGCAGAACCTGCTCGGCGGCGATGCGACGATGAAGGGCTCGCGCAAGCCGACGATCATGGCCGACGCCGCCTACGCGATCTTCCACAAGTCCGAGACCGGCAAGTTCTTCATCGACGACGAGGTCTTGCTCGCCGAGGGCAAGAACCTCGACGAGTACGCCAGCGTTCCGGGCGCGGGGCTATTTCCCGACTTTTTTGTCTAGCGCGACCGGCTTGGGCTTCGCGAGCGGTGCCGCGGTGCCGCCGATCACGACGGGCTTTGCGGCCTTGGTGCGCGCGCCGATGAACCCGAAGATCGCACCGACCGAGCCGCCGACCAGGTGGCCGAAGTGCGAGACGTTGTCGTTGTTGCGGAACTCGCTGACGATCTCGCCGCCGAGGTAGACGCACGCGATCGCGATGAACGTCATCGGGATCTCGCCCGCGCGGATGTTCGCGGTCGACGCCAGCAAGATCATCATGAAGACCTGCCCGCTCGCACCGAGCAGCGCGTTCTTCGAGAACACCAGCGTCGCGAGTCCGGTGACCAGCGCGGTCAAGAGGATCATGATCAGCAGCGACAGCGAGCCGTGGCGCTCCTCGAGGATCGGGCCGATCAGGAGGATGAGCATGAAGTTGCCCATCAGGTGTGCCCAGTTGGCGTGCCCGAGGATGTGGCTGAACAGGCCGACGTACGCCCTCGCGCCGACGTGGTCGAACGTCGGGTACGCCATGAACCACGCGCGGGTTCCCTCGATGGCGCTGTTGAGCAAGAACACCGCGACCGCCGCCAGCGTGAACGTCAGGATGACGGGCGCGTTGTAGGTGATGCGGAGCTTCACACCGAAAGGCTAGCACGTCGGGACTTGCGCGCTGCCGGGGGTCGGGGCACGGTCTGGCCATGGCAACCGTTGAGATCACCGAAGCGAACTTCAAGAACACGATCGAGACCGGAGGAATCGTGCTGCTCGATTTCTGG
This sequence comes from Haliangiales bacterium, assembly GCA_038321315.1. GTDB lineage: Bacteria > Myxococcota_A > Polyangia > Haliangiales > Haliangiaceae > JABFXX01. Next base: position 11,185 of record JBBQEX010000008.1, on the reverse strand, counting down.
GCCGAATGGTGTGGCCCCTGTCGGGCGTTCGCGCCGGTGTTCGAGAAGGCGTCGGAGAAATATCCCGACGTCGTGTTCGGTAAGATCGATACCGAGGCGCAGCAGGAGCTCGCTGGCGGCGCGCAGATCTCGGCGATCCCGACGCTGATGCTGTTCCGCGACGGCATCCTGTTGTTCCGCGAGTCCGGCGCGCTCCCGGCGACCGCGCTCGACGAGCTCGTCGCGCAGGCGCAGAAGCTCGACATGGAGAAGGTCAAGGCCGAGGTCGCCGAGCACCAGGCCTCGCACCAGCACGGCCCGAACTGCAACCACGATCACGATCATGGTCACGGCGATCACGCGGGGCACGACCACGCGCACGCGACGCACGAGCATTCGCACGAAGGCCACGATCACGGTCCCGACGGCCACAAACACTGACTGTCGGGCTTCGGGGTTTGGGCTCGGGGCTTCCGGATCGCCCACCGTTCACGTTCATGGGACGTTTGCGGGTGATCGCTGACCTCGTGATCGTCGGCGGTGGGCCGGCCGCGGCGCACGTGCTCGCGGCGCTCGCCCGCGCGCGGTTCGCCGGCCGGGTCGTCGTGATCGAGCGCGGCACGCAGGTCGGCGTCGGCCTGCCGTACGGCGAGGCCGCCGATCCCCGACACACGCTCGGGCGGGTCGCGACGCGGCGGCGCAAGCGCGGCGAGGTGCTGCGCGCGCAGTTCGAGCAGGCCGCGAAGAAGCTCGATGCCATCGTGGAGCGCGAGACCACCGCGCGCGGGATCGCGCGGCGCGACGGCGCGTGGCACATCGAGACCGATCGCGGCGAGATCGCCGCCGAGCGCGCGGTGCTCGCGACCGGGCACTGGCACACGAACCGACTCGCGCACGTCGCGCGCGCGGTCGACTGGCGATGGGACGTGCGGCGGCTCGCGGCGATCGGCGCACGCGAGGACGTCCTCGTGCTCGGCACCAGCCAGTCGGCGATCGATCTCGCGATCGCGCTCGCCGACCTGACCACCGGCACGATCACGCTGGCCTCGCGCCGCGGCCTCCTGCCGTCGGTGTGGGGCCCGCTGCTCGGCAGCAAGACGGCGCCCGGGCGCGCCGTGCAGCTCGATCGCCTGCGCGGGCGCGACGGCGTGCGGCTGTCCGACATCATCGAAGCCGTGCGTGGCGACCTCGCCGGCGCGCCCCCACCCGCGCCGCTCGCCGACGGCGTCGCGACCCTGCGCCGGGACCTCGAGGTCGCGCTCGCTGCCCAGCGCGACCGCCGCGAGATCGCGTGGCAGGCCGTGCTGTGGCCGACCGTGCCGGCGGTGTTCGATCTGTTTCCGCAGGTGCTCGCCGAGGATCGCCTGGCGCTCGCACCGCACTGGTACGGCGCGCTCCGCCACCTCGAGGCGATCCACACCGGCAACGCGCGCCGGATCCTCGCGCTGGTCGACACCGGTCGCGTCCGGGTCCGCGCGCTCGGCACGGCCGACCCGCTCGACGCGCTCGCTGCCGATCGCGTGATCGACGCCCGCGGTCACGACCCCGATCTCGCCGCGTCCGACGACCGGTTCCTGCACGCGGTGCTCGCGTCGGGCCACGCGTCCCCGGCGCAGATCCCGTTCGCCGACGGCGTGCGCCGGCTCGACACCGGCGGCCTGTGGGTCGACCCGGCGACGTTTCTCGTGCGCGATGCGCGCGGCGCGACCGCGAACCTCCACGCGCTCGGACCGCTGACGCTCGGCCAGTATCCGGTCTATCTCGGGCTGTGGGCGCTGCGTCGCGCGGCGGCGCGGATCGCGCGAGCGATCTAAATTTAGAGGAGTCGCGGCTGGGCTGCCCACCGCCGCAGGTAGTCGTCGAGATCGAGCTTCTTGCGCGTGTTGTCGGACGACATGTAGCGCACGGTGCCGAAGATCGGGCGCACCGGGCCCCACGCGCGATCGAAGCGACCGAGCGTCCAGAAGATGCCGCTGTACGAGTTCGGATCGCGGCCGTCGACCGCGTACTTGTTGTTGAGCTCGATCAAGGTCGCGAGCGCGGCGCGCGGCGTCGGCGACCACTCGAGGATCTTCTTGCCCCACAGCATCCGCAGGTAGTTGTGGATGCGGCCCTCCGCGACGAGCTGGCGCTGCGCGGCGTTCCAGATCTCGTCGTGGGTCGTCGCGGCCTCGAGCTGCGCGCGCGAATAGACGATCGGGCGCGGATCCGACGCGTGATCCGCCAGCGTCTTGGTCGCCCAGTTCGGCAGCGACTCGAACCGATCGTAGTCGGCACGGTGATGGCAGAACGTGTAGCCGAGCTCGCGCCAGGTGATCAGCTCGTCGAGGAACGCCTCGCTCGCCGCGGGCAAACCCCACCAGCCCTCGCGGCTGCCGGTCGCCTTCGCGCCGGCGACCCGCGACGGATCCCAGTCCGCGAGCTTCCACAAGCCGGCGACCAGCTCGTGGGTCGAGACGTGCCCGAAGTGCAACCACGGTGACAGGCCGCTACCGCCGCCCGCGTCGGGATCGTTGCGATCGTCGGCGTAGCGCGGCAGCTTGTCGGCGAGAAACTCGCTGACGATCGCGCGACCGGCGACCTCGCCACCGCGGTACGCGACCGGGCGCACCGCGTGATCGATCGGCAGCTTCGCGAGGTCGGGCTCGGACGGCCATCGGCGCAGGATCGCGCCGGCCACCTCGGCGACGCCCGCCGGTGGCTTCGCGAGCGGGCGCGCGACCGGAAAGTCGGCGAGGTACGGGTGCACGGTCTTCTGGAGGTGGCGACGGAACATCGCCGCGGTCAGGAAGTCGCCGCCCGCGCGCAGCGGGACGAGGCCGCAGCCGTCGACGACCTCGACGCGCACGGCGAGCTTGGCCGCCGCGGCGGCGATCATGCGCCCGAGGAAGAACCCGGGTTGCTCGTCGGTGACCACGAGACACGCGCGCTTCGCGAGCGCCGCGAGCAGCCCGGCACCCGCACCCGGCGACGGCTCGACGTACGACAGGTACGTCACGCCCGCCGCGGCGAACGCCTTCGCGTTGTCGGCCATGCCCTGCGCGACGAATGCGTGCAGGCGATCACTCGCCCACGGATAGCCGGCGCGCAGCGGCTCGAACACCAGCAGCGGCCGCGCGAGTCGCTTCGCCTCGGCGATCGCGCGATCGAGCGCGAAGCTGTAGCGCGTGCGCCGCGCCACGATCATCCAGTAGAGGACGTAGTCGCCACGGGGCGCGATCGCCGCCGCGTTCGCCGCGTGAAGTCGCATGGGAACCACGCGGTCGGATACCACGTGCTACCGTCGGGCGTGCGCTGGCGCTTGCTCGCGGTCGTCGGCGCGACCATCGGCCGCATCGCACACGCCGATGACGATCCGCGGGCCGCGTTCGGCCTGCCAAACCATCCGGTCGAACCGCCGGTGGACTGCGGTGATGGCACGACGTTCGGCTGCGCGATCGCGACCGATCCACTCGATGCCGCGACGCCGTACGGCCTCGCGACCTGGATCCCCGCGACCTATCTGCTCGGTCTCCCGGTCGGCGACGCGACGCACGACGCGGTCGCGCACTACGCGCTCGGCGGCGCGCGCGACGAACAGGGCGTCGGCTTCACCGGCGCGAACGGGCTCGAGACCCGGTGGTCGATCGACGGCGCCCCGTCGGACAACGCGCGGTCCGGCGGCTCCGACACCAGCGTGCCGCTGACGTTCCTGCGCGGGATCCGGGCGAGCGCCGGCGGGTTCGCTGCCCGCGATCGAGCGTCGACCGGCGGGACGGTCGATGCCGAGTTGCTCGAGGGCAGCGACCACCACACGCTCGACGTGCGGCTGTGGGGATCGTGGGGAGCCGAGCCGCGGCACCGCGAGTTCGGCGTCGGCATCTACCAGCTGCGCCGGCTCTACACCGATCCGCTGCCGGACTCGACGGTGTCGCTGGTCGCGACCGGGCCGCTACCGGAGCACGCGTGGTACGCCGCCGGGATCGCGCCGAGCCTCGCGCTGACCCGATCGCGCTGGCAGGCACGCCGGCTGGTCGACGCCGATGCCGACAACCTCGCCGACCGTGACGGCGCCGGGTTCCAGCTCGACTCGGTCGAGAACACCGAGCGGCCTGTCACGAGCTGGTTCGTGCCCGCGATGGCCCGCGTCGGCATCGATCGCGGCCCGCACCACCTCGCGCTGTCGCTCGTCGGTGAGGTCACGCACGGCGAGCGCACGCTGGCGAACGCGACCGAGCAGGCGGCCGGCGTCGACCGCACCGGCTACACCGGCGACGCGATCGCGACCTACCGGGGTACGTGGACCGACACCCGGGTCCGCGCGCAGCTCGCGTGGCACCGGAACGCGTACGTCGAGGCCGCGCGCGATCCGGCGGCCGCGAACCAGCCGCAGCTGCTGACCGCCTATGTGCCCGGCACGCTCGTCGAGGATCCGGTGCTCGCCGCGGCGTGCACGGCGAGCGGGATGTTCGCGCCGTGCCCGATCCCGTTCGGCTACTTCGCGAGCGGTGGGGCCGGCCTGCTCGTCGACCAGACCGCCGATCGGCCGACCGCGACCGCGGACGTCACCCACCGCATCGGCGAGCACGTGCTGCGCGCCGGCGCGACGCTCGAGGACGCTCGCGTCGTCACCCGGTCGCGCTACACCGGTGGCGAGCTCGATCGCTCGCTGTTCGTCGGCCACCTCGATCAGGCGCGGTTCCACGGCAACGGCACGTGCGTCGACGTCGCGTTCGAGGGCGAGTGCGACTACCTCGGGGTCGCCGAGCGGCAGACCCGCACGCGCTACACCGCCGCGTACGCCGAGGACACGTTCCACCCGACTCCCGCCGTCCGCGTGAACTACGGGCTCCGCTACGAGCTGATGTGGGTCGGCACCCGGCTGCACTTCTCCGACGAGCTCGCGCCTCGGCTCGGCATCGCGTGGGACTTCCTCGGCGGTGGACGGTCGCGCGCGTGGGCGAGCATGGGTCGCAGCTTCGCGTACCTGCCGACCGGCGTCGGGGGGTATGTGCTGCCCGGCGACCGGATCGTCCACGACATCACGATCGCGAACATCGGCAACACGCGGTCGCTCGAGTCCGCCGCGCCGCTCCCGATCGCGCCCGATCTGCGACCGTCGACCCAGGACGAGGCGACCGCCGGGGTCGAGGTCGGCGTCGCGCAGGCGGCCCGGATGACGGTGTGGGCCCAGGCCCGCCGGCTGCGCGCGATGGAGACCACCGGGAGCGCGCTCGCGAACCCGACCGACGGCACCGAGACCGCCGATCGGGTCTCCACGACGGTCGCGGCCGAGCTCGCGACGACCGGCAAGCTCGCGCTCCGGATCGGCTACTTCTACAACCGCACGACCGGCTCCACCGTCGGGATGGCCGACCCGCGTCAGGGCGCGGTGTTCTACGGCGGGGCCGACTTCGATAACCAGCTCGCGAACCTGTACGGTCGGCTACCGAGCGACCTCGCACACCGCGTGTTCTTCGAGGCTCGGCGCACCGGGCACCTCGCCGGCATCCCGGTCGCCGCGGCGACCCGGATGACGCTCGCGAGCGGCCGGCCCCGCGACGTCTTGGCGCAGAACACCGAGGGGATCTCCGAGCTCCTGCCCCGCGGATCGTACGGCAGGAACGCGATGATCGCGCAGACCAACCTCGAGCTGGCCGCGCACTGGCAGGGCTTCGACATCACGCTCGACGTGTTCAACCTGTTCGACCGCACCGACGCGACCGCGGTCGACAACATCTACACGACCGGGCTCGTCGCGCCGATCGACCACGGAACTCCCGCCGACCTGGTCTACCTGCGGACCGAAGGTGGCGCGCCCGCCCAGCGGTGGACGCAGTTTCAGTACGGAACGTCGTTTCAGTCTCCGATCGCGGCGACCTTCGGGATTCGACGCGCTTTTTGAAACTGGGATACGATGCGTCAGCGTGGCCGACCTTTCTCAGTTCAAGGAAGCCGCTGCAGCCGTTCGACACTCGCCTCACGCGGTGAGCGCGTGGGAAGAGGTCGAAGGGCTCGCCGCGGATCTCGACAAACCCGACTCGATCGTCGAGCTGTTCAACGACGCGCTCGGGCAAGCGCTCGAACCGAACGTCGCCGAGATGATCGGCGAACGCGCCGGCGCGTTCTGCGATGAATGGTTCGGTGACGATCCATCCGTGCTCGAGAAGATCCTCGTGCAGGTCGTCAAGCTCGCGCCCGGATCGGACACCGCACTGCAGCGGCTGTCGGTCCTGTACACCGCCGCCGAGCGGTGGAACGAGGTGCTCGCGCTCTACGACTCCGCGATCGACAACGCGAAGGACAAGCAGCGGCGCATCCGCCTGCTCCGCGAGGCCGCCGAGCTCGCGAAGGACGTCGCGAACAAGCCCGAGAAGGCGATCGGTTACTACCAGCGCCTGTTGCCGCTCGTCCCCGAGGACGCGGTGCTGTCGCAGAGCCTCGAGCGCTTGCTCGAGCGCCACGAGCGCTGGGCCGAGCTGATCCAGCTGTGGGAGGGTCGGCTCGACGGCCAGAGCAAGAAGGAGCGCGAGAAGAGTCGCGCGCGCATCGCCGCCGTCTTCCTCGACAGCCTCCACGATCCCGGCCGCGCGCTCGGCGCCGCCAAGCCGCTGCTCGCGGTCGCCGAGGACGACGCCGAGGCGTGCTCGCTCCTCGAGCGCATCATCGACTCGCCGCACGCGAACCGTCAGGTCCGCGACACCGCGCTCGATCTGCTCCGCGGTCACTACGACGCCGGCAATCGCCCGCGCGAGGTGATCCGCGTCCTCGAGCGCGCGATCGTGCTCTATGGCCAGAGCGATCCGCGCGAGGGCCGCGAGCTCCGCGAGGAAGCCGGCACCCGGCTCGCCGAGCTCGACGATCTGCCCGCCGCGATGGAGCAGTACTCCGCGCTGCTCGCGATCGATCCGTCGTCGAGCGTGATGGAGGAGAAGCTCCGCCAGCTCGCCGAGCGCGGCAACCACCACGATCGCTACGCCGACGGCGTCGCGATCGCGGCGCGCGCATCGAACGAACCGACCCGCCGGGTCGAGCTGCTCGGCGAGGCCGCGCGCACGCGACTCGAGCGGCTGTCCGATACCGAAGGCGCGATCAAGCTGCTCGTCGAGGCGTCGCAGATCAGCGGCGCCGCCGAGCTCGAGCAGCTCACGATCATGCGCAAGCTCGCGGTGCTCTACGCGCAGACCCAGCGGCCCAAGGAGCGGCTGCTGGTCCTCGAGCGCCAGGCGCATCTCGAGGTCAACGAAGCCGCGCGCTCGGCGATCCTGTCCGAGGCCGCCAAGCTCGCCGAGTCGCTCGGCGACACCGATCGCGCGCTGTCGCTGTGGGAACAGCGCATCGATTCGGATCCGAACGATCTCTCGGGTCTCGATGCGCGGATCTCGATCCTCGAGAACCAGCAGCGCTGGGACGACCTCGTGTCGGCGCTCGAGTCGCGCGCCGCCAAGGTCGCGTCGCCGAACCAGAAGCGCGCGGACCTCGTGCGCGTCGCGCTCGTCCATCACCAGCAGCGCAAGGATCTCAACGCGGCGATCGGTGCGTGGCAGCGCGTCGTCGCCGATCACCAGGATGACGAGGAGGGTATCAGCGCCCTCGCCGACCTGCTCGCCGAGACCAGCCGCTGGAAGGAGATGGCCGATCTCCTCGAGAGCGCGTCGGGTCGCGCGACGCATCGCACGGTCTCCCGGCTCGTCCGCCTCGGCGACGCGCTCCGCGCGCACCTCGATCAACCGGCGCGCGCGCTGACCGCGTACCGCAACGCGATCGCGATCGATCCGGCGAACAAGGAAGCCCGCAGTGGCCTCACCGCGCTGCTCGAGGTCGCCACGACGCGCGCCTCGGCGGCCGACGCCCTCGCGCAGGCGATGCGCATCACGAACGACGTCACCGGCGTGCTCGAGCTGCTCCCGGCGCGACTCGCGGAAGCCAAGGACGATCGCACGAAGCTCGCGCTGCTTCGCGAGGCCGCGCAGCTCCGCCTCGAGCACAAGCACGACGCCCCCGGCGCACTCGCCGATCTGGCGAAGGCGTTCCCGCTCGCGCCGCGCGACCAGCTGATCGAGAACCAGATCCTGTCGCTCGCGAAGACGACCGGCGATCACGCGACCGCCGCGACGGCCTACGAAGAGGCGATCGGGAACCTCGGGACCGACAGTCGCGAGGCGGCGCGCCTCCGCCTCGCGGTCGCCGATGTCGTCGCCGATCACCTGAACGATCCGGCGCGCGCGGCCGACGCGTACGCCCAGGTCGCCGCCGCCGAGCCCGGCAATCGCCGCGCGGTCCAGGCGTTCGCGACGTTCGGCTCGGCGCTCGCGCGCTGGGACGACGCCGCGTCGATCGTGATCCGCCATGCGGCGATCCGCGAGGCGTTCGACGACGAGCTGCTCTCGATCCTCGAGCTCGCGGCCAAGCAGGCTGGTGCGCACGACGCGCTCGCGACCTCGATCGCCGCGAGCCTCGAGCGCAGCAAGCTGCCCGCCTCGGTGGCCGCGCTGTATCACCAGCGCCTCGCGCTCGTGCATCGCGATCAGCGCGACGACAAGCCCGCGGCGACCGCGGCGTTGCGCAAGGCTCTCGAGCTCGGCGGCGAGCGCTCCGCGTGGCTCACCGATCTCGTCGCGCTCGAGAAGGATCAGGGCACCACGCCCGGCCTGCTCGATGCGCTCCGTCGACTCGCCGACGCCGACGCCCGCGATCTCGACTCGCTGGTCGGCGCGGCCGACATCGCGAGCAAGCTCGGCGAACGCGAGCAGGCACTGTCGATCCTGTCGGCCGTGCTCGGCCGCGCGACCGCTGCGTGGCGCGGCACGACCGCGATCCGCTCGGCACGCTCGGTCGACGCCGTCGCGAAGTGGGCGATCGACGCCCTCGTCGATCTGTACCGGACCGGCGGGCGCGCGCGCGCCGCGGTCGACACGTTGATCGAGGCCGCGCGGTTGCCGTTCGATGCGACCACCCGCCGCGAGATGCGGCTCCGCGCCGCGCAGCTCGCGACGGTCGAGCTCGGCGACAACGCCGCGGCGATCGACATGTATCGCTCGGTGCTCGGCCAGGCGCCGAACGATCTCGAGGTCATCGAGCGACTCGCGCACCTGCTCGGCGTCGAGGATCGCGTCCCCGAGCTGCTGACGCTGCGCCAGATCCAGCTCGGCCTCGAGACCGATCAGGACAAGAAGCTCGCGCTGCGGCTCGAGCTCGCGCGCCTGGTCGGTATCGTCGAGGAGCGCGGCGGTCGGCTCGACGCGCTCAAGGCGAACCTCGAGGATCGCCCCGGCCACGAGGCTTCGATCGACGCGGTCGCCAACCTGCTCGCCGGCAAGGGCCAGCACAAGATGCTCGCCGATCTGCTCGAGCAACAGGCGCAGCGACTCGAGGCCGACTCCGACATCGTGCGCGCGTCCAAGCTGTGGGCGCGGTTTGCCGGCGTCGCGGAGAAGGACACCAAGGAAGTCGAGCGCGCGATCAGCGGTCACCGCCGCGTCGTCGCGCTCGCGCCGACCAGCGACTCGCTGCGCGCGCTCGCGCGGCTCAACCTCGAGCGCCACCAGCCGGCGCAGGCCGTGCCGTGGCTCGAGAGCTTGCTCGGCACCGTGCATGGCGCCGAGCGCCTGATGGTCGTCAGCCAGCTCGCGAAGGCGCACCTGTCGGCGCACCAGCCCGAGCGCGCGATCGCCGCGATCGAGGGCAACCTCGACGACAAGGAGGCCGCGATCGAGCTGCGCACGATGCTCGCCGGGCTGTACCGCGAGAGCGAGCAGTGGGAGCCGCTCGCGCGCCACCTGACGCGCAGCCTGCCGCTGCTCAAGGATCCCGCCGGGAGCACGCCGGAGAGCGACAAGCTCGCCCGCGAGTTCGCGCGCGAGGCGTCGTCGATCTACCTGCATCGGTTGAACTCCCCGGCCAAGGCGATCCCGGCGCTCGAGACCGCGTTGCTCCTCGACCCGGCCGACAAGGAGCTGCGCTCCGCGCTCGCGACCGGTCAGCGCGTCGCCGGACGCTTGCCCGAGGCGCGTGCCGCGCTCGCCGAGCTGATCAACGACTTCGGTCGCCGCCGCTCGCCGGAGCGCGCCGCGCTGCACGTCGAGCTCGCGCGCGTCGCGCAGGCCGAGGGCAAGCTCGACGAGGCGCTCGCCGAGATGGAGTCCGCGTCCAAGATGGACGTGTCGAACGCGACGATCCAGAAGGAGCTCGCCGAGATGGCGCGCACCGCGGGTCAACTCGACAAGGCCGAGCGCACGTATCGCGCGCTGCTCCTCGTCGTGCGCCGCACGCCGCCGGGCGACGACGAGAACGCCGTCGGCCAGAGCGAGGTGCTGTTCGAGCTCCACAAGCTCGCGCTCGCCCGCGACGGTGAGCGGGGCGCCGAAGGGCGCGAGAACGATCAGGCCAAGGAGCTCCTCGAGTCCGCGATCGAAGCGTCGATCACGTCGGACGCCGAGGTCCGGCGCCTGCGCCGCTCGCTGATCCAGCACAACGAGGGCGAGCTGCTCCTGAAGGTGCTCGGCAAGCGCCTCGCGACCAACCCCGAGCCCGCGAGCCAGGCCCGCCTGCTCGGCGACATGGCCGAGACGCTCGACGGCCAGCTCGGCCGAGGCAACGAGGCGCTCGATGCCCTGATCAAGGCGATCGGCGCGATGCCGTCGCGGGTCGATCTGCACGATCGCGCGCGCGAGCTCGCGAAGCGGACGAACCAGACCAAGCGCTTCGTCGACGCGGTCGAGCAGGTCGTCGACCGACTCCGCCGCAAGGACGATCCGCCGCTGATCGCCGGCCTCCTGATGCGCGCGGGTGAAGCGCTCGAGCAAGACGCCAGCGACCTCCGCGGCGCCGCGAACCTGTACCGCCGCGTCGAGATCCTCGGCGAGCAGCTGGCCGAGGCGTTCTACGCCCAGGCCCGCGTGGCCGCCGCGCTCGGCGACACCGCCGAGCAGGCCCGCACGCTCGACAAGATGTTCGAGCTCGCCGGCACCGACGTCGAGCCGACCGCGGCGCAGATCGACGCGCTGTATCGCCTCGCCGAGATCTTCCTGACCAGCGAGGCGCGCAAGAAGCAGGGCTTCGATCTGCTCGAGCGCGCGTTCGAGGCCGAGCCGCGCTGGGCGCAGGCCGGTCGCCTGCTGAAGGTCGCCGCGAGCAACGATCCGAACGACGAGAAGGTGCTCGTGATGTACGAGCGCGTCGCGCGCAACGGCGGCGACAACGAGCTCCTGCTCGACTTCCTCGAGCG
>JBBQEX010000007.1:0-197469 GCA_038321315.1 Haliangiales bacterium | reverse complement strand
TGAGAATCACCCGGCTGGTCGCTTCGGCCGCGTAGGACGACCACGCCAGCGGCGGAGATCCCACGCCTTCGAACTCACTTTGCAACTTCACGCCCGACGGAGAGACGTGCGCAAACCGCGATTTTTCCACAGCCTGCTAGGGCAGCGCGAGCTTCAAGAGGTCGCGGAGGATCGCGATCATCTGACGGCGCTGCTCGTCGGGGAGCGCGTCGATCGCCGCGGCGAGCTTGGGCACCTCGGAGCGCGTGCGTCGGACCTGGATATCGAGCTGCATCCCGAGGCCGTCCTCGATCACCGCGAGCAACGTCGAGAAGGGGATGTCGCGGGTGCCGCGCTCGATCTCGCTGATGTATTTGCCGACGAGCCCGGCGCGCTCCCCGAGGTCGTTCTGGGTGAGCTCGGCGTTCGTTCGCAGATTGCGGATCTGCGCACCGAGCGCGCGTAATCGGTCGTCGACGGAGGGCACGTCTAGCCAGCATCGACCAGGTCTCCACCTCAGTGAATCCACGTCCGGTGGAACTGTGTTTCCTGATCCCACCGTCAGTGGACCACTGATATGTTTCCCGACGGAGGATTTCGTACGTCGCACATGATCGAGCACCTGTTCGAGGCCGTCGCGGATGTCATGTTCGTCGTCGATCTGGCGGGGCTGATCGCGATGGCGAACCCGGCTGCGTCGACGATCACGGGGTTCGCGCGCGGCGAGCTCGTCGGCCGCCCGATCGCGCAGCTGCTCGCCGACGAGCACTCCGGAGTTCACACCATGGTGCGACGTCGGGTCGAGGCGGGCGCGATCCTGCGCCGAGAGGACTCGTGGCTGATCGCGCGGACCGAGCGCATCCCGGTGTCGGTGTCGGCCGCGCCGATCGTCGATGGGACCGGCGCGGTGACCGGCATCGTCCTCGTCGTGCGCGACGTGCGCGAGCTGCGCGCCGCCGAGGCCGAGCTGCGGACCGCGATGACGTCGATCGAGCAGGGCCTCGAGCGCGCCCGCTCGCAGCTCCAGCTCGCCGAGCGACGCGCGACGCTCGGCACGCTCGCCGCCGGCGTCGGCCACGAGCTGCGCAACATCGCGCAGATCCATCTCGGGGCGCTCGACACGATCCGGACCGAGCTCGAGCAGCTCGGCGATACCGAGTCACTTCGCATGGCGCTGGCCGAGCTCGATGGCGTCGGCGAGCACATCACGACGCACGCCCGCCGGCTCGTCCAGCTCGCGAAGCCCGGGCCGGATCACGTCCGGCCGCTCAACGTGAACCGCGCGATCGAGGAGGTCGTCGCGATGCTCCAGGGCGCCGGTAAGCTGCGCCGGATCGAGGTCGTCACCGTGGTCGACGACGTCCCCGTCATGGTGACCGTCAACAAGACGCGGATCGAACAGATCCTCGTCAACCTCGTGGTCAACGCGGCCGATGCGATCGGGGATGGCCGCGGTCGGATCCTGCTCGCGGTCCACCCGGATCTCGTGCGGCGGCGCGTCACGATCGAGGTGACCGACACCGGTCCCGGGATCCCGCGCGAGGTCCTGCCGCGAATCTTCGAGCCGTTCTTCACGACCAAACCCGACGATGCCGGCACCGGGCTCGGGCTCCCGGTCGCGAAGGAGATCGTCGAGAGCTACGGCGGCACACTCGCGATCACGTCCACCGTCGGTGTAGGCACGACATGTTCGTTCGATCTTCCGATGTCGTGAGCTGCGCGATTGCGCAAGCTCGGTGCAGCTTGCCCAACAGTTGAGCAACTGGCGTAGTCCTGCTCATGATCTCTCAACAGGTTGTTAGAAACGTAATGCGGGCACGTGCGCTGCATTACGTCGTTGGATGAGACAGAACGTCCTCGCTTCGCTGTTCGTGCTCGCCACCAGCAGTGTCGCGTTTGCCGAATCAGCGGGGCAAGACGGCACACCCTTGTACTCGTCGAACGGATGGGGGGGCAGCTGCTACAAGGTGCGCTTTCCCAAGGGCTCGACCGCCGCGAAGGTGCTGATCACGGGAACCTCGACGGTGTGCTCGGGCGGTTCGTGCTCGAACGCCGGGGGCGATGGTGATCTGTATGTGTACGCGACGACCTCGGGCAGCACGACCGCGCCCGCGAGCAAGGCGACGGGATACGCCTGCCGGCCGTACGTGACCGGCAACGAGGAGAGCTGCTCGTTCACGATCAGCACCAGCGCCGACCAGTACTACTGGGCCTGCGTCGATCCGTACGCCGCGTACAACACGATCCAGATGCGCGCCGAGTTCAACCTCGGCATCTCGGGTTCGACGACGGTCGCGACCGCCGGCAACACGTGGTGGATCGACTACTGGAAGAACAACCTGTTCCTCAGCATCGCGTATCACCGCTTCGGTTGCTTCACGAACGATCTGTCGATCGTCGACGAGCGCGAGTTCGATGGCTTCACCGACACCGACTACTGCCGCAAGGGCTACGGCCTCACGGACCCGGCCAACCGCGGTGGCTCGAGCACGTACATGGTCTCGACCCAGTACACCGGATGGACCTGGCAGTCGGTCAAGGATCACTTCGAGTCGTGCGGCAGCGCCGCCAACAACACGTACAACACGCCGAGTTATCAGCGGCGATCGAACTCGTGCAGCTACAACGTGATCACGAACTGCAACAGCGACTGCTGGATCAAGAACTTCTCGACCTGCGAGGCCGGCTCGCCGATCCAGACCCTCAGCCCGTGCTGGTGATCGCATGAAGCGTCGCGGAACGCTGATCGCGACCGTGGTCGTCGCCGGCGGCGCGGTCGCCCTGTGGATCGGCAGCATGAAGACCTCGGATGCCTCGTCGCCGACCGTCGCGCCGGTCGCGTTGCCGACCGCGCCGGTCGTGCCGCCGCCGGCCGCGACGCTGGTTCCGCGGCTCGTGATCGGCGCGCCGGACTACCAGGCGCTCGCCGAGAACGACGCCCACCCCGGCGAGAGCGCCGTGCGCGCGTTCGCCGAAGACTTCATGGCGGCGCAGGCCGACGAGGTCAAGGCTCACCTCGCGCGCGAGAAGATCTCGCTCGCGGAGACCAAGGAGCTGACCTACTTCGCGCTGGTCGCCCGCACCTCGCTCGACTGGGATGCCGTCGAGGCGGTGACCGGGCATCCGATCCACCCCAACGCGCGCAAGTACGCCACCTCGGCGATGTTCGACGCCAGCGAGCAGATGAAGTCGGATCTCCATGCCGAGGTCGCCGCAAACGATCCGATCGACAAGCGCTGGGACACGATCCACGACATCGAGAAGAGGTACCTCGATCACTACTACGACCTGACGGGCATGACGCCGGAGATGCTCGACTGGCTCGAGTACGAACAGATCCACAACCAGCACGTCGACTCGGGCACCGACCTGTCGCCGAACGCCGCGGCCCCAGCCGGCCCGGCAGGCACGCACTCGGTCGATCGCCATCTCGGACAGGGCGTGCGCTCACTCTGACGTCGTGCGACCTCATGTGATCCGTTCGGACTCCGCGGTCGTACAGCGACCGGAGGATCCATGTCAGTTCGTTTGCGCTACCACGTCATCGTCGCCGCCTCGTTGCTCGGCGCCTGCAGCAGTGATTCGACTCCCAGCCCGGACGCCGCCAGCGTGGGGACCGGCCCGGCCGCCAAGCTCAAGTGCACGAGCAGCGGCAAGAACGCCTTCGACACCTTCGGCGCCGCGGCGTTCGTGAAGGTCAACGAGTCGATCTTCACCAACGTGAACACCGAGGTCACCGCGCACGGCTCGACCAACGTCGGCGACTCGTTCACCAAGATCGGGACCGGGCAGCCGGCGGCGACCACCGACGACGCCGCCACGTTCAAGGGCCGCCTCGCCGCGTTCCTGGTCTACGTCTACGGCGGCCCGGACGCGATCACGTACACCGACAACAAGATGTACAACGGCAGCGAGCAGGACATGACGGTCGCGCACACCGGCCTCGGCATCACCGGTCCGCAGTACGACTACTTCGTGACCAACATCGTCGTGCCCGCGCTCACCACGAACGGCGTCACGATGGACGACATCTCGAGCTGCTTCGCGCCACCGCTGCTCGACGCGACGTTCAAGGCCACGATCGTGGGTCACTGACGTGCGCTGGACCCGCGCCCTCGTCGGTGGGCTCGGTCTCGCGACGATCGCCGCGGTCGCCATTCACGTCCCCTACTTCGTTCGCGGGAGCCAAGGCGGCTGTCCGTTCGGCTACACCAAGGTCGCCGCCAGCGGTCCGGTTCACCACGATCCGCAACTTCGCGGCAGTGCGGTGGCTCGGCAGCGCCCGGCGCTGGCGTTCGCCCTCGGCGCGACCTCGCGGGCCGACGTGGCCGCCTATGCCGCCGCGCACGGTGGCGGCGCGTGCCGCGATCAGCACGGCGAGCTCGAGTGCGCGAACCTCGCGATCACCGGCGGCCCGACGTTGACCACCGCGTGGTTCGCGTTCGATCAACACGGCGTGCTCGACTCGATGCGCACCGTGCGACGCGATCGAGCGGTCGCGCCGATCAGCACGACGTTCGCGAACCTCGAGCGCGAGCTGACCGCGAGTGCCGGCGAACCGGCGATGACGAGCGGATCGTTCGATCCGATCGATCTCGCGCGCGGTCCGCTGCGCCAGGCTGCGGTCGAGTACCGCTTCACGAACTATCGCGCCGTCGTTCGAGCGACGAACATGGGAGATGGTTACGCGCTGACCGAGGAATACGCCAACCTCGTCGATTAGCAACACAGTGTTCGACGATCCATGTAACCGGATCGCGAGCTGGCTCGTACCGCACGCATGGGAGACCCGCAGTTTGGAGATCCCGCCATCGGTATCCGGTGGTGTACGACCTGTCGGTCCATCTATCGCGCCGACTTCACCCGCTGTCCGATGGACGGTGGGCTGCTGCAGGTCTCGAACGTCGACCCGCTGATCGGCACGACGGTCGCGAAGCACTACGTGATCGACGCGTGCATCGGCGAGGGCGGCATGGCACGCGTCTATCGAGCCCATCACGCGCGGCTCGCGCACAAGCAGTTCGCCGTGAAGGTGATGTTCGGAGACCTCGCCGCGACCCTCGAGATGCGGCTCCGGTTCGCGCAGGAGGCCGACGCGGCGAGCCAGCTGAGCCACCCGAACGTCGTCGCGATCGTCGACTTCGGGAAGACCGAGACCGGTCTGATGTTCCTCGCGATGGAGCTCGTCGAGGGTCGTTCCCTCGCGGCGATCATCGATACCGAGGCACCGATGCGTCCGGAGCGGGCGCTCGCGCTCGTTCGCCAGATCTGCCTCGGGCTCGGGCATGCGCACGCTCACGGCCTGGTCCATCGCGACCTCAAGCCCGACAACGTGCTCGTGACCGCCGACGACATCGCGCGCATCGTCGACTTCGGCCTCGCGATCCCGGCGGACGACGAGCGCTCGACCCGCTTGACCCGCGTCGGGATCGCGCTCGGCACGCCGATCTATGCCGCGCCCGAACAGACGCACAACGACTCGGTCGACCACCGCGCCGACCTGTTCGCGCTCGGGGTGACGCTGTTCGAGATGCTCGCCGGCCGGGTCCCCTTCGACGGCGGTGTCGTCGAGTTGGTTCGGGCCAACGCGAGCGACGCGCCACCCTCGATCGAGGCCCGCAGTGGCGTCGTCGTGCCGGTGGAGGTCGAGCAGATCGTGCGTCGGCTGATGCGCCGCGATCCAGCGGCGCGGTTCGCCGATGCGACCGCGGTGATCGCCGCGATCGACGCCGCGCTTCGCGCACCGGTCGAGGTCGTCGCGTTGCCGCCCGCGCCTCGGCGATCGCGTGGACGCTTGGCGGTCGCGCTCGCGGCGATCGGCGGTGCAGCGTTCGCCGCGGTCGCGCTCGCGCTGCCACCCGATCGCGGGCCGCCGACCACGGTCGCCACGGTCGCCACGGTCGCGCCGGTCGCGCCGATCGCGGTGCCGGCACCAGCGGTCGTCGCGCCACCGGTGATCGTGCCGACGCCAACACCAGCACCAATGCCAGCACCACCACCGACGTTGAAGGTTCCACCACCCGTCATTCGTACGCGACGCGAGCCTGCCCGGGTCGAGCCGTCTCACGTTCGCGCGGCATCCCCGGCGGTCGAGGCCGCGATCGAGCCACCGCCGGTGACGCCGCCCCCGCCGACGGTCCCGATCGAATCCCCGCCGGTCGTGCCACCAACTCCTGCGCTGCCGCGGCCGCCGGTGGTCGCGGTCACCCCGCCGCTCTGGACGACGGCGACGGTGCGAGTCGCCAGCCTTGTGGTGCGTGGCTCGCTCGCCGATGCCGACGTCCGACGGGCGATCGAGCGCCTGCTGCCCGCGGTACAGGACTGCTACCGGCAGACCGCGCGCGCGGCGAGCCGCAGCCCGGCGGCCACGGTGCACCTCACCCTCGCGGTCGACAACACGCGACGCGCGTCGGCGATCCAGGCCGCCAGCACCAACTGGCCGCAACTCGCGGCGTGCGTCGGCACCGCGGCCCGTGCGCTGCGGACGCAGAGCGCGCCGGACGTCGGTGATGCCGCCGTGGTCGTCGACCTCGCGTTCCAGCCGGTGTCACCGTGATCCGGTTCGCCGCGCTCGCGCTCCTGACCGGATGTCTCTCGACGCTCGGACCCGAGGTCGGACCGCGCCAGTTCGTCGCGTGCACCGACGTCGACTCGGATCCGGCGGTCGCGATCTCGTTCGAGCGCGACATTCGCACCGGCATCTTCGCGCGCGCCGACGTCCACTGCGTGCAGTGCCACACGCCCGGCGGCGCCACGCCGATCGGCATCCAGATCGGCGGCCTCGATCTGTCGAGCTACGCGACGATGCGCCACGGCGGGGTTCAGAGCGGCGCGAACGTCGTGCTCGACGGCGCGCCGTGCACGAGCATCCTCGTCGAGAAGATCGGGACCGCACCGCCGTTCGGCGCGCGCATGCCGTACGACGGCCCGCCGTACCTGGCGGCGACCGACGCGCAGACCATCATCGACTGGATCGCCGAAGGCGCGCATGACAACTAGGATGATCGCGGTGATCGCGCTGGCGACCGCGTGTGCGACGACCGATGGCAACCCGCTGATGACCCCGCAGTCCGAGCCGCCACCGGCCGGGATCGTCGACGCCTGCGAGCTCGCGAGCCATCGCTGCTCGCGCTGTCACTCGCTCGACCGCATCCTGCGCTCGCGGCTCGTCGAGCCGAACGACTGGCGCAACTACGTCCACCGCATGCGCCTGATGCCCGGTTCGGCGATCCCGCCCGACGAGGAATCGACGCTGGTTCGCTGTCTCGTGTTCCGGGTCGGCGGGCGAGCTGGGCTCGAGAAACTGGCCCGGGAGACCCCATGAAGTACCTCGTCCTCCTGTTCGTCGCGGTCGTCGGTAGCTCGCTCGCCCATGCCGATGACGCACCCGCGATCACCGACCGCGCGTCGAGTCGCAACTTCGCCGGCTCGGTGCAGCTCGACTACCTCGCGCTGCCACATCGCGACGTGCGACCCGACACCGCGTTCGCGGGCTCGACCGTCGAGCTCTCGCTCAAGCTGGCGATGGACTTCGGCGACCGCGTGTCGGCCAGCGTCAAGCTGTGCTACGCGTGCCACGGCTTCGAGGTCGGCATGGCGTACTTCGACCTGCGCGCGGCCGACGAGCTCGCCGTCCGCGTCGGCCGGTTCTCGCCGGCGTTCGGCAGCTTCCCGCTGAGGCACGATCCGGCGAACCACGCCACGAGCGACAAGCCACTGATGTACGACATGGGGCGCATGGTCCGGTTCCGCGACTGGAACGAGGGCATCCTGCCGGCGCCGTGGGTCGACAACGGCGTCGAGGTCAACGGATCGCACTTCTTTGGCTCGGCGCAGCTCGACTACGCGGCGTATGCGATCAGCGGGCCCAAGGGCGATGCCGATGGCGTCGACTTCGACTTCAAGCAATCGCGGTCGGGCGAGCGCTACTACGTCGACAACAACGGCGAGCCGACCGTCGGTGCGCGCGCGGCGGTCACGCTCGATCTCGCTCCGCGGCGAATCCTCACGCTCGGCAGCTCGACGATGGCCGGGCACTACGATCCGAACGCGAAGCTCGGCTTCCTGATCGCCGGTGGTGACGCCACGCTCCAGCTCGATCGCACCTTCATTCGCACCGAGTACCTCGCGCGCTGGACCCAGCTCGCGGTCGGCGACGACCCGGTGACGCGCTTCAAGTTCGGACCGGGCGCGAACGGGCGCTACGCCGACTACTCGTTCAAGGACGGCTTCGATGTCGAGGTCGAGCACCCGATCGACCGCGTGACGCTGATCGCCCGCTGGGATGGACTCCGGCGCTCGGGCAACGTGCTCGCGACCAGCGCGCTCGACGCCCGCGCGACCGTCCTGCGCTACACCGCGGCGGTCGCCATCCGGCTCGCGGGCTCACTGCAGCTCAAGACCAGCATCGAGCGGTACATGTTCAGCGACTTCCCGGATGAATCCGCGATGCACGTGGGCCTCGCCGGACCATTCTGACGCCCTGCCCTACGGGAGCGTCGGCGCGGCGATGTACGAAGCTGGGATCTCACCGGTCAGCGTCTTCAACCAGGTCACGATCAGGAGGATCTCGGATTCGGTGAGCGTGGCGTCGATCTGGTAGGTCCCCATCGTGCGCACCGCGTCGACCAGCGTCGCCGCCGAGCCGTCGTGGAAATAGGGTGCGGTCATCGCGATGTTGCGGAGCGTCGGGACCTTGAACATCATCTTGTCGGCCTCGACCTTGGTGATCTCGTAACGTCCGAGGTCGCGCTGGTTCGGCCACGGCTTCACGAAGCCGGCCTTCTGGAACATCGAGCCGCCGACCAGCTCGCCGGTGTGGCACGAGATACAGCCGACATCGGTGAACAGCTTGAAGCCCGCGAGCTCGTCGTGCGACAGCGCGGTGTGATCACCGTCGAGGTAGCGATCCCAGCGCGCCGGGGTCACGAGGCCACGCTCGAACGCCCCGAGCGCCCGGCCGACGTTGTCGTAGCTGACCGGCGTCGCTTGCTCCGGATAGGCGGCACGAAACGCGAGCACGTAGCCGGGGATCGCGGCGAGCGTCGACGTGACCGCGCCGGCGTCCGCCATCGCCATCTCGGTCGGGTTGATGATCGGGCCCTTGGCCTGGTCCTCGACGTCGGGCGAGCGCCCGTCCCAGAAGCTCGTGAAGTTCGTCGCGGCGTGATAGACGGTCGGCGAGTTGCGGCGCCCCTGCTGGCCCTTCGCGCCGACCGACGTCGGCAGGTTGTCGACGCCGTACTTGTCGAGCTGATGGCAGCTGTTGCAGCTGAGGTCGCGATCGCGCGACAGGCGCTTGTCGAAGAACAGCATGCGCCCGAGCGAGACCTGCGCGAGCTCCTGAGGCGTCGCGCGCGCGTCGTGGGCGTGGATCGACTTGAAGCGACGCAGCAACCGAGGATTGACGTCCTCCGTGCGCACCGTGGTCGGCGCTGTCGGCGCGCTCGCGTCGGCGTGCGCGCCGATCGCGTTCGGATCGGGCTCGGTCGGTGGGTCGCTGGAGCAGGCGAAGGAGATCAGCGCGATGGAGAGGAGTTGGTTCATGGGATTGCCTCGGCGGAACGCAGCGCGGTCATGTGGATCCGGGATGTCACGGGTGTGGCGAGCAACGCATCGCTCCAGGTCACGGTGAGCGTCGTGCCGATGCCTCGAGTGCTCGCGATCGCGAGGCGCGCGCCAGACGCGTGACACGCCTGGCGAAACGCCCCGAAGCCGATGCCGCGGCCCGAGACCTCGTCGATCTGGTCTCGGGTCGAGAGCCCGTCGTGACACAGCGCGTCCTCGAGGTCGCCGGGAGTCTCGCTCGGGATCCCGAGCGACCTGGCCTTCGCGGCGATCGCGTCCCAGTCGATCCCGCGACCGTGGTCCTCGAGCTGGATCGTCGTCTCGCCGTGGCGACGGTGCGCACGAAACGTGATCAGCGCGACGCCGGGCTTGCCGGCGAGCGCGCGCTCGGAGCTGGTCTCGATGCCGTGGTCGACCGCATTGCGGATCGCGTGCACGAAGGTCGACCAGAACCCGCGGAACCGACCAGTCGGCAGGCGCAGGTCGGGGTCTGCGTCGACGCGCACCTCGATCGGATCCTTGCACAGCCGGCTCGCGAGGATGCGCACCTGATCGGCGTAGCGTTCGAGCCGCGGTGCGACCCGATCGTGGCGCCAGGACGCGACGAGGCTCTCGAGCTCGGCGAGGGGCCGCGCGCGCGCGATCGCGAGCTCGAGACGATCGAGATCCGCGAGGGACAGGTCGAGGCGCTCCGTGGTGGCCTCGAGGAGCGGCGCGACCTTCGCCCGGAGCAGGGCCCAGCGCTCGGTGAGCGTCTTCGCGAGCGCGACCGTGCCCTCCCGATCGTGCTCGGCGTACGCGGTCTCGAGCTCGTGGCAGAGCTCCGAGAGCGACGAGATGCCCTCGATCGCCGCGGTGCCCTTGAGCGTGTGGATCAGCCGGAGGCGCTCGCGCTCGTGGGGCTCCTGCTCGATCGCCGCGACGTGACGGTCCGCCTCGGAGCAGAACGCCATGAAGCTCGTCCGATCGTGGAGCATGCGCGTGACGAGGGTGGTGACCTCGCGTTCGTCGCGCTCGGCATGCTCGCGCTCGACCACGGCCGTGACATCGGAGACCACGATGAGCACGCGGGTCTTGCCGTCGGCGCTCAGATGCTTGTAGGTCGCGTGGAGGTGACGGCCGTCGACCGTGAAGCGCGACGGCAGCTGCGCGAGACACAGATCGATCGGCATGGCCTTGGCGGCGAGGAACTCCCACGACATCTCGAACCAGTCGGCCGCGAGGGGCGCGAACTCGCGTACGTAGTCGACCAGTCGACCCGAGGCCGGGATCGGACCCAGCAACCGCTCGATCGAGGCAGAGTGCTCGCTCGCGATCGTCCCGTCGGCGCTGACCGTGAGCAGGCCCTGATCGATGTGGTCGAAGATCAACCGCATCTCGAGGTTGCGACGGTCGAGCGCGACGGTGCGCGCGACCACGAGCGCCTCGAGGCGTTCCTGCTCGCGCTTCGCGTGATGGCGCTGGCGCGCGAGCAGCTGCCGCAGCTGCGCGACCATCGCGTTGAACGCTCGGACGACGAGGCTGATCTCGTCGTGTCCCGAGGGATCGATGGGTGGGACCTCGAAGTCCCCCGCGGCGACGGTCGCCGCCACCGCGGCGATCGCCCGGAGGCGGCGAGCGATGCGGCCGGCGATCCACCACGCGAACACGAGGCCGAAGGCGAAGGCAAAGAGCCCGGTCGCGACGGCGGTCTCGCGGGCTCGCGCGCGCGCGACATCGAGCGATCGGGTCGAGAGCTGGATGACGAGGAGGCCGCGCGGGCCTTCGAGCGGGCGGACCGCCGTGATCGCGGTGATCCGCCCGGTGGTGGCCAGCACGCGATCCGAGACATCCTCGATCTTGGCGACCCACGGGGAGACATCTCCGTGAATGTAGAGCTGCTCGTGCTCCTCGCCGTACAGGACGATGGCGGTGACATCGGGATCGGTCAACACCGAGGCGAGGACCTCGCGCGCGGTTGCCCGATCCGAGAACGCGACCGCCGAGGTCGCCTGCTTGCCGACGAGGGCACCGTAGGTCGCGGCCTTGCCTCGGAGATTCTCGGTCAGCGAATCGACGTGCTGCGAGGTCTGGTACGTCGCGAGGAACGCGATGACCCCGGTGACCAGCGCGGCGATCAACGCCATCAATTTCCTGCGGATCGTCAACCGGAGGTCCTACCCACGCCTACGTGAGTCGACCGGATTTCCCGACGGTTGAATCAGGCGCGCGGCGTGCGAGGTCTTCCGATCCGACGGCTCAACGGGTCGGCGAGCTCGGCAGCGTGGCCCAGAAGACGCTGCCGCGACCGAGCACGCTGCGCACGCCGACCGTGCCGCCTTGGGCCTCGACGAGGCGCTTGGTCAGCGCGAGCCCGAGCCCGGTGCCGTCGGTCTGCTTGCCGGCCAAGGTCTGCTCGAAGTCGACGAACATGTGCGCGAGCTCGTCGTGCGTGAGGCCGGGGCCGGTATCTTCGACCTCGATACGCACCACGCCGGGAGCCTCGACCGCGGTGCGCACGACGAGCCGGCCACCGTCGGGCGTGAACTTGATCGCGTTCGACAGGTAGTTGTAGAGGACCTGCTTGAGGCGCGGCGGATCGAGCACGACGTCGTCGATCTCGGCGGCGATCTCGACCATCGCGGCGAGGCCGCGCTTGCTGATCGACGAGCGCAGCACCGTGAGGACCTCTTCGATCAACGCCGACAGCCGGCACGGCACCGCGACGAACTCGAGCTTCCCGGCCTCGATCTTCGCGAGGTCGAGGAGCGCGTTGACCAGCTGCAGCAGATGCTTGCCGCTGGTCAGGATGTCGCCGAGGAACTCGGTGGTCTCCGGGGCGTCGCGCGGGATCAGGTCGTCCACCATCAGCTCGCTGAACCCGATGATCGCGTTCAGCGGCGTGCGGAGCTCGTGCGACAGGCCGGCGAGGAAGTCTGACTTGCGGCTGTTCGCGCGCGCGAGCTGCTCGGTGCGCTCGGCGACGCGCGCCTCGAGGCTCTGCACCAGCGCCGCGTTCTCCACCGCGAGCGCACGGTAGGCGGTGTAGTCGACCACGGTCGAGATCCGGAGCTGCGAGCCCGAGCCCATCGTCACCGTGCTCGACGACGCGAGGACCGGGATCGACGAGCCGTCCTTCTTGCGAAGCACGACCTCGTACGTGCTGAAGCCACGCTCGATGAGCTCGCGGGTCGCGTGCTCCAGCGCCTGCGGAACGCCCGGATCGAGCAGCGCGTCGATCGGGAACTGCGCGAGCTCGGCGAGCGAATAGCCGACCAGGCGCGCGTAGGCAGGGTTGACCTGGACCATCCGACGTGTCGCCGGGTCGCTGACCGCGACGCCGACGTGCGCCTGCTCGAGGAATCGCTGCCACAGGGCCACCGTGTCCTCGGCCACGCGCCGGTCGGTGAGGTCGCGCACGTACGCCGTGATCTCGCGACGCCCGTCGGGTGCGGGGTACGCCGCGAGGGCGAGCTCGGCCGGGAACTCCGAGCCATCGGCGCGCATCGCGATCACGTCGGATCGGTGCGTCATCACGTCGGAGCTACTCGCGAGATAGCGGGCGACGTTCGCGCTGAAGTGGTCGCGGAACGCCGGCGGGATGATCATCATCGCGAGCGACCGGCCGATCGCGTGCTCGCGGGCGACGCCGAACGCCTTCGCGGCGGCGTGGTTGAACGAGGTCACGGTACCCGCGGCATCCATCGCGATCACCGGATCGAGCGAGGCCTCGACGACCCGGCGGTGGCGCTCCTCGTCGGAGGCACGCATGCGATTGCGCGTCTCGGTGTACGACAGGGCGATGATCGACAGCGAGCGGCGCATGTAGTCGCCGAGCACGAGGAGCGCCGCGGACAGCCGCGCCGGCTCGGCGTGGAACGCGAGGACGAGCTCGGGCACGAGCGTCTCGTAGAACGCCTGCGTGACATCGTTCCACGCCGCGAACTCCATCCCGGTCTGCGCGTAGATCGACCCGAGCGACTCGAGGTGCGTCTCGAACGGCTCCCACTTGCCGGCGATCGCGAGCTCCATGCGCTCGATCGCGCCGTACACGCGATGGTCGATGCTCTCGCCGCCGCCGCCGCCGCGGGCGTCGAGCGCACGCGCGCTCGCGAGGTTCGCGTCGAGGTGCGCGCGATAGATCCGCCAGAAATCCTCGACCGCGGCCTCAGCGCGATCACCAAACCAACCCACCCTCAGACTGTATCCCTCAACGGATGACGAGGTAAGCGAGCACCGCGATGGCTCCACACAACAACGCGACGATCACGAACAGGTACGGCCGCTCGGACGGCGCGGCAGGTTGCCCCGCGGGACCGAGCAGGTTCTGCTGGCTGACGCGCTCCATCGGCCCGGTCTCGATCTTGGTGAACGACGGCGAGCTCGTGCGCGCGATGTTCGCGAGGCTCGGCCGCGACTTCGTCCGGCTCCGCACCGGCCCGGCGTTCGCCGCCGAGCCGCGCGCGAGATCGGGGGCCGAGTCGCCGATCTGCGGATCCGAGGCGCGCGACAGCGAGTGCTCGACCGTCGCGACGAACGCGAAGTACGTCTCGGGGACCGCGTCGAACTTCATGGCCGCGGTGCACTCGTCGCACGCGCACGCCGGTGCCTCGTTGTCGATCACATCGGAGACGTGGACGACCAGCAGCTTCTTCGCGTTGCACTTCGGGCAGTGATACGGCGCCTGGAAGCTCTTCACGAGTCCGTGACCCACGAAGCCCGGGACGCTGTTGAGCTGTTCGACGACGGCCGGCGAACACGCGACGAGCACCGGCTGGATTCCCTTGGCCTCGAGCGCAGCGAGCCAGGCCATCCAGTCCTTCACGCCGCGCGCGTTGATGCGCTCGACGGCGGACAGGTTGATCAACGTCGTTAGCGTCTCGACCTGCGCGACGAGATCGAGCAGCTTGTTGCCCTCGTCGAGCACGCCGCTGAGGCGGACCACGTTCGTTTCGTTGCGCTGGCGAATGGTCGCGTTGAGTTGCATCGTCACGTCCATTGTAACGATCGTACTCGCTAGTACAACAACTCAATCATGGTGCGCTGGACTGCCTGTCATACATCCAAGCACCTCCTACATGTCGTCACGGAACGTAGATGGTGTCACCCGGGAGCACGAAGATGTTCATGTCGAGGCGCTGTCCCGACGCGAGCAGGTCGTAGTCGAGCGGGATCGAGCGCTGGACGCCCTTGGCGTCGCGACGCAACAGTCGGAGCTCGCCACGCTTGGCGAACCGCGACAACCCACCGGCCATCGCGAGCGCCTCGGCGACGGTGACGTACTGGTCGGACGTGAACACGCCCTGGCGACCGACCTCGCCGGAGATCGTGAAGCGATAGCTGTGGTAGGCGCGGACCGCCACCGTGATCTGGTCGGTGCCCTGCCCCTGCAGCTTCACGAAGTTCGCGAGGCGCTTGCTGATCTGCTCGCGCAGCGAGGTCGGGGTCTCGCCGACGGCCTGGAGATCGCCCACGAGCGGCATCGTGATCGTGCCGTCGGGGCGGATCGTCGCCTCGGTGTTGAACGGCGCGTTGTCCCAGACGTTGATGCCGATGACGTCGCCGACACCGAGCGTGAGCTCCTTGTGACGCGGATCGGGCTCCTTGCTGTAGTCGTAGACGGGCAGCGTCGGCGTGCACGCAGCGAGCGCGATCAGAACCAAGACAATAAGGCGCATCTGAAACCGAGGATGCCCCTATCCGTCGAGCACGTGCAAGTCAGCTGCGTGGCGGTCGCACCGTGCGGTCGGGCTCGGGGCGCGCTCGCGGCGCGTTGCCCGCGTACGGCGTCCATCGGCGCGTGCGCGGATCGACCGGGATCTCGAGCGCGAGCAGGCGCGCGTGGACCTCATCGATCGGTGGCCGGTCGTCGGGGATGTCGAGCATCGCGTCGATCAGCAGCAGCAGATCAGCCGGCATCGCGCTCCTCGTGCCGCCGAGGTGTGGCGCGTTCTCCATCGCGCGCAGGGCGATCTTCCCGAGCGCGAACACGTCGATCGCCGGATCGGCTGGGAAGTCACTGTCGAGCGTCGCGACCTCGCTCCACTCGATGAGGTGGTGGTGGCCCGACGGGCCCTGGACGATCGCGTCCTCGATGATCCGCCCGTGGATCGCGCCGAACTCGTGGACCCGCACGAGCGTCGCCGCGACATCGCGCATCATCTCGACCAGCTCGGCTGCCGGCAGTGGCCCGTCGACCGCGCGCTGCGCGAGCGTCGGCCCGACGATGTCTTCGAACGCGTACCACGGGCGTCGATCCGCGAGCATGCCGGTCTCGTACACCCGAGGAATGTAGGGTGCCCGATCGAGCGACTCGAGCACGCACGCCTCGCGCAACACCTGGACCGCCATGCCGCGCAGGCCACCGGGATGGTGGTGCATCACCTTGAGCGCAGCGCGCCGCGGCAACAGCTGGTGCTTCACGGCGTAGATCGCGCCGGTGATCTCGCGGCGCAGCTCGCGCTCGATCTGATAGTCCCCGACCCGTGCCCCGACCCCGAAGTGGCTCGACGTCGTGTTCCGCCTCACCTTGGAGATCAGTTCCAATCCTGCCGCGTGTAGGTCGCGCCACCGAGCGGCATCACCGAGAGTCGCGCCTGGTAGTTGAGGCCGTCGTCCTTGGTCGCCTGGAAGAACAGCGTGCGGCCGTCGCAGGTGCCGTCCGGGTAACACGGGGCGATGAAGCTCGGCACCGCGAGCGAGGTTCCCCACGTGGAGCTCGCGGTGGCGGTCAGCGTCACGTACGAGCCGACCCCGACCGACCAGTACTTCGGCAGCACCGCCGCGTCGACCACGTAGCTCGACACCGTCACCCAGTCCGCACCGCTGTCGGGAAACACGTGCTCCTGGAGGCGCTGGAGCGTGAACGTCACGGTCGTGGTGCCGTAGGCGACCACGCGGGCGCGCGCCTTGGCGGCCGGGTTCGCGCCGAGCGCGAGGACGACATCGGATCGCACGGTGCCGAGCGCGACCGCCTCGCGACTGGCCTCGTGGACCATGTCGCCGACGCGGGTCGCGATGTCGATCGCCCGCGGCTGCGGCCGCAGGTAGACCAGGAGGAATGCGGCCAGCACGCCGATGATCGCGACGACGACCATCATCTCGATCAGCGTGAAGCCGCGCTGGACCTTCCGCATCGCGGACCTCATCGGCCGATCCCCAGGTTGCGGAAGTCGACGCGGAACGTGGTGTAGCGCAGGATCCGGTTGCCGGTGAGCGTCGGATCGACCGTCGTCGCGAGGTTGACCGCGGCGTGATTGCCGATGATGTTGTTCGACGTATTGCCGGTGACCGTCAGGGTCGGCGTGAATGCGGTCCCGAGACTCTCGACGTCGCGATCGGTGCGCGCGACCACCGAGATCGACATCTGCAACGGTGGGATGAAGTTCGTCCCGATCGCGACCTTGTTCGACCGGGTGTTCTGGACCGCGTCGGAGTACCAGTCGCGTTGCGGATCGGTGTCGGGATCTGCCGTATCGACGAGATCACCGTTCTCGAAGTACTGCGTCGCGACCTGGATGTCGGTGAACCCGTAGCCGAGATCGGACCAGTCGACCGTGTTGATCCGGAGGTTGCCGGTCGGAGACACCTGGAGCACGCCCTCGCCGGGTCGGGCGGGATCGATCCGGTACGCGCGCGCGACGAACTTGTAGATCATCGTGAGGTTCGCGACGGGCGTCGTCGTGCAGTGCGCGGTTCCACCCCACGGAGCCGCGGCCGAGAACGTGATCACGTTGCCGGCGACCGTGCCGACCTGGAGGATGCAGGCATCGTAGAACGCGAGCTTGGCATCGGATGCGCTGATCGGGTTCGCGTTGGTCGTCAGGTCCGGCGTGGTCATCACGACGAGCAGGTTCGGCGTGAACGTGCTGCCATCGTCGACCGTCACCTGCGCGCTGGCCCACGCGGCCGAGCTCGTGACCGCGGCCTGGATCGTCGGGTCGCCGTAGTAGAACCCGATCTGATCGGCCGCCGTGCTGCTGTCGGTGACGACCACCGACGAGTGCAAGAAGCCCGCGTCGCCCGCGATCTTGAAGCCCTGGGACATCCCGAAACCGCTCTGCTTGGCGTCGCGCTCGATCATCGCGCGCGCCGCGGCCAGCGTCTGCTGGACCTGCGCGATCTGCTGCTGCTCGCGATAGGCGAGCGACATGCGAGTGAAGATCGACAGGATCATGCCGACCAGCAACGCGCTGACCACCATCGCGATCATCAGCTCGAGCAGCGTGAAGCCGCGTGCCGTTCGAGCGCGTCTCGTAGCGCCTTTCACAGCGCCTCCATCGTGTTTCGCAGCACCTCGGTCGCGAACGTGTGATCGAGCAGGCCGGCCTGACCCTGGACGGTCGCGCCCGTCGCTGCGGAGTCATCGGTCCAGCTGATCTCCACCCGGATCCGATACAGCGCCGGCGTCACGGCGGTGACCTTGACGCGCCGGTTGTAGGTCACGTTGTTGCGGCCGGCCACCGTGCCGAGCCCCGTGGTGTCGATCGGTGGCGTCGGGCTCCCGAGCACGGTCATCATGTCGACGAGGCGCATCGCGCGGAGCTCCTCGATGGTCCGGTTGCCGATCGCGTTCGCCTCGTTCGAGCGCCCAGCGCCGTCGTTGCCGCGCGCGACCGAGACGTGGAGCGCCAGCAGGCCGATCAGCCCGATCGTCGTCACGCTGAGCGTGATCAGCAACTCGAGGAGCGTGAACCCGCGCTGCCGTGGCCGACGTCGGATCACAGCACCGTCCGCCAGCCGAGCAACGTCAGCGGGCTGGTCGACGAGGGGCCCGACCCGTTCTGGCCCGTGCCGGTGCCCTGCGTCTGCCCGGCCGCCGTATCGGCACCCGCGGTCGACGCGCGCGGCGTGCCGATGCGGGTCACGTCGCCGTTGAGGGTCGCGAAGTAGATCGCCCCCGCATCACCGAACAGCGCGCCCATGACCGCCGAGCTCACGCTCTGCGTGAAGTCGCTGACGAACGCGCCGCCTCCACCGCCGTTGATCTGGTAGGCCTGAACGATCGTGCTTCCGACATCGCACGTGCTGGTCGCGACCTGGGGATCGACCGTCTTGGTGAAGATGATCTGCGTCGGCGTGACGATCGCGCCGCCGTAGAACTTCTGGCACAACCCGGCCGTGCACGTGCCGACGTACTTCGACCGGATCGCTCCGGTGTCCGCGTAGACGGCATAGAAGTGATTGACGAGGTTGGCGGCCACGGCCTCGGTGCCACCGGTGCCGAAGTAGAGGATCATCCGCGTCGAGCTGTCGATCCGGGCCGCGATCGTGCCGGCGATCGGACGCGCAGCGCCGAGCGCGGTCGCGGCCGAGGTGTCGAACAGCGCCCACGAGATCGTGCCACCCGGGTTGGTCCCCGTGTTCACGCTCCCCATGCCGGTATTCGCGAGCCAGCCGCCGCCGAGATCGACGCCCGGGTTGAGCTTGTAGACGTAGCCGCAGTTGTCGGCGAACACCACGCGATCGATGTAGCCATCGAGCACCGGCACCGTCGGCTCGAGGGTGTCGTCGGTCTCGAACGCGCTGATCTCGCTGGTGATCGGACACTTGGCCTGGAACTGCCACAGCGTGGCCCCGGTCGCGAGATCGAAGCCAGCGACGATCCGGCCCTTGGCACCCGCCGCAGGCGACGGCGTCGGATCGTTCGGGTCGATGCCGGTCGCGGCGATCGCGATGAAGCGCTCGGTCGAGGCGATCGAGACGCGCGCGACGGTCGGCTTGGTATAGGCGTAACCGGCGCTGGCCGTTCCGGCGGTCGCGTTCCACATCGGCACCGGACCGGACACCGCGGACGTCGTCGGATCGACCGTCTGGGTCACGTCGAACGCCGAGAAGTTACGCCCGCCGTTACCCTCCGACACCAGCGCGACGGTCTTCACGGTCGCGCCGTTGTAGTAGTCGAGCAGGGTCGGCGAGCCGTCGGGATAGTGGAGCGTCGAGATCGGATGGTTGAAGCCGTCGTTGACGGTCGCGTTCGCGAGGTTCTGGGCGGTCTTGTCGGCGCTGAAGTTCGCCGCGATCGTCGGCGGGATGTACGCCCACGCTTCCTGCCCGTTGCGACTGTCGGCCTCGTTGCTCGGGATCGTGTACACCGCGTGCACCATGCCGTCCTTCGAGCCGAACATCGCGAGCGGCACGCGATTGGCCTTGCTGGTCACGAACGCATCGGCATAACCCCGCTCGGTCGTCGTCGCGTAGACGTACCAGTTCGGGCGGCCCGGCTTGGTGAGCATCGCAGGCGTCGACGAGACGATCGATCCGAGGTTCGACAGGGGGCTCGTCGAGCTCCCGAGCCCGAAGCGCTGGCTACGCACCCACGTCACGATCGGGGGCGACGACACCGCGGTGCCACCGAGCAACGTCTGGAGTCCCGTGTTCGTCGTCGCGTTCGCGACGGTGAACGCGAGCGGCAGCCCGTTCACCGCGGTGTAGATGTTGCGCTGCGCATCGGTGATCGAGCCCGCACCCCCATCGAGCTTGCTGCTCGCCTCCCACAGCGGCGTACCGGTGAGGCCCGCGTTGACCGCGTAGAACCGACCGCGCTCACCAGGTTGGCGAAACGCGCCGACGTAGGCGACGCCGTCGTTGACGACCACACCGGAGCGATAGTGCTCGGCCGCGTTGGTGTAGTCATACTTGATCCCGACGCTGGTCAGCGTCGGCGTGACCGTCGTGTCGGTCGTACACAGCTTGGCCTTCCAGCGCACGGTCTGCCCGACTGGCTTGGTGAACGTCGCGCAGTAGTCAGTCAGCGGGGCGGACGCACAGGTCGACAGCGGCCCGACCCAGCTGACCTCGTCGGTCGCGTTCGACGCGAAGAACTGGACCGTCGTGTTCGCCGGGGCGTTGAACTGCGGGCTGATCCGGGCCGTCGTGATCACGGCATCGCTGGTCGCGACCGCCCCGACGTTGACCGTGCCCTGGACCTCACCACAGCTGACGTAGTTGTTCGAGATCCGGTTCGACAGGATGTAGTAGGCCCCGGCGCCGTTGCCATCGGCCATCAGCGCGTCGGGCGAGCTCTGCGGATCGTGATCGTAGTCGAACAGGAAGCCGACGTCGTAGTCGATCGCCTGGCCGGGTCCGTTGCCGCGAAACGTGATCTGGGTCGCGAGCGCGGAGAACGGCGTGCTCGTCCCGGTGTTCTTCCACAGGAACGACTGCCCACCGAACGGCCCGGGGTCGAGATCGTCGCCGATCAACACGTCGACCTTGCCATCGAGGTTGAAGTCGGCGGCGAGGATGATGTCGACGGCGGAGATCGGGTTGACCGCGGTCGTGCCGGGCAACGACTGCGAGGCGACGGTCTCGAGCTTGTTCGGGCCGCACGTGCCCGGTGCCGGCACGTTCGCGCCCGCGCAACCCTTGAACAGCCGGATGCGGCGCGAGGCGCTGAAGCAGCAGTTGACCCCACCGACGAGCAGATCCTTCATGCCGTCGTTGTCGAAGTCGCCGTAGAAGAAGATCGGTTCGTCGCGGCTGTTGTTGCCGCCGCCAAACACGTTGGGCGAACCGAACGAGTCCGTGGTGCCGGTGCTGGCGTACACGTTGCTGTAGTTGAGATGAGACATCAGATAACCGGCGGGCAGCGACGTCGTGCCCGCGTTGTCGATGAACACCGGCTGATCGGTGCACTGCTTGATGCCGTTGACGAACACGGTCGGGACCACCTCGGTACAGCTGCCCTTCAAGATGTGGATCGAGCCGCCGAGCTCGTCGGTGCCGATCAGCACGTCGAGGTGACCGTCGCCGTCGTAGTCGACGACCTGGATGTTGGAGCCGACGTCGCCCATGCCGATGCCGTTGGTCTTGAATCGGCTCAGGCCCGGCAGCGGGTTGTACGGATTGGCGAACTGCGCGCACGTGTTCGCGACCGGGGTCGTCGCGGGTGGGGCGGTCGACACCGGCGCGTTCGTGCACAGGTTTCCCGTGGCGTTCGCGCCCGGGCCGTTCAGCGCCTTGTTGAGGTAGAGGCTCGGACGCGAGAAGCCGCAAGCGGCGCCGCCGTTGCAGTCCTGCGTGCTCGAGCCCCAGATCTCGATGACGTCATCCCAACCGTCGCCGTTGAAGTCGCCCGCGGCGAGCACGTAGTTGCCCTGGTAGTTGAACCCGGCCGACGACGCGCCGTTCGAACCGACCGTGGCCGAGCCGTAGGGCGGCAGCGAGTGGAGGTTCTCGGAGCTGATGAACTTCGGCGTGATCGGGGTCGTCACGGCCCAGTTCGGCGCCGCGCCGCTGTGGGCGGCGCAGGTGACGCTCGTGCAGTTCTCGTTCTGCCAGGTCTGGTTCTGGAACAGCTCGAGCTTGCCGTTCGCCGCGCCCGCCGCGGCGCCGACGAAGTCCGTCCAGCCGTCGTGGTTGAAGTCACCGACCGCCGCGAACGTGACGCTGGAGACACTCGCGAGCTGCGCGCCGGTGAAGTTCGCGCCGGCATTCGAGAGCTGGAGAATGGTCGAGTTCGCCGACACGCCGGACTTCACCGTGCACCCGGTTGCGGTCGGCGTCGCGCACTCGGTGGTCAACGTTCCGGTCGAGAACGTCGTCGCCGTGACCGTCACCGGACAGGTCGGTGCGACGGACTGAGCGTACGCCTGCCACGCGAACACGCCCATGACGCCGCTCGACGCCACACACAACAGGACCTTGGTGTATTTCATCTGATCATCCTCCCGGCCGCATCGTGCCGACGTCAGTGTTCGAGATCGTGCCGAGGCAGTCGGCCGCGCCGCCGCCGTTTTCGGAGATGTTGCGTTGCGCGTAGGTGTTGCACGGCGCAGCGCCCGTGCCGATCGTGCCCGCGGCAACCTCCCACTCGAGCTGCGCGAGCGAGCCACCCGGACCGTGCCCGGTCACGCGCAGGATGACGCGCTTGTTCGCATCCGCGCCGGTCGCGTAGCCGGTGTCCGAGCGGTCGTTCAGGATCTCGACGAGGTACCAGGCCTGTTGATCGGCGGAGAACGGATTGCCCGAGACGCCCGGCAACACGTTGTTGCCGGTGATCCCCGCTGGCGCCTGGATCGTCGTGTTGTTCGCCGAAATATACGAGGCCCAACCAACGCCGGGCGTGACGTTCGTGCGCAAGAACTCCATGCCGGCGGCGCCACCGCTCTCGGCGGCGTACGTCGCGATGCCGTGGAAGCGATCGTTCGTCGTCGTCGCGAGTCCACCTTGCACGCTGATCGCGGTGAGTCCGCTGATCGTGCCGAGCGCGGTCAACACGATCATCGCGAGCACCATCGCGTTGCCACGCTCGTGATGACGAGCGCGAAAGAAAGGTCGTTTCACTGAATCCCCCGACAACTGATCCATTCCCATTGTAGGAAGGATCGTCGTCGGAGACCAGAGATTGATCTCAGTGCTTCACGATCTGTGCGTCGGCGTCGAGCTCGACGAAACCACCCGCGCCTACATCGCCTCGCGCCGCGAGGTCGATCAGCGCTTCCCGAAGTGTGACCGGCTTCCCATCCTTCAGGTACGGCGGATTCCGCTTCTCGATCGGTGCATCCTTGGGTGCGTCCGGATCGTGAACCACCATCTTGGTCGAGCCATCTCCGACGACAAGATAGACCGCATGGGCCGGATCGAGCGCGGTCGCCGCAGCGTGCTTGACGAGCGCCGGGGTGACCTTGCTGACCTTGCTCACGTAGGTGTCGTAGTAGTCGAGAGGTAGGCCGAAGTAGACGAGCCCACGATACTGCGCGAGCGCCGACTGGGCGGTCGCGAACCGTCCGGGTAGCGCCAGGGTAACGCCGATCTTCTCGCGGTCGATCTCGGCTGCGGTCGCGGCGACCTTGCCGGTGGCGAGGCTCTTCAGCTCGCGATCGATCTCGAGCAGCGTCTGATACGTCGCGTCGGCGCGCACCTGGGTCGAGGCGACGAACGTGCCGCCGGTGCGCGAGTAGTTGAAGCCGCCCCGCGCGCCGTACGAGTAGCCCTTGTCCTCGCGCAGGTTCATGTTGATCCGGCTCGCGAAGCCGCCGCCGAACACCGAGCCGAGGATCGAGTTCTGGAAGTACTCCGGCGCCACGCGCTTGGGGCCAAAGGCGAGCGTCCAGACCTGCGACTGCACCGAGCCCGGCACGTCGACGAAGAAGATCCGGCCGGCCATCGTCTTGGGCTTGGGCTCCGCTGGCAACTTCGGCGCCGCGCCGGTCCAGCCAGCGAGCGCCTTGGTCGCGAACCGCGCCTTGATGTCGGCCTCGGTCATGTCCCCGACGACGAACAGTCGCGCGTGCTGCGGCTTCACGTGCGCCGTCAGGAACGCCTTGCAGTCGGCGAGCGCGATCGCCTGATACGACGCCTCGGTCACCACGCCGCCGCGCGGGTGCGCGCGCCCGTAGAGGATCGGATCCGACACGCGATTCGGGATCTGCGCGGGCGACGAGCGCGCCTGCTTGAGCGATTCGAGGCGGCGCTTGATCATCCGATCGAAGTCGGACGCGCGCAGCCCGGGCGTGCGCAGCGTCGCGACGAACAGGTCGAACGTCGCGTCGAGGTGCTTGGTCAGCGACGACAGCGAGATCGACAGCGTGTCGTCACCTGCGCCCGCGTTGATCGAGGACGCGATGTTCGCGAGCGCCTCGGCGTACTGCAGCTTGTCGAGCTGCTCGGTACCCTCGGTGAGCATCGCCATGCAGACGCTCGCGAGCCCGTCCTTGCCCTTGGGATCGGCGAGCCCGCCGCCGTCGATCTCGAGCTGCATCGTCACGATCGGCAGCGCGTGCTGCTCGACGAGATAGACCTGGATCCCGCTCGCGAGCACGAACGGCTTGACCGCGGGGAACTTGAACGGCCGCAGCTCGGTCGCCTCGGGCTGCTTCTTGCGGAAGTCTTCCTCGGGGAACACGAGCTCCTGGGGCTGGGCGACCTGCATCGGGATCCCCGGCTTGGGGTCGGTCATCGGCTTCTCCGTCGGAGCCTTCGGCTCGGGCTTGGTGGTGTCGAACCCGACGGCATGATCCGGCGGCGTCGTGGACTTGGGCGTGCCGCACGCCGCGAGCGCGGCGGCGATGACGAGGGCGCGGTTCACCGGGCACCTCCGGGCGTCGTCGTGATCACGGCGACGTGCTCGGGTGCCAGGTAGCGCTTCGCGACGTCCTGGATCTTCGCCGGCGTCGTCGTGCGATAGCGATCGAGATCCCAGGTCAGCTTGCCGGGATCGCCGAGGTAGTGGTTGTAGCCCTGCAGCAGCTGCGAGCGCGTGAACACCGACTCGAGGCCGCGGATCGTGCTCGCCTCGCGGCGCGCGACGGTGCGATCGATGTCGGCCTGTCCGGCGACCGGACCTGCCGCGACCGCGGCGAGCTGGTCGAACACGAGCTTCTTGACCTCCGCCGGGTCGGCCTCGCTGCGCAGGGTCACGGTGATCTCGAAGATGCCGGAGAACTGACTGCTGCCCTGCGAGACGTTCACGCTCTGCGCGAGCTGCTTGTCGTAGACCAGCGTCTTGTAGAGCCGGCCCGGGCCCTCGCGGTCGAGCGCGTCGGCGAGGACCTCGAGCTCGGCGTCGCCGGGCGCGTACTTCGCGGGCGAGTGCCACGCGAACGTGATCTGGGGCAGCTTGGCGAGCTTGTCGACGACCTCGACGTCGGTGCGCGCGATCGCGGGCGGCGGGATCGTGACGACCTTGGGCTGCTTGCTCGTCGGGAACGAGCCGAACCAGTGGGCGATCAGCGCGCGGGTCTTCTGGGAGTCGAAGTCGCCCGCGATCGTGAGCGTCGCGTTCGCCGGCACGTACCAGGTCTTGAAGAAGCCCTTGACGTCGTCGACGCTCGCCGCCGTGAGGTCCTCGAACTTGCCGATCGTCAGGTGGCGATACGGGTGGCCCTCGACCGGATACAGCGCCTCGTACTCGGCGAACAGCGCCTTTCGGTACGGCACGTTGTCGTAGTTCTGACGGCGCTCGTTCTTGACCGTGTCGATCTGGTTATCGAGCGAGCCCTTGTCGAGGAACTCGAGCAGGTGGCCCATGCGATCGCTCTCGAGCCACAGCGCGGTCTCGAGCTGGTTCGCCGGCACGACCTCGAAGTAGTTCGTGCGGTCGCTGTTGGTCGTCCCGTTGATCTGCTCGCTGCCGATCTTCTTCAGGATCTCGAAGTGGTTGTCCTTGCCGACGTTGAGCGAGCCCTGGAACATCATGTGCTCGAACAGGTGCGCGAACCCGCTCTTGCCGGGTGACTCGCATCCCGAGCCGACGTGGTACCAGACGTTGACCGAGACCAGCGGTGCCGCCGCATCCGGGACGAGGATCACCTCGAGCCCGTTCGGCAGCTTGTAGCGCTCGAACGGGATCGCGGGATCCTTCGGCGGATCGGCGTGGGCGAACGTCGCCAGCGCGACGAGGACGGCAAGACTGAGGCGGCGCACGGCCAGGACCGTACTACGGCGCGATCTCGATATCGCCCTGCTTGGGCTTCGGCGGACCGGGGTCGATCGGGGTGATCTGCCAGGTCTGCGGGTCGTCGGCCTTCACCTTGATCTTCTGGCAGGCCTCGACGGCGTCGGTGCCGCCCGACGCGGCATAGAAGTAGATGATGCCGAGCACCACGAGGGGCCCGGCGAAGTAGAGGTCGAAGCGCTTGGGTGACCCGTCGCTCGACGTGTGCTCGAGCACGACCCCGGCGGCCGCGGCGGCGATCGCGGCGGCGCCACCGATCGCGTCGATCCCGGGGATCAGCGAGGACTGGGAGCAGTTGACCTTGGCCGGGTCGGTCCCGGGTGCGACGCGTGGGGGGTCCTTCACGAGGACGAACGAACATCCGGCCAGCATCGAGCAGGCGGCGAGCGACGCGATCCAGCAACGCATGAACAATTCTCGCGTGCTGGACCGGCCGCCGCCACTTCATGTGTGGCGACTTCGGTCACACGGGGGGCGAAACCAGCCTCGCGCGCCAGCCGCGCACGATGTTTGCGAGCATCGCGAGCCGCACGCCGCCCCGCCCGGCGGCGATCGCGGCGACGTCACCGGCGTAGTGCTCGAGGCTCCCGATCCGGCGGTTCTCGATCCGCTGCGCCGCGTGCCGGAGATCGAGCTGCGTCGAGAGCACCCCGCCGGCGGCGGCGAACAGCGCCGGGCCGTAGCCGCCCCACGCGCACGCGATGTCGGTCGGGCGCGACCACGCGGCGAACGCGGCGAGCATGTCCTCGACGGTGCGGCCGGCCGCGAGCTCGGCCTCGGTCAGCTCGCTGTGGAACGGCGTGCTCGGCGACAGCGCGGCGCGTGGCCGGATCACGGCGTCGAACACGCTGCCGTCGGCCGGACGGATCGCGAGCCAGTGGATCAGCTCGTCGGGTGGATGCGACGTGCCGGCGACGTACGGCCACGCGTTGGCCTCGCCGACGATGCAGACCAGATCGTCCCAGCGCTGCGTCAGCTCGCGCGGCATCCGCGACCGGACCGGCTTGGGGCGCTGCTTGCGCGGGCCGCGGTTGGTCGCCGTGGTCTCGG
This sequence comes from Haliangiales bacterium, assembly GCA_038321315.1. Taxonomy (GTDB): domain Bacteria; phylum Myxococcota_A; class Polyangia; order Haliangiales; family Haliangiaceae; genus JABFXX01. Next base: position 170,495 of record JBBQEX010000007.1, on the reverse strand, counting down.
CCGCGAGCTGGTTGTCGATCATGGTCTCGAACGGCACGAGGAGCGCGCGGAACCGCGGGGTGTCGTGCTCGAGCACCCCGAGCACGTGCATCAGCGCCTCGATCGTCGAGCAGTACTCCGGGCGCGGCTCGCGGCGGATCCGGTAGCGCGACGGCTCGGGCGCCGAGAACGCGTAGCGCGGCAGCGCGTGGAGGATCGGGTTGTCGCGCACGATCGTCTTGGCCTGCGACCACGTGCCGTCGACGACGACGAGCGTGACCGGGCCGACCGGCGGCTCGGTCAGGATGTCCTTCGCGCCCGGGCCGGGATACAGGAGGATCGGCGGGCGCGCCGGATCGGACAGCGCGCGGGCGAGGCCCGGGTGCTCGCCCCAGCGGACGCCGACATGGAGCTCGGCGTTGGGCAGCGCGAGGCTCGCCATCCGCGCGGTGCCGATCGGCATGTCGCGCTCGCGGGTGTGCTGGAGGATCACGACGCGGGTCGTGGTCTCGAGCCGCGGCACCAGCGCGCAGTAGCAGGTCGCCTCCGGTCGGCGACACCGCAGACAGCGGACGCGCGGCTGCCAGGTGGATTCCACCCGCACTAGGTACGTCAGATGGGGATGGTAGTCGAGTTGGGATGATCCCCGATGTCCTGCGCGAGTTCGGGCACGCCGCGCTGCGTCCCGGCCAGCAGGTCGCGATCGACGCCGTGCTCGCCGGGCGCGACGCGGTCGTCCTCCTGCCGACCGGCGGCGGCAAGTCGCTGTGCTACCAGGTGCCGGCGGTCGCGCTCGCGCGCGCCGGTCGCGGCACGACGCTGGTGATCTCGCCGCTGATCGCGCTGATGACCGATCAGGTCGGCGCGCTGTGCGGTCGCGGGATCGCGGCGGCCGCGCTGCACAGTCAGATCGACGATGACACCCACGCGGCGACCGTCGCGCGGCTGCTCGCCGGCGAGCTCGCGCTGCTCTACGTCTCGCCCGAGCGCGCGGTCACCGCCGGATTCCAGCGCCTGCTCGCGCGCGTGACGATCGCGGCGATCGCGATCGACGAGGCCCACTGCGTGAGCCAGTGGGGCCACGACTTTCGTCCCGAGTATGCCGAGCTCGGCCGGCTGCGCGCGGTGCTCCGCGGCGTCCCGATGATCGCGCTGACCGCGACCGCGACGCCGCGCGTGATGCGCGAGATCAGCCAGTCGCTCGGCCTCCGCGATCCGGCGCTCGTCCGCGGGGACTTTCGCCGCCCCAACCTCGCGTTCGAGGTCCAGCCCCACGCCGGCGACGACGCGACCCGGCTCGCCGCGACGATCGCCGCGCTCGACGGTGCGGGCCTGCGCGGCTCCGGTGGACGCGGCCGCGGCATCGTCTACTGCAGCACGAGGAAGACGACCGAGAAGGTCGCCGATGCACTCAAGCGCGGCGGCTTCGCGGTCGGTCACTACCACGCCGGCCGCACCGGCCTCGCGCGCGATCGTGCACAGCGCGGCTTCAACCTCGGCAAGACGCGCGTGCTGGTCGCGACCAGCGCGTTCGGCATGGGCATCGACTATCCCGACGTCCGGGTGATCGTGCACTTCCACGCGCCGGGCAGCCTCGAGGCCTACTATCAGGAGGCCGGGCGCGCGAGCCGCGACGGCGGTCCCGGACGCTGCCTGCTGCTGTTCGCGACGCGCGACCTCGTGACCCAGCGCAAGCTGAGCGACGGTCGCCGCGACGCCGACGAGGCGCTCGCCGCCCTCGAGCGCTACGCGGTCGCGCGCACGTGTCGCCAGCGGATGTTGTGCGCGCACTTCGGCGACCCCGAGGTCGAGGTGTGCGGCTGCTGCGATGCGTGCCGCGATCCCGACGCGATCGTCGCGCTACCGCCATCCAAGCCGCGCCCGCCGCGCGCACCGCGGACCTACGCGCGACCCACCGCGCGCGCCGTGCGCAGCAGCCGGATCACCGGGCTCAAGTTCGCGCTCGACACCTATCGCAAGCAGCGCGCACGGGCGCTGCGCTGGAAGGCGTACATGGTGTTCCAGAAGGCGACGATCGCCGCGATCGATGCCCAGCGCCCCGACTCGCATGCCGCGCTCCTGCGGATCCCCGGCCTCGGCCCCGCGAAGATCGCGCGCTTCGGCGACGACATCCTCGGGTTCGTGAAGAAGTTCGCGAACGACTAGGACGGAACTTTGGTGACGAGCGAGTCGACCGCGTGCACCGGCGCGCGGTCGCCGGAGAGCAGGTGCTTGATCGCGCCGAGCACGGCGCGCTGGCTCTCGAGCATGCTCTTGCCGGCGAACCAGGTCGACACGACCTGGATCGTGTAGTGGCCGCCGCCGCCGGAGACCTGGACGACGGCATCCGGCAGCTTGGCCTTCACCGCGGTGGTGATCGCCTCGTCGACGGAACCCACGAAATCGGTCGGATGCTCGCTCATTGATCGCCCATGGCGCGGACTCTACTACAGCTCGAGCGGCTGGACGCCGAGCACGATGTTGCTCGCACCGCCGGTCGCCGACGGCACGGCGTCGAGCCACAGCAGCAGGCGCCGGATCTCGCCGGGGGCGACGTCGATCTCGATGATGCGGCGAACCGGGCTGCCGGCGAGCGTGCGCGCGAGATCCTGATCGATCGTCTGCCACGCGTGAGCGAGCGGCGTCGACTTGACCGGCAGGCCCTCGACCTCGACGGACAGGCCCATCACGAACTTCGCGAACGCCGGGTTCGCGCACGCGATGATGCCCTGCGGGCTGACCAGCGCCAGCGGCAGCCGACAGCTGTCGAACGCGATGCGCGCGAGCTCGTCGCGGGGATCGTTGGTCTTCTCGGCGCGCGTCTCGATGACGACGCGCTTGCTCGCGCCGGCCTTCGCGCGGCGGCCGTAGCCGAGCATGTCCATCACGGTCTTCAGCTCGTAGATGAAGGCCGCCATGTCCTTGTGGCGATCGGCGGGCTTCTTGGCGAGCGCGTGGAGCACGAGCGTCTCGACCGCCGGATCGAGGCCATCGACGAGCTGCGACGGCGGCCGCGGCTTCTCGTCGAGGTGACCCGCGAGGATCTTCTGCACCGGGCCGTCCCACGGGACCTGGCCGGTCAGCAGCTCGTACAGGAGGATGCCGACGCCGTAGACATCGCTCGCCGGCGATGCGGGCTCGCCGCGGATGCGCTCCGGTGCGACGTAGTGCGGCGTGCCCGACAGCGAGGTCGACGCGCGCGACGCGGTCAGCGAGCGCGCGAGGCCGAAGTCGAGCAGCTTGATCACCGTGCGCGAGCGCTTGCCCTCGTGCTCCTCCTCGGTGACCAGGATGTTCTCGGTCTTGATGTCGCAGTGGACGACGTTCTGCTTGTGGATGTAGTGCAGCGCCTCGGCGACCTGCAGCACGATCTCGCACGCCTTGCGCACGCCGAGCCGCTTCTCGCGAAACAGGATCCGGTTGAGGGGTTCGCCATCGACGAACTCCATCACCATGAACATCCCGACCTTCTCGTCTTCGCCGAAGTCGACGACCGAGGTGATGTTCGTGTGATCCATCGCCGAGGCGAACCGCGCCTCGCGATAGAACAGCTCGCGCGCTTCGTCGGTCTCCGCGACCTGATTCGAGATGATCTTCAGCGCGAAGGTCCGCGACAGGTGCGTGTGCGTGACCTTGTAGACCTTGCCCATCCCGCCCTGCCCGATACGCTGGACGATCTGGTAGCGGCCGCTGATCAGCGACGAGTACTCGGCGGTCGCCACGCGCACGTGTGCGCTGCGCGGCGGAGGCATCGGCGTGTGGACGCGCGCCGGCATCGTCTGCGGACGCGCCGGGACCGGCTGCGGGCGCGGACGCGGGCGATCCGGGGCGGTCGGACGCACCGGCACCGCGCGCGCTTCGGAGATCGACTTTCGGTTCGGCGCGAGCGCGCGATGGTCGAGGCGCACCTCGCTCGAGTCATCGATCCCGCGAACCTCGGGAAGCCGCGGGAGATCGCCGGTCACGTCACCGGTCGGCGGCACCGCGCGGCGACGACTGGTCTCACCGTCGACCTCGACCGGTGGCGCGGGCAGCGGCAGGTACGGTGGGCGTCGCCCACTCGAATTGCGCTGATCCGCCACGCGGACCATCGTACACGACCAGCCTCGATCGCGCAGCACGGCGGTCGGCGTGTGCCGGTGTGCGATGGGCCACCCACGAGAGGTTTGAGATAGAGTCAGTCAGCGATGGACGAGCTGTGGTCGAGTGGGAGCTACGAGCCACACCTGCTGTCGCTACCGTTCGCGTTCGCCCCCGCCGCGATCCTGATCGTCATCGCCTACACGATCGCGATGCGCGGCGCGCCCGCGATCCGTGGCTGGCTGCTGCTGCACTGCGTGTCGCTGCTGCCGTACGCGATCATCATGACGATCGCACCGTCGACGACCGAGCCCGAGGCGGTCGCCCAGCTGTTCCGGTTTGGCGCCGCGTTCATCCCGATGGCGGTCGCCGCCGGAACCGGGTTCCAGTACGCGCTCCTCAAGCGCCGCTCGCCGCGCGACCGCGCCGTGGTCTGGATCGGTGTGGCGAGCGCGCTCGCCTGGATCGCGATCGGTAGCGTGACCGATGCGGCGGTCACCGGCGTCCACCGGATCGGATCGACCGGGTTGTGGTACGCGAACGCCGGGCCGTGGGCGTGGCTCGCGCTGCTGCACGCCTTTGCGCTGTCGATGCCGGGCTACAGCGCGCTGATCCGCGCCGCGATCTGGGGCAAGGCCTCCCGCGAGCGCCGCCAGCACCGGATCATGCTCGCCGCCAACCTGGTGACCTACGCCGGGCTGGTCGACGTCGGGCTCGCCTACAACATCGGCGTGTTCCCGGTCGGCTGGCTGCTGGCCGGCATCGGCAGCCTCGTCGTGCTCCGCGCGATCCTGGTCGACGATCTGCTGCGCGTCCGCGCGCTCGACACCAGCGCGCCACGGCTCGTCGCGCTGTTCGTCGCGACCGTCCTCCTGTCGTGGGTCGCGCTGTCGCTCGTCGATCGCACGACGTGGTGGGGCACGACGCTGACGCTCCTGCAGTGCTGCATCGGCGTGCGCGTCTCGATGTCGGTCGTCGGGCTCGTCAACCGCGGGGCGCGCGTCCACGAGGGTCCGCTCGATCGCCTGCTCGCCCAGCTGGTGTCCCGCGCGCGCGCGATGACCACCGAGACCGAGATCGCCCAGTTCGCCGCCGAGACGATCGAGCTCGGGATCGGCGCGCACGTCGAGGTGTTGCTCGCGTCCGACGCCGACTGGGGCTGGACCACGATGACCGGCGAGCGGCTCGCCGACACCCACGCACCCGACCCGCTGCTCGGCGGTTGGCTCGTCGACCAGCACCGCACCGTGTTCGCCGATGATCCCGAGCGCGAGGTGCCCGCCGATCTCGCGCCGCTGCTCGAGGCCCTGCTCGTCGGCCACGCCGCCCACTCGGTCGTGCCGGTGTCGAGCGCCGATCAGCTCCTCGGGCTCGTCGTCGTGCCGGCGAGCGCAAGCCGGCTGCGTGGGCTGGCGCTGACGTTCGTCGAGCGCGCCGCCGAGCGACTCGGCGAGGCCCTGGTCCACGCCGGCATGGTCGAACGGGCGGCCGAGCGCGCCGCGCTGACCCGCGAGATCGAGCTCGCGCAGGCCGTGCAGGCCGAGCTGTTGCCGCCCCGCGGCGCACGCACGTTCGGCAACCTCGCGGTGATCGGCTCGTGGCGTCCGGCGACCAGCGTCGCCGGTGACTTCTGGGGCGTGTATCCGCTCGACGACGATCGCACGCTGATCGCGATCGGCGACGTCACCGGTCACGGCGTCGCGTCCGCGATGGTGACCGCCGCCGCGGTCGGCGCGTGCGACGCGGCGGCCCGGCGCGCCGGCGGCGACCTCGATCTGCGCGACCTCGCCCGCGCGCTCGATCTCGCGGTCCGCCACGTCGGCGGCGGGCAGCTCGCGATGACGTGCTTCGCCTCGGTGATCGATCAGAAGGCGAACCTCATCCGCTACGTGTCGTGCGGGCACACGGCGCCCTACGTGCTGCGTGCCGCGGGAGACAAGGCCGACCTGCAAGCCCTGGTAGGACGCGGCAATCCGCTCGGCTCGGGCGCGGAGGCCGCCGAGCGCTTCAAGGTCCTCGAACGATCCCTCGATCCCGGTGATCTCGTCGTCTGGTATACCGACGGCGTGATCGACGCGAAGGATCCGTCCGGCAAGCCTTTCGGGGACCGGCGGCTCCAGCAGTTGCTGCGCCGGCTCGAGAAACCGCGGGTCGCGCCGGTCGGCGTCCACGACGCGCTTCACGCGAGCCTCGCCGCCCACCGAGCCGGTCAGCCGCTGGCCGACGACGAGACCCTGGTCGTCGCGCAGCTCGGAGCCATTCCATGAAGCTGCGGGTGCTGAGCTACAACATCCACAAGTGCATCGGCGGCGTCGATCGCCGGTACGATCCGACGCGCGTCATCGAGGTGATCGGCAACCTCGCGCCCGACGTCGTCATGCTCCAGGAGGTCGACGACGGCGTGAAGCGCTCGAAGGGCCACCGCCAGGTCGACCTGCTCGCCGACGAGCTCGGCATGAAGTACCGGACGTGGTTCCCGAACGTCGACGTGCGCGGCGGCGGTCAGTACGGCAACGCGATCCTGTCGCGCTATCCGCTGATCGAGAGCGCGAACATCGATCTGACGACGCGCTTCAAGAAGAAGCGCAGCGTGCTCCACGGCGTGCTGCGGGTGCGCCACGACGACATCGACCGCACGGTGCACGTCTACAACATGCACCTCGGGCTCGCGGGCTACGAGCGCAAGCAGCAGATCGCGAAGTTCCTCGCGAGTCACCCGTTCACCAACCTGCACGCCGAGACGCCGGTCGTCGTCGGCGGCGATCTCAACGATGTCTACGGCGGGCTCGACGGCGAGTTCGCGCCGGCCGGGTTCCGCGGCTCGGAGCGCCGGCCGCGCACGTTCCCGGCGTGGGGCCCGCTGCGCGCGCTCGACGCGATCTTCGTGCGCGGGCAGCTCGACTTCCTCGGGCTCGCCCGCTGCGACAGCGATCTCGCGCGGCGCGCGAGCGATCACCGACCGCTGCTCGCCGAGATCCGGCTGCGCGCACACCACGTCGATCGCGACGCCGACCCGGCTCCGCCCGCGCCGCGGCCGTGACCCCGGCGCCGGACGACCGCGCCGCCTGCTGAACGACACGACCGACACGGCCATGTACTCTCCGGGCCATTCCGTGCAGGTCGTTGGCTCGCGAGGCTGGATCCTGTCGCTCGCCGCACTGACCGCCGTCGTCGCGCTGTCCGTCGACATGAGCCTGCCGGCGCAGCCGACGCTCGCGCACGTGTTCGGGGTGACCGACGCGACGACCCAGCTGACGCTGTCGGTGTTCATCGTCAGCTTCGCGCTCGTCCAGCTCGTCACCGGCTACCTGTCGGATGCGTGGGGCCGCCGCCCGGTGCTGATCGGTGGGCTCGTGGTGTTCGCGCTCGCGAGCGTCGCGTGTGCGTTGGCTCCGAGTATCGAGCTGTTGATCGCGTGTCGCGTGTTGCAGGGTGCGGGTGCCGCCGCGGCGCCGGTCGTGTCGCGTGCGATGGTGCGCGACACGCAACCCGCGGCGCAGGTCGCGCGCCTGCTGTCGACGATGCTCGCGGTCCTCGCGATCGCCCCGATGGTCGCACCGTCGATCGGCAGCGCGCTGCTCGTCGGGATCGGCTGGCGCGCGATCTTCGGGATGCTCGCGATCCTCGGCGTCGGGTTCCTCGCGCTCGCGGCGGGCACGCTGCCGGAGACGCTCGCGCCCGAGCGCCGCCGGACGCTGTCGTTCGGCTCGCTGGTCGGTGGCTACGTGAAGTTCCTCGCGACGCCGGGCACCAAGTTGCCGGTCGCGATCGGATGCATGTCGTTCGCCGGCCAGTTCGCGTACATCTCGGCGTCGCCGGTCGTCTACATGGACGGCTATCACGTGTCCGAGCGCGCCTACGCGATCTACTTCGCGACCACGGCGATCGCGCTGATGCTCGGCTCGATCGCCGGCGGCCGCATGATCCGCGCCGGTGCCTCGCCGCGCCGGTTGATCGCGACCGGTGGCGTGCTGCTCGCGCTCGGCGGCATCTCGGTCGCGGTCACCGGCGCGCTCGACCTCGGCATCGCCGGCTTCCTGCCGCCGATGATCGTGTTCTTCTTCGCGACCGGCATGACCGGCCCGAGCGCGACCGCGATCGCGATGGAGCCGGTGCCCGAGATCGCCGGCGCCGCTTCTGCCGCGATCGGCTTCTCGACGATGACCTGCGGCGCGGTCGCCGGCTACCTCACGACGCGCTACGGCGGCGCGTCGCCCGCGCTGTTCTCGCGCGTCGTGCTCGGCACGGGCCTGGTCTCGGCGACGCTCGCCTTCGCGACCGCCGCGCGCCACAAGCCACGAGTCGACTAGCGCGAGATCGGCTTGTACTTGATGCGGTGCGGCTGGTCGGCGTCGTTGCCGAGGCGGCGCTTGCGGTCGGCCTCGTAGTCCTGGAAGTTGCCCTCGAACCACTCGACATGGCTGTCGCCCTCGAACGCGAGGATGTGGGTCGCGACGCGATCGAGGAACCAGCGATCGTGGCTGATCACGACGGCGCAGCCGGGGAACTTGAGCAGGCCGTCCTCGAGCGCGCGCAGCGTGTCGACGTCGAGATCGTTGGACGGTTCGTCGAGCAGGAGGACGTTGCCGGCCCGCTTGATCATCTTCGCGAGGTGCACGCGGTTGCGCTCGCCGCCGGACAGGATGCCGACCCGCTTCTGCTGATCCTGGCCCTTGAAGTTGAAGCTCGACACGTAGGCGCGTGCGTTGATCGACTTCTCGCCGATCATCACCGAGTCGGAGCCCTGCGCGATCTCGTCGTAGATCGTCGCGTCCGGTGCGAGCGCGTCGCGCGACTGATCGACGTAGCCGAGCTGCACGGTCTCGCCGATCTTGATCTTGCCCTTGTCGGGCTTCTCCTGGCCCATGATCATGCGGAACAGCGTCGTCTTGCCGGCGCCGTTCGGGCCGATGATGCCGACGATGCCGCCGCGCGGAAGCTTGAACGTCAGGTCGTCGATCAGCAGGCGATCGCCGAACGACTTCGAGACGTTCTCGAACGAGACGACCTCGCTGCCGAGGCGCCCACCCGGCGGGATATTGATCTCGAGCGAGGAGTCGACCGACTCCTTCTGGGCCTCGGCCATCATCTCGTCGTAGCGGTTGAGGCGCGCCTTGCTCTTGGCCTGGCGGGCCTTGGGCGACAGCCGCACCCACTCGAGCTCGCGCTGGAGCATCTTCTGGCGCGCGTCGGCCTGGCGATCCTCGTCCTTCAGGCGCTTGGCCTTGAGCTCGAGCCAGCCGGTGTAGTTGCCCTCGAACGGATGGCCCTCGCCGCGATCGAGCTCGAGGATCCACTTCGCGACGTTCTCGAGGAAGTAGCGATCGTGCGTGATCGCGACGACCGTGCCGCGGAACTCCTCGAGGTGGCGCTCGAGCCACGCGACGCTCTCGGCATCGAGGTGGTTGGTCGGCTCGTCGAGCAGCAGCATGTCGGGCTTCGACAACAGGAGGCGGCACAGCGCGACGCGGCGCTTCTCGCCACCCGAGAGCGTCGTGACGTCGGCGTCGCCCGGCGGACAGCGCAGCGCGTCCATCGCCATCTCGACGGTGTGATCGAGCTCCCACGCGTTGTTGGCGTCGATCTGATCCTGGAGGCGGCCCTGCTCCTCGAGCAGCTTGGTCATCTTCGCCTCGGGCATGTCCTCGCCCATCAGGTTCGAGAGCTCCTCGAAGCGCGTCAGCAGCTTCTGGATCTCGATCACGCCCTCGTCGACGTTCTGCTTGACGGTCTTGGTCTCGTCGAGGTGCGGCTCCTGCGCGAGGTAGCCGATCTTGAGACCCGGCGCCGGCCACGCCTCGCCGAGGAAGTCCTTGTCGACGCCGGCCATGATCTTCAAGAGTGTCGACTTGCCCGCACCGTTGTTGCCGAGCACGCCGATCTTTGCGCCGGGGTAGAACGACAGCCAGATCGACTTGAGGATCTCGCGCTTGGGCGGCACGAGCTTCCGCAGGTCCTTGATGACGAACGTGTACTGGGCAGTCATGGCGCCGCTTCATACCCCGAAACTAGTGACCGTAGTAGAGGCTACCGTCGCCGAGCCAGCCTCCACCCGACGCGTTCGCATCGGGTGTCCCGGTCAGCGAGGTGCGGTTCGATCGCACGAGCTGATCGCCGACGATGAACGTGCTGCCGTCGGGTGACAGCCAGGTGTCGTCGAGCACGCCGGTCCACGCCTCGCCATGGAACGTGCGGGTGTCCGGATTGTAGAGGTTCGTGCCCGACGGACAGCCGTGGCCGAGATCGAAGCCGCACAGCCGCATGCGCGTGACGATCCACAGCCTGGTGTGCGGGACCTCCTCGGCGACGCCGCAGATGCCGGCCTCGCCGAGGCACATGTCGTCGAATCCATCGACGTGATGCTTCGCGCCGTGGCCACGCTCGAACGACTTGCGATCGGGATGGCGCGCGGCGAGCGCGACGAGCTTCGCGCGATCGAGCTTCGCGGCGCCGAGGTAGTCGGCGGTGAGGCCGACGGTGTCGCCGGTGCCGATCACCGCGATCGAGGGATCGGCCGTGACGCGCAGCGCGATGTGCGGGAACGCCAGCACGTCGTAGTGCAGCGGATCGGCCTCGTCGCCGTGCGCGATCGCGAACCGGAAGCCGACGCTGCCCTTCTTGGCCTCGAACATCGGCGTCTCGGTCAGCTTGCCGATGCCGGTGACGACGATCGCGACGTCCGGCGCGGCCGCCTCGAGATCGATCTCGCCGATCCCGTGGAGTCCCTCGGTGCCGAACCAGATCACCTGTGCGCGGTGATCGACCAGCACCCACGGCGCCGCGACGTTCGCGAGCACGCGCGACCGCTTGCCGTCGGCCGACACCGCGCGGACCGAGGCGCCGCCGACGATCGCGACCGGCTGACCCGCTCCGATCTCGGCGATCAGCTGCGCCTCGAGCGTCGCGATCGGCGCCGGCGAGTTCGCCACGACCGCGGCGACAGGCGCCGGCCCGGCGCAGCCGGCGATCGCGCACGCGACGAGAAGGGCCCTCACGACGCCACGCTACCCGATCGGGGAGCCCGTTGACACCGGGCGCAGAAGTCGCATCTTGTACGCATGTTCAAGTCGTGGCGGCTCGGTTCGCTCCTCGGCTTTCCCGTCGAGCTGAACGTCTCGTTCCTCATCCTGCTCGCGCTGGTGCTCGTCGCGTTCGGCGGCGTGTTCGGCGTGTTCGTCGTGTGCATCGCGTTCGCGTCGATCCTGCTCCACGAGCTCGGCCACGCCGTCGTCGCGCGCAAGCTCGGTGTTCGCGTCAGCGGCATCGAGCTCGGGTTCTTCGGCGGCGCCGCGAAGATGGTCCAGATGCCGCAGAACGCCAACGCCGAGCTCGCGATCGCCGCGGCCGGGCCGGCGGTCTCGCTCGCGCTCGGCGGCGCCGCGATCGGCCTCGGCGCGCTCACCCACCTCCCGCTGCTCGTGATGATCGGCTGGATCAACCTCGTGATCGCCGGGTTCAACCTGATCCCCGCGCTGCCGATGGATGGCGGGCGCATCCTCCGCGCGCTGCTCGCCAAGAAGTTCGACTTCGTCACCGCGACCGATCACGCGGTCACCGTCGCGCGCGTCGTGGCGGTCGGCTTCGGCATCCTGGGCCTGATGGGGTCCTACCAGCTGCTGTTCCTGGCGCCGTACCTGTGGTGGATGGGCACCCGCGAGAAGCTGCTCGCGCGCATGATGGCCGACCAGTATGCCGGCTATGGCGACCGGGATCGGGTCGAGGTCCTCGGCCGAAATGCATGGGACGATCGGCGCGCAAGTGCTGGTCCTCGCTTCAGAATTGTCCAGCGCGGCGGTCGCACCGTGATCGAGTTTGCCGATTAGTTATTGCGCTGCGTCATGACAGGCCTTATGGTTGTGTCACGACGTGATACACGATGTATCACGCGGATCCGGAGGTAGTCATGCAGGCTCGAATCATCGTGCTGCTGGCGCTCGTTGCGGCCTTTGCCGCCGCGATCGCGCCCGATCTGCTACTGCAGATCTTCATTCGCGGCGGCTTCGTGATCGGCGGCATCGCCATCACGCTCGCGCTGCGCCCACGCGACGAGGAAACCGCGATCGCGGTCCCTGTCGCGCGGGTCGTCGGCGGCCACTAGCGGCCACGACGACACTCGACGCTCGTCAGTGGCGGTGGTCGCGAACTTTGGGAGCGGGCGCGGGCGCCGGGGCCGGTGCGGGTGCCGTGCGGTGGTCGCGAACGACCGGCGCGGGCGCAGGGGCCGGAGCCGGAGCTTCGGTGCGATGATCGCGGACGGTCGGCTCGTTGTGAACCGGCTCGTTGTGAACCTCGGTGCGGTGATCGCGCACCGTCGGCTCGTTGCGGACCGGCTCGCGAACGGGCTCGCGGACCTCGCGGACCGGCTCGGTGCGGTGATCGCGAACCGTCGGCTCGTTGCGCACGGGCTCACGCTCGCGCATCGGCTCGGTGCGGTGATCGCGCGTCTGCACGCCGCCCTGCGGCGCCACGCGCGTGCGGGGCGTGTAGTTCGCGGGACGATAGTGCGCGTACTCCGTCGGGCGCTGGATCGAGCGGACGCGCATCGGCGCGTCGTTGTACGAGACCCAACCACCGTTGTGGACGCTCGAGCGATACCAGCCGTTGTTGTAGAAGCGCCAGTAGTAGTTGTCCGAGTAGAAGACGGGCTCGTCGTAGTCGTACACGACCTGAATGCCCGGCTCGACCTCGACCATCTCGGGCGCGACGTACCCGGTGTCGTAGCCGGCGGACACGGTCACGACGGGCTGCGGCGGAGGCGCGACGTACGCGGTCCCCGAGTAGCCGACGGTCCCGAGGCAACCACCGGTGAACGCCGATACGGATACGAACAGCAACGACTTAAGCTGGAATCTCATCGCTCTCCCCTGTTGGACGGACGCGTAGTGTCCCTCGAAGGAGCGCGAGATGCCAACCCTACATGTGGCTACTTGGCGTGGTCGGCGTACTGCGCCGTCGCGCCGATCTGAAGGATCACATCCAGCTGTAGATCCGCGGACTTGAACTTCGCCTTGATCTTGTCCTGGACCTCCTGCGGGTTCTTCGACGAGGCGACCGCGTCGTCGAATGCCAGAATGTACTCCCTGGTCTGCTTGATCGCGGAGATGTCGTCCTTGGTCCTGGGATCCTTGTGGCCGGGGATCACGGTGGTCGGCGCGAGCGCGGCGAGCTCGTCGAGCGTCTTGACCCACGCCTTGCGCGCCGCAGCGGTGGTCTCGGCGGTCCACACGTGGACGCCGTGATAGACGATGTCGCCCGCGATCAGCGTCTTGATCGACGGGATCCACACGTACGAGTTGTCGGGCGAGTCGCCCTGGACGTTCTCGTGAATCTCGAGCGTCTGACCTTCGAGCATCAGCTTCGGCTCCTTGAGCACGTCGGGGACGATCGGATCGGTCGGCAACAGCACGCCGTACATCGGCGCCCACTGCTTCACCTTGTCGAGCCGCGTCTTCTTGATCTGCGCGACGGTGGTCGCGGTCGCGACGATCTTCACCTTGGGGAACGCCTGCTTGATCGCGACGAGCCCGAAGTAGTGATCGGGATGAAAGTGCGTGATGTAGACCGTCGTCAGCGTCTTCTTGCTCTCGAGGATCTGGGCGACCAGGCGATGCGCGTCGGCGAGATCGAACTGCGCGTCGACCAGGAGCGCCTCCTTGTCACCGGCGACGAGCGTCGAATCGACGAGGAAGCCGTTCGGCGACGCGGTGTACACCGCGGTGGTCAGCTTGGTGTCCGCGTGGGCGGTGATGGCGGAGAGTGCAAAAGCGGCGAATGCGAGCTTGTTCATGCCGTTCACCCTAGAGCCGCTGCGTCGGGATCACCATCGTCACAACCGGCCGACCGATAATCACTTTCGGTAGCGCGCGCGGAACTGTCCGGGCGTCTCGCCGACGTGCCGCACGAAGAACCGCACGAGGTTCGTCGACTCGGTGAAGCCGGTGCGCGCCGCGAGCTCCTTGATCGCGAGGTCGGTGTGCGCGAGGTGGCGGCGCAGCTCGAGCGCGACACGCGCGTCGATCAGCTCCTTGGGACTCCTGCCGGTCGGGGCGACCAGCGCGTGCAGCGTGCGCGGCGACATGCCGATCGCGCGGGCGTAGTGCGCGACCGACCGCGTGGTGGCGAAGTCGCGATCGACGAGCTCGCGAAACCGCGCGAGCGCCGGCGGCGGCATCGGATCGTCGGGATGCAAGCGCTCGAGACGCAGCAGCACGGCGCGCAGCAGCCCTTCGCAGATCATCGGCTGGAACCGGTCGAGCGGACGCGCGTACTCCGCGGCGAGCTGGGCGACGAGCGCTTGGACCTCGCGCTCGAGCTCGCCGCCGATCTTGACGTACGGCACCGGGGCGTCGGGCGACAGGAAGCGTGGCGCGATCAGCGGCGACAGGAAGTCGGCGCGCACGAGCAGCAAGCACGCGTCGACGCCGGGAGCCTCGCGAAACGCCTGGACGCGACCGCGCGCGACGAACGTGACGATGCCCTTGCCGATCGGCGTCGGCGCGAAGTCGACGAACAGCTCGCCGCGCCCGCGCGTGCCGACGTAGATCATGTGGAAGTCGAGGCGCTGGGGCGTCTCGAGCTTCTCCCCGAGAACCACCCGTCGTCGGTAGAGCTCGCGCAGCGTGAAGATCTCGAAGCCGAGCTCGGGCTTGGTCGCCGAGCGGTAGACCAGCTCGTGGATCGCGGGCACGGCTACAAATGATAGCCGCGCGTCAGCAGCATCTTCGCCGAGGTGTCGAACGATCCTTGCGACGGGATCGCGAACTGGAACGTATCGGCGAGTCGCGTGATCACGTTGAACGCCCACGCGACGGCGAGCGCGTCCTCGACCTGTTGCTTGGTGACGCCGAGCGCGAACAGCGCGCGGATGTCGTCGGCGGTCACCGCGGCGTGATCGCGCGTGAGCTTTCCGAGGAACGCGAGCGTGGCGCGCAGCGGCTCCCCGATCGGCGCGGTGCCGAGATCGGCGAGGACCGCCGCGACCTTGTCGCTACCGAGAACCTGCGAGGCGACCGCCCCGTGTGCGCGAGTTCAAAACTCGCATTCGTTGGTCTTCGAGACGTACGAGGCCATCAGCTCGCGCTCGCCGATCGTCCACGCGGATTCGCCGCGCATCGTGGCCTGGAACACCGCGTCGAGCGGCAGGAACTCCGGGCGATACATCAGCAGCTTGAGGACGTCGGGGGCCGGGTGCTTGCTGACGAGCTTGATGATCGCGAACAGCGCCTTCTTGCGCAGTCCGTGCCCGGTGTCGAGGATGCCGAGTCTCACGAGCCAACGGCCTCGGCGAGCGCGGCCTCGGCGCTGGCGAGCTGGCGCTGGGCCTGACCCAGGGCCGCGGCGACGACCAGCTCGTAGACCTGATCCTCGACCAGTCCGGCGGCGACCACCCGGGCGACGTCGTCGTCGGTGACCTTGTAGGCGTGGCGCGCGACCTTGGCGACCAGCGCGGCGGCCGGGTGATCGGCTGGCAACCGGTCGTCGAACGCCGCGGCGCGCTCGGCCATCGTGGTCAGGCCCGCTCCCGAGGTCACCCGATCGATCGCCGCCATCCGGAGCCGCCCCAAATTCGCCATGCCCGTCGGAGTGTAACGAATGTGGTGCACGTTGCAACGCGGTCGGTCGCGCGCAACCGGGGTAGCCATGTCGCGCGACCTCATCACCTTGTAACTGCGCGTCAGGAGCCGGTTCCCCGCTGGCAGGCGGCTTGCTCTATCACCGACGCATGGGGCGATTCGATCCGACGGGCCGTCTCGAGGTCGGCGAGCACAGCGTCATCGCGCTCCAGTGGGCGACGCTTCGCGGCGCGCACGGCCCGAGCGACGGCAGCGGCGGCCCGCGCTCCAACGTCCCGAGCGCGCTGTCGGTGCTGCGCCACGCGCCGCTGTATCGCGAGCTGCCCGAGGAGATCGAGGAGGCGTTCGATGTCCTCGAGAATCACGCGCTCCGTCATCGCCTGCTCTACCCGGTCGCGCTCGCGATCGTGCCGTTCCTGTTCGACGTGCTCCGCCACGGCTCGGTGCTCGCCGAGCGCATCGAGGATCTCGTCGCCGAGTACGCGGCCGCGGCCGGCACGCTCGAGCCGCGCCTCACCGTCGAGCTCGTCCGCATGATCGTCGACCACGGGCCCGAGATCGCGAAGTGGACGAACGAGCGCGCGATCGCCGCCCTCGCGATCCACGTGCCGGCGCTGCGCGGGCTGTACCTCGCGCGCCTGCGCGACCTGCCGGTGCTCGCGCCCGCCGCGCTGCTCGGCCTCGTCGCGCTCGGCGCCGACGACGCCAACGCGACCCGCCTCGCCCATGCCGCGCTCGACGACCTGACGGCCGACCCGATGCTGCGCATGGCGGCCGCGGCCTACCTCGCGCGCGGCGAGCATCCGCCGGATCTGCGCGCGCGGATCGCCGCCGCGTTGCCACTCTCGGCGCCCGCCGCGCTCGCGACCCACGTGCGCCACTGGACGCCGGAGATCACGCGCCCGGTCGTCGCGCCGAAGCTGCACGACGCCGAGGTCGTGTTCTCGGGCGAGAAGTTGGTTCAGGTCCGCGCCGGCAAGCGCAACATCACGCTGCCGTGGGTCGGGGCCGCGGTCCGGCGTGGCGACCGCTTGAAGGTCGGGATCACCGCGCACGGCCAGCCCAAGCTCGTCGTGATGACCGCAGAGGACGGCAGCGTGAGGGTCATCGATTTTTAGGCGCCTCCCGCAGGCGATCCTGCACAATGGAGGCGTGCGGTCGGTTGTCCTCGTCGCGTTCCTCGCCGGCTGCGGCGTGCGCGTGTCGAGCGGCACCGATCCCATCGGGGTCGATGCCGACCTCCGCTCCGGGCACGATGCGAGCCCCGCCGACGTGTCGCCCGATGCGGCACCGCCGTGCATCGAGGGCGATCACCGCATGCAGACCGCGACCGGCTGCTTCGCGTCGTTCACGACCGTCGCGGTCACGCGCGCCGAGGCTCGCACCGCGTGTGCATCGCACGGCATGCACCTCGCGTACGTCAAGAGCGCGGCCGACGAGGCGATCATCGCGGCGCTCGCGAACGGCGTCGACCTCGCGATCGGGCTCGATGACATCGCGACCGAGGGCACGTTCGTGTGGGAGGACGGCACGCCGCTGACCTACACCGACTGGCACGCCGGCGAGCCGAACAACGGCAACGGCATGTACGAGGAGGACTGCGCGATCTACGCCGGCGCGCGCATCGGCGGCCAGTGGGACGATCGTCCGTGCACGCCGCCACCGCTGAACAGCGGCGCGTACGGCTACGTCTGCCAGCGCTGACTTAGCGGACGGCCGAGGCGCGCGCGGTCGCGTCGTAGCTCGCCTTCGCCGCCGCGATCGCGACCTCGATCATCGCGGCCTTCTCGGTCGGCGACGTCCACCGCGCCTGGACCTCGGGCGACAGCGTGTCGATCGGATCGAAGTAGAGGAAGAAGCCCGGCTTGACCGACGGTGCCGAGAACACCGAGATGCCGGTCTCGCGATCGTAGTGCTCGAAGCTGTGCGCCACGCGCTTGCCGCCGCCGCCCGGCGCGTCGACCACGAACGTCGGGGTGTGGAATCCGGCGGTCACGCCGCGCACGGCCTTCTCGATGTCGAGCGCGGTCTGCAGCGTGGTGCGCAGGTCCTCGACGCCCTTCACGAGGTCGTGGACGTAGACATAGTACGGGTGCACCTGGCAGTGGCCGAGGCGCTTGACGAGCAGCTGCATCGTCGCGATCGAGTCGTTGACCCCGCGCTGCAGCACGCACTGGTTGCGCACGATGATGCCGCGCTCGAACACGATATCGAGCGCGCGCTTCGTGATCGCGGTGATCTCGTTCGGGTGGTTGAAGTGCGTGTGGATCACGACCTCCTTGTGGAGCTTGCGACCCTTGTCGACGACGGCCGCGAGCGCGTCCACCCACTCGGTGTCGGTGATCAGCTTCATCGGCATGACGGCCGGACCCTTGGTCGCGAACCGGATGCGCCGGATATTGGGCATCTCGAGGAGCCGGTTGCCGATCAGCGTGAGCTGCCGCGCCTTCAACTGGTAGCTGTCGCCACCGGACACCACGATGTCCTCGAGCTCGGGGCGCTCGCTGATGTACTTGAACGCGCGGTCCCAGCGCTCCTCGGTCGCCTTCAGCGAGACCTTCTCGACCTCGTCGGTGTCGACGCCCACGGCGTAGCTGCGGGTGCAGAACCGGCAGTACACCGGGCAGGTGTCGAGCACGAGGAACAGCGCCTTGTCGGGATAGCGGTGCGTCAGCCCCGGCACCGGCGCGTCGGCTTGCTCGTGCAGCGAGTCGAGCGTGAGCTCGGGGTGATCGGGCAGGAGGCGCGACGCGACCGGCACGAACTGGCGGCGGAGCGGATCGTTGTACGCGTCGGCCCAGTCGATCAGCGACAACAGGTACGGCGACACGCGGATCGACATCGGCGAGCGGTGAAAGCCCTCGGCGACGTCGTCGATGAACGCCTGCGGGACGAGGTCCTGCACGGCGGCGAGCAGCTTGGCCGGGCTCGTGATCGTGTTCTTCGCCTGCCACGTGTGATCGAGGAACGTGGCTTCCGAGATCTCGCGGTACGCGGGGATCTTCTGCCAGAACGTGCCGTCGAGCAGCTGGCGGTGAAACAGCGTGCCCGGGTCGACGGTGGGCTTCAGGTGCTTGATCGAATCGTCGGCGCCGGGCGTGCGGCCGAACATCTTGAGCTGGCTATCCATGGGAACGAACTCCTACAAAGCGATGACGTGGGCGGGTGGGCGTGAGCTACCGCGCGGACACGTCAGGCTGGTGCGGGACGGAACCCAGGTACCACATCGTGATCCTTCGATATCACGGGCGGCGGTGGGCGTCGAGCCACTCGAACAGGGTGGCGCCGACCGTCGGGCCGAAGTTGGGGAGGTGACCGGCGCCGGTCAGCGTCCACTGCTCGACCGTGGTGTCGGCCGGGCAGCCGTCGATCGTCGCCGTCGAGGTCTCGGAGCCGTCGACCGTCGCGTCGAGGTCGAGCACGCGGCCCGGGGTGCGCGTCGTGCCGCAGCCATCGTGCACCGCCCACTGCGAGGTCGAGGCCTCGGCGCCCGCGAACGGCACCATGTCGTCGCCGGTGCCGTGCAGGTGCAGGATGTTCACCGCCTGGGTCGGCTTGCACGCCGACGGCGTCGACGCGGCGTCACCTGCGAGCGACACGATCGCGCTGATCTGGTCGGCGTGATCGCACGCCATCCGGTACGCCATGAAGCCACCGTTCGAGTGCCCCTCGAGGAACACCTGATCGATCATCGGCCAGCCGGTCGTGATGTCGGTCAGCATCTGCGAGAGGTAGCCGCTGTCGTCGACCATCGTGTTGTCGATGTCACAACACGCCGGGTCGGCGTTCCAGAACTGCCTGCCGAGCGAGTCGACCGTGCCGTCGGGCGCGATCACGAACGCCTTGTCCGCGATCGTGCTGGCCTGGAAGAACGCCTGCTGCACGAAGCCGCTCGCGCCCTGACCGTGCAGGATCATGAGGAGCGGGTAGTGCTCGCCCTCGACGAACGGCACCGGCGGCTTGAGGTACGCCGGGCGCGCGCCGCCGAACTCGAGCGGCCGCGTGGCCGGGGTGTCGGAACCGCACGCAGCGAGCACGACGAACACCATGGACAGGCGCAGCATGGCGAGACCCTAGCGGACTTTTGCGGTCACGATGTAGTCGAGATCGGGGAAGCTGGTCGCGAGGTACGGGTTGCCCCGGGCGGTCAGCTGGGTCTGATTGGGCGCCTCGCCGTACTTGGCCTCGAGGTTGGAGACGACGTCCATGCCCGATGTCACGATCGCGAACGGGGCGAAGCCCATCGCGTCGAGCCGGCGGTTGTCGACCAGGTTGATGAACAACTGCGTCGTGCGCGAGTCGGCCGCCGAGGTCTGCGCGAACGAGATCGTGCCCGGCTTGTTCGACCCGACGACCGGATCGTCGGGGATCGTGCGCGCGTTCCACATCGCATCGACCGCGGGCGTGCCGTTGATCCCGAACTGCGCGACGAAGCCGGTGATCACCCGGAAGAACCGCACGTCATCATAGAACCCGGCATCGACGAGCTCGCGGAACCGCGCGGCACCGTTGGGTGCCCATTCGGGATGGACCTCGGCGATGAACGTCCCCTTGTCGGTCGTGACCTCGACCGCGTAGAGGCTGGCGGGATCGGCATCCGGCGCGACCTGCGCGCTCGAGTGACAACCTGCTGCGAGGACGACGACGAACCCGAGACGCGATTGGATCACGCGGCGAAGGTATCTCAGTGGGGCCGCTTCAGCGCGATGTTCGTCGCACGTCGCACGATCGAGACGAGCCCGCCATCTGCGCCACCTAGCGTGCCGCCATGCGAAACCACCTACTGGCGATCGGGCTGACGCTGCTCGCGGGATGCGCGGGCGATCCCGGCGCCGACGGCACCAACGGCACCAACGGCACCAACGGGAGCAACGGATCGAACGGGAGCAACGGATCCAGTGGATCGAACGGCTCCAACGGCACCGAGCGCATCGTGAGCTTCGCGTCGGTCGCGGTCCCGGTCACCGACGCCGACAAGCGCCTGGTGATGGCGTCGCCCGAGGCCTTCATCGACGGCCAGACCGTCGCGCTCGGCTACACCACCGAGGCGCGCAGCGGCGACGTGTTCGGCACCGCGAAGTTCGGGCGCATGACCGACAAGGATGGCGATCCGATCCACGCGGCCGACGGCTCGGAGTTCATCTCGCCGTCGAACGACTTCTCGTCGATCCTGTCGATCAACAACGCGCTCTACGAGGTCACGCACTTCGAGACCCAGCCCGGCGGCATGTACGTCAGCACCCTGAGCCAGGACACCACCGGTCACCTCGCGATCACCGGGAGCCGGCCGATCGACTTCTCGTCGGTCCACGGCCTGTGGAACCCGTGCGCCGGCAGCGTGACGCCGTGGAACACGCACCTCGGCTCCGAGGAGTATCCGCAGGACGCGCGCCAGAGCGAGACCGCGACGACGCTCGCGCAGCTCACCGGCAGCTCGAACACGAACATCCTGCGCTACTGGAAGCTCGATCCGGCGACCGCGACGCTCGCGCAGGCGCGCGCGGTGTTCGACCCGTACTACTACGGCTTCCCCGTCGAGGTCACGGTCGCGACCGGTGGCACGACCACGGTGAAGAAGCACTACGCGATGGGCCGCCACGCGGTCGAGCTCGCGTACGTGATGCCGGATCGCAAGACGGTCTACATCACCGACGACGGCACCAACGATTCGCTGCAGATGTTCGTCGCAAAGACCGCCGGCGATCTGTCCGAGGGTCGGCTCTACGCGGCGCGCTGGTTCCAGACCAGCGCGTCGGGTGCGCCGCACGGCACCGCCGACCTCTACTGGATCGAGCTCGGCACCAGCGCGAAGTCGACGGATGTCCAGGCGCTGATCGATGGCGGAATCACGTTCTCGCAGATCTTCGACACCCAGCCGCTCGCGGTCGACGGGACCTGCCCGGTCGACTATCACGCGGTCAACGTCGACGCGGCGGCGCCCGGCGAGTGCCTGAAGCTCAAGACCGGCATGGAGCTCGCGGCGTCGCGGCTCGAGAATCGTCGGTACGCGGCCTACGTCGGCGCGACCACCGAGTTCCGCAAGCTCGAGGGCATCACGTACGACCCGGACGGTCACCACCTCTACATCTCGTTCAGCGAGCTCAACAAGGGCGTCAAGAACAACGACGCGCGCGACCTCGGCGGTCCGAACCACATGCGGCTCGCCGAGAACAGCTGCGGCGCCGTGTTCGAGCTCGCGGTCGCGCACGACTCGGTGATCGGCAGCGACTACGTCGTGCAGGGCGCCCGCGCGCTACTCGAGGGCATCTGGCTCGCCGACCCGGCGAACCCGAATCCGTATCCGGTCGGCAGCCCGTACGCCGGCAAGAACGATTGCTCGGTGAACGCGATCGCGAACCCCGACAACCTCACGTTCCTCACCGGCTACCGGAAGCTCGTCGTCGGCGAGGACTCCGGCTCCGAGCACCAGAACGACGCGGTGTGGGTCTACGACCTCGACAGCGGTGCGCTCGATCGGATCATGACGACGCCGTACGGCGCCGAGACCACGGGCCTCTACTTCTATCCCGACCTCGGCGGGCACGCGTACCTGAAGGTGCAGGTCCAGCATCCCTACGGCGAGTCGGATCAGAGCCAGATGATGGATCCCGCCGAGCTGCGGTCGTACACCGGCTACCTTGGCCCGCTCCCCAGCATGGCGCGCTGAACGATGCGCGGGCTCGCCGTCGCGATCGCGCTCGCCGCGTGCGGGGACCACCGCGAAGCCGTCGTTGCGGCGCCGGTGCCCGTGCCCGTGCCGATCGCGATCGCGGCGCGCCCGCACGTCGAGAACGCGACGGCCTACCTGCCGGTGCAGTGCTACGCGACGACGCACGTCGACGGCGGTCGCACGCGCAACCCGTGCGCGACCTGCCATCGCGATTCGCAGGCACCGAACTTCGTCGACGATGCGGACGTGCAGCTCGCGCTGTCGCTGCCCGCCGCGGCCACGACGAACCCGTGGACCAACGCGGTCTCGCCGCCGCCGCCGGTCGCGATCGACGACGCCGCGTTGCTCGCGTGGGTGCGGACCCCCGATCTCGACGTCACCGCGACCGACTGCGCGTTCGCGCCCGACGCCGACGGCTGGGATCGCGACGCGCGCGGGATCGTGACCGGGTGGCGCGCGTTCAGCTACACGCCGACGCCGGGCATGTTCTGGCCGACCAACGGTTCGGCCGGCGATGCGTTCATCCGACT
The DNA here is from genome assembly GCA_038321315.1 of Haliangiales bacterium. GTDB lineage: Bacteria > Myxococcota_A > Polyangia > Haliangiales > Haliangiaceae > JABFXX01. The sequence continues at coordinate 147,663 of JBBQEX010000007.1, read as the reverse complement.
GCCCGAGGCGTATCGCCGGACCGAGGCGGGCGCGCCCGACCCCGCGGTCTACGCGGTGAACCTCGCGATCGTCGAGGCCGCGGTGCGCCGGGTCGACGTGCCGATCGCGCCGACCGACGAGCGCGCTCTCGGCGTCGATCTCGACGGCGACGGCCGGCTCGGCACCGCGCGCCGCGTCGCGTTCGCGTGGCCGCCGAAACCCGGGCACGAACCCAGCTACGTCGGTCAGGCCCGCACGCTCGATCGCGCGATCGCCGGGTGGCCCGCCGCCGGCCTGTTTCCGACCGGGACCGAGCTCGTCCACAGCCTCCGCTACCTCGATGTCGTCGACGGCCGGGTCCGACCCGGTGCGCGCATGAAGGAGATCCGATACCTCCAGAAGGCGCGCTGGCTGACCTACAGCGAGCTCGATCTCGCGGCGAAGGCCGAGCAACGCGAGAAGATGCAGGACCCCGATCGCGTGCGGCTGATCCTCGGCGACGCCGAGCGCGGCGTCGGCACCGGCGGCGGCTGGCTGCTGCGCGGCTACATCGAGACCGCGGAGGGCACGCTGCGAACCCAGACGCTCGACGAGACCGCCGCGTGCATCGGCTGTCACGGTGGCGTCGGCGCATCGACCGACAACACGTTCAGCTTCGCGCGCAAGACGGCGTGGGGCGTGCGCGGGTTCCTGACGATGCCCGAGCCGACCGGCGCCGACGGTCGCGGCGAGTACCGCACGTGGCTCCTCGCGGTCGGCGCCGGCGATGACTTCGGCACCAACGACGAGGTCGCGCGGAAGTTCTTCACGCCCGCCGGGACGCTGCGGCCCGCGATGGTCGCCGCGCTCGCGCGCGACATCTCCGTGCTCGTCGTGCCCTCGCCGGAGCGCGCGCTCGCGCTCGACCGCGCCTACCTCGCGATCGTGCGCGCGCAGTCGTTCGCGCACGGGCGCGACGCCTTCACCGGCAAGCCGGCGGTCGAGGCCCGGCTGACCCAGGGCGCGCCGACCGGCATCGCGCACGTCCTGGCACAGCGCGCGCGTTGATCGGTATCGTATGCTTGGCGGGTGCGCCGACAGATCGTGATCACGGCGATCGTGCTCGTCGTGCTCGGCGCCATCGGGGCGATCAAGGCCGGGATCGCCGGCGCCGACTTCATGTTCGACCTCGAGCAGGTCAAGCCGGCGCTCGCCACGACGCCGCCCACGATCGTGGATGCCGGCACGCCGCGGCTCGCGCGCCGCGTCGTGCTCGTGATCGTCGATGGCCTGCGGCTCGACAAGTCGTACGAGCTGCCCTACCTCGACGAGCTGCGGCGGCGCGGCGTCGACCTCGAGGCGAGCACGCACTACCCGACGTGGTCGCGGCCGAACTACGTGTCGATCTTGACCGGCGTGTATCCGACCGCGAGCGGCGTGCGCACGAACCACCACGCCACGCCCGTGCTGCTCGACTCGCTGATGGACCGCGCCCACGCGGCCGGCCTGCGCGTCGCGATGGGCACCGACTACGACGTGCTGCCCGGGCTGTTCCTGCGCACGCGCGCGCAGTTCAAGAAGGTCGATCCCGACGCCGAGCTCGATCTCGACATCGATCGCCCCACCGCGCCGGACACCGACCTGGTGTCCCCGTTCGACGACGCGCGCTACGCGCCGTGGCCCGGCGGGTTCGTCGAGGCCGGCAGCGCGCTGGTCGCCGGCGAGGCCGAGCTCGTCGTCTTGCTGGTCGGCGCGGTCGATGCCGCGGGGCACAAGACCGGCGGCGCGAGCACGGCGTACCGCGCCGCGGCCGAGAGCTCCGATCGCGCGATCGCGCGGGCGCTCGCGCGGATCGATCTGACGCAGGACGCGGTCGTGATCACCGCGGATCACGGGCACACCGATCGCGGTGGCCACGGCGGGCTCGAGCCCGAGGTCCTCGCGGTCCCGCTGATCCTCGCGGGCGCCGGCGTGAAGCCCGGCACGCCGATGTTCGGCGCCCAGCTGGTCGACGTCGCGCCGACGATCGCGGCACTCCTCGGGATCGCGGCGCCCGGGCACGGCCTCGGGCGCACGCTGGTCGACGTGCTCGCGCTCGACGATGCCGCGCGCGCGAAGCGCAGGGCGACCGATGCCGCGCGTCTCGCGATCACGCAGCAGACGTTCGCGCACGCGCGCGAGGCCGCCGAGGCCGCGGTCGCGTCGCATCGCACCGGTCGGCTCGAGCTGGTCTGCGGCGGGGTGGTCGTCGCGCTCGCGCTCCTCGCGCTCGGCTGGCGCCGGCGCTGGATCCGCCTCGAGTGGCGCGTGCTCGTGGTCTCGGTGCCGGCGTTCTTCATCGTGTACTACGGGCTGCTCGGCACGTTCGGGCAGGGCTTCTCGCCGTCGTTCCTGCCCGCGAACGGGCACATGGCGACGCAGCTCGCGAAGTACGGCGTCGCCGGCGTCGTCGTCCAGCTGCTCGCGGGCGGCTGGGTGTTGCGCGGGCGCGCCTCGTTCGACGCGCGGCTCGCCGCGGCGAACGGCATCGCGTGGCTCGGGCTGTTCGTGTCGATCACGACGGCGGGCCTGTTGTGGGCCTACGTGCCGCCGCCGTTCGACTCGGTCCCCGGGCCGGTGATGCTCGTCCTCATCCCCGCGGTCGAGATCGCGGTCGCCGCGATCGCGCTCGGCGTCGCGCTGACGCTGGCGATCGAGCTCGTGATCTTCGCGGCGCGTGCGTGGAGCGGGCATGGGATACACTCGAAGCCATGAGATGGGCAGTCCTCGTCGCGCTCGCGGGATGCGCGGGTGGTGCCGGCCTCGACCATCGCGTCACGGTGCTCGAGAACAAGCCGCCGCCGCCGCCCGATCAGACGCACGAGCTCGCCGTGCTCGAGGCGCGGATCGCGGAGCAGAAGCAGGCGCTCGACGCCCAGCAGGGCGAGATCGCGCAGCTGCAGAAGATCGTCCACGAGCTCGGCGATCAGCTCGCGGATCTCCAGGCCGACTCGCAGCCGCCGCTCGTGCCGGCTCCCGAGCTCGCGCCGCCGCCGCCGGCGCCCGGTCCGCGCGGCACGCTCGATCCCGCGAAGGTCTACGCGGTGACGCTCGACGATGCGCCGCGCTTCGGCCTGCCCGACGCGGCGGTCACGCTGGTCGCCGCGGTGCAGTTCCCCGAGCCGTACACCCACAAGAGCTGGCCGGTCCTCACGCAGCTGCGCACGGAGTACGGCAAGGAGCTGAGGCTCGTCGTCAAGAGCTACGTCGTCCACTCGCAGGCGAACGACTCGACGATCGCCGCGTGCGCGGTCGGCAAGCAGGGCAAGCACCTCGACGCGTTCGAGCAGCAGCTCTACGACAAGGCGATGGGCGCCGGCCCGCGCGTCTGGTTCGACGCCGCGCAGAGCCGCGAGCTCGCGAAGTCGCTCGGCGTCGACCTCGCGAAGTTCGACAAGGACGTCGCCGGCTCGTGCAAGACCGGCGTGGCCAGCGATCAGAAGCTGTTCCAGCGCCTCGGCCAGAGCGCGACACCGACGTTCTGGATCAACGGCCGACCGCTGTCGGGCGCGCAGCCGATCGACGCGTTCCGCAAGATCATCGACGACGAGCGCCAGAAGGTCGCCGCCGATCGCAAGGCCGGCAATCGCACGGCGACGTTCTACGATCGCGTCGTCGTCAAGGGCGGCGCGACCACGGGGCCGTGATGCTGCGATCCTGGCATGCGGTCATGGTGCTCGGCGCGGTCGCGTGCGGCCGGGTCGATTTCGATCCGCGGGGAGATGGCAACACCATGCCGGTCACCCCGGACGCCTCCTCGTCGGACCTCTTGCTCTACTTCACGTTCGAGTCCGATGGCCTCCTCCACGATCGCGCGTCGGGGCACCACGACGCGACGTGTACCGGGTGCCCGAGCGTGACCGGCGGCGCGACGGCCGCGACCTCGGCCGCCTCGTTCGACGGTACCGCGTGCATGCACGTACCTGCGCCCGAACTGAAACCACCATCGTTCACGTTCGCCGTCTGGGAGAAACGCGCGGGTGGCTTGCCGCAGACGACGCTGTTCGGCAAGCCGCTCAATGGGGCGACCGGGTTCGAAAATTCGTTCGAGATCTTCACGATGCCGAGCTCGAGCGTCATCTATCTCGTGGGCGGTGACTCCACGATCCAGGCCGATGTCGCGATCGGCACGTGGCACCACATCGCGGGCACGTATGACGCGGGCACGTTGCAGATGTACGTCGACGGGAGCCAGGTCGATTCCAAGTCCGGCCTGATCCCGACGATGTACGCGGATGATGACTTCTTGATCGGGTGTGACGTCGACTCCGGTTCCGAGGCCAATCGCTTCACCGGACTGCTCGACGAGGTCCGGCTGTACGACCGCGCGCTGAATCCGCTCGAGATCGCCGCCCTCGCGACACCCATGTGAGCTCAGCGGCGACCGAGCTTGACCGGCGCGTCGGGGTCGACCGCGCGCGCCATCCGCAGCTTGTCGGCCTCGCCGGTGTCCTTGCACTCCGAGCCGGTGTCCTTGGTGACCTGCGAGCGCAGCGCCTCGGCGTGATCGATCAGCGCCTGCTGGACGCGCGGATCGATCGCCTGCGCGACCATCACGTCCTTCAGGATCTTCAGCCGGCGCTCGAACTGGCCGCCGAAGATCGTGTGCTGCGCGTGCGCCGCGCGCATCGGCCGGCCGGTGTACGTCACGCCGGGCGCGCCGAGTAGCGCCGCCGCGAGCTCCCACTCCTTGTCGATCAGGCGCTGGCGATCGCGCCCGACGAACATGAACCCGATCATGACGTCGGCGAACACCCGGCGATAGAACTCGACGAGCACGGCCCGCAGCGCGTCGCCGGTGATCGCGGTGTCGAACAGCACCTCCTTCACAACGCCTCCACCCTGACCCGCTGACCGGTGAGCGCCGTGGTGCCAGACAGCTCGTCGATCGCGCCCGGATCGAGGATGTCGTTGACGCTCGCGCCCGGCACGCTCGCCGCCACCGCCAGCCGCACACCGGCGCGACCGTGGCCCCAGCCGTGCGGGATCGAGACCACGCCGCGCATCATCTCGTCGGAGACCTCGACCGGCAGCTCGATCGCGCCGCGCGCGGTCGACACCCGCACCGGCTTGCCGTCGGTCAGCCCGCGGGAGGTCGCGTCCTCGGGATGCACGAGCACCGTGCAGCGCACCGGGCCCTTCACGAGCCGCTGGCTGTTGTGCATCCACGAGTTGTTGCTGCGCAGATGGCGGCGGCCGATCAGCACCAGCTCGCCCGGCGCGGCGGCCGCGCGGCGCGCGAGCCGATCGAGATCGCCGAGGTACTCCTTGGGGGCGAGGTGCACCCGCTTGTCGCGCGTGCCGAGCCGGTCCGGCAGCCGCGGCTCGAGCGGCCCGAGATCGACGCCGTGCGGCCGCGCGCGCAGCTTCGCGAGCGACAGGCCGCGCCACAGCTTCTTCGCGCCGTGCGGCCCGAACCGGAGGCCGACCTCGACGAGCGCCTCGGGACCGAGCGCGCCGAGCAGCTTCGCGGCGGGCGAGGCGACCGGACCGAGGCGCATCCGCGTCCATAGCGCGAGGCAGATCTCCCAGTCGTGCTTTGCATCCGGCGCGCGCGCGAACGTCGGCGGCGAGTACTTCGCGACGTTGCGCACCGCGAACGCGTTGAGCGCGAGGTCGTAGTGCGAGCGCTCGAGCGGCGAGGTCGGCGGCAGGATCACGTGCGCGTGGCGCGTGGTCTCGTTGAGGTACGGATCGATCGACACCATGAAGTCGAGCGAGTCGAGCGCCGCGACCAGCGTGTCGCCGCCCGGGATCGAGAGCGCCGGGTTGCCCGCGCAGGTGATCAGCGCGCGGATCTGGCCGGGCCCGGGCGTCGCGATCTCTTCGACGAACGCCGACACCGGCAGCTCGCCGCCGAACTCGGGCTTGCCGCTCACTCGGCTCGTCCACCGCGCGAAGCCGCCGTCGAACCCGAGCATCGCGGCGAACGGCAGCGGATCGATCGCCGGCGTCGTGAACATCAGGCCACCGATCGCGTCGAGGTGGCCGGTGATCGCGTTGAGCACGTAGCACAGCCACGCCGCGAGCCCGCCGAACTCCTGGGTGCACACGCCGATGCGGCCGTAGAGCACGGCGCGCGGCGTCGTCGCGAGCGCGGTCGCGAGCGCGCGGATCTCGACGGCCGCGATGCCGGTGATCGGCGCGGCGCGCGCGGGCGTCCAGGCGGCCGCGGCGGCGCGCAGCTCGGCCTCGCCGGTCGCCGGCAGCGAGAGCTTGGCGAGCCCCTCGGCGAACACCACGTTCACCATCGCGAGCAGCAACACGGCGTCGGTGCCGGGCACGAGGAACAGGTGCTGATCCGCGCGCTCGGCGGTCTCGGTCCGTCGCGGATCGACGACGACGACCTTGCCGCCGCGCGCGCGGATCGCGTCGAGCCGCGCCTTGACGTCGGGCGCCGTCATGATCGAGCCGTTCGACGCGAGCGGGTTCGCGCCGAGACAGATCATCAGGTCGGTGCGATCGATGTCGGGCACCGGCATCAGCAGCTGGTTGCCGAACACGAGCAGCGCCGCGAGCATGTGCGGCAGCTGATCGACCGAGGTCGCCGAGTACATGTTCCTGGTGCCGAGCGTGCGCAGCAGCAGCTGGCCGTAGGTCAGGAGCCCGAGGTTGTGCGCCGTCGGGTTGCCCTGATAGACCGCGATCGCGTCCTTGCCGTGGGCCGCGCGCGTCGCGGCGAGCTTCTGCGCGACGAGGTCGAACGCCGCGTCCCACTCGACCTCGCGCCACGTCGTGCCCTCGCGCACCATTGGCTTGCGCAGCCGATCGGGATCGTGGTGGAGGTCGCCGAGCGCGGTGCCCTTGGGGCAGATGTAACCCTTGCTGAATGGATCGGCGTCGTCGCCGCGCACCGACACGACCTGATCGCCGTCGGTCGTGATCGCGACTCCGCAGGTCGCCTCGCACAAGGGGCAGCTGCGGTAGACTGTCGTCGGCATGGCGACGAGGACTGTAGCAACAAACGACGATTCGACCCTCACCGTCGCACAGCTCCTCGCGCTCCATCCGTTCCCCGCGGCGTACGCGAGCGCGAAGCGGATCGAGAAGCTCTACGTGTTCGAGGTCCCCGGCACGCCCGAGACCATCTGGCCGTACATCGCCGACACGTCGCGCATGAATCGGGCGCTCGGCACCGCGGTGATGACGTTCACCGAGGTCGACGGCAAGCGCTGCGGCGTCGCCAAGCCCGGCGGCGTGCGCCACGAGTGGACCGAGGTGCCGTGGAACTGGGTCGCGAACCAGTGGCTGACCTGCCTGCGGATCTACGACCGCGGCTTCATGAAGGTGATGTTCGCGATCCACCGCGTCGAGCCGTGTGCGGTCGGCACGCGGATCTACCTGTACTTCGGCGCGGTCCCGCGCGGCGCGTTCGGCAGCGCGGCGCTGCGCCTCGGCTTCCCGACGCTCGAGAAGGCGTACCGCCGCGTGTTGCCGGCGCTCGCCAAGCAGCTGCACGATCTCAAGCCGGCCGCGCTGATGCTCGCCGCGCCCGTGCTCACCGACGAAGGCAAGGCGCGTCTGAAGTCGCAGCGCGACCAGCTGGTCAACCAGGTCAAGCTCGACGCCGCGTGCGTCGACGCGCTGTTCGACTGGATCGCGACCGGCGATGACCCGGATCTCCATCGCATCCAGATCCGCGAGCGCGCCCGCGTGTGGAAGCTCGACGAGCAGGAGATGCTGCGCGTCGCGCTGCACGCCACGCGCGCCGGCGTGATGTCGCTGTCGTGGGACACCGTGTGCCCGCACTGTCGCGGCGTGCGCGACGAGAACGCCGCGCTGTCGAGCCTCGCCGCCGAGTCGCACTGCGACGCGTGCCAGGTGACGTTCTCGACCAGCACGCAGGAGTCGGTCGAGGTGACCTTCCGCGTGCATTCGTCGATCCGCGACGTGCCCGACCAGGTCTACTGCAGCGCCGAGCCGTCGAAGAAGGACCACATCCACGTCCAGCGCACGCTCGCGCCCGGCGAGACCGTGACGTTCGAGCCGAACCTCCCGCCGGGGCGCTACACCGTGTGGCGCGCGCATCGCGGCGGCTGGTACCTCGACGTCGCTCCCGAGGGTCCCGACACGGTGACGTGGCAGGAGCATCCGGAAGGCACCGCGATCGCCGCCGCGACGTCCGCGAAGGTCGTGTTCCACAACGACGGCACCGTGCCCGAAGAGTTCACGATCGAGGAGTCGAAGTGGAAAGACCACGCGCTGCGCGCCGCGCACCTGCTGTCGTTCCAGGAGTTCCGCGACCTGTTCTCCGAGGACTACATCGGCGCCGACGTGCGGCTCGGCGTCGGCGAGCAGACCGTGCTGTTCACCGACGTGGTCGGCTCGACGGCGTTCTATGCCGCGAAGGGTGACCCGGGCGCGTTCGTCGAGATCAAGAAGCACTTCGACGAGGTGTTCGCGATCGTCGGCAACTGCCGCGGCGCGGTGGTCAAGACGATCGGCGATGCCGTGATGGCGACGTTCACGAACCCGATCGACGCGGTGCGCGCGTCGCACCAGATCCACAAGGCATTCCATCCGGCCCGCGAGGACACCCCGATCCGGCTGCGGATCTCGCTCAACACCGGCCCGTGCATCGCGGTGCGCCTCAACTCGAACGCCGACTTCTTCGGCGGCACGGTCAACGTCGCCGCCAAGCTGCAGGCCCTCGCCGAGGGCTACCAGATCGCGATGAGCGACGTGACGTACAACGCGACCGGCGTCGCCGAGTACCTCGCCGGCGAAGGCGCGAAGCTCGACGAGCTCCAGTACGCCAGCAAGGCGCTCCCGACACCGATCCCCGCGCGCCGCTGGTCGGTGTTCACGCCGTAGCTACGGAACGAGCTCCTGGAGGAACGTCATCCCGTCGGCCTTGCCGGCCTGGAGACCGGCGACGAGCCGCGCGGTGAACCGGGCCATCGGCGGGCCCTCGGTCTTGAGCTTGCTGAGGATCGAATCGGCGGCCTTCGCGCCGCTGTCGGTCTTCGCGAGCGTGACGAACGCGGCCGCGATCGCGAGGCGGCGCATCGCGTGGTCCTCGGAGTCGATCAAGAGGTCGGCGAGCTTGTCGGGATTGTTGGTCTTGGCGTACGCGGCACCGAGCGCCGGTAGCGCGGCGACGCGGACGTCGTGCGAGGCGTCCTCGAGCAGCGGCTCGAGCAGGCCGAGCGACAGCGTGGCGTCGCGCTCGACGAGCCCGATCGAGGCCGCGGCCGCCTGCGCGCGATCGCGCTCGACGCGCGAGGCCAGCGAGCGATGCAGCCGGGTGACGACGGCCTCCTTGGGGGCGACGCGCGCGATCGTGGTCAGGGCGAGCTGGCTGAGCTCCGGGTTCGGATCGCGGACCGCGAGCGACAGCGCGCGATCGAGCAGCTGGGGATCGAGCTTGTCCTTCTGTGCCGCGAGCCGCTCGAGCGCGGCCTTGCGAACCTGTGGATCTGGATCGGCGAGCGCGGCGGACAGCGTCGCCGACGCGCGCAGGCCCGACGCGAGCGCGGCCTCGACGGTCTCGACCCGCACGAGCGGCGAGCCGTCGGTGATCGCGATCGCGATGATGTCCTCGGCGCGGATCGCCTTGGCGGTGCGCAGGACCGCGAGCTTCTCGCCCTCGTCGCCGTGCTCGAACAGGCGCGCCATCAGGGCGGTCGCGGCCTTCGGCGTGTCGGTCCCGAGGTTCGCGATCGCGCGGATCGCGATCAGGCGCACGTCGCGATCGGGATCGTCGAGTAGCGCGACGAGCGCGTCGGCCACCCCGCCCGAGACCTTGGTGCCCTTGTTCGCGGTCAGCGCGAGCACGCGCGCGGCATCGGCACGGATCGCGTTGTCCGGATCCTTGACAAGCTTCTGCGCGATCACGATGCCGTTCTTCGCCGGATCGGGGCCGTCGGCGACGCACGACATCACGAGCCGGCGGACCTCGGCCTGCGGCTCCTTGTCGTCGATCACGCGCTGGAGCGCGCGGCGCGCGTCGGCGTGGCCGGCGAGCGCGGCATTGCACAGGCCCTCGACGCCGATCGGGTGCAGCCCGGTGTCGTCGGCCATGCGCGCGGCCTGGAACAGGTACTCGAACACGAACACCGGGCGCTTCTTCGCGAGGTGCGCGAAGATCATCGCGGCCTCGCGGCGCGGGTGGCCCTTCTCGCGCCACATCTGCGCGATGCCCTCGACGGCGACGTTCACGCTGCCGCCGGTCTCGCCGCTCGCCGCGAGGCCCTTGGCGGCGCCGATGCGGACGATCAGCGTCTCGTTCTTCGCCATCTTGACCAGGCGATCCTGGTACGCGCGCCCGAGCTTGCCCGACGCGGCGGCGGCCGCGGCGCGGACATCGGCGTCGTCGTCCTTCAGCATGCGATCGAGCGCGCCGGCGACCGCGTCCTTGTTGCTCGCGGCGACGTTGCCCCACGCGAGCGCGGCGGCGACGCGCAGCGGCTTCTCGAGCTTCTTGTCCTCGAGCATCGTGGTCAGCTCGCCACCCGCGGCGACCGGATCGACCTTGGCGTAGAGCGGCAGCGCGGCCGCGCGCACCGCGGTCGATCGCGACGCGTTCGCCGTGCGGGCCGACTCGACGAGCTTGTCGACCTTGGGCATCGGATCGAGATCGTTGAGCGCCTCGATCGCGAACACGCGGGCGTCGGTCGGCGCCTTGTCCTGCGCGACCAGCGTGACCAGCGCGGCGGCGGTGCCGGTCGGGTCCTTGGCGAGCGCGCCCTTGATCTGGGTCTTGGCACGCTCGCGCAGCGGCGGCGACGCCTCGGGATCCGCGAGCACGCCGACCGCGCTGGCGGCGGACGGTACGTCGGCGTCGGGCACCGCGGTCGACACCTCGAGCAGGAGCTCGCGGCGCGCCGCGGCCTCGGGACCGAGCTTCAACGCGCTCGCGAACAGCTTGCGGCCCGCGTCGCCGAGGTTGCGCACCGAGCCGAACGCGATCCGCCGGAGCTCGGGGTCGGGCGAGATCAGCGCCTTGGTCAGCGTGTCCTGATAGACGTCGGAGCGTCGGCCCGCCGCGGCGCCGGCGACCGCGACCGCGGCGTGTTGCACCGCGGGCGACTGGACCGCGAGCGCGCCCTCGACGAGCGCGACCTCGGCCGGTCCACCCCGCGCGATCGGCGCGAGCTCGATCAGGAGCTCCGCGAGATCCTCGTTCTCCTTGGTCTGCTTGCGAAGCTCGGCGAGCGTCGCCTCGTTGCCGGTCGTCGCGTAGTCGACCAGGCCGGCGAGGCGCGGCGCGAGGATCGACGGGATCTCGGCATCCCAGCCGGCGCGCGTCGCGCCGAGGTCGTGATCGTCGACGCGCTTCCACGCCTCGGGCCGCACCATCGAGCGGGTGAAGCCGGTGTCCGCGATCACCTTGCCGGCGCTGCCGGGCAGCCAGAAGAACCTCGAGAGCCCGGCGCGGCCACCGCGCACCATCACGTGATCGCCGCCGACGCGCGACTCGGTCGCGAAGAACACCCGGCCGCTCATCGCGATCGCGATGATGATGATGATCGCGATCGGCACGGCCGCGATCGCGGCGAGGATCATCATGTAGTAGCGCTTGCTGCGGGCGACGACGTCCTGCTCCTCGGGCGTGATCGGCGCGATGCCCTCGGTCTTGAGCTTGCGGAGCTCGCCGAGCTTCAGGCGCGAGCCCTTGGTCGCGGTCTTGCTGCCGAGCAGATCGAACGCCTTGCGGGCCGCCGCGCGCGCCGGCGCGGTGAGCTCGCGGACGCGCGTGTTGAGGATCTCGTGCCGCAGCACCCAGGTCGCACCGTTCGGATCGCTCCGGGTGATCACGCCGCGCTGCTCGAGGACCGCGAGCGCCTGCTGGCCCGCCGTGGCATCGAGGTTGACGCGCTTGATGATCTCGTCGCCGAGCCGCGGCGTCATGATCGGCCCGCTCGACGCGAGCTCCGCGCACAGCCGCAGCGCCGAGCGCTCGTTGCCGGTCGCCTTGCACGCCTCGTGGAGCCACGCCGACTCGAGCTCGGTCGGGCCGCCGATCGCGGCGAGGGCCTGCGCGCTCGTGATCTTGAGGTCGCGCATCGCCATCGCGGCGATCTGGAGGTCGGCGGCGAGCATCGGCGCGCCGCGCCCGACACCCTGGACGACCGCTTCGGCGAGCGCCGGATCGGCGGCGACGCCCGAGAGCGACAGCACGCGATCGAGGATCTCGCTCGCGGCCTTGGGCGTCAGCCGGGTCAGCTCGTAGCGCGCCGACGGCGGGAACAGGGAGCCGGTGCGGCGCTCGAGCGAGCCGAGCGCGTGCATGCGCTCGTGGGCGCAGACGAACAGGAACCGCGCGCGCCCACCCGACCGGCTGATCACGCGGGCGAACAGATCGGCGAGCTCGGCCGACGCGCGATCGTCCATGCACAGCAGATCGACGTCGTCGACGACGAACACGAACTGCTGGCCGGCGACCGCGTTGGCGACCGCGCGCTGCACGAACATCGGCGGCAGCTCGCCGGCCTGCGGCTGGATGCCGAACGCCGACAGGCCCGCCGCGAAGCTCGCCGCCGGGCGCTCGAGGTCCTCGCACGCGAGCGCGACGATGCCGTGATCGCGCAGGTGTGGGATGAGGCCCGCGCGCACCAGCGAGGTCTTGCCGACCCCCGGCTCGCCGTAGACCAGGCCCGCGCGGAACCCGTCCGCGATCACCATCTTGGCAAGCGCATCTCGATCCGCTTCTCGCCCGTGCCACACATCACGCTCCGCCTCGCCAAACGGATCGAGCCCGCGGAGCGGTGACACGGTACCTGGATAGGTCGCCACCACGCCCGCACTATACACAAGCTGGCTTATGCTCGCGCTCCATGGCGCCCCGCAGGTCGGTCAAGCTCCCCGGGCGCGTCGTCTGCGGGCTCGCGCTCGCGGCCGGTACGCTCGCCGCGCGCGCCGGTGCCCACGACGGTCGCTCGACGGCGATCACGATCTGGGCCGGCTCCGCGGCCAACCCAGCATACGGCGGTAACACCTATGGCGGCCTGACGCCGACGACCGGGGCGATGGTCACCGAGCAGCGCACCATCGACATCACCGGCGGCGAGGTCCGGCTGAGCGGCGTGCCCGCGACGCTCGACGGCGCCTCGGTCCACCTGCGCGACCTCGGCGATCCGAGCGGGCTCGCGGTCACCGAGCAGCGCTTCTCGCCCGGTGCGCGCACGCCCCTCGAGGTGATCGCGCACGGGATCGGCGGCCCGGTCACCGTCGTGACCACCAAGGGCGAGGTCATCGGCACGCTGCGCGCGGCCGACGAGCAGGCGCTGGTCGTCGAGACCGCGGCCGGGCTCCAGGTGCTGCACCGCGAGGGCTACGTGCTCGACGTCAAGCTCGGCGGTGGCGCCGCGATGCACGATCTCGACAAGCCGAGCCTCGCCTGGCGGGTCACCGCGAAGAAGCCCGGCCCGCACGCGGTCGAGATCACCTACCGCGCCGACGGCCTGTCGTGGAGCGCTGACTACCTCGCGATCCTCGACGACGCCGGCACGCTCGAGTTCTCGGCGGTCGCGTCGATCAAGAACGGGACGACCGCCGCGTTCGACGACGCCGAGGTCACGCTGGTCACCGGCGCGACCTCGCTATCGCCTGGCGCGGCGCCTGCGACGCCCGTGCCGCGCCCGACGACGCCGGCGCGCTTCGTGGTCCCCACGCCGGTCCACATCGGCGCCGGCGAGGTCGTCCAGGTCGAGCTGCTGCCGTCGCGCGGCGCGCTCAAGACCCGCACCGTCGTCGGCTACGAGGCGATGTCGGATCAGTCGGAGAATTACCAGGAGTTCGCGAACACCGATTGCAGCCAGTTCAACGGCGTCGGCGTGCCGGCCGGCACGGCGCACGTCGCGGTCGAGGTCGAGCTACCGCCGAACGCCGTGCTCCCGCCCGGCCGCGTCCGGATCTTCCAGCGCACCGGCAAGCACGTCGACGTGCTCGGCGACGATCAGCTGAGCCTGGCCAACGGCGTCGCGCGGATCCGGATCTCCCCCGACGCCGAGATCACCGGCGAGCGCCACGCGACCGCGTGCGACTACGACGAGAACGCGCGAACGCTGCGCGAGAAGATCGCGGTCACGATCACGAGCAAGGCGAAGAAGCCACTCGATGTCGTCGTCCGCGAGTACATGTGGCGCGCGCCGCTCTACAAGGTCGAGGAGCCCGGCTGGAAGCGTCCGGCCTCGGGTCAGGCCGAAGAGAAGCGACTGCACCTCGCACCAGGTGGCAAGGCATCGTGGGCGTACAGCGTCATCTATACGTGGAACTGATCGTCGCGGTCGCCGCGTGCCACCACGCGCCGGCGCCGCACGGGGTCGCGGCCGGGCCATCGCGCACGACCGAGGTCACGCTGTTCACCGACGGCGCGTTCGTCGAGCAGGCGATCGACGTCGAGGTCGGCGACGCGCCGGTCGCGGTGCACGCGAGCGTGCCGTACGACGTCGCGCCCGAGGACATCATCGTCGTCGAGCGCGGCAGCCTCGAGATCGGCGCGGTCCACACCGCGCTCGCCGCGCACGAGCTCGCAGTCATCGCCGCCGAACCGTCCGAAGACGTCGAGCCGACCAACGACTCCGAGGAGGTCGCCGCGCCCCCCGGGCGGCGCGGCGTGCTCGATCCGCCGCGCGCCGTGGAGGTCATCGTGCGCGGCCCGCGCGGGCATCACGTCGTGCACCTCGGCTATCTGACGACCGCGATGGTGTTCTCCGCGGCGTACACCATCACGACCACCGCGGCGCGCGATCGCGCGACCGTGCGCGGCGCGCTCGCGATCGAGAACCTCACGAACGTCGCGCTGCTGCACGCCGACGTCACGCTGGTCGACCGGTCGAGCGACGAGTGGAGCGCTCACCAGCGCGCGACGCTGCTCGCGCAGCTCGGCGGCCCGCCGGTCGACCCCGGCCCGGTGCGCCACCCGCTCGGCATGCTCGATCTGGTGAACGGACAGACCCGCGTCGAGCTCCTGCCCGACGAGCCGCCGCGCCAGATGCGCTCGGTCCTGGTCTACGACCCGTTCGGCACCGCGCTCGACAACCCGGCGCCGACCCCGCGCACCGATACCGAGCTCGGGCTCCACGCCTCGACCGTGGTGACCGAGAGCTTCGCCATCGAGCGACCCGCGCGGACCGTCGCCGGCATGCCCGGTGGCCCGGTGCGGCTGCTCGAGCGTCGCCACGACGGCTCGGTCGCCGTGCTCGGCGAGAGCCGGCTGTTCGACGCCGCGACGCAGAAGGCCAGGGTCGACACGATCCCGGTCGGCACCGCGGACGGCGTCACCGCGCGCCGCGAGCGCGTCGAGCTCACGGTCGACTTGGACCTCAAGCGCGTCGTCGAGGAGATCGCGATCGTCGTCGTCAACGCGCGGTCGGCGCCGATCGACGTCGTGCTCCGCGAGCACGCGTATCGCGGCGCGACCTGGACGCTCGCCTACCAGTCGACGCCGACCGCCGAGCTCGAGGGAACCCAGCAGTTCGCGATGCACGCGCGCGTCGCGCCGAACACGACCCTGCGTACCAGCCACACGGTGGTCTATCGATGGTGACGATCGCGAAGCTCTCCGACCTCACGGTCCACTACGGCAAGCGGCTCGCCGTCGATCACCTCGGGCTCGAGCTCGAGCGCGGCGAGATCGCCCTGTTGCTCGGGCCCAATGGCGCCGGCAAGAGCACGACGCTATCGGCGATCGCCGGCGTGATCGTGCCCTCGAGCGGCACGATCGTCGTCGGTGGCGAGGACCTCGCGACCGCGCCACGCAGCGCGCGCGGCAAGGTCGGCTTCGCGGATCAGCCACCGGCGCTCTACGAGTTCTTCACGGTCGAGGAGCACGTCGGCTTCATCGCCGCGGCCCGCGGCGCCGCGCCCGAGACCGTCGCCACCGTGCTCGCCGACCTCGGCCTCGCGAAGATCGCGCAGCGGCCGTGTCGCGAGCTGTCGTTCGGCATGCGCCAGCGCGTCGGGCTCGCCGCCGCGCTCGTCGGCCCGGTCGAGCTCGTCCTGCTCGACGAGACGCTCAACGGCCTCGATCCCCACGCCGCCCGCGCCGCGCGCTCGACGCTGCGGGCCGCCGCCGAGCGCGGCTGCGCGATCCTGATGTCGACCCACCTGCTCGGCGTCGCGGAGCGGATGTGCGATCGCGTGCTCGTGATGGACAAGGGCAAGCTGGTCGCCGATCGCCGCGGCGCCGAGCTGGTCTCCTTGCTCGCCCGGGGCCCGAGCGCGATCGAGGACTTCTATGTCTCGCTGATCGCCGACGAAGGCCCGACGTGAACAGCCGCGCGCTGATCCGGTGGTCGCGCCTGCACGACGCGCGCGCCCATCGCTCGTGGCTGCGCAGCCCGATCGTCGCGATCGTCGCGATCGGTGGGCCCCTCGCGGCGTGGGTCGCCTCGCGCGGCAGCGTCGACGCGAGCGCCGCCAGCCACACCTGGCTCGCCGGCGCGCTCCTCGCGTTCGCGGTCGCGTTCCTGCGCGTGCCGTTCCTGGTCTACTGGCGCGCCGACGCACCGCTGCTCGCCCAGCTGCCGATCGAGGGCCGCGCGCTGTTCGACGCCGCCCTCGCCCGCTGCCTCGTCGCCGGCGCGATCGTCACCGCGGCCGCGGCGATCGGCGCACTGCCGCTGATCGCGCTGTCGCCGGCGCTCGTGCTGCGCCACGTCGCGCTCGCCACCGCGCTCGGTGCGGTCGCCGCGTTCGGAATCCCCGCCGTCGTCGTGTCGGCGGCCGCGCTGCTCCAGGCCGGCATCGTCGGTCGCGTCACCGAGCTCGCCGGCGCGCCCGCCGCGGCCTCCGACGCGCCTCCCGCGAGCGGCTCGTCGGCGCTGCTCGGTGCGCTGCCGGGCTTCGCCGCGACGCTGGTGTTCGTCGCCGTGATCATCGCGTCGCCATGGCTCGTCGATCGACCGACGAACCTGCCCGGCCCGATCGCGCTCGCCGCGCTCGTCGGCTGCAGCCTCCTCCTGATCGCGTGGGCGCGCGGCGTGGCCGGCAAGCGGATGGGCGCGATCCTGCGCGACGTCTCGGCGCTCGATCGCCAGCGGCTCGCGGCGCTGGAGATCCGGCCGCCGACCGGGCTCGAGGGCGTGATCGGCAAGCTGGCCGGCGCCGGCGCGCTGGCGTACGCCAAGGACGCGCGGCTCGTGCGCCGCCGGTTCCCGATGGCGTTCGCGCTCGGCGCGATCGCGTTCCTCGTGCTCGCGATCGTCGGCATCGCGCGCCCCGATGATCCGATGCCGTGGCTCGTCGTCGCGATCGCGGGACCCGCGGCCTATGCCGTCGCGCTCGCCGGCCGTTTGCGCAGGCCACCGATCGAGCTGCCGCGGCTGTCCGCGACGCTGCCGATCAGCGTCGCGGCCGGCCAGCGCGCCAAGCACGCATGGCTCGCCGGGTGGTGGGGCATCTTCGTCGCGGTGCCCGGCGCGTTCGCGGTAGCGCGCAACTTCGACCTGACCGCACTCGCCCTACTCGCGGGCGCGACGGTCGCAGTAAGCTCGTGGGAATGGGGAATGGCTCGGACTACATCATCAAGAGCTCGGAGCGTCTCTGGCGGCTGATCTCGGAGCGCACCAAGCACGCCGCCGACACCGTCGCGATCGATCAGCGGATCTGGGACCTGTTCGGCGACGACTGGTCGATCATGTTCACCGATCTCGTCGGGTTCTCGCGCCAGGTCCAGAAGTTCGGGATCCTCCACTTCCTCCAGATCATCTACGAGCAGCAGGAGCTGTTGCTGCCGATCGTCGACGCCCACGACGGCATCCTCGTCAAGATCGAGGCCGACAGCTTCCTCATCCTGTTCAAGCAGCCGGCGCGCGCGCTGGCCTGCGCGATCGCGATGGAGCGCCAGTGCAACGCGATCAACACGCGGCGCGCGAACGAGGAGCACGTGATCCTGTGCGTCGGTATCGGCTACGGCCGCATCCTCAAGATCGGCGACGAGGACTGCTACGGCCACGAGGTCAACCTGGCGTCCAAGCTCGGCGAGGACATCGCCGAGGGCGGCGAGATCCTGCTGACGCCGTCGGCCCGGACGAAGATCGGTGACGCGCCGGCCGGCATGGCGTGGGAAGAGGTCGCCCACGACTACGCCGGCGAGAAGGGCTACTGGCGGATCAAGTCGGGGCCATGACGGTCGCGGTCACGAACCGACCGGCCGGCGTACGCGCGAGCCAGCGACGGATGTCGAGCCGCATGTGATCGCGGTGCACGTCGAGCGCGCGACCGCGGATCGCGGCGAAGCCGGAGCTCGACGCGCCGAGCGTCACCCACCGCGGCTGCACCTCGGACGCGAACGCGAAGTCGGCGAGTCGATCCGGTAGCGCGGGCAACACGAGCTGCGAGCCGGTGTATGGCGCGATCACGAGGCGCTCGGTCGTCGCGTCCTGCAGCGACGCATAGACGAACTGGGGCGTGGTCGCGGCCGGCGCGGTCGTCCACGCCAGCGTGCGCGACGCGAGGTCGTAGCTCGGGCGACTCGTGAAGTCCGGCATCAGCGTCGCGCCGACATCGAGCGCGTCGGTCGCGCCCCAGCGCGCGATCTCGTGGTTCGCGATCGCGCGCTGCGCCGTCAGCTCGTCGAGCGCGACCGCGCCGTAGATCGGGGTCGGGAACACCTTGACGCCGACCTCGCCGCCGACCGGATCGAGCACCATCACCGTCGGATCCTCGACCAGATCGTTGGACGCGTGCTGCGCGAGGGCGAGCACGAGCGCGGTCGCGTCCGCCGGGATGTCGGTGAACGCGCGGTTCTCGATCGCGACGGGCGCGAACGTCCCGGCGAGCGTGGCTGTGGCCTCGACGATCGCGACGTCGCGCTGCCCGAACGACGCCAGTGGCGTGTCGAGCTCGTCGTACGCGGTCAGCGTGAGATCGACCGTCTCGGCGCACCCGAGGAGGTCGACGTTCGCGTACGCGAGCCCGCCGATCGGCGCGGGCCCGGTCGACGAGCTCGGCCGCGGCGCCGGCACGAAGTAGCGACCGCAGCCCGAGACGTCGAGCTGGTAGTGCTCGGCGCCGGCGTAGGCCGGATAGGCGACCGCGACCGACTGGACCGCTGCCGTGCGATCGTCGAGCTGCAACTGATCGCCCGGCTCGACGCCGACCCAGGTGCGCAGCTCGTGCGCGAGGAACGCGTCCGCGTCGAGAGCGGTGTATGGATTCGCGATCGTGACCGAGCCGCCGTGCGGCATGATCGCCTCGGCGCGACCGCTGGCATCGGTCTCGACGTAGGCGAGCATCGCGTCATCGGGGCCCTGGAAATACACGCCGATCCCCGGGACGCCCACGCCGTCGAACCGGATCGACATCGCGACCGGCGCGAGCGGATCGGGCAGCGGATCCGGCGTCACGGTCGGATCTGGCGTGCCGGCATCGGCCGCGGGTGGCAGGTGATGGACGACGTCGTCGGGGGTACACGCCGCGAGCAGGTAAGCCAGGAGCCAGATCCGCATGCCTCGGTACGTCGGCCGATCCGTGTAACGGTTGCGGGGATTCTCGTAACTCAGCGCACAGGCTTGATGTTCCAGATCTGTTCGGCGTACTCGCGGATCGCTCGATCGGACGAGAATCGCCCGGCGCGCGCGACGTTCTCGATCGACGCGCGCAGCCAGGTCGCCGGCTCGCGCCACGCGGCGTCGACCCGGCGCTGGCAGTCGACGTAGGCGCGAAAGTCGGCGAGCACGAGGAACGGATCGTGGTGCACGAGGTTGTCGATCAGCGGCGCGAACAGGTTGCCATCGCCGTGCGACAGCGCGCCCGAGCGCACGAGCTGCAGCACGCGAGACAGCTCGGGATCGCGATCGATGACGGTCTCCGGATCGTAACCGGCCGCCTTCTTCGCGGTGACCTCCTCGGCGGTCAGCCCGAACAAGAAGAAGTTGTCGGCGCCGACCGCCTCGCGGATCTCGACGTTCGCGCCGTCGAGCGTGCCGATCGTGAGCGCGCCGTTGAGCGCGAACTTCATGTTGCCGGTGCCCGACGCCTCCATGCCGGCGGTCGAGATCTGTTCTGACAGATCGGCCGCCGGATAGATCCGCTGCGCGACCTTCACGGTGAAGTCGGGCACGAACACGATCTGCAGGCGGTCGCATGCCCGGGGCTCGCGCGCGATCGCCTCGGACAACCCGTGCGCGAGCCGGATGATCAGCTTTGCGGCGCGATACGCGGGTGCCGCCTTGCCGGCGAAGATGAACGTGCGCGAGACGCCGTCGTCGATCCCGTTGCGCAACCGATCGAACAGCGCGACGACGTGCAACAGGTTCAGGTGCTGGCGCTTGTACTCGTGGATGCGCTTGCACTGCGCGTCGTACATCGACGACGGATCGACGACGTGACCGCCGCTCTCCTGCAGCCAGGTCGCGAGGTCCTGCTTGTTGGCCTGCTTGACGGCACGCCAGCGCTCGCCGAACGCGGCGTCCCCGGCGAACGCCTCGAGCTCCTTGAGCCGATCGAGATCGCGCAGCCAGCCCTCGCCGATCGCGTCGGTGATCAGCGACGTCAGCCGCGGGTTCGCGAGTCCGATGAACCGACGCGGCGTCACGCCGTTCGTCACGTTCATGAACTTCTTGGGCCACAGCGCAGCGAAGTCGGCGAGCACGGTCTCGCGCAGCAGCTGGCTGTGGAGCGCGGCGACGCCGTTGACGTGGTGGCTCGCGACCGTCGCGAGGTTCGCCATCCGCACCGTCTTCTCGCCGTCCTCGCCGATCAGCGACATCCGGCGCACGCGCGCCTCGTCGTTCGGGAACTTCGCGCGGACCTCCTCGAGGAAGCGCCGGTTGATCTCGTAGATGATCTCGAGGTGGCGCGGCAGCACCGCCGCCATCAGCGGCAGCGGCCAGGTCTCGAGCGCCTCCGGCAACAGGGTGTGGTTGGTGTACGCGAACGAGCGCTGCACGAGGTCCCACGCCATCGACCAGCCGAGCTGGTGGCAGTCGACGAACAGCCGCATCAGCTCGGCGACCGCGAGCGCCGGGTGGGTATCGTTGAGCTGGATCGCGAACGTGTTCGCGAACTGATCGATCGTCGTGCGCGACAGCAACAGGCGGATGCAGTCCTGCAGCGCGCAGGACACGAAGAAGTACTGCTGCTCGAGCCGCAGCTGCTTGCCCGCGGCCGACGAGTCGTTCGGGTACAGGATCTTCGTCAGGTTCTCGGAGCGGATCTTGGCGTCGACCGCGCGCCAGTACTCGCCGACCTGGAACGCGTCGAGGTCGAGCTCCTCGTCGGCGACCGCGCTCCACAGCCGCAGGAAGTTCGTCGTCGTCGTGCCGTAGCCCGCGATCGGCAGGTCCCACGGCACGCCGCGCACGACGCGCGCCGGGTGCCAGTGCACGGTGACGCGACCGTCGGAGCCGTTGACGTGCTCGGTGTGCCCGCCGAACGACACCCGGTGATCGATCTCGTAGCGCCGGACCTCCCACGGGTTGCCGGCGCGCAGCCAGCGATCGGTGCGCTCGAGCTGCCAGCCGTCGCGGATCTCCTGATCGAAGATGCCGAACTCGTAGCGCAGGCCGTGGCCGACCGCCGGATAGTCGAGGGTCGCGAGCGAGTCCATGTAGCAGGCCGCGAGACGCCCGAGACCTCCGTTGCCGAGCCCGGGCTCCTCCTCGTGATCGACCAGCTCGTCGAGCGTGACCTTGTGCGCCGCCAGCGCCTCGCGCGCCGCCGCCGCGATCCCGAGGGTCTGGAGGTTCGCGCCGAGCTGCGGCCCGATCAGGTACTCGGCCGACAGGTAGATCACCGTGCGGCGCCGGCCCTCGAGGATCCCGCGCGCCGAGTCGACCCAGCGGTGCAGCAGCCGATCGCGGACGACGTGCGCGAGGGCCAGGAAGTAGTCGTTGCGGGTCGCGACCTCGGGAAACTTGGCGAGCTCGCACGTGAGCTTCTCGACGAGGGCCTGGCCGATCGCGGTCGCCTCAGCGGTCATGCTCGGAGCCTACTCGGTTACAGTGGAGGCGTGGGCAGCGCACGGGTCATCGTCGCCGGGCTCGCGATCGTCGCGGGATGCGGTCGCGTCGGCTTCGCGTTGCTCGGCGATGCGACCGGCAGCAGCGCGCCGGGCGACGCCGGGATCACGTGCCAGACTCCGACGCTGGCGACCAACGCCGACGAGGGCGCCGAGCACCAGGACGCCGGGCTCCCGATCACCTGGGCGGTCAACCCACCGACCAGCGGCACGCACTATCCCGACTGGGTGGTCTGGAACCAGGTCTACGACACCACGCCGATCGATCGCGGCTACTGGGTCCACAACCTCGAGCACGGCGGGATCGTCTACCTCTACCACTGCGAGCCGGCGTGCCCCGACGAGGTCCTCCAGCTCCGCGACCTGGTCGCCGCGCTGCCGAGCGAGACCGACTGCCCGATGCTCGTGCATCGCGCGATCGTCGTCGAGGACAAGCTCCTGCCCGATGGCGTTCGGTTTGCCGCCACCGCGTGGCTCCACAGCTGGACGTCGAACTGCGTCGACGCCAGCGCGCTGAGCGCGTTCTACAGCGCCCACCTCAATCAAGGCCCCGAGCTCAACTGCGCCCAGGGCACCTACCCGTAGCTACCAGCTGATCTGGGTCCGCGATTCGAAGCTCGACTTCGAGCTCACCGACTGCGGCAGCGGCTCGTCCGGCCCGAAGTTGTCGATGCTCTCGGGGATGTGCTGTGCGGTGTTCGGGAGCACCTCGGAGTTGTCGTCGCCGCCACCGAACGCACCGACCGACGAGCCGTAGTGGGCGGTCGTGATCTGGAGCCTGTTGGGCGTCTCGTTGACGATCCAGGTCCCGCCGCCGAACCCCGCGATCGTCTGGTGGGGCTCGGTCTTCTCGAGCTCCTTCTCGCCGATCAGGATGAACTTGGTGTGCGTGATCGCCGGGGTCTTGCCCTCGAACACGATCACCGACTGACCGATGATGAAGCAGTAGCCGAGCACCGCGACGGCGCCGAGGAACCCGAGGACCTGGCCCACCTTCAGGAGCTTGCGCCGGTCGGGAAACTTGTTCATCGCCAGGCCACAGCCGATGCCGATGACAGCACCCAGGGCGGCCAACACGTAGATCGTGGTGTATGAAATCAGCACGCCGACCTCCTCGGGGAAACCGGCTGGCTACTTCGTCAACACGAGATACGCGAGCACGCCGATCGCCGCGAGCAGGATCGCGATCAACACGAAGACCAGGGCGTTCGACTTCGGTGGCTGGCCGGCGTTGGCCGTGCTCGCCGCCGCGAAGTTGCCGCTCATCGACATCCCGGACGTTCCGGCGCCACCGAGATGCGGCTTGCTGCCGCCCTTGGTCAGGTTCGGGCGGCTCGGCGGTTGCGCGGGCGCGTTCGCCTGCGGCCGGCTGCTGCTCGTCGCCTTGGGAACCGGACCAGCGCCGGACCCCGATGCACCCGCCGACGGCATCGTGCTCGTCCGCTGGATCGAGGGGAGCGACGGGACGCTCGGCTTGCTGCCGCCGACCTGCGGCTGGCTGGCGCGCGACTTCACCTTGCTCGACGCCTGACCTGCGGTCGGTGGCTCGCTGCCACGCCCGAGCTCCTTCATGGCGCCGTTGATCTTCTCGCCGTCGGCCAGCTTCTTCTGGTTCGACAGGAAGGCGAAGTAGGAGTCCGGCATGTCGTCGAAGTCCATGACGAGATCGCACTCGTCACAGCGACAGGTCGGGGGCTCGTGCGGCGGCGGACCCATGTCCTGGGTCTCGACGAGCAGCACCTTCTCCTCGTCGCACTCGGGACAGAAGTACGGGACGTAGAAGCTCTTCACCACGCCCGAGCCGGTGAAGTTGTTGACCAGGTTGATCTGGGCAACGATCGCCGGCGAGCACTCGATCAGCACGGAGCGCGTGCCACCGGTCTCGAGGCGCGAGAGCCAGTTGACCCAGTCGCGCACGCCGCACGAGTTGATGCGTTCGATCTCGCCGAGATCGATCACGGCGGTGCCGATCGGAATCTTCTCGGCGAGGTCGGAGAGCTCGTTGTCCTCGTCGATCACTCCACCGAGCTTGACGAAGCTGACGTCTCCACGATGCTGGACGGTCGCGTTGAACTTTTGGCTCATAACAGCGTCACGTAATGACGGTACGAAGCATTACAGCACACCCCGACGCGATCACGCACAACGTGAATCTACATCGTGCGTTACCACCGGTCCAGGCGTGGCGGATTTGTTTCATGTCAGTACCTAACGTACGACACCCGACCACCTGGCTAAGCGGTCAGGGTGTCGCGGAGCTGCTGATACGCATCCGATAGATAGAAGCGAACGAGGTCGGGACCCCCGAGAACCGCACCTAGCGCGATGGCCGAGTCGTGATTTGCCAGGCGCTCGCCGGCCAGGCGCGCGACCATCTGGATCGCCGCCGAGAAGTCATCGCACGCGAGGAGCCCGCCGCGCTTGGCACCCGCGAGCATGCCGGTGACCCAGCGGTCGGGATCGACCTCGCGCAGGCCGGCGTGGCGCTCGAGCACCTTGATCGCGCGGTTCGACGCGCGCTCGTGGAGCTCGGCCGCGGCGCCGGTGACCTCGCCGTCGGTGACCAGCGCGCGCAACAGCGTCGCGAGCTCGCTGCGCTGACGCGAGCCGAGCTGCAGGAGCAGCGCGTAGCCGCCGCGGATCGACTCGTACGCCCAACCGAACAGGAACCGCAGCGAGAGCTCGGGCTCGTTGATCAGCGATCGATCGATCACCAGCAGCTTGCGCGGGAACGCGGTCGCCGCGGCGAGGCCGGGGACCTTGTCGCCGACGAACACGTCGACGTCGATCGCGAACAGCTGGCCGACCTCGATGCCGAGCTTCATGATCCGCTTGTCGTCCATGCTCTGCGCCGGCTGCAGATCGATGCCGAGCGACGGCGGCAGGATGATCCCGCTGATCTCCTCGGCGAGCGCGTCGAACACCTCGCCGAGCGGCTCGGCCATCGCGGGCGACGCGAGCAGGCGCTGGCGCGGCTCGTCGGCGAGCGGCTGGCGGATCGGCACCGGGCTGCGCATCGAGCGGAGCCGCTGCATCGTCGAGCGATCGGCGTCCTCGGCGAACCCGAGGAGATCGAGCGCGGTGAGCACGCGCGTCGCGCGCTCGACGTCGCCGGTGCGGCTGTAGAACGACGCCAGCATGCGGTAGGCCGGCGCGTGGTGGATGTCGCGCTCGAGCACCTTGCGGAGCTCGCCGATCGCGCGCGTCGGGTCGTCGACCGCGTAGATCTCGGCGAGCGCGACGCGATCGCTCGCGCTGTTGGGCTCGACGTTCAGGATGCCGCGGTACGCCTCGATCGCCGCGGCACGATCGCCGGACGCCAGCAGGATCCGCGCGAGGCCGCGCTGCAGCGGCACCGCGGCGACCGGCCCGCCCTGCGCCATCGCGGCGTGCGCGGCCTCGATGAGGATCGTCTCGGCCTGGCGCTGATCGTTGGCGTCGGCGGCGCGACGCGCGAGCACGAGCGCCGGCGGCGCGTAGCCCGGGTCGTACTCGGTGGCGCGGCGATACTGCGGCGCGGCCGCGCGGTTGTCGCCGGCGGCGTCGAGGATGCGGCCCTTGTAGTAGTAGTAGCGCGCGAGCGCCGAGGCGCTGAGCGGCTGGCCCGGCGCGGTCGCCAGCTCGATCACGCGATCGATCGCGGCGCGGGCGTCGGGGTACTTGCTCGTCAGGTAGAGCTGCTGCGCGAGCAGGTAGTAGGCGTCCTGGTGCGACGGCTCGACCCGGATGATCTCGCGCAAGACGGCGATCGCGCGCGCCGCATCCATCTCGCAATCGGCGTGGATCGTCGCCTGGCGGATCATCGCGTCGAGCCGCTCGGCCGGCGACGCGGTCTCGCTCTTGGCGAACCGCTCGAGCGCGGTGATCGCCTCGCCCCACCGCCGCATGTCGGTGTGGAAATCGACGAGCGCCGACACGATCGCGAGCTCGCCGAACGCGAGGTCGACGGCCTCGCGATACAGCAGGGCGGCCTGATCGAGGTCGCCATCGCGCTCGAGCAGCGCCGCGCGCCCGACGTGCACGCGCGCGAGCAGCGTCGCGGCATCCTCGCGCTTCTTGTAGAGCTTCTCGAGCTCCTTGTAGGCGACGTCGTAGTCGCACGCGTCGGGGTGCGCGCGGGCGAGCGCGTTCAGATCGTCGAGCGCGGCCGTGTTGGTCGGCTTCAGCGTCAGCGCGTCGATGAAGTTGTCGGCCGCGCCCTTGGAGTCGCCCGTCATCTGCGCGACGACGCCACGGCGGCGGAAGAAGTCGCTGCGGGTCGAGGGATCGCCGTCGCGCATCGCCTTCTGGGCGAGCGAGTTCGCGATCGGGCGCGCCTTCTCCCACTCCTTGGCGTCGAAGTAGTGCTCGAACAGCGCCTGGTTTGCCGGCAGACAGTCGGGATCGACCGACAGCGCGCTGTCGTAGAACTGCATCGCGCGGTCGGCGTCGCCGAGCTGCTTGTCGTAGATCCGGCCGATCTGCGCGAACACGCCGGCGCGCTCCTTGTCGTCCTGCCACAGCTTGACCTCGACCTCGAGGGTCTCGATCACGCGCGGCCACTCCTCGCGGCGACGGTAGAGATCGCGGAGGCCGTGGACGGCCGGGAGGCACGACGACGATGTCTTGATCGCCGCGTCGTAGTAGCGGATCGCGTCCTGCTCGCGACCGAACTTGGCCTCCATCACGGAGCCGCAGCGGAAGTAGAGCAGCGCCTTGATGTTGCGGTCGGTGGTGACCTTGATCTGCCGGCGCGTGACGTCGATGAACTCGGCCCACTGCTCGGTCGACTCGTAGATCCGGCCGAGCGACTCGAGCGCATCGCGGTTGTCGGGCTGGAGCTCGAGGATCTTCTGGTAGTGGAGGACCGCGCTGTCGACGTCGCGCGCGTCGGACTCCGAGGCGCGCGCGATCTTGCGCAGGATCTCGACCGAGTTGTCCCCGCTGGTCTGCGCCTGCGCGAGCTTGAGCTTCAGCACCTCGATCATGCCCGAGCGGTCCTGGGTCTCCTCGTAGTGCCGCTCGAGGATCGCGTGGGCCCTCGAGTCGGTCGGATCGATCGACAGGAGCTTGCGGTTGAGCCGGATCGACATCCGCGCGTCGCCGGCGCGATCGTTGGCGATCTGCGCGGCCGCGCGGAGTGCGTCGGCGCGGCGGATCGGATCCTTCTGGGTCTCGGCGCGGCGCTCGTACGCGGTGATCAGCGCCTGCCAGTCGCCGCGCTGGGTGCACAGATCCTCGAGCACGCTGACCGCCGACGCGGGCTGCGAGTCGACCTCGACGACCTTCTGATACGCCTCGATCGCGGCGTCGACGTGGCCGACGAAGTTCAGCAGCACGTTGCCGCGGCGCGAGTACAGATCGCCGAGCCGGTACGCGCGACTCGCGCCCGACTCGACGTGCGTGATCGCGGTATCGTAGAGCTGCATCGCCGCGGCCCATCGCTCGGCCTTGTAGCAGACGCGCTCCATCGCGGTGAACACGTCGCGGTTCGTCGGATCCGCCGAGAACGCTGCGGTGTATGCGGCGAGCGCGCCGTCGATGTCGTTGCGGTTCGCACGCAGCGTCGCGACGCGCGCGTACTGCTGGCTGCGCGCCGGGCCATCGGCCGCGTGCTCGGCCCGGGCCTCGAGCAGCCGCGCGAGCTCGCGGTCGCGACCGAGCAGCTCGTAGAGCTTCTCGAGCGCCGCGATCGAGGTCGGCTCGTCGGGCTTGCGCTCGAGCGCGGCCTCGTAGGCCTGGACAGCCTCGGCCGGACGCCCGAGCTTCTGCGAGCGCAGATCGCCGAGCTCGACGAGGATCGCGATCTGGCGGCCGGCATCGTTGGCTCGCACGGTCGGCAGCTCGCGCTCGAGCACCGCGGCGACCTCGCCCCAGCGTTCGGCGCGGCGGAGCAGCGTGAGCAGCTTGGTCTGGCGCGCGTCGTCGGGGACTGCGGCCTGCGCGACGAGGAGGCTGCGGATCGCGGCCTCGGTATCGCCGAGCTCGTCCTCGTAGAGCCGCGCGAGCTCGCCGGCGCGCTGAGCGCGCTCCGCGGGCACGACCGCGGCCTCGAGCTGCTTGCGGCGGACCTCGGCGAGCTCGGACCACTCGGCGATCTTCTCGAGCGCCTCGGCGAGCACCTCGAGGTTGCGCGGCGTCTGCGGCGCGCCGCGAAATGCGCGCGCGAGCTCGTCCCACAGGCCGAGCCGACGGGCCGGCGCCTCGATGTTGGCGAGCGCCTCGGTCTGATCGGGGACGATGCTGAGCACCTCGAGGTACGCCGCGACGATCGCCTCGGGCTCGGCTCCGAGCTCGGTCAGCAGCTGGGCGATCTCGGCCTGCAGCTCGATCCGGCGATCGTGGCCGGTGCCGGCGACCGCGAGCTCGGCGCGGCAGATCGCGAGCGCGCGATCGCGATCGCCCGACGCGCGCAACAGGCGGACCTGCTCGCGCATCGCGGCGCCATTGTTCGCCTTGGTGAGGGCGGTGAGCGCGGCTTCGAGGTTGCCGCGGTGGGTCTCGCTGCGCGCGATGTCGATGTAGATGTCGGGCTTGCGCGCCGCCGGTGCGGCCTCGGCCGCCCGCGAGCGCAGCGCGATCGCGCGGTCCCACAGCTCGTCGCGCTCGCACAGTCGCGCGAGCGACAGCATGGCGTCGATGTCATCGGGGCGCTCGACGATCATGCGCTCGATCGCCGCGCGTGCCGCGACCGGATCGCCGAGGTGCTCGTCGAGCAGCTCGGCGTGCTCGCGCGCCGCCGCGATCCGCGCCTCGCGCGACGACAGCGAGGTCGACAGCTCGGCGAGGATCGGCGCGAGCTGGTCGTAGCGCCGATCGACGCGATAGACCGAGGCGAGCGCGGCGCGGCAGAACGGATCGCGCGGATCGAGCTTGGCCGCGCGCAGCAGCGACTCCTCGGCCTCGACGAAGTCGCCGCGCGACAGATCGACGAGGCCGCGCGCGCTCCACAGCGCCGACGCGCACCGCGGATCGGGCTCGCTCGCCGCCCACGCCGCGTAGTGGGTCGCGAGATCGTCCTCGTTGCCGTCGAAGATCGGGGACCGCTCGCCGCCGCGATGCAGCCGCAGCACGTGATCTCGGGTCGTGCCGACGTGCGGCACGGAGGCCTGTGCGCGCACCCACAGGTCGAGCGCGCGCGCCGGCTGGCCGATACGCTCGGCGATCGCGGCAGCCCAGCGCAGCGCGTGGCCGCCGCGGGCCTCGAAGCGCGCGAGCGTGGCCTCGGTCGGCGCGAGCAGCTCGAACCGATCGACCCACCACTCGGCGCCGCGGACGCCGATCGCGACGCCAGCGAGCAGCCGCGACATCTCCGCGATCGCCGGCTGATCCGAGATCGCGGCCGCGAGCTCGAGGGCGCGCCACGCGTGGGTGGCCGCGACGTCGGTCGCCGCCGAGTCCGCGAGCCCGCGGTGTGCCGCGAGCGACACCGCGCGATCGCGCGCCCCGGCCGCCGCCCACGCGGCCGACAGCTGGGCGACGCGGCGGGCCGAGCCCGGCAACAGCGCCGCGGCGTCGTTCGCGAGCTCCAGCCACAGGGCCGCGGCATCGGCGTGCTGGTTGTTGCGCTCGAGCTCGCCGGCGACCGCGAACTCGGTCGCGAACGCCTCGAGCGCGCCGCCCGGCAGCGCCGCGACCAGCTCGCCGCGCTTGTCGATCAGCTCGAACAGCCGCTCGTCGGTCGCCGCGAGCGCGGCGTCGATCGCGAGGTCGAACACGCGGAGCCAGCCGAGCCGATCGGGCGCCTCGTTGCCCGGGTAGTGCTCGAGCTTGGCCCAGCACAGCGCGAGCGCGCCGGCGGCATCCCCGGAGTGATCGAGGAGGAGCGCGGCGAGCGACGCGATCGCCTCGGCCGGCGCGTCGGGCGTGACCGGCACCGCGCGGCGCAGCTCGACCACGCGCGGCCAGTTGCCGAGCGCGGCGTTCGCGAGCACCGCGAGCTCGACCACCGCACCGCGGTACGCCGCGCTCGCCGGATCGGCGAGCACCTTGTCGAGCAGCGTGGTCGCCGGCTCGGCCCGTCCGTGACGGAACAGCCAGGCCTCGGCGAGCTCGAGCGCGAGCAGCGTCGACGACGGGTTGCGCTCCTTGCGTGCATCGAGCGAGATCTGCACGAAGCTGAGCGCGGTCGGCGAGCTATCGGCGAGCGCAGCGGCGATCCGGAGGCGCGGCGCGAGCGGGTGGCCCTCGGCGAGCTCGAGCTGCCGCATCGCCTCGTCGGGCTGGTGCAGCGCGTCCCAGCTCGCGAGCGCCGTGCGCACGTAGAGATCCGCGCGGCGACCATCGTGATCGTCGCCCGCGAGCAGCGCCTCGGCTTCGCTCGCGACCAGCTGGAGCATGTGCTCGACCAGCCGATCAGCGTCGGGCGCCTCGAGGTTGCGGGTGTCATCGGCCTCGTCGCCGACATGACTGTCGTGTTCCATCCTGATCGCGTGCGGAGCCGTGATCGGCCCGCGCAGCGGTGGAATCGGTGGCGGCCTGGTAGCCGGCCGACGGACAGGCGGATCCGCCATGGGTGCAACAGTGTAGTGCACGCAACATGCTGAGGGCCAGCAACTGCCCCTCGTAAGCCCGAACGACCGATCGTCGATCGACACCCCATCCATGCCCGAACCCCGACGGGCGAGGCCCGTTCTTGGATTGACCTGGGACACCCACCCCCTTACGCTACCGCCGATGCCCGGGGAGCCTCGCCGTCGGGCGATCTGTGTGAGCCGGGACCCAGAGGTCCGCCGCCTGATCGAGACGTCGCTCGGTGCGGTCGGCCTTGCCGTCGACCACCACGACACGATCCCGGTGTTCGAGCCCGGCATGGTGGTCGCCATCGTCGATCGCGAGGCCCGGCGGTCGGCCGGCGACCTGCTCTCGACCTACGGAGCTCCCGTGGTGGTCGTGGGTGACGATCTCGCGGACGACGGCCTGGTCGCCCTCATGCTGGAGGCTCCAGTCAGTCATGTCGTGGCCGATCCCGCCGATCGACACGTCGGGATCACCTCCGAGAAACTCGCGTCCGGCGACCTGTTCGGGCTCGAGAAGTACCTCGCCGCGCCACCGGACGCGATCCGCGAGCGCGCGGTGACCTGCGATACCGAGCGCCGGTTCGCGGTCGGCGAGGTCTGTGCGTGGGCCGAGTCGGTCGGCGCCCGCACCGGCGCGATCCACCGGATGACCTCGGTGGTCGACGAGCTGTTGATGAACGCGCTGCGCGAGAGCCCGCGCGCGATTCTCCGATGGGGCCACGACCGCGACACGATCGCGATCTCGGTCGGCGATCCGCTCGGCACGCTCGCCCAGCGCGACGTGATCGACAACGTCCGCCGCGCCCGCAACGAGCGTGGTCGGCCGCGCGACTCGCACACGTCGATGTCGAGCCACGGCGCCGGGCTCGGGCTCTACCTCGTGCTCGCCAATGTCGCGTCGCTCATCGTGAACGTCGAGAAGGGCCGCCGTACCGAGGTGGTCTGCCTGTTCGATCGCGCGGGCCGCACGCGGCCGGCGTCGTCGCCGCCGCGCTCGCTCCACGTGTTCACCTGACGCTTAGCAGCCGGTCGACACGGTCAGCGCATCCTCGGCCATCCAGCCGAAGCGCCTGGTACCGTCGCTCGCCGTCACGTAGCCGTAGAGGAAGCGCATCGTTCCGCTCTGCCTGGTGTAGCGATTGCCGTCGTTCGGGTTCGGCACCCACAGCGGGATCGAGATCGACGGGCGCCCGCTCTCGGTCGGCACCGTCACGCGCTGGAACTTCGTGCCGGCGGCGAAGTGATCGGTGGTCGCGCCGCCGAGCGCGAAGCCCGGGACACTGAAGATCAGGTTCGCCGAGCGCTGGCCGTTGGCGCGCACGAGCGGCAGATAGTCCCCGGCGCGCTCGTGACCGTTCGGGCCGACCTGGCTATCGTGGACGACCTTCTTCAGCTCGAGCTTGGGGTCGTGCGAGTCGCGGATCGCGTAGCAGCTCATCCCGCCCTGGTGCGGGTCCTTCGCGTTGACCTCGCCGACCTGCTCGCGGAACGACGTCTCGCCGGAGATGTGATCGATCGGGTACCAGCCGGCACTCGAGTTCGAGCTCGTCAGCATGAGCGCGTGCGCCTTGCCGGCGAGGTAGCGGGTCTGGCCGTAGTTGAACGTCGCGCCCGATCCGGCCTCGGCGATCATCGCGGTGCCCATGCCGTCGCGCACCGACGCGCCCGGCACGATACCCCAGGTGTCGCTGCCAGCCTTCGTGGTCACCCGCGAGCCGCCGGCGCGGAACCGGCAGTTGTACTTGCTCGCGATGCAGCTCGTGCCATTCGCCCCGGTCGAGAACGCGTCGACCGTTGTCGTGTCATCGGGTGGCTGGACCGTGGTGTCGACGAGATCATCGGGCTGATCCGGGGTGTCGATCTCGGACAGGCAACCGGTGGCGAGGAGGGCGAGCGCGAACAGCGACTTCATTGGATATGCCGGGACCGTGCAGCGCGCGTGCCGGGACCGATCGCGCGCAGAAGTCCGCGAGCGACCGCGATTGCGAGCGAAGCGCGCAGCCCGAGTGAAGCGAGGGGCGCAAACGACACGTTGCAGTGGGGAATCGACGCTACGGAATCTCGTCGGCGCCGCAGTCGGGGGCATTCCCGAGTGGCCGATGCTCGCCGTCGAGATCGTCGGGCGGGTTCCCAACCGGCGCCGCCATCCCGCGAGCGGGAGAGGTCGGCTTGATGTGGTAGTCGCCGGCGCCGACGAACATCGGCATGCCGGTGAAGTTGCCGGTGCCGCTCGGGCTCACCAAGCCGAACATCGTATAGGTCGCGTCGCACGTGCCACACAGCCCGGGGATGCCGTTCATCGAGACGATCGAGCTGTCGACCGGCACCGGGGCGTCGCTCTCCAGGCCGCCGACCTTGCTGCTCACCGCGGCGTTGTTCGCGAGCGTCACGAACGCGAGGTGCGATCCGGGGAGCGCGCCGACCAGCTCGATGCCGCCGGTCGTGCTGCCATTGCCGTTCTCGGCAATCACCGAGCTGGTGATCGTCACGAGCGCGTTGTTCGCGAAGATCCCGCCGGCCGACGAGTTGAAGATCTGGCTGCGCTGGAGATCGAGCGTGCCCCCGTTGTTCATGTAGATGCCGCGCAGCTTGGCGCGCGCGATCGTCGAGTCGTACAGGTGGACGGTGCCACCGACGACGTCGATCCCGGCCTGGTTGGTGTCGTGGATGAACATCCGGAACGCGGTGAGGTTGTTCGACGGCCGGATGCCATCGCCGGTCGCCGCGGTGACGGTGAACCCCTCGAGGACCGTGATGCCATCGCAGACCACGCTGGCACCGTTGGTGGTCGCGATCGTCGCGCCCGCGGGATCGAGGTCCTCGCCGGACACGATCACGGTCGGCTTGCTCGGCCCGTTCATGGTCCTCAGCTGATCGGCATACGTGCCGTCGGCGAGCCGGATGATCGAGCGCGTCGCGGTGACCCGGTTCCCCGCATTGTTGAGCCCGCACGGCGACAGCTTCGTGCAATCGCCGGTGCCGGTCGGGGTCACGTAGACCACCTCGGTCTCGGCGGCACAGCGACCCTGGAACTCGACGCACGCGAGGCTCGGACACTCGACGTCGGCGATACAGCCGCGGCACGTGGTCGACCCCGGATCGCAGACCGGCTCGCTGGCCGGGCAGCCCAGGGCACACTGGATCGGCGGCGCATCGATCGCCCCATCGGTCGAGCGCGGTGCATCGATCCCGGTCGGGGTTCCCGTCATACAGATCGTGGTCGCGAGATCGCAGGTCTGGCCGCTCGGACAGTCGCCGTTGCCAGCGCACGGGACACCGCTCGCGGTCGTCGGGTGAAAACACCCGGTCCAGAGGACCAGCGCGAGCCCGAACCTCATCGCGACGGGCCGGGTCAGACGGTGAGCCCCTTCTTGTAGGCAAGGAGCTCCTTCTGGGTCTTCAACAGGAGCTGGTTGGTCTCGAGCAGCTCCTTGGTGCGGACGCGGACCTGGTTGGCCAGACGCTCGCGCTCGCGGGCCTCGGTCTCGAGCATCTCCTGGTACTTGACCTGGACGACCGCCTCGTCGGTGACGTTGCGCTGGATCTCGAGCGCGCCGACGTGGTTGCCCTGCTCGTCGGTGATCGGGACCGCCGACAGGATAAACCGGAGCTTCTGCGCCTCGCCGACGACCGAGCCCGAGATCTCGTCGAGGCGGACGTGGCGGTTGTCGCTCCAGCACTGCTGGGCGATGCAGTCCGACTTACAGATGTTGAGCTCGAGCACGTCGAAACAGTGCTTGCCTTTGAGGCCTCGGGCGACCTGCCTGGGCAGGAGGGCAAAAAAGGCCCGGTTGAAGTCGACGATCTGACGCTCCGTGTCGACGATAAAGTAGCTATCAACGATCGCGTTCGCGACCCTCTTGAACTCGGTCAAGAATTGCGCAAGCGCCGGGTCCACATGGTCAGACACGGGACAAATCGTAGCAGTTCCCCTCGGGCTGTCATAATCTCGTAGGCGGGATGGCAAGCAAAAGGGGCGGTCTGAGCCTGTCGATCAAGATGATCTTGACGACAACGCTCCTGATCGTCGTAACAGTCGTTGGTTTCGGTCTCCTCAACATCACGAACATTCGAAAGGCGTTCGACGAGAACACCGAACAGAAGATCAAGCTGTTCCAGACCGATCGTAGATTGCTCGGTGAAGTCGGCACGCCGCTGTTCTCGCGGGCCGTCGAGCAGCTGCTGATCGACCGCGGTCGCGATGGCGACCTGATCGCGCTCGCCAAGGCGACCGTCGCGCAGGACACCAAGGATGGCGAGGGAGGGCTGAAGGACTACGGGCTCGCGCTCGCCTACATCCTCGACCCGCACCAGAACGTCGTCGCCCACTGTCTCGAGACCAAGGGCGTCGTGTGTGCGGCCCAGAAGGATGTCCACGAGCCGGTCGGGGCCTCGTTCGGCAAGCTGACGGTCGACACCTGGAAGCTGGCGCTCGAGACCTGGAAGACCGAGGCGGCGGGCAAGGGCTCGGCGCTGATCGACTTCGAGTACACCCAGCCGGGCCAGCGCTACCGCGTGTTCGCGCTGCCGGTGTTCGTCGGCGTGCCGGCGACCGCGGCGGGCGCGATCGCTCCCGAGCCGCCCGACCAGCGCCTCGGCTACGTCGTGCTCGCGTACGACCTCACGCCGCTCGACTGGTTCCGCACCGCGGCGGACGAACAGAAGGCGGCGTCGTCGCGCCGGGCGGCCCTCTATACCGGTGCGGTCGGCGCGCTGTTCGCGCTGATCGGCACCGTGCTCGCCATCCTCCAGGGCCTGTCGATCACGCGGCCGATCAAGCAGCTGGCGTGGAAGGCGAACCAGATCGCCGGTGGCGACCTCGATGCCCGCGTCGAGATCACGTCGAACGACGAGATCGGCGTGCTCGGCGAGAACTTCAACTTCATGGCCGATCAGATCGCCATCCTCCTGCAGCAGACCGCCGAGAAGGCGCGCATCGAACAAGAGCTCGAGATCGCCAAGGCGATTCAAGAGACCCTCGTGCCGACCGCCGAGCCGGTCGATCGCGGGACCCTCAAGTTCGCCGGGTTCTATCAACCGGCGGCGCAGACCGGCGGCGACTGGTGGACCTGGCATCCGCTGGTCGGCGACAAGATCCTCTTGGTGATCGGTGACGTCACCGGCCACGGCGTGCCGTCCGCGATGATCACGGCCGTCGCCAAGGGCGCGTGCGACGTCGCCCGGTTCGTCAACAACGACGACGTCACGGTGAGCAAGCTGCTCGAGATCATGAACCACGCGATCTACGAGAGCGCCCAGCGCCGGTTCGTGATGACGTGCTTCGTGTCGATCGTCGACACCAAGCTGCGCACGATCACGTACGCCAACGCCGGTCACAACTTCCCCTACCTGTTCCGCGCCAACGACGGCAAGGGCGAGTTCGGGTCGCTGATGATCCGCGGCAATCGACTCGGCGACGATCGCGACTCGCGCTACGAGAGCAAGACCACCGACCTCTCGGTCGGCGATGTCCTGGTCTGGTACACGGACGGCATCGTCGAGTGCGAGAACGAGCCCGGCGAGGAGTACGGCGAGAAGCGGTTCCGTGCCTCGGTGCGTCGCGCCGCCGCGCTCGACGCCGGCGAGATGCGCGACGCCATCGTCGGCGAGGCCACAGCATTCTTCGGCGACACGCCGCGCAAGGACGACATCACGATGATCGTCGGGAGGATCCACTAGTGAAAGCATCGATCGTTATCGTTGGGCTCCTGTCCGTCGCGGGCGGCTTCGCCCAGGCGGCCGTCGAAGACGACCTCCGGGACGGCGACAAGTACTTCGAAGACGCCAACTGGGCGAAGGCCGCGGTCGCGTTCGATCGCGCGATCGCCAAGGCACCGAGCCAGGTGCCGGCGGTCGCGTACGGCAAGCGCGCCGCGGTCTTCATCATCCAGAAGGACTACAAGGGCGGCCTCGCCTTCATCGAGAAGGCCAAGGCCCGGTTCCCGACGGCCCCCGAGATCCTCGAGCAGGAAGCGCTGATCCTGTGGCAGACCGACGCCCACGATCAGGCGGTCAAGGTCGCCGAGGCGGTCGTCGCGACCAAGCCGAGCACGTTCACGAACCAGGCGCTGATCGGCGAGTACTACGCGCAGCGCGATCCGGTGAAGACCGTGAAGGCGTACGAGGCCTACCTCGCGAACCGGCCGCCCGAGCTCGAGTCCGGCGACGTGCTGCCGCGCGTCCGGCTCGGCTTCGCGTACCTCGCCAACGCGCGCGCCGTGCTCGCCGATGGCGACGAGGCGCGCGCGCAGGCCTACTACCAGAAGGCGGTCGACCAGTTCGACCTCGTGTTGAAGAAGTTCGGCAAGAAGCCGAACGCCGCGGTCAACGCTGACAACGGCCTGTGCGCGGCCTACACCGGCCTCGGTCACTTCGATCAGGCGGTGACGGTGTGCGAGCGCGTCGTCGGCGACACCAAGCACGTCGACTCGAACAGCTCGGCCTGGTTCAACCTCGGCACCGCCTATCTCGCGCGCAAGCAGACCAAGAAGGCGCGCAGCGCGGCACTCGAGTTCACCAAGACCCGCAAGACCGAGTCGCGCGGGTTCATCCTCGTCGGCGATACCTACTTCGCCGACCGCGACTATCCCGGTGCGCTCGACCAGTACTCGCGCGGCGAGAAGCTGGTGAAGCCGAACCAGCTGCGCGATCAGGTGCAGCTCTCGATGCGCCTCGGTCGGACGTATCGCCTGCTGCCGAGGCCCGCGGGCAACGGCAAGAACCCGAACCTCGACCTCGCGATCGAGAAGCTCGGGACGGCCTTCCAGGCGAACCCGAAGAACTGGGACCTCGCGGCCGACCTCGGCGACTCCTACATCGAGGCGCATCAGGACGTCAAGGCGACCGCCCTGACCGACAAGGCGATCGCCGATCCGGACTTCGCCAAGGCGCCGGTCGAGCAGCGCACGAACGTGCTCTCGGTCGCCGGCAGGGCGCAGTACAACCAGCACAAGCTGAAGGAGGCGCGCCAGCGCTTCGAGGAGGCGCGCGCGCTGCGCGCCAACGACGTCAAGATCCAGCACGGCCTCGTGATGGTGATCAACGAGGAGGCGTTCGAGGCCAAGGAGAACAAGGTCTCGCAGGCGCTCCTCGATCAGGCGATCCAGATCGACGCGAGCTCGTCGGTGACGATCACCAACCTCGCGATCCTCGCGCTCGGTCGCAACGACTGCGACGCGGCCCAGAAGTACCTCGACAAGCTGAAGGACGTGCGCGGCCACGACAGCGTGCTGCGGCTGCGCCTGCTCGCGCGCTCGTACCTCTGCCTCGCCAAGCCCGACTACAAGAAGGCGAACGAGACCTACGCGGCCGGCGAGAAGGAGGCCAAGAAGGCCAACGCCGCCCTCGCCCTCGCCGAGATCTACACCGAGTGGGCGCCGCTCTTGTTCGCGACCGATCTCAACGACGCGATCGACAAGCTCGAGCTCGCGCTGCAGACCGCCCAGGATCCCACGGTCACCGCACCGGCCAAGCGCAACCTCTCGGTCGCGCTCTACATGCGCGGATGGAAGGAGATGCGCGAGGGCAAGGCCAACGACGCCGCCAACGACTTCGATCGCGCGAACCGCGATCCGAGCCAGCTGAAGGGCACCGAGCCGCTCGCGTTCGAGTTCTCGCTCGCCCTCGCGCAGCTCGACGCCGGGCGCGCGAACGAGGCGCTCAAGCTGTTCCGGTCGCTCGCGACCAAGGGCAGCCAGGGCACCTACCTGAAGCCGGCGTACGCCAAGGTCGGCCCGCAGCTGTTCGCGGCATACGCGAGCTACCGGACCGGCAACCTCGCGCAGCGCCAGCAGGCCGCGACCGATCTCGCGAAGCTCCAGAACGACATGCCGAGCGGCAAGCTCGACGAGCTGCTCGCGGCGACCTGGGAGTCGATCGCGTACGAGCAGTGGCGCAACGGCCAGGTCGGCGCGGCGCAGAAGTCGCTGCAGTCGGCCGAGAAGTACGCCGGCAACACCGCGGACATGAAGAAGCGCATCGCGATGGATCGCATCGCGCTGACGCTCGACAAGACCGATCTCCAGGCACTCGAGGGCCTCCAGGGCACGCCGCCCGAGGCGCTGCTCAACCTCGGCATCCTGTACGACCAGCTCGGGCGCCCAAAGGACGCCTACGACGCGTGGACTCGCGCGAAGGCGCGTGGCGTTCAGCACCGGGACCTCCAGAAGTGGATCGACGCGAAGAAGAGGATCTATGGCTACTAACCAGACTTCGGGGCTCGGACTTCTGACTTCGGCCGGATTGGGCCTCGCGGTCCTCTGCCTCGGCGGCGTCGCGACCGCGCAGCCCGCGCCTCCCACCAAGATCGTCGTCGGGATCTACGCGCCGTCGATCGAGTTCGGCGCCGCCCAGCAGCGCCTCGCCTACGTCCAGGGCCTCGCGAAGGCGATCGAGAGCGCCACCGGCATCAAGACCGAGGCGCAGTCGTACGCCAACGTCGGGGCGCTGCGGAAGGACAACGTGGACTTCGCGGTGATCGATGGCCAGTGCTACGCGACCGCCGGCGGCGGCAAGCTGCTGGCAACCGCGACGATCAACGGCTCGACCACCCGTGCGTTCGCGCTGTTCGCCAGCGTGGCCGACATGCAGTCGCTCAAGGGCAAGAAGCTCGCGTTCGTCGCGACCGGCTGCAACGACGCGGGCTTCGTCGACAACGCGATGCTCGAGTCCGAGGTCGATCCGGCGTTCTTCGGGGCGCGCACCGGCAAGCCGGATCTCGCGGCCGCGGTCGCCGAGGTCGCATCGTACAAGGCCGCGCAGGCCGTGTTCGCGCCGACCACGAGCGGCAAGGGCCTCACGAAGCTGTTCGACACCGGCGCGGTGCCGAACCCGGCGTTCGTCGCGCTCGGCAAGGCGGTCCCCGCGGCGATCGAGAGCAAGGTGGCTGGGGCGGTCATGAGCTTCGGCGGCGGTGGCGCGATCGGCGGCTGGACCAAGCCGGAGAGCGGCATCTACGCGTCGTTCGGCGGCCGCTTCGGACGCGCCGTCAAGATCGGCACGCTCGCCACCCCCGATCCTGCCCGGCTCGACGCGCGCGACGTGCTGATCGAGCCCGTCACGCTCAAGGACACCGCGGTCGTCGACGTTCGCCATCACTTCGTGCGCGCCGGCGACCGCCTCGAGTAAGCGTGCGCGGCGCGCTCGTGGTCCTCGTGGCCGTCGCGGCATGTCGCCACCCTGCCCCGTCGACGATGGCGACGGCGCGGCCGATCCTCTTGAAGCCCGATGGCGCGTTCGAGGGTGGGCTCGGGGCCACGCTCGTCGAGGAGCTCGAGGCCGGCTCGATCTCGCGCTGGTACCGCGTCGAACTGGCGACCCCGGCGGGCCGGACGCGCGAGCTCGAGGTCAGCGTCGATCCCGCGGTCGCGATCGAGATCTTCGATCTGGAGGGTCGCTCGCTCGGCCGATCGTCTCCGATCGAGGGCACGCTCGGTCCGGTCTACGTGCACGTGACGGCGCCGCGACCGATGACGGTCTCGCTCGACTTCATCAGCTTTCTGTTCCGTCTCCCGCCGACCGTCGGGAGCGCCGGCGTGCTCCCCCGCTGCAACGCCAACGATCCGGACTACACGATGCCGAGCTGCTGCGCGGCGCGCTGCAACCTGGGTCGCAACTGCACGGCCAAGGTCGTCTCGGTCGACGGCTCGCTGCTCACGATCGCGATGGGCGCCGACGAGGATCTGATGCGCGGCGCAACCGGCGTGCTGGGGGCCTACGGCAGCGGGCGGCTGAGCCGCTTGATCGTGATCGAGGTCCGCGAGCGCGACGCCGTCGCGCAGCTGCTCGAGCCCGACGAGGTCGACCTCGCGCACCTCGGCGAGCTCGGGGCGAAGGTCTCGCTCGGCCTCCCCGCCGAGTGCCCGCGTCAGCTCAAGCCTCGCCCTTGAACTTCGGATTGAAGCCGACATTGTCGACGTTGGCATCCATCCAGCCCTTGATCCACGGCACCAGCATCGAGCCCTTCGTGGTCGCGTCCTTGCCGTCGAACGTCGCGTAGTACTTCGCGTAGCATTCGGCGAAATACTCGCCCGGCCCGGTCAGCGCGTACGAGCTCGGCGCCGCGCGCAGCCCGTTGATCGACAACGTCTGGAACAGCTGCGACTCGTGCCGCAGCACGACCGCTTTGTCGTCGACGATCGCGGGGGCGTACAGGTTCGGCCGCGCGTCCTTGCGCGCGAGGTCGACCACACCGACACCGATGTACCGATCCGCCACCGCGGGATGGTCGCTCGCCACGAGCTTCTTCACGCTGTCGGGTCCGACCTGATCGTGGGACGAGCTCATGTAAGAGATCCAGGCCTCGCGGATCAACTTCTGATCGGGGGCAGAGACGCCACCCCAGCCTCCGAGATCCGTGGCCCAGTCGTCGAACTGCGACTCGGGAAACGTCCGCCATCCGACGAGGTCGAAGATCAGCTCGGTACGACCGCCGAGCATGTGATCGACCGCGTGTCCGAGCTCGTGAAGCGTCGTGTCGGTGAGGCGATCGATCGAGGGCCCCACGAGCTCGAACTTCGATGAGCCTTTGTCGAGCACGAGCTTGCCGTCCCGGACGAACTCGTCGAAAAAAAAATGCTCCTTGCCTCCGACGACCTGGATCGCCTCGGCTTCGGTCAACATGCTCGCGTCATCACCTCGACTGTAGGGGGTCTCGGTCGCCTTGAAGTCGTCGAGTCCCCGGCGCGCCTGGATCTCCTTGACGCCGTCGGCACCCTCGTCGAACTCGCCGGCCGTACCCGAGCTCGGTGCAGCGTCGAACCCGACGTAGAGATCGACCGACCGCTGGGTGATGTGCGAGTCCGGGACCAGCTCGAGCGCGGGCCACATCTTCGCGATCATCTTGGCCTCGAGGTTCGCGACGTCGACGTTGAAGCGCGCCTGGAACATGCGGAGCGCCTTGGGCCCCGGAACACGCAGCGCGAGCTCGTGAAGATGTTTTCGCTCGTTCGCCTGGAGCGCGCGACCACGCGGCAGCGACGCGAGCCAGTGCCCGGCGCGGTCTGCGAGCAGCTCCACGATCAGCCGCTCCGTGATCTTGGGGTCGAGGTCGCGCAGGAAGTGGGCGGCCGGCTCGGTCTCCATCGCCCAGGTGAATGCCGGGGTCGCCGCGAGCTGCGACAGCGCCACGCTCGGGAACAAGATCGACGGCGCGAGCGACGGCGCCTGCTTGCGCAAACCCGCGATCAGCGCCTCGTCTCGCAGCACGGACATCGCCTCCTTCGGGTGGGCGTGGCAGACCTCGAAGATCACGCTCGCCGACACGCCGGGTTCGTCGAAGATCTGCACGAGGATCTGTTCGAGCGTGCCGGTCTGCTTCATCGCATCGACCGCGCCATCGACGTTCTCGTCGGGCGTCTGCTTCTCGTCGAGCTTCGCGGCGAGCACGGTGTGGAGCTTGCCGGTCGCGAGCTTCGCGACCCGCGCGAGCGCCTCGTGTTCGGGCTTCGCGAGCACGTGACCGGCGGCGAGGCGCGCGACGAGCGCCTCCCGACCCGCGAGTGCGGTCACGGTCCGCGCCGCGACCCCGGGCGCGCCGAGCGCACGGATCGCGTGAGCCGGCTCGCGAGCAGGGTCGTCTTGTTGCTCGCGTCCTCGCTCGCGATCGATGCATGGCGAAGATGTACTGGTCGTGTGCGATCATGTCCCGGTCTTCCACAGGGTCGCGCCGCGGTCGTCGGGGGCGGCGAACTCGCGGTGATAGAACCAGACCAGCCCGTCGGCGCGCTCGGCGAGATGGAACGCGAGCACCTCGCAGATCGTCGCGGCGAGATCGTTCGACCCGGTGATGCCCATCTCGAAGCTCGCGATCGCGACCGTCGCGGCGACGTGCGCGCGCACGCGCTTGGGGCCGGCCGCGCGCGACGCCGGGAAGTTCTCGAGCGTCTCGACGAGCTCGCCGGCGAGCGGTGGTCCGAGCGACAGCTGCACCGGCCGCTGCGAAGCGTGCCAGTGGATCTCGAACGCGCTCCGCGAGCCGGTGATCTTCAGCACCTCCCACATCGCGTCGACCGCGGCCTCCTCGCCACCGGGCAGCTCGAGACACTCCGCGAGCGTCATGAGATCGGCGACGCGGAGCTCCTTGGTCAGCGACTTCGCGGTGACGCCGGTGATCGGCTTCGTGCAGAACACGAGCACGCGCGCCGGCATCAGGCTGTGGTCTTCATTTGCCGAGCAGCTTCACGATGTCTTCGAGACGCGCGAGGATCGCGCGGTTGACCTCGGCGTCGTCGGACGCGCGGGCAGCAGCTTCGGCGGCGGCGGCCGCGAGCTCCTTGGCGGGCGGATCGAGCGCCGCGCCGGACAGCGCCGGGCCGAACGTCTGCGCGAACGTCGCGAGCGCGTGGCCGATCGGCGTGGTCGGAAACAGGTTGTCATAGCCGACCGACAGCGAGGTCGACATGTAGAGGATGCCGTCCCACGGCGTCTGGCAGTTCGCGTTGGTGTGGCGCTCGGCGAGATAGAACGCCAGGCCACCGCCGAACACGGTCGCGATCAGCGCGTCGATCGGATCGTCCTTCGCCCACGAGCGCACCG
The DNA here is from genome assembly GCA_038321315.1 of Haliangiales bacterium. GTDB lineage: Bacteria > Myxococcota_A > Polyangia > Haliangiales > Haliangiaceae > JABFXX01. The sequence continues at coordinate 104,723 of JBBQEX010000007.1, read as the reverse complement.
AGGACTTCATCGTCGCGAAGTCGTCGCTCGAGTCTTTGAGCGCGTAGAGCCCCAGGGCGATCGGAAGCAGACCTCCGAACTCCTCGAGCACGCTCGCCTTCGCCGCGGTCATACCGATCATCGTTGTATCGTGTCTGGTCGTTGTCGAGGTGTCGCACCCATTGCAAATCGGTGGCGCTTGGTCCGATCGTGTCTTCCGTGTCCGGGTGGGAAGACTTACCAGTGATCCAACGACTTTTCTGGGGAGGCTGAGATGAGCGAACTGCTGCAGGCCTCCATGAGGTTTCCGACGGTGGTGTTCACGATCGCGCTCGGCATCGCGCTCGTGTACTGGCTGTTCGTGCTGCTCGGCGCGCTCGACCTCGACCTGCTCGGCGGCGGGCACGGCCACGTCGACATGGACGCCGACGTCGGCGGCGACGCGACCGGCCACGACGCGGACGGCGACGTCGATGGTGGCGGCATGTGGCACATGCTCGGCCTCGGCGTCGTGCCGCTGACGATCTCGATCACCGTGATCCTCATCGTGTGCTGGTGCGGGTCGCTGCTGTCGACCACGTACATCGCCGGCGACTCGGGGATCCTGCGCGCGATCATCCTGCCGGTGATGCTGCTCCTGGCCCTCCCGATCGCGGCGTTGCTCGTGCGCCCGCTCGCGCCCGTGTTCCGCATCAAGGAGGGCAAGTCGAACGCCGACTACGTCGGCCACATCTGCACGATCACGACCAACTCGGTCGACCTGACGTTCGGGTTCGCCAACATCGAAGACGGCAGCTCGCACGTGCAGATCGCGGTCCGCTGCGACAAGCCCGGCACGCTCGCCCGCGGCGACAAGGCGCTCATCATCGAGTTCGATCCGGCGCGTCGGACCTTCGTCGTGGAACCGTCCGCCGATATGCTGCCGCCCCCGTCCGAGACGGGAGAGGAGACGTCCCATGGGTAAAGAAATGCTGTTCGTGTTGATCGGGGTGGGTGGCATCGTCCTCCTGGGGATCCTCGTGCTCGTCGCCCGGACGTGGCGTCAGGTCCATCAGGGTCAGGCGATGATCGTCAACAAGATGGGCAGCGAGCCCAAGGTGACGTTCTCTGGCGCGATCGTGCTCCCGATCGTCAACAAGGCCGAGATCATGGATCTGTCGGTCAAGACGATCGAGATCGCCCGCGCCGGCAAGGAGGGCCTCATCTGTGCGGACAACATCCGCGCCGACATCAAGGTCACGTTCTTCGTCAGCATCAACAAGACGGTCGACGACGTGCTGCGCGTCGCGCAGACGATCGGCTGCATCCGCGCGTCGCAGCAGTCGACGCTCGAGGAGCTGTTCTCGGCGAAGTTCTCCGAGGCGCTGAAGACGGTCGGCAAGAACATGGAGTTCGAGCAGCTGTACACGCAGCGCCAGGACTTCAAGAATCACATCAAGAAGGTCATCGGCGAGGATCTCAACGGCTACGTCCTCGACGATTGCGCGATCGACTTCCTCGAGCAGACGCCGATCGAGATGCTCGATCCGAACAACGTGCTCGACGCGCTCGGCATCCGCAAGATCACCGACATCACGTCGTCGGCGGCGATCGACACCAACCAGCTCAAGCAGCGCCAGCGCATGGAGGTCGGCAAGCAGGACCTCACCGCGCAGGAGGCGATGTTCCGGTTCGAGCAGGCGCAGGCCGAGGCCGAGGCGAAGAAGAACAAGGAGATCGCGGTCGCGCAGGCGCGCGAGCAGAACGAGGCGAGCCGGTTCACCCTCGAAGAGGAGAAGCGCACGCACGTCGAGCGCCAGCGCGCCGACGAGCAGGTCCAGATGGCCGAGCAGGCCAAGCTGCGCTCGGTGCAGGTGTCCGAGCAGGGCCGGATCCGCGAGGTCGAGATCGAGAAGGTGCGCGTCGCCAAGGCGCACGATCTCGAAGAGGTCGGTCGCACGCGCGAGGTGCAGCTCAACCAGATCGACATGAACAAGGCGCTCGAGACCGAGAAGCGCTCGATCGCGGACATCATCCGCGCGCGCGTCGCGGTCGACAAGACGGTCGCCGTCGAAGAAGAGTCGATCAAGGATCTCCGCGTCGACGCCGAGGTCAAGCGCCACAAGAACGTCACGATCGTCACGGCCGAGGCCGAGGCGCAGGGCGTGTTCATCAAGGACATCAAGCAGGCCGAGGCCGAGCAGCAGGTCGCCACCGCGCACGCTCGCAAGCAGATCATCCTGGCCGACGCGGCGATGGAGGCGAGCGACAAGGAGGCCCGCGCTGCCATCCGTCGTGCCGAGGGCACGCAGGCCGAAGCGGCCGCCGAGGGCCTCGCGCAGGTGCGCGTCAAGGAGGCCGATGCGCTCGCGATCGAGAAGGTCGGGCTCGCCGAGTCGCGGGTGCGCGACGCGCAGGTCGCGGTCACCGATCGCGAGGGCACCGTGCTCGCCGAGAACGTCCGCCGCAAGCTGATGGCCGAGGCGCAGGGCCACGAGGCCGAGGCCGCGGCGATCGAGAAGACCGGGCTCGCGAACGCGGTCGCGCTGCGCGAGAAGCTGCTCGCCGAGGTCACCGCGCGCGATGCCGATGCGGGCGTGATCCAGAAGCGGATGCTCGCCGAGGCGGTCGGGCTCGCCGAGAAGGCGAAGTCGATGCAGGCTCTCACCGGCGGTGCGCGCGAGCACGAGGAGTATCGCCTGCGGCTCGACGCCGACCGCGCGATCGCGCTCGAGCAGATCAAGGCGCGCGTGCAGATGGCCGAGAGCCAGGCGCGCGTGATGGGCGAGACGATGGGCCACGCCGACATCAAGATCGTCGGCGGCGACGGCCAGTTCTTCGACCGGTTCGTGAAGGCGGTCTCGCTCGGCAGCTCGATCGACGGCATCTTCGACAGCTCCGACGTCGTGCGGCGCGCGGTCGGCAGCGCGCTGCCCGCGAACGGTAATGGCAAGGGCGCGGACACGCTCGCGCTGATCCTCGCCAACCTGATGACCAAGGCCGACGACACCACCAAGACGAAGCTGAAGGCTCTGCTCGATCAGGCCAAGCAGCTCGGAGTGCATGACGACAAGGTGAGCTGATGGCCGCAGCCGCGGACATCGATGCCGCGCTGACCGGCGGCAACTACGAGGTGCTGCGCGCCCGGCTCGGGACCGCGGGGGCCGAGCTCGCGAACCGCGCCGACGCGCTGAACGCGCGCCGAAAGGCGCTGTTCGGCACCACCGAGCCGCAGCTGATCGCGACCGAGCGGCTGCGGACCGATCACAACTGCGTGCCGGTCGACATCGTCGGGATCGGCGGCGATCTGCTCGTCGGGTTCAACGTCTTCCTCGGCCTCAAGGCCGAGACCAAGATCACCGACGTGCTCGCGCTCCACCGGTTCGCGCCGACCGACGGCGGCGGGTTCGACACGTCGCCGCAGCCGGTCCCCGACTTCCTGACCGGCGCCGAGCTCGAGCGCGACTTCGCGAACCTGTATCGCTACTACCGCGACGCGAGGCTGATCCAGCTCGTCAAGCGCGAGACCCAGCTGCTCGCGGTGTTCCAGGCCGGCGCGACGTGGAAGGACCAGAAGGTCCTGCGCTGGCGCATCGAGCCCGACGGGAAGCTGGTCTACGTCGACGACCGCGGCGATCGCGATCACGCCGCGCTGTTCCCGGCGCCGTACGACTTCCCGTGGGTCGAGGTCACGCGCGACCACCAGGTCGCCGGCAAGCACCCGCACTACAACCTCCTCGACACGCTGTTCGTCGAGTGCGTGAACGGCGACCTGACGATCAAGGTCGAGGACAACACCGAGAGCGGCCAGGGCATCTACAGCGAGCCGGTCGACGACGCGAACCAGTCGCTCGACGACGCGCGGATCTTCTACGCTGCGATCGGCAAGGCGGGCGGCCTCGTCATCCTCAAGATCCTGCCGTTCCGCGAGACCGCGTGGCGCTACCTGGTGTTCGACACCCGATCGCAGAAGGTGATCCGCGCCGACGGCATCGCGCAGAGCTGCCGCGCGCTCCCCGAGGACCACGGCATCGTGTTCCCCGGTGGCTACGTGCTGGTCGGCGGCGACGGCAAGCGGTTCGACGGCGATGCCACCGAGTACGTGCTCGCGCACGAGCTCAGGTCGCCGAACGGCGAGGACGTCCAGTACGTCTACTTCCGCGGCGGCGACGGCACGTACTGGCTGTATGCGTACAACCTGATCGAGAAGGCGATCGGCGCCCCGATCCAGTGCAATGGCTACTCGCTGTTCGCCGACGGTCGCATGGTCGTGATGCGGGCCATCGTCCACGAGCCGACCCGCGTGCACCCGATGCAGGTGTGGCAGACGCCGTTCACCTCGGCGGAGCACGCGGCGAACGCGCCGACCGACGGCAGCTATCTCGGCAAGGTCGGCAACGCGGATCTCGTGCGCGGCCTGTCCGACGCGCTGTCGATCGCGCGACTCGCGAGCAACGACGCGCCGAAGCGCACGACGTTCGAGGACATCCTCGGGCTCGCGACCCGGGCGACCGACGCGTACTACTGGCTCGCCCACGCCGATGCCGGCGACCTGAAGGGCGCGATCACCGACGTCAAGTCGACCGCGAAGTTGATCCTCGACGAATACGAGAAGGTCGTCGCGCTCGAGCAGGAGGCGCGGCGCGTCCTCGTCGAGGCCGAGGCGATGGTGGCCGAGCGGCTGCGCGCGACGCGCTCCGAGGGCTACGACCGCGTGGAGCAGTTCCTCGAGGCGCTGACCTCGCTGCGCGGCGCGCGCGGCGAGCTGATCACGAAGCAGGACGTCCGGTTCATCGACAAGGCGCGGCTGACCGCGCTCGAGGCCGAGGTTATTGTCGCGTTCGATCGCGTGACCTCGGACTGCGTGACGTTCCTCGCCAAGGGCGACGCGTTCGGCTCGCTCGTGACCGCGGCGGCGCAGCACGCCGAGCGCGTCGCGGCGATGGCGCGCGCGATCGAGGTCAAGGCGGTCCGCGAGGAGATCGACAAGGTCGCGGCCGGCGTCGATCTGCTCGGCAACGTGATCGGCTCGCTCAAGATCGACGACACCACGAAGCGCACCGCGATCCTCGAGAACATCACCGACGCGTTCGGCCAGGTCAATCGCGCGCGCGCGACGATCGAGGCCCGCTTCCGCGAGCTCGCGACCAAGGAGGGCCGCGCGGAGTTCGGCGCGCAGGTCAAGCTGTTGACCCAGGCGGTCGCCTCGGCGCTCGCCCAGTGCGACACGCCCGAGCGCTGCGACCAGGAGCTCACGCGGTTGCTCGTCCAGCTCGAGGAGCTCGAAGGTCGGTTCGCCGATATCGACGAGCTGACCGCCGAGCTTGCCGGCAAGCGCGTCGAGATCGTCGAGGCGGTCGGCGCGAAGAAGCAGGTGCTCGCGGCCGAGCGCCAGCGCCGCGCCGCGAACCTCGGCAAGGCCGCGCAACGGATCCTCGAAGGCGTCAGCCGGCGCGCGGTCCAGCTCGCGACCGCCGACGAGATCAACGCGTACTTCGCGGCCGACGCGATGGTGCAGAAGCTGCGCGACATCGGTGCCGAGCTCGGCACGCTCGGCGATGGCGTCAAGGCCGACGAGCTCGAGTCGCGGCTGAAGGCGGCGCGCCAGGACGCGCTGCGCGGCCAGCGCGATCGCGCCGACCTGTTCGAAGGTGGTGGCGAGCTGCTCCGGTTCGGCGAGCATCGCTTCACGGTCAACGCCCAGCCCCTCGAGCTGATGATCGTGCCGTATGAAGCCGGCCTTGCGGTCCACCTCACCGGCACCGACTTCTACGAGCCGATCGTCGACGAGCGGCTCGAGGCCGCGCGGGCGCTGTGGGCGCAGGATCTGCCGAGCGAATCGGCGGCGGTGTATCGCGGCGAGTACCTCGCGGCGAGCGTGCTCGCGGATCACGATCAGGTCGCGCTCGCGGATGCCGCGCGCGCCGGGGCGCTCGAAGCGCTCGTGCGCCAGGTCGCGCAGGAGCGCTACGACGAGGGCTACGAGCGCGGCGTGCACGACGCCGACGCGACCAAGATCCTCGAGCGGCTGATCGCGATGCGCGACGGCGCCGGGCTCCTCGCCTACCCCGCCGCGCCCCGCGCGCTGGCCGCGCTGTACTGGGCGACCGACGACGGCGGCGACGGCCGCAAGCGCTGGCACCGCGCCGCTCGATCGCTCGCGCGGCTCGCCGACGTGCTCGGCGATCGCGGCGCGCAGAAGCAGCTCGCGAGCGAGATCGCCGGCTCGATCGCGGCGTTCGCCGCGCGCGAGCGGATCGCGGGCGACCCGATGCTCGCGGCGGCCTACCTGGTGCACGAGCTCGCCGCCGCCGAGCCACGGTTCGTCGCGAGCGGCACGGCGATCGCGATCTTCGACGCGCTGAACGCCGAGCTCGCCGCGCGCCAGCAGAGGATCGCCGACGATCTCGCGGCGCTCGCGGACACCCCGGGTGAGGCGCTGGCACTCGCGCGCGCCTGGGTCGAGGGCATCGTCGCCAAGCGGCCCGAGCTCGCGGCCGCCGCGATCGAGGCGGCCGCGATCCTCGCGACGCCGCGGCTCGCGCGCGTGACCTCGAGCGCCGTGATCGAGGCCGAGGTCACCGGCCTGCTCGGGCGCCACCCGCGGATCGCGAACGGCGCGATGACGCTGCGGCTCGACGAGTTGACCGCGCGCCTCGACCGATTTCGCACGGTCGACGCACCGGCATTCCGCGCCCACCGCGCGCTGCGCAGCGAGATCGGCGCGCGCGAGCGGAAGCGGCTGCGGATCGACGAGCTCAAGCCGCGCGTGATGTCGTCGTTCGTTCGCAACCGGCTGATCGATCAGGTCTACCTGCCGCTGGTCGGCGCGAACCTCGCGAAGCAGCTCGGCGCGGCGGGCGCGAACAAGCGCACCGACCAGATGGGCATGCTGTTGTTGGTGTCGCCGCCGGGCTACGGCAAGACCACGCTGATGGAGTACGTCGCGGCCCGGCTCGGGCTCGCGTTCGTCAAGGTGAACGGCCCGGCGCTCGGCCACGGCGTGACGTCGCTCGATCCGGCCGAGGCGCCGAACGCGACGGCGCGACAGGAGATCGAGAAGGTCTCGCTGGCGCTCGAGATGGGCACGAACGTCATGCTGTATCTCGACGACATCCAGCACACGTCGCCCGAGCTCCTGCAGAAGTTCATCTCGCTGTGCGACGCGCAGCGCAAGATCGAGGGCGTGTGGCGCGGCAAGACACGCACGTACGACCTGCGCGGCAAGAAGTTCTGCGTCGTCATGGCCGGCAACCCGTACACCGAGAGCGGCGAGACGTTCCGGATCCCCGACATGCTCGCGAACCGCGCCGACGTCTACAACCTCGGCGACGTGTTGACCGGCAAGGGCGACTCGTTCGCGCTGTCGTTCCTCGAGAACGCGCTGACGTCGAACCCGGCGATCGCGCCGCTCGCGACCCGCGACCTCGCCGATCTCTACAAGATCATCCGCATGGCGAAGGGCGAGCCGATCCCGACGACCGACCTGGCGTACGGCTACTCGGCGGTCGAGCTCGCCGAGATCCTGGCCGTGATCCGGCACCTGTTCGTCGTCCAGGACACGCTCCTGAAGGTCAACCAGGAGTACATCCGCTCGGCGGCGCAGGCCGACGCGTTCCGCACCGAGCCGCCGTTCAAGCTGCAGGGCAGCTATCGCAACATGAACAAGATCGCGGAGAAGACGGTCGCCGCGCTGACACCGGCGGAGCTCGACGCGCTGGTCGCCGATCACTACCAGAGCGAATCGCAGACGCTGACCACCGCGGCCGAGCAGAACCTCCTGAAGCTCGGCGAGCTGCGCGGCACGCTGACGCCCGCGCAGGCCCAGCGCTGGGCCGAGATCAAGGCCGAGTACCAGCGCCAGCGCCGCATGGGTGGCGGGGCCGACGATCCGGTGACGCGCCTGGTCGGGACGCTGTCGGGGCTCGGCACCGAGCTCGGCGAGATCGGACGCACGCTCGCGCTGCCGAAGGCGCCGCCGGTCGACTCGGAGACCTGGCTCGGCCCGCGCCTCGACGCGCTCGCGGCGTGGCTCGCCGAGACGGTCAACAACCACGCCGCGCCCGCGGCGACATCCGGGAATGGCGAATCGCAGCACCTGCTCCAGCAGATCCGGCGGATCGAGCAGTCGCTCGTGCCGGTCGTCTCGGCCGCGATCGATCAGCGCGCGGGCGACACGCTGCTCGCGAACAAGATGGTGCAGATCATCGAGCTCCTCGAGCAACTCGACGCGCGTCTGTCTCGCTAGGCGCCCGCAGCTGGCGCACCTTGTAGAATCGCTCGGTCGCCTTGGTGTTGGGCTTCGGGATCATCTGGCGATAGCAGCTGCGGATCCGCGACAGGTCCATGCCCTTCCAGAACGGATGCGGGAAGAACTTGCCGGCGTCGCCGCGCTGCATGTGCTCGCACTTCTCGCCGTCCCACTCCCAGATCCCGAAGTGCAGCCCGTCGGTGTCGTTGAAGTGCTGGCCCCAGAACTCGTCGCGCTTGAACACCGGGTTCGGGTTCGTGCTGTGGAACGCGACGATCGGGCCATCCTTGTCGAACACCTCGACGCCGTCGATGTTCTCGGCCCAGGTCATCCGGAGGGACGGATCGAGCAGGGTCGGCGTGAACAACTTCTCGGCCTCCTGATCGACGAAGCCCTGGGAGTCCGAGTAGACCGAGATCGCGTGCATCGCGAACCGGGTCATCGGCATGTCGACCGAAAGATCGGCCTGGACGTGGACGACCGAGACCAGCTCGAGGAACTCCGGCGAGTCCGGCCCGAAATGGCCGGGGTTGTAGAGCAACGTCGCGACCGAGAACAGCCCGACACCGGGACGCACCTCGACGGCGGTGAGCTCGGGTGGCACGAACTTCTCGATCGCCTCGAGATCGATCTCCCACGTGAACATGATGTGGCGCTGGAGGTGCCATTCGATGACGAGCGGTGCGTCTCCACACCGGGCGAAGCGGTCGATCATGGAGCGTCAACGCACGCCGGACCGGATCTTCCCTAGCGCGACGGCTTCGCGGTCAGGCGCTTCGTCGGTCCGACCTGCCAGTCGACGAACCCGACGGCTTCGGCGGCGTCGACCGCCGCGACCACGTCGCCGAAGGTCACGTCGTCGTCGGCGCCGATCTCGAGGTCGGTGCGGTTCTCGAAGTACGCGGTGTGTTTCCACTTCGCGAGCGCGGCGGCGAATCGGGCCGCGCGGCTCGCGTCGTTCGGGATGTCCTGGAAGTCGTTGAGGCGCGACATGCCGATCCACACCGACTTCCGGGTGACCGCCACCGACAACGCGACGCGCTCCTCGTCGACCGTGGGGTCGCGCGGCCGGAGCAGGTGATTCCACTCGACCGGCTGGCCCGCGGGCGCCGGCACGAGCGGCAACACGAACGCGGGATCGAGCGGGCGGTCGCCGCGGGCCACGAGCACGAAGTCGTCCTGCGACACGTAGATCTTGTCCAGCACCGGCAAGATCCACTTCATCGGGGCCGCGTCGTTCGGCCGGATCACGATCGGACCGTCGACGACGCTCAGCACGGCGTTCGGGTCGATCGCCGGCGCCTTGCGGGCGAGCACGTCGAGCGGGACGCGCGCGCCGTCGAGCGTGATGCCGTCGGGCACGAAGTCGAAGACGTGAGTCAGCGGACGCTTGCCGAACGCGATCGGACAGCGCAGCGGCGTCGTCGGTAGCGTCTTCGCGACCGCGAGCGCGCACGCCTGCGCGATCGGGTCGGCGATCCCGTAGATCTTCGGCGCGACCCCGAGCTCGATGACCGCGACGCCGGCATCGCGCGTGAAGCACGCCGCGAGCGCGGCCTCGTGTCCCTTGAGCGCGTACGTCGAGGTGTCGTACCCAGGGGGCGGCGAGTGGTCGACACCGGAGACAAACGTCGTCGCGATCGGCGCGCACCGTCCGAAGCGGAGCGCGAGCGGGACCGCCGCAGCCGGTGGCGGTGGCGATGGCGGGGTCGCCTTGTCACATCCAACGAGGACCAGGATCGTCAGCGCTGCCTTCACTTCGACACCATCGAACGCACCAGCACCCAGTCGACGAAGCCCGCGCCGGTGGCGGCGGCGACCGCCGCGACGACGTCACCGTACATCGAGGTCTCGCTCGCGACGATCTCGATCGCGTTGCCCGCGATGTGGAGCGCGGTCAGCCGCGCGATCGCGTCCTCGGCGACGACCCGATCGGAGGTCGTGCCGTGCACGAGGTACGTGTCGCGACCGGCCAGGCGGATCGCGACGGCCGGCTTGCCGGCGGGCCGCACCGGATTCCACGGGACCGCGGTGCCGTGCGGCACCGGGACGTCCGGCAGCGCGCGCGGGCTCATCAGCTGCCAGCTCGCGCCGTGCTTGGACGCGAGCACGAAGTCGGCGTGAGCGGCACCCAGCTGATCGATCGTGTCCCACACGATCGTCATCGGCGTGTCGTCGGTCGCGCGCACGACGACCGCGGGTGCCACCGCCAGGATCGGATCGAGTGGGGGATGTACGATCGGCGGCAGCTCGGTGAGCGAGGGACCGAGATCGATCGCCGGCAACGCGTCGACCGCGAGCGTGCCGAACGCGAGTGGACACCGTTGCGCGGTGCCGCTCGGATCGAGGCGCGTCACGCGCATCGCGACGCCGACGACGCAGTCGCGCACGGTGGCGTCGGCGATCCCGGTCACCACGGCGGCCGTGACCTTGCCGTCGGTCGCGTAGTCGAGCCCGACGACGATCGCGCCGGGCTTCGCGTCGCGCAGGCACGCCTCGAGCGCCGCGGTCTCGCTGCGCAGCGGATTCGGATGCGGCTGGGGAGGCGCGGGCGGCGCGACCGGTTGCAGGAGGTGCGGGGCCGGACGGTAGAGCTCCGGGTTCAGCGTGAACGGATAGCTGACCTTCACCATCGCGCCGTTGTTCGGCTTGGGGAACTCGATCTGGCGGATCACGTCGGCGAAGCACTTGCCGAGGTCGGCGTCGAACCCGGTGCTCGACGGGCTCGCGACGATCCCGCTCGGCAGGATCAGGAACTGCGTCTTGATCGTGCCCCGCAGGTTTGGCTCCGCGATCAGCCGCTGCTCGTAGCAGTAGGCGAGCTTGTTGAGGTTGCGCTTGAGGTAGCGCCGGATGATCTCCTTCGGCAGATCGCCGCCGCCCTCGATCGCCGGCACGCCGAGCGTGACCAGCGGCGTGATCGTCGTGCCCGGTGTCCCGATGCGACCGAGACCGTAGCCGTAGCCACCGGCGCCGGCACCGCGACCGCCGTGATCGCCGTGATCGCCGGGCGGCGACACGATCGGGGTCGTCGTCGCGCCGGTGCTCCACGTCGTCGTCGCGCTCGCGCAGTCACCGAGCTCGATCCGCGTCGGCGCCCGCGGTGGTGGCGGCGGCTGCGCGGCGTCGACGACGATCTGCGGCGTGGGTGCGAGCGGTACCGGCGCCGGCTCGGACCCGCGACTGCAACCGATCGACATCACCGCGACGACGAGCCCTTCACGCATCGAGACATCTTGCACGAGTTGCGCAAACCGCATGTAGGTCCCGTGCTTACGATCGCTCGATTGCGCCCCATCCATCGATCGGCGTTATGCTTTCGGCTGCGTGTCCGTGGATGTAGCCGAGCGGAAGGGACCGACTCGCCTGGGATCGTACGAGATCCTTGGCAAGCTCGCGCGCGGCGGGATGGCGGAGCTGTTTCTCGCGCGCGCGGTCGGCCCGCAGGGTTTCGAGAAGCTCGTCGTGCTCAAGAAGGTCCTGCCGCAGTACGCCGCGATCCCGCGGTTCGTCCGCCTGTTCCTCGACGAAGCCAAGCTCGCGGCCGGGCTCGAGCACCCCAACATCGCGCACGTGTTCGACATGGGCACCGTCGACGGCAACTACTTCTTCACGATGGAGTTCGTCCACGGCCAGGACGTGCGCAGCACGCTACACCGCGGCTTCCAGGTCAAGCGCCTCGTGCCGATCGAGCACGTCGTCCAGGTCGGGCGCGCGGTGGCCTCGGCGCTGCACTACGCCCACGAGCGGCGGCGGGCCGACGGCACGCTGCTCGACATCGTGCATCGCGACGTCTCGCCGTCGAACATCATGGTGTCGTACGACGGCGACATCAAGCTGCTCGACTTCGGCGTCGCGAAGGCCTCGAACAGCTCGACCAAGACGCGGACCGGCACGCTGAAGGGCAAGGTCTCGTACATGTCGCCCGAGCAGGCCAAGGGCTCGGCGGTCGACCGGCGCAGCGACATCTTCTCGCTCGGGATCGTGCTGTGGGAGATGCTGACCGGCGCGCGGTTGTTCCGCGGCGAGAACGACCTCGCGACGATCCAGATGATCATCAACGAGCGGGCGCCGGCGCCCACGACCGTACGTCCCGAGTGCCCACCCGAGCTCGAGAAGATCATCCTGCACGCCCTCGAGCCCGATCCGACGATGCGGATCCAGACCGCGCGTCAGCTCCAGGTCGAGCTCGAGTCCCTGGCGAGAGAGACCCGACTCGATCAGTCGCCGGTCTCGCTCGGCACCTATCTCGGCGAGCTGTTCGCGACCGAGATCAAGCACTGGCAGGCCGCGCAGGAGATCGGGGTCTCGCTCGGCGAGCACGTCGGCGGCGTGCCCGGTGACTCGCTGACGACGCCGGTGTCGGAGAGCGACTTCTCGATCTTCGACGAAGAGGTCGACGAACCGCCTCCGATCGACGACGACGATGATCTCGACGAGGCCGGGACCGAGCACGCCGATCCGATCGAGCCGATCGAGACGACCGACACCGCGAGCATCGCAGCCCTGAAGCCGCAGCCACCGATCCTCGCGGCCGTCGTTCCGATCATGCCGGTCGACGACGACGAGCAGAGCTACACGATCCGCGATCAGCGGATCCCGATGCCGCCACCGGAGCCGCCGCTCGAGATCGACGAGGATCTCGTGACGATGCAGCCCACGAGGGCTCCGGTACGCGGCGATTCGACGCCGATCCCGACGGCGTTTCCGACGATCTCGCGCGATGCGTGGACGCGCGCCCAGCCGGCGTACGTACCGGATCCGACCCCGCTCGACCTCGAGACAGCACTCGCGCGCAAGCGGCTGCGGATCGCCGCCGCGGTGACCGGCGTCGTGATGGTCGTGCTCGTGATCGGCCTTGTCGGTGGCGAAGGCGATCGGGCCGCGGCGATCGCGCGCCCGTTCGATGCGCCCACGATCGTCACGCCACCCACGCCAATCCCCGTCGCGGTCCCGGTCCCGGCGCCACCGCCCGAGCCAGTGATCGCCCCCCCACCCGACACCACGCCGGAACCGACGCCGACGCCGACGCCGACGCCTGTTCCGGTACCGCGGCCGCGCCCGAAGCCGATTCCGAAGCTGCCGAAGTCTCCGCGGTAGTCACCGCCGACTGGCGCGAACGCGCATGACCTGATCGCCGACCTTGGCGACGACGCGCTCCCAGGTCTCGTCGAGCATCGCGTCGCTGCGCGCCTTCTTCTGCGCCGGCGAGTCGTTCGCGAGCAGTCGATCGATCGCGGTGTAGAACTCGTCGCGCTCGGTCGCGACCGCGCACGCGTTGGCGAGCTCGCCGTGAGCCGACACGTAGCGCGCGACCTCGGGGATGTCGGTCGACACGACCGGGAGGCCGGCGCTGAGGTACTCGCGCAGCTTGATCGGATTGACGTTGAGGGTGAGCTCGTTCTTGACGAACGGGATCAGGCCGAGATCGAAGCCCTTGCAGTACGTGTGCAGGCTCTCGTACGGCTTGCGCCCGAGCAGGTGCACGTTCGGCAACCCCTGCAGCCGCGACAGATCGACGAGTGACTTGCCGACCAGCACGATCGTCCAGTCCTTGCGCTTCTCGGCGAGGTAACGGATCAGCTCGAGATCGACCCAGTCCTGGATCAGGCCGATGAAGCCGAGGATCGGGCGCGGCAGCTTCGCGATCTCCTCGGCGATCGGCGTCGCCGGATCGAGCGCCTTGGCGAAGTGCGCCTGATCGACGCCGTGGAGCGCGAGGTGGGTCTCCGGGTTGAGATGCGCGCGGCGCTCGAGCAGGCGCGTCGCGGTCGCGAACACGATGTCCGAGCGCTTGCACAGCTCGGTCTCCATCGCGACGATCTTGTCCTTCGGCAGGTTCGAGAAGTGCGACCACTCGTCGATGCAGTAGTACACCGTGAACGATTCGCCGAGCTTGCCGATGTACTTCGCCGTCGTCGGCAGGAACGTCCAGAGCTGGAAGTCCTTCATGTTGCGACGGTTGCGCAGGACCCGGATGCTCTTGTCGAGGATCTGCTCGTTCACCTTCTGCGCGATCGGGTTGTGCGGGAACGGCAGCACGATCGGCGTGTAGACATCGAGGCCGTTCTCGATGTGCTCGGGACCCTTCACGAAGCTCTTCAGCTTGCGCACGATCTTCGACATGTCTCCGGAGCTCGACAGCTTCGGCACGCGGGTCGCGATCGAGTTCAACCACAGCACCTGGTTGTGGCGCGCGAGCTCGCGCATCACGTGGTTGTTGCTCGTCGGATCCTCGCTCCAGTCCTTGGCGAAGCAGACGACGTTTTCTTGCTGCATCATGCGATCACTCCGGGTAACCAGCGCGCTCGTGCCTCGATGCGCTTGAACGTTTGCTCGACGAGGCGCACCAGCTTGTGGCGATCGTGCCCGCGGAGCGAAGGCAGCGCCGCGGGCGCCGGACGCTCGGTGCCGCTCGCGATCCGCGCGGCGAGCGCGCCGACCGTGTCGACCTCGAAGCGATCGCGATTCTCGGCGAGGTAGCGACACAGCGCGCGCAGGCGCAGCACGTTCATCGTGTTCGGCCTGCCGTGCGATGGCGAGTCGACATGATAGAGCTCGAACGAGTGCGTGACGATCGTGATCTCGCCGACGCCGGCGGCGTGCGCGTCGTCGAGCAGCGCGCGGATCTCGCCGGCCGAGATCGCGGTGATCTGCGCGTGGCGATGGTTGCCGCCGCGCTCGACGAACGTCGTGATCGGCAGCTCCCACACACCGTGCTCGGCGGCGAACAACCCGGCGGACGCGCGGTCCGTGCGCATCTTGCAGTTCTTGTCGAAGTAGCACGGGTTGTAGTTCGAGCTGACGACGAGGCCGGCCCGCGACATCGCCTCCCACGTCGCGTTGCTGGCGCCGTAGTTGCCGGCGCGAAATCCGAGCAGCGACTTCGCCGGCACGCCGCAGCGCGCGAGGATCGCCTTGCCGCGCAGCAGGAGCTCGGTCTGCACGTCGACCGAGTAGTCGGCGATGTCGTCGGACTCCGGCGGGAGGCCGAGCGAGCGATAGTTCGCGCGTGCCTGGCGCGGGTGGGTGTGGAGCTGGATGTCGTGACCGTCGCGCAGCATCGCGGCGCACGCGCGCGCGAGCTCGGCCTCGCCGAAGTACGCCGAGCCGAGCGCCTCGGTGAAGAACGTCGCCTTGGTCGCGTGGCGTCCGAGCTCCTCCATGATCAGCTCGATGCCGAGCGCGCGCCGCTGGTTCGCGAACTTGCCCCACACGCGCACGTCCCAGCCGAGCACCGGGGCGGCGTCGCCGCGCTCCTCGGCACACTCGGTGTCGATCGTGATGTAGACGCGCGTCTTCACCGCGCGCTTAGCTTGTCGCCGAGGATCGCCACGATCCGCTCCGCCGCCTTGCCGTCCCACAGCTGCGGGATCCGCGCGGCCGCGCGCACCTGATCGATCTTCGCGTAGGCCGCGAGGATCGCCTCGCGGGTGACGCCGGCGAGCTGGTTGGTGCCCTCGGCGCAGGTGATCGGGCGCTCGGTGTTCTCGCGCAGCGTGATGCACGGGACGCCGAGCACGGTGGTCTCTTCCTGGATGCCGCCCGAATCGGTGAGCACGACGCGCGCCGACGCGGTCAGCCGCATGAAGTCGAGGTAGCCGAGCGGCTCGATCAGCGACCAGCCCTTGCCGAGCGCGATGTTGGCGTCGGCGATCCGCTTGCGCGTGCGCGGGTGCACCGGGAACACGAGCGGGAGCTCGGCGGCGATCCCGGACAGCGTGCCGAGCAAGTTGGTCAACGCGGCGACGTCGTCGACGTTGCTCGGCCGGTGCAAGGTCACCAGGCCGTAGCGCTGCTCGACCAGGCCGAGGTCGGCGAGCACGGTCGACTGCATCGCGCGCTCGCGTGCCGCGAGCATCGTGTCGATCATGACGTTGCCGACGAAGAACGCGCGATCGGCACCGACGCCCTCGCGCGCGAGGTTGACCATGCCGTCCGGCTCGGACACGAACAGGTAGTCCGACAGCGCGTCGGTCACGAGGCGATTGATCTCCTCGGGCATGCCGTGGTCGCGCGAGCGCAGCCCGGCCTCGACGTGGATCACGAGCGGGCGCGGTGACAGCTTCGACGTCACCAGCGCGCACCCGACCGTGGAGTTGACGTCGCCGACGACGAGCACCGCATCGGGCTGCTCGGCGATCACGACGGGCTCGAACCGCTTCATGATCTCGGCGGTCTGCTGCGCGTGCGAGCCCGAGCCGACCTCGAGCTCGACGTCGGGCCGCGGGATCTTGAGCTCCTCGAAGAAGATCTTGGAGAGCTTGGCGTCGTAGTGCTGGCCGGTGTGCACGAGCTTCGCGGCGAAGCGCGCATCGGCGGCGAACGCGCGCAGGATCGGCGCGATCTTCATGAAGTTCGGACGCGCGCCCGCGATGCAGAGGATCTTCCAGGGCGCGGTCGCGGTCATCAGCGCCCCTGGGTCATCTTCAACATCACGAGTGGCGTCTTGAGGATGATGCCGAGCTCGGTGCGAATGAACGTATCGAACCGCTCGAGCGATGCGGTGTAGGCGAGGTCGTAGAGCAACTTGATCCGCATGTCATCGGCGAGCGAGCCCTTGGTCTCCTCGAGATCGAACGGGTTCTGCAGCGTCGCGGCGAGCTTGCCGATCTCGGAGCCCTCGGGGATCGAGCCGGTGTAGCCGAGCGAGATCTGCGCGAGCCCGGTGATGCCCGGCTTGACGTCGCGCATGCGCTCCTCGAACAGCGGGATCGCGTAGCTGAGATCGTTGAGCAACTCGGGGCGCTCCGGGCGCGGTCCGACGAGGCTCATCTTGCCGCGCAGCACGTCCCAGAACTGCGGCAGCTCGTCGAGCCGCGACTTGCGGAGGAACCTGCCGACGCGCGTGATGCGCGGATCGTCGGCGCCGGCGATCACGACGCCGGTCTTCGCCTCGGCGTTGACCCCCATCGTGCGGAACTTGTGCATCATGAACTCGTCGAAGTGCAGGCGGCGGATGCCGTTCTCGACGGTCGTGGCGCGCAGACTTCCGGCGCGGCGCTGGCGATAGAAGATCGGGCCGGGCGAGTCCAGATAGATCGCGGCGGCGATCACCGGCATCAGCGGCGCGGTGATCGCGAGGCCCGCGGCAGCGCCGATAAAGTCGATCGCGCGCTTCGCAAATCGGACGCTCCGTAACACGCTTTAGACGGTATCACGCGGCCATCGTTGACTGGTATTCTCGAAGAACTCGATGGCGCCTCCGATCCGCCTCACCGTGCCCGGCACGTTGCGCTACCGCCCGATCGCGGTGCGCGTGGTGAGCGAAGCCGCGCGGTTGGTGTCGGCCTCGGCCTCCAACCCCGATGACGACCCGCAGGTCCACGACGTGCGCGATCCGTTCGACACGGCCGTGGTCTCGGCGTTCATGGAGATCTTCAACAACGTCGCGATCCACGCGTACAAGCGCCGCGAGGTCGGGACGATCGAGATCGTGATCACACCGGACGAGCGCCAGCTCGTCATCGAGATCAAGGATCAAGGGCAGCCGTTCGACATCGATGGCGTCGCCGAATTGCCGGAAGAACTGGACGAGCATTCGTTACCGGAGGGCGGTATGGGGATTCACATCGCGAAGACGATGCTCGACGAGATGACTTACGAACCCGGGCCGCCGAACCTGTGGCGACTCTGCAAGCGATTGCCGAGCCTCCGAGCCAGCGGTACGACCGGGAGGAGCTGACGACGTGCCTACGCCATTCGATATCCAACACAACGGCAACGCGACCACGATCGCCATCCGCGGGTCCCTCGACATCAACAGCGCACCCGCGCTGGCCGAAGCGATCGACAAGGTGGTGATGCGTCGCCCCGAGAAGGTCGGCGTCGATCTCTCTGGCCTCGATCTCATCGACAGCTCGGGCGTCGCCGCGCTGGTCAAGCTCTACAAGAACGTCCGTGCGAACGGTGGATCGATCACGATCACCGGGGCGCGCGATCAGCCGCTCGCGATCTTCAAGCTGCTGCGCATGGACAAGGTCTTCAATCTCTGACGCCACCGGTGCGCGTCCTCGCGATCACGAAGCTGTTCCCGAACGCCGCCGAACCGCTCTCCGCGCCCTTCAACCGCCAGCAGTTCGCCGCGCTCGGCGCGCTGTGCGATCTCGAGGTGCTGGCGACGATCCCGTGGTTCCCCGGCGCCGGGCTGCTCGCGCGCTGGTCGAGTGCGGGCGCGCTCGCGTCGGTCCCCGCGCGCGAGACGATCGCCGGTCTCGACGTGCGTCACCCGCGCACGCTGTTCGTGCCGCGGCTCGCGATGGCGACCTGGGGACCGCTGTACGCCGCCTCGCTCGCCCCGCTCGTGGCGCGCTATCGCGGCAAGGTCGATGTCGTGCTCGGTGCGTGGGCCTATCCCGATGGGTTCGCCGCCGTCGTGCTCGCCCGCCTGCTCGGCGTGCCGTGCGTCGTCAAGCTGCACGGCAGCGACATCAACATCATCGCGAAGCTGCCCGGGCCTCGCCGGATGTCGGCGTGGGCGCTGCCGCGAGCCACGCGCATCGTCGCGGTGTCGCGACCGCTCGCCGACGAGGTCTGCGCGCTCGGCGTCGATCGCGATCGCGTCGCGGTCGTGCTCAACGGCGTCGATGGCGACCTGTTCCACGTGCGCGATCGTGCCGCCGCGCGCCGCGAGCTCGGCCTGCCGCTCGACGAGAAGATCGCGCTCTACGTCGGCAACTTGAAGCCCGAGAAGGGCATCCTCGAGCTCGCCGATGCGTGGCGCGACGTCGGCAACGCGCTGCTCTGCATCGTCGGCGACGGCCCGCTGCACGCCGAGGTCGAGGCCGCCGTCGGCCCGCTCGGGGCGACCGTCCGCATGGTCGGTGCCCAGCCACTCGCCGCGATCCCGACGTGGATGGCGGCGTGCGATCTGCTCGTCCTGCCGTCGCGCAACGAAGGCACGCCGAACGTCGTGCTCGAGGCCTTCGCGTCCGGCCGCCGCGTCGTCGGCTCGCGCGTCGGCGGCGTCCCCGATCTGATCACCTCGCCGATCCTCGGCGCGCTCACGCCGCCCGAGGATCCGCGTGCGCTCGCCGCCACGCTCACCACCGAGCTCGCCGTGTCCTACGATCCCGCCGCCGTCGCCGACCTCGGCGCCCGCGGCGGCTGGGCCGCGAGTGCCGCGGCCCTGTTCGCCGTCCTCCGCGACGCGATCAGCGCGCCGTAGCCCGGCGCCGCGCGAGGATCGCGGCGAGTCCGACCAGCAGCGACGCATTGCCGCCGGTCGAGCAGCCGCCGCCGTGGGGATCCGTCGGATCGCCATCGCCGCCGTTCGAGCCCGAGCCCGAACCCGAACCACTTCCCCCACCGGTGGTCGGCGTCAGCTCGAAGAACTCGGCCGCCCGCAGCGTCGCGCAGATCTTCTGGTCGGAGAAATACGCACCGCTCGTCGACGGACAGGTCCCATCCGCGTCCATGCCGGTGGCGATCGCGTGGCCCATCCCGGTGACGAGGTAGAGCTCGACGGCATCGCCGTAGCGCGTGCGCGTCGCGGTGCTGATCGTGTCGGTCGCGTCGGCGGTCGTCGACAGGCCGTGGACATCGGTCCATTGCTTGACGAGCTCGGTCGCGTTCGCCGGGCTCACCGTTTGGTCCGCCGTGCCCTGCCAGATCTGGACGCGCGGCCATGACCCGGTGAAGCCGGGGTCGGCAGCGCGGACCTTGTCGCCCCATTGCGCGGCCGTCTTCTGGCTGCTCGTGCCCATCTGCTGGCACGCGCTCGCCGCGTTTAGATCGGTGGCGCACGCGTACGGCAGCCCCGCCATGATGCTGCCGGCGGCGAACCGATCGGGATAAGCCGCGAGCATCACGGCGGTGAACGCGGCGCCCGCCGACAGCCCGGTGACGTAGACGCGGCGCGGGTCGATCGCGTGACTCGCGAGCTCGGTGTCGACCATCGCGACGATCGACGCGGCCTCGCCGCCGGTGCGGCCGATGTCCGGCTGCGCGTACCACGTGAAGCAGCCGAGCTGCTGGTTCGCGCTGCGCTGCTGCGGATAGAGCACCGCGAAGCGATCCTGGTCGGCGAGCGCGTTCCAGCCGGCGACCTCCATCGCCGCGGCGGTCTGCGTGCAGCCGTGGAGCACGACGACGAGCGGGCGGCCGGCCTCCAGGTTCGCCGGCACGTACTCGTACATGTCGAGCGCACCGGGATTCGCGCCGAAGCTCGCGACCGCGGTGAGCGCGGCGTGGGCCCGGGTCGAGAGCAGCATCGCAGCCAGGACCATCAGCTTGACGAGACGCATGACAACCTCCGGGTGACTCCCGCTGCAGCGAGCATGCCGGTTCGCTGCGCCGCGTCAGGCCCCAGATCGCGAACATTCGCTGACATTCGATGCGCGTCGCGTGACCGAGGCCTGTTGGGAAGCGCCATCAGGGCCTAGCATCGAGAATGCCTTTCACGCTGGTCGGCCCCCGGCGGCCATCGACCCTCGACGCGCTCACGGCGATCGAGCGCGCGCAGCTCGAGCTGCTCGGCAAGCGCCGCGACGGATCGCCGACGATCGACCTCGATGTCGTCGAGGGCTGGCAGGTCGTCGACCCGACCGGGACCGCGCACCTCGACCTCTGGGTCACCGGCATCGACTGCGGTGGCGTGCTGCGCGCGGGCACGACCGAGGTCGTCGGCGACATCGTCCAGTTCGGGTTCGCGTGCAACGATCTCGACGCCTGGCAAGCGCTCGCGAGCGCCACGATCCCCGAGGCGTCGCGGCTCGCCGAGATGGATCTGACGCTGCCGCTCGACACCACGCTCGAGCTCTGCGCCGTCGCGCCGTCGACGATCGCGGCGATCGTCGCGGATCCGGAGGCACCGCTGTCGGTCGCGCGGGTGTCGCTCGACGCCGCGTGGCGCGGACTCGGCCTGATCGTCTCGCCGTACGACGACGCCGCCGGATCGCTGCGCGAGCTCCTGCTCGGGGCCTCGCGCGCGCGCCTGCCCGGCGTGACGATGCCGTTTGGCGCGCCGGGCTACTACGATGCCGAGCGCGTCCGCACGCTCGACGCGCTGCTCGCGACCGTGCCGAACGCCGCGGTCACCGCTGCCGCGCTCGCGCTCGCGTCGCTCGACGACGCCGGGTCGTGGACCACCGACGACTACCTGCTGCGCCTCGACCGCCTGCGCAAGTTCGTCGCGGCCGCGCGCGCCGCCAACGCGAGCCTGCTGACGGCCGTGCAGTAGTACACTCGGCGCACGCGATGGCCGACCTCGGCGATGAATGGTTCGAGTCCGAGGAGTCCACCCGGCGCGGCATGGTCGCCGAGCTCCAGCGGATCCAGCGGCGAACCCGCGCGCGGCCGGTGCTCGTGCTCGTCGTCGCCGCGCTGATCACCGGCGGCATCTATCAGCGGATCGCGAGCAAGAAGCCGATGCACGAGGCCAACGTGGTGCTCGCGATGACCGAGGAGTCGCTGTCGACCGAGAATCGCCAGAGCATCCCGGTCGACGAGCTGCGCGACTACGTGATGACCGTGCTGCTCCCCGCCAAGAAGCTCGAGGCGATGATCGTGAAGCGGAACCTGTATCCGCTGCGCAAGGTGCAGGGGATCGACTTCGCGATCCAGGCGCTGTACGAGCAGACCGAGATCGCGATCTGGAAGAACTCGTTCGTCAACTTCGACGAGGCCGACGTCCACGCGCTGCGCTCGGCACGCATCGGCATCACGGTCACCGACACCGACCCCGATCTCGCGTTCGGCATCGCGCGCGACCTCGCCGAGATCATCATCCAGAGCGCAACCCAGCAGCGGCTCGAGGTGTCGGCCGCGCTGTCGTCGGACGTGGCGCACGTGCGCAAGGCCCTCCAGCAGCGCCAGGCCGAGACCGACCAGCAGATCGCGCAGAAGCAGGTCGCGCTGACCGCCGCGCGGCAGCTCGGCAAGCGCGGGATCGCCGCCGGGCTGGAGCTCGACGTCGCCAACCTCTACGCGCAACAGAAGCAGATCGCCGGAGAGCTCGCGCAGGTCGTGTCGAGCCAGGACTCGATCGCCGACCGGATCACCGCCGCCGGCCTCGACATGTCGATCGAGGTCGTGGAGGAGACCCCGCCCGATCGGACCCAACCGCGCGCCTTTGTCACGGTCCTCATCATGATGATCGTGGGCGTCGGCGCCCTGTTCGGCTCCGCACTCGTGATCGGCGCGTTCGATCCGCGCGTTCACGACACCGAAGATGTCGACCGGCTCGGGCTCCCCGTCCTCGGCCATGTGCCCGGATTCCAAGGTGACCACGTCGGGTCGCTCGAGGCGCGTGGCGCGCGGGCGAGTCGTGTACCATCGTTGTCGCGATGGCGCTCTCATCGGTAACTCCTCGCGACCGCCTCCAGCGACTCGTCGACACCACGCGCAAGGCCCTGCGGCTGTGGTGGCTCCTCGCGATCTTCGCGGTCGCCGGCGCCGGCATCTCGCTCGCCTTTGCGATGTCGCGCCCGCGCGCCTACGTGTCGTCGTCGACGTTGTTCTATCAGGAGCGCATCCAGTCGAGCCTGCTACAGAATCGCGAGGACACCGCCCAGCGCAACATCGGCGATCGCTATCGCGAGCTCCTGCTCGCGCGCAAGCAGCTGCTCGAGCTGATCAACGATCCCAAGCTCGACTTCCCGAAGGCCGCCGACGAGGATCTCGCGGTCGAGCGCCTGCGCACCGCGGTCCGGTTCGAGTCGCGCGGCGCGAACGCGTTCCGCATCAGCTACACCGACAGCGATCCGAAGCGCGCGCGCGACGTGGTCGACACGCTCACGAAGTCGCTGCAAGACAAGGACGAGTCGCTGCGCAACGAGCTCGCGACCGCGACGTTGAAGTTCGCGATCAGCCAGCGCGACGAGGCGAGCGTCGAGCTCAAGAAGCGCGAGCAGGCGTACTCCGAGTTCCTCGCCAAGCACCCCGAGTTCATCGCCGACGCGAACCAGGGCAGCGAAGGCGCGTCGATCCGCGCGGCGAACAAGAAGCCGGTCGCGACCGGCGGCAACTCGCAGCTCCAGGCGCTCGATCGCCAGCGCGATCGCATCATGGCGCGCCTGAACGCGGCGCCCGACGCCCCGCCGGTGCGCATGCCGTCGACGCCGAGCCCCGAGAAGACCGCCGCCGAGAGCGCGGTCAACGACGCGCAGCGCGAGGTCTCGACCGCCCAGCGCGAGTACGACGATCTCTCGAAGCGCTACACCGAGAACTATCCGACCGTGAAGAGCGCCAAGGAGCGCCTCGACCTGGCGAGGGTCGCGCTCGCCCACGCGCAGGCGAACGTGCCGCCCGATCAGGAGATCATCATCGCGCCTGCGACCGCCGAGGACCGCGAGAAGCTGAAGAAGCAGCTCCTCCAGATCGAGGCGCAGATGAACCAGATCCAGGCGAACACGGGCACGCCGCATCCGGTCGAGGTCGACACCACGACCAAAGGCGTCGTCGAGCTCGAGACCAAGTACGCCGACCTTCGCCGGACCCAGAACGAGGCGCGCGAGCGCATGCAGTCGGTCGCCGACAGCGTGTTTCGCGCGCAGAACGACGCCAACCAGAAGGCCGCCGAGGCCGGTGGCCGACTCACCGTCGTCGATCCGGCGTTCACGCCGATGCGCCCGACCGGCACCGGCAAGACGATCTTCCTGCTGGCCGGCCTGGTGTTGTTCCTCGGGCTCGGCGCCGCGATCGCGATCGGCCTCGCGGTCATCGACGACCGGCTCTATCACCGCACCGACATCGATCAGCTCGGCATCCCGGTCCTCGCGGTGATCCCGCCCGCGACGATCGCGAAGCGCCGGGCGGACCGCCAGAAGCGAAAGGCCACGATCTCGTGAGCGACAAGCGCGTCACCCAGCCGCGATTCGGCGAGGCGCAACCCAAGCCCGGCCAGGCGCGCGCAGCGCCGTTGCCGCTGCTGACGCAACCGATGATCCCGCTCGCCGAGGAGTCCGATCCGCACGCGATGCAGACGCGCGTCGACAATCCGCTCCAGCCGAACAGCGCCGTGCAGGCCGCCGCGGTGTTCAGCAGCCGGACGACGACGATGACCGCGATGGTCGCGCCCGCCGTCGGCCGCACGATGTCGCCGTCGGTGCAGGGCCCGCCGCCCGAGATCGGGCTGACCCAGCACCACCTCCCGGACGAGAAGCCCGACCCGCGCCTGACGCTGGTGATCGAGCCGGACTCCGAGCGCGCCGCGGCGTTCCGCGTGCTGCGCCATCACCTCCTCGAGATCGGCCGCCCGCAGTGCGTCGCGGTGTCGAGCGCCGGGCCCGGTGATGGCAAGACCACGACCGCGGTCAACCTCGCGCTCGCGCTGGCGGAGTGTGGTCGCGCCAAGGTCCTGCTCGTCGAGACCCACGTGCGCCGGCCGCAGCTCGCCGGCATCTTCTCGCTGGTGCCGCCGTGGTGCTTCGCGGAGCAGCTCGCCGCGCATCGCCACCAGCCGATGCTGCCGTGGAGCCTGATCGAGATCCCATCGCTCTGGCTGCACGTCGCCGCGATCAACCCGCGGATCGAGAAGACCCAGCTGCTCGACGGCCCGGCGTTCACGATCGCGATGGAGCGCCTCCGACTCGGTGGTTACGATCACATCGTGGTCGATGGCCCACCGGTGCTCGGCTCGGCCGACGCGAACCTGATGGCCGACGCGGTCGACGCGGTCGTGCTCGCGGTGCGGGCCGAGCGCACCA
The DNA here is from genome assembly GCA_038321315.1 of Haliangiales bacterium. Taxonomy (GTDB): domain Bacteria; phylum Myxococcota_A; class Polyangia; order Haliangiales; family Haliangiaceae; genus JABFXX01. The sequence goes on along the minus strand of JBBQEX010000007.1, from coordinate 79,868 downwards.
CGGCGCGTGATCTGCGACGCGCGATCGACCAGCTCGGTGCCCAGAAGGTCGCCGGCACCGTCCTCGTGACGTAACACCGATGCAATAAACCGCCGGCCGAGCGTCGTGCGACGATGCTCCCATGCGGAACCTCGCGATCGGAATCGTCCTCGTGTTCGGCGCATGTACGTCCGGCGACGACGGTGGCACCACCGTCAAGCCGGATGCCGCGGGCTCGGGTTCGTCGAAGGCCTTCGGCGCGACCTGCACGACGGTCGTCGACACCGGCTCGACCGAGTGCACGAGCGGCGTGTGCACGAACTCGTTCGACATGCTCGGTCACCCGGTGTGCTCGCAGAAGTGCACCTCGCCCGACAGCTCCACGTGCCCGGCCGGCGCCGACGGCACGATGAAGTGCAACATGAAGGGCTACTGCAAGCCCTGACGCTTGCAGCTCGCGAGCACCAGGAGCTTCTGGCGCGCGCGTTCCCAGTCGGCCTCGTCGGTCGACCACGCGATGCCCGCGGTCGCATCCCCGACCGCGCGCGGCACGACCTCGGCGGCAAGCTTCGCGGTGGCCTCCGGTGCACAGGCGGACGCGAGCTCGAGCAGCGCGCGATCCTGAAGCCCGCGACGGAGCGCCGCCATCCGCAGCGTCGGCTTGCAGCCCGGCAGCGCGAGCACGCCGTCGAGGTTGCCGTGATCCTCGCCGTCATCGAAGCTGACCGCGTCGGTCGCGGCGTCGACGATCGGGCCCGGCAACGCGAGCTTCTTCTTCTTGCGATTGTGGCGATCGTGCCAGTACAGCGCGTCCCACACGTACCAGACCGGAAATCGATAGCGCCACATGATCCAGCCCCACGTACGCGTGCCCGGGGTCTCGCCGTCGAGCAGGAGCGCGCCCGAACCCGGTGGCCCCCCGTTGTAGGTCCACCGCTGGTAGCGATCGCCGGTGAGGTGCACGGCCTTGGCCTGGAGGTACAGGTCGATCGCATCGCCGTACTCGTCGCGCACGGTGTCGGTCACCGCGAACACGAACGTCGTCGGACCACCGCCGGCGGCGCGCACCAGATCGGCGAGCGCGCGGACCTTCACGCGCGCCTCGTGATCGTGCGGCTCGTCGATCGGGATCGCGAACGGGATGTGGCCGCTGCCCCGGGTCGCGTCGATCCAGGCGCGCACGTTCGCGCCGATCGTCGCGGGGTCGTCACCGACGTCGACCGGCACGTAGGTGAAGCCGTCGAACGTCGCGCGCCGATCGAGCCAGCTGTCGAGGGCGAGATCCGGCGACAGCTGGATGCCGTAGTCGCGGAACGTCGCGATGCACGCGCGCTCGTCGGGGCTCATCGCCGCCGGATGATCGGGTGTCCCGCGCGCCTCGTCGCTCGCCGCCCACGCGAGCTCGCGCGGATCCTCGTAGGCCCACACGCTGCGCGCGAGCGGAGGCAGCGCGACGTCGGCGATCGTCAGCGTCACCGGGAACGTGCGCGTGCCGATCGCGAGCGTGCCCGCGTGCACGCCGGGCGCGTCCGCCACGATCTCGAAGTACGCCGGGTTCGTCGCCGGGGACACGGCCGGCGCGATCGCGTCGGCGTACCGCCCGGCGCCGTGACTGCCGCCGTACATCGCCGTCGACGGGCGGACCACCGCGAGCGCGGTGACCGCGAAGCTCCGCACGGTGGCGCCGGCGATCGTGAGCGCGGTCGGCGCGGGGTTTGCTTCGGCGACCTGGATGCCGAGGATCTCGCCGCGCGCGCCGCTCAACGTGACGCGCGCGCCATCGAACCACGGCGTCGTGGCCGGCAGCGGATCGCCGAGCCGCAAGCGCGTCGACTCGCCGACGATCGCGACCTCGGGGCCGGCGGCATGATGGCCGCCGCACGCGACGAGCGCGAGGCACAAAACGCGCGTGATACGGTCCGGCACGCGATGAGTAATGCACGCTTTCCCGCCGGCATGGTCCAGCGTGCGCTCGATGCCGCGAAGTCGCTCGGCACGATCGTCTCGGTCGAGCTCGTGCGCGGCCTACCTTCCCCGGTCTACGAGGTCGGCGCGCGATCGCCGGGGTTCGTCGAGCTCGGCGTGCCGTGCCTCCAGCTGATCCAGGCGCTGCTCGGCAAGATCGTCGCCCTCGACGCCACGTGGAGCTCGCCCGGGGTCGACCGAGACCTGCCGTTCGACGACTGGCGCGCGCGCGTGCAGTGCGCGAACGGCGTCGGCCATTTCGAGCTGACCTCGCGTGCCGAGCCGGCCGCGTCGAACCTCGTCATCCACGGTACCCAGGGTGAATTGCGGGTCGATCGCGCGCGGCTTCGCGATCGACTCGCGCGGGAACGCGAGCTGCCCGCGCTCGACGCCGAGGCCGTGCGCCTCCTCGAGGATATCGCGACGGCTGCCGAGGCCGATCGGACGCGGCAGCACGCACGGTTCCCGAGATCGGAGCGCGTGCCGTTCCTCGTCACCGGCGCCTCGGGCAAGGTCGGCAAGGCGATGGTCGCGCGGCTGGTCGCCGACGGCCACCGCGTGCGCGTCATGGTGCGCCGGATCCCCGAGACGCCGGTCGATCAGGTCGAGTACTGCTTCGGAGATCTCGGCGATCCGGCCGCCGTCGATCGCGCCGTCGAGGGCGCCGCGACCGTGATCCACCTCGGTGCCACGACCCGGGGCGGCTGGCCCGAGCATCGGATCGGCACCGTCGCCGGCACGCAGCACGTCGTCGACGCCTGCGGCAAGCACGGCGTCGCGCAGCTCGTCCACGTGTCGTCGATGTCGGTGCTCGACTGGGTGGGCTCGGCCGACCAGGGTCCGGTCACCGAGCACGCCGCGCTCGAGCCGCGTCCCGAGGAGCGCGGCGCGTACACGCGCGCGAAGTTGCTCGCCGAGCGCACGGTCGCCGCGGCCGCCGCCGGTGGCCTGCCGTGCGTGATCCTGCGTCCCGGGCAGATCTTCGGCGGCGGCATTCCGCTGATCAACGGCGCGGTCGCGCGCGACGCCGGCGGGCGCTGGCTGATCCTCGGCGACGGCAAGCTCGAGCTGCCGCTGGTCTATCTCGACGACCTGATCGACGCGATCGTGGCAACGGTCACGAAGCGGCTGACCCACGGAGAGGTGATCCAGATCATCGATCCCGCGCACCTCACCCAGCGCGAGGTGCTGGCGCTGTCCGGCTCGACCCGCGGGATCGTCGCCGTGCCGCGCCCGATCGTGTTCGCGCTCGGCAAGCTCAGCGAGCTTCCGCTCAAGGTGATCGGCCGCACGAGCCCGATCGCGGCCTACCGGCTCCGATCGGCCCTGGCGCGCCTCCACTTCGAGAGCGACCGCGCACGGCAGCTGCTCGGCTGGTCGCCCAACGTCGGCGTGCGCGAGGGTATCCGGCGCGTCTCGGCGTGATGCTACGATCGTGGGATGCGTAGTTTTCTCGTCGTTCTGGGGGTCCTCGCGGCTCCCTCACTGGCGCACGCCGACGCCAAGGTCACGATCACGCTGACGCCCGCGGGCCAGGCCTACGCGGCGCAGAACGGCGGCGAGGCCAAGCTGACCGCCGAGATCCAGAAGGAGGTCGACGACGAGTATCAGACCGCGAACATCCCGGGGTTCTTGCGCGCGTTCACCGACGCCACCGCGTTCTCCCAGCGCGGCCTCGGCGTCGACTACGCGTCGGCGCCACAGAGCTACATGTTCGGCATCGCCGGTAACGTCGCCGCGGCGAGTGACAGCGTGCTGTCGAAGTCCGATCGCCCGACCGCCGGTGCCGCGGTCAACTTCGCCGCGATGATCGGCGTCAACCTCGCCGAGTGGGGCCTGCATCGCTGGACGCTGTTCGCCAGCGGGTTCTACCAGAACGGCTCGACCGGCGCGTCGACCGACACGCTCGACGGCAGCATCACGTCCGCAGGAGCGCACGCCCAGTATCGCCTGATCGAGCCCGAGTCGACCGGTGGCACCGCGACCGTCGTGCGCTGGCTCGGCCTCGACATCACCTCGGGGCTCGAGTACACGCGCTGGAAGCTGAGCGGCCGCAACTTCTCGCGGTCGTTCGCGCTCGATGGCAATCAGGCGACGCTGGCCGCGACCGGCAGCTTCGACCTCGGCACCAACGCGGTCACCGTGCCGATCGAGGTCACGACCGGCCTGCGCCTCGCGCTGATCGCGTCGGTGTTCATCGGCGTCGGCATCGATCTCACGGCCGGCAAGACGAACCTGACCGGCAAGCTGTCCGGCGACGTCACCAACACGCAGGGCAAGATCGCGACGGTCGCGATCGACGCGACCGGCGACCGCACCGGCAGCCCGGCCGCGGCCCGCCTGCTCGCCGGCGTGCAGCTGAACCTGTGGAAGCTCAAGGTCTTCGTGCAGGGCAACGTGTCGGCGACGCCAGCCGCGAGCGTCGCGTTCGGCCTCCGCTTCGTGCTCTAGATATCGCGCAGGCCGTAGCGCGAGCGGATCGTTGTGGCGCCGGCGAGCAACGCGGCCTCGGTGCTCGCGGCGAGGAAGCGATAGCCGACGGTGTCGGAGATCATCTCGTCGCCGTCGCGCAGCGGGACGCGGCTGCGCCAGTCGCGATTGAGATACGCGCGCGTGTCGCGCAGCCACCAGTCGACGCCGGTCCACTCGATCGTCGCGCCGTCGAGCGCGTTGGCGCGACGCGGATCGAGGTGGATCAGCCGGCCGCGCGGCCCGCGCAAGCACAGCACGGCCGCGTGTGGCGTGGTCGCTCGGCGATCGACGACGAAGCGCCGCCCACCCGGATCACCCGAGCCGTTGTCGACGAGCTCGAACACCTCGAGCGCGGCCACCGGCGGGATCATCGAGCGGAGGCCCGAGGCGTGGATCGCGAGCCGGCGCACCGCCGGCAGGCGCGCGAGGATCGCGTCGAGCTCCGCAGTCGTCGGTGGCGTCGAGACGTGGAGGTGCAGCTCGCGGAGAGCCGGGAGCTCGGCGGCGGCGAACACCGACAGCGTGCACCCGCGCAGTACGAGCTCCTCGAGCTCGGGGAACACCAGCGGCGTGAGGAAGTTCCCGACCAGCGCCTCGAGCCGCGCGAGGTGCGGCGTGCGTTCGCACCGCAGCATGAACGTGCCGGGATAGCTCGGACCGGTCGACCACAGCGCGAGCGCACGAAGCTCGCCCGGCAACACGGGGAACACCGCATCGGGGTGGCCCGACCACAGCCGGATCGCGAGCACGCGGAGCAGCGCTAGCGGCGCCGTGCCGAGCGCCGTCGCGAGCTGCGTGACCTCGTCGCTGATCTCGAGCTGCTCGACGAAGCCCCAGCGCCAGCCGCAGTCGCGCGTGTAGAGAGCACTCTCGAGCTTGGCGATGCGAGACGCGTGCGCGACCGGATCCGCGATCGCCAGCGCGATCAGCTCGCCGTGCGGATCGCCGCGCTCCTGCAGGTAGTCCGCGGCCACCGCGCGCGGCGCCGGATCGTCGGGCGCGGCGACGATCGCGGCGAGCAGCTCCGCGGGGATCATCGCAGCGCGATCGCGCGCGCGACGCGGATGCCGTCGAGCGCGGCCGAGACGATACCGCCCGCGTAGCCCGCACCCTCGCCGCACGGATAGAGGTTCGCGAGGTCGGGCGACTGCAAGCTGTCGGCGTCGCGCGGCACGCGCACCGGCGACGACGTGCGCGACTCGACGCCGACCAGCACGGCCTCCTCGGTGAGGTATCCGCGCATCTGGCGATCGAACGCGGTCAGCGCCTCGCGCAGGCGCTGGGCGAGCGGCAGGCCGGTCGCGTCGAGCACCGCCGCGAGATCGGTGGCGAGGAGGCCGGGCTGGTAGCTCGTCGCCGGCACGGTCGACGACGCGCGGCGCGCGACGAAGTCGGTCGCGCGGGTCGCCGGCGCACGGAGCTGACCGCCGCCCGCGACGAGCGCCGCGCGCTCGAGCGTCTGCTGTAGCGCGATGCCGCCGAACACCGGATCGAGGTTCAGCCGCGCGAGATCGGCGAGCTCGACCGACACCACGAGGCCCGAGTTGGCGTACGGCGAGTCGCGCCGCGACAGGCTCATGCCGTTGACCACGAGGCCGTCGGGCTCGGTGGCGGCCGGCACGATCCAGCCGCCCGGGCACATGCAGAACGAGAACGCGCCGCGGCCGTCGCTCGGCGTGAACGCCAGCCGATACGGCGCCGCCGGCAGCTTCGCGTGGCCGGCCTGCTTGCCCCACTGGATCGAATCGATCAGCGGCTGCGGATGCTCGATGCGCACGCCCATCGCGAACGCCTTGGCCTGCAGCTGGATGCCCGCGCGCGTCAACACGCCGTGGACGTCGCGCGCCGAGTGTCCGGTCGCGGCCACCACGGCGCGGCCGATCAGCTCGCGGCCATCGGCGAGCCGCACGCCGATCGCCTTGCCATCGCGCACGACGAGCTCGACGACCCGCGCGCCGAACATCACGGTCGAACCGACGGCCTCGAGCGACTCGCGCATCGCGGTGATCACCTTCGGCAGCTTGTTCGAGCCGATGTGCGGACGCGCGTCGACCAGGATCTGCTCGGGCGCACCGTGGCGCGCGAGGATCTCGATCACGTCGCGGACGTCGCCGCGCTTGTGCGAGCGCGTGTAGAGCTTGCCGTCGGAGTACGTCCCTGCCCCACCCTCGCCGTAGCAGTAGTTCGAGTCTGGATCGACGACGCCGTGCTGCGTGAGCCCCTTGAGATCGCGCCGCCGCGCCTGCACCGGCTTGCCGCGATCGACGACGATCGCGCGGATCCCGTCGCGCGCGAGCTGGTACGCGCAGAACAGCCCCGCCGGGCCGCCACCGATCACGATGACCGGCTCGCCGGCGACCTCGCGCAGCGGGGCGTCGTCGCGCGTCTGCTCGGTGACCGTGCCGACCACGAGGTGGAACTTGACCCGGCCGCGGCGCGCGTCGATCGAGCGCTTGCGAACCTCGAGCGGTGGCAACTCCTGCGGCGCGACCCGCAGCAGCTCGGCGAGCTTGCCGGCCAGCGCCGGAGCGTCGTCGGGCTCGTCGAGGCCGAGCTCGACGATGTAGTCCTGATCGGGAGACAGCTGCACGGGATCTAGTTCATGTCGGAATCATCGGCATCATCGGCATCGTCGTCGTCGTCATCGTCGTCGTCGTCGTCGTTGCCTTCGAGCGAATCGACGCCGACCTTCTCGCGCTCGGCCTCGAACGTCGTGGTGCCCTGGAACTGCGCGAGCCAATCACGGGCGGTGGATTCTTGCCAGCCCCAGCGCTCGCCGAGCACGTGAAACATGCCGCCGATCAGGCGCTCGTCCTTCGGCGGATCCTGCAGCAGGGCCCACTTCACGTTGTGGTTCGCGTGGCGCAACATGCGATCGAACAGCGCGATCGTCGCGACGTCGAGCGTGTCGCGCAGCGCGGCCACCGCGGCGGTCACGACGTGCGCCTGCGGCTCGAGGAGATCCTGGCTCGGGTGCGCCTGCGCGATCACGTCGCTCGCGAGCCGCGCGATCACCGGCCGCGCGCTCGCCAGCTTCCGGCGCCCGGCCTCGCCGATCAGCGCGGGGAGCCCGATCACGTGCTGCTCGCCGAGCCAGCGCAACAACTCGGGCTCGCCCAGCGCGCGGGCGGTCTCGCGATCGAACCGGCGCGCCGGCGCCATCGGCTTGCCGAGCTGCGCGAGCAGGTCGTGCGCCGCGGTGCGAACCTGCGGCTCGGTGAACCGGGTCAGGCGCGCGAGCTCGTCGGGATCGACCAGCTCCGGCAGCAGCTCGCCGACCATCAGCGCGATCGCGAGGTCGCGTACGGTGGCATCGTGATCCCAGCTGCGGCCCTGGAACGCGCGGCTCAGGCGATCGCGCAGCTCGGTCGCGGTCGCCGCGTCCGGCGGTTGGCCGCTCGCGACCACCTCGGCCGCGCGTCGCGCCAGCATCGGCGAGCTGTCGTCACGTTGGCTCGGCGTCTCGGCGAGCATGCGCGCGGCGACCGCGCGGCGCGCCGGCGTGAGCGTGCGCGCGAGCCGGCCGTAGGCGAGGTGCGCGTGCGCGTTGAGCGGACCATCGTTGCGCTCGCGGATCGTCTCGAGCAGGCCGACGAGCACCGCGTCGTCGACGTCGTCGTCGGGCCGGAGGCAGCGCGCGAGCGCGTTCGCCGCGTACGTGCGCGGCTTGTCGTTGAACGAGCCCTTCGCCGCGACCAGGCGCGCGAGCGCGTCCTTCGCGGCGGGATCGCCGATCGCGCCGAGCGCGCGCGCGGTGGTCGCGAGGAAGTCGTCCTTGCCGATCGAGTCGAGCGCACCCTTGATCGGGTTGTCGTCGAGAATCTTGATCAGCGGCCCGACGCTGGCGCGATCCCCGATCGCGCCGAGGATCTCGACGACGGCGCGCCGGCGGTGCTCGTACTTCGCGGGCACCTCGAGCAGCGGGCGCAGGACCGGGGCGGTGCGCGGGTCGAGCTGGCCGAGGGCTCCGCGCGCGGCGAGCAGCTCGCCCGCGTAGGTCGTCAGGTGCAGGTGACGATCCGGCTCGTCCTCGTCGCCGTCGTCGGTCGGCTTCGCCACGAGGTGCAGCCCGGTCGGATCACGCGTCACGATCTCGACCGCGAGCTCGTCGAGCATCCGGGCGAGCTCCTCGGGCGACCACGCGGTCTGCGCGGCGATCCACGCATCCACCGCCAGCTCGCCACCCTCGAGGTGCCGCGCGATCAGCGGGTTTCCGCCGAGCACGAACGGCTCGCTGATGTCGCCCATGAGGACGCCGTACTTCTGGTTCATCGTCGCGCCGACGAACCGGGCGTGCAGGACCGGCAACACCTGGTGCAGCTGCGCCGCGATCCACAGGAGGTGCTGGACCTGCTCGGCGGCCGGCGTCTCGGCCGCGAACCGATCGACCCACAGGTGCACCGCGTGGTGCGCGCGATCGATGGTCACGTCCGCGTTGCGATAGCGCATCGCGTAGGGCGCGAGCCACAGGCCGTGAAACCCGCGCAGCACGAGCGCCTCGCCGGGCACCCACGGGCCATCGAGCTTGATCGCGAGCCCGAAGTCTTCCCAGTCGAGGCCGTCGACGATCGCAGGATAGCCGTCGACCGGAAACGGTACGCTCGCGAGGCCCGCCGGCGGCCCGTGGGACCAGGCATGTCGCTCGGGCTCGTCGTCCGGCGCGTCATCGTCGTCAGCGTCGTCGTCAGCGTCGTCAGCGTCGTCGTCGTCCTCGTCCTCGTCGTCGTCCTCGAAGTCGAAGTCGCCGAGCTCGCCCGCGGTCGTGCCGAGCTCGATCGGCCGGGTGTCATCGATTGGCCAGTCGGGCTCCGCCTGGGTCGGCTGGCGTCCGACCGGCTCGTCGACCTCGCCATCGTCGCCACCGTCGTCATCGTCGTGATCCTCGAGGGGCAGGCTCGTGCCGGTCTGGAAGAACCACGCCGCCTCGATGCCATCGCTGCCCGCGGCCTCGATCAGCCGGCGCTGCGCGTCGACCGCGTGGCCCGCCTCGGGCGGTGACCACGGCACGCCGATGACCCGCATCGGCGACTCGGCATCGTCGGGGAGATCGGCGACCACGGCGTCGAAGTCCGGGATCAGCGAGCCGACGCGCTCGAGGATGCGCACGACGCGATCGCGATCCGTCGGGCGCACGAACCGGAGGACCATGAGCGCGAAGCTGGTCTCGCCCTGTTTGGCCTCGAGGCCGTGCACGGTCACCATCAGTTGCCCTCCTGGCGGGCGTGCCAGTCCCGAAACAGCGAGCGAAACTCGGGCCACTCGAGCAGCGCGCCGAGATCGCGGTCGCTCTCGATCTTCGCGACGTGATCGTAGTCGTGGTCGATCGCGAGCTTCACCTGATCGAACGCGCGCGCGAGGTCGCCGGTCGCCGCATAGGCGCAGGCGGCCGCGTGATAGATGTACGGATTCTCGTGCGCGACCGGCTGCGCGCGGTTCGCGATCCGCACCGCGGCGTCGAACACCTTGCCGGCGTGCGCCTGGACGCACGCGTTGTTGAGCGCGCGCAGGTAGACCTGGCGCTCCTCGAGCTCGTCGGGGATCGAAAGCGCGAGCATGCGGTCGTACAGCGCGATCGCGGCGTCGCGCTGACCGGCCTCGATCGCCTTGTACGCGAGCTCGCACAGCAGCTCGACGTCGTCGGGGAGCTTGGCCACGAGCCGCGTCATCCGATCGGGCGCGTGCTCGAGGATCACCTCGCCGAGCTCGGCGAACATCTCGCTCGCGACATCGCCGAACGACGCGACCGATCCCGACGTCCGGCTCGCGAGCACCCGGGTCGGGAACGCATCGGCGAGCGCGAGATCGACCGCGTCGCGAAACCGCGCGTGCCCGGTCGAGCCGAGCTTGCTCGCGATGCTGATCCGCACCGACGGCGCGAACTGCTGGAGCGCCGACAGCAGCGTGCTCGCGTCCTTGCCCGCGAGGCCCGCGCGGTCGCCGTCGATCAGCAGCATCGCGTGGGTGAACTGCACGTCGGTGTCATCGGGCGCGAGGCGCAGCGCGCGCTCGGTCATCGCGATCGCGGCGCCGATCTGGCGGGCCGAGGGTGGCAACGGCGCGCCGTCCGCGTCGGCGGGTTCGGGCTCCGGCTCGGGGTCCGGACCCGGGTCGCCCCGCTCGACGACCTTGTCGAGCTTGTCGTCGCGCACCAGGCTGCCGAGCAGGAGCGCCTCGAGCGTCGGCGACAGCTCGGCCGCGAGGCGCGGGATCACGATCGCGCGCTCGTCGTCAGTCAGGTCGCGCAGCGCGTCGATCGCGGCGAGCTGCGCGGCGGCGTCGGGGCGCCGCTGGAGCTCGTGTAGCAGCGCGCGGTGCGCCGTGCCGTCGGCCATCCAGCGCCACGCGAGCTGCGGCCACTCGGCCTCCTGCGTGCGGACCAGCTCGACCATGACCTCGTCGCGCCGCATCCCCTCGATCCGGGCGCGCTCGCGCTGCTCGGCGGCGCGAGCCTCGGCACGGCGCGGATCGAGATCGAGCGCGCGAAATCGCGCGAGCCAGGTCGGGACGTCCTTGATCGTGCCGAGCCGCGTGCGTCCGGCGGCGAGCTCGTCGATCAGCCGCGCCGCGTCGCGCACGAGCCGAGCGGTGTGACGGCGGGCGATCTCGAGGTAGCGCGCGAGCTCGGGCTCGTCGAACAGGAAGGCGCGCCACATCGCGTACAGCGCGGTCGGGATGAACTTCTCGCACGCGTCGTAGCGCGCCGCGAGCTGGTCGGGCGGGATGACCTGGTTGAGGTTGGCGTCGAACAGCTCGCCGATGTCGTCGAGATCGGTCACGCCGTCGTTCTTGAGCAGCGCGCAGATCCAGCGCGAGCGATAAAAAAAGAACTCCGAGTCGCGACGCTTCGGCGACAAGCGCGTGAACTCGGGATCCTTCTCGTCGATCGAGAAGTGCCAGGTCGGCGACACCTTGCCGTGCAACGCGCGCAGGCCGGCGGCGTAGGCCTCGCGCGAGATGGCTCGTGCGTCGCCCGCCTTCACGAGCGCGCAGAGGTACGCGAGGCTGTCCAGCGAATCGGCGAACACGCCGGTGAACGACGCGGTCTCGTGATCGAAGTGGAGCACCTGGCGGGGGCCGTCCCACTCGTAGATCTCCATGTGATAGGTGTCGCCGTTGCCCTGCGACCCGATCCCGAACACGCCGCAGAACGCCTCGACGAGATCGGTGCCGAGGTACGCCTGCTGGTTGCGGCGCACCATGAGCTCGAACAGGCCGAGCGCGCCGACGTCGGGGCGCAGATCGTTGTCGAGCCGGAGCTCGTCGAACGTCGACCAGCGATCGTGACCCTCGACGAGCGCGAAGAACCGGCGCGCCTCGGCGGGCATCGCGACGCCGTAGTTGGTCGCGAAGTCCTCGGCGGTCCCGACGCGCCCGAGCGCCTTGAACGCCTCGCGATCGACCGACTCGTCGGGATCGTCGGCGACGTCGTCCTCCACGGCCTCCTCGATCGCGGCGACCGGCTCGGCCTCGCCGAGAAACTCCGCGAGGCCGCCGCCGATGAACCCGGACGGGCCGCCGGCGAACACGTCGTCGAGCGGGCGCGGGCCACCGAACATGTCGGGGCGCTCGTGCCACGTCGCATCGCCGGCCGGCGCGAGCTTCAGGATCATGCCGTCATCGCCGCCGATCAGCATGCCGGCGCCGAAGCGGCCGACGCTCCACAGGTGCGCGGTCTGCTGCGTCTTCATCGCGGCCCACGTGCGGCCGTCGTCGGCGCTGACCGTGACCTGGCCGCGATCGCCGACCGCGACGATCTTGCCGTCGCGCGCGACCCCGACGGCCTCGAGATCGAGCTGCACCGGCGTCGTGACCCGCGAGAACCACTGGCCATCCGGCGAGCGCGCGATGAACCCACCGTCGCCGACGACGATCCAGGTGTTGCGCGCGGTGATCGCGAGCCCGGTCAGCGCCCGGGTCGAGCCCGACGCGAGCGTCGCGACCTCGCCGGTCTCGCTCAGCTTGCGGATCGCGCCGTCGCCGCCGAGCGCGACGATCTCGTCCTTGACGCTGTAGACCTTCGCCAGCCGCACCGGCGCGCCGATCGCGACGCGCTCGACGCGCGTGCCGTGCAGCCACGCCGCGTAGCCCTCGTCGCCGACGATCCAGATCGCGCCGCTCGGTGCGAGGGCGAGGCCGAACAGGCACGCGCGCGTGTCGGTCGCGAGCGTCGTCCACGTGTGGCCGCCGTCGCGCGACACCGCGAGCAAGCCGTATTCGCCACACACCCAGAGTGAATCGGCGGCGACCAGCACGTCGCGGATCCCGTGCGTGCTCGGCAGCTTCAGCGGCTCGAACCGGCGCGCGTTCGACGACGCCACGATCGTCGCGCTCGTGCTCGTGCCGCCGGCCGCGACGATCAGCCGATCGGTGATCGCGAGCCCGCACAGCTGCCCCAGGTCCTCGTGCGGGTCCTGCAGCACCGTCAGCACGAGATCCATGGCGGTAATTGTACCTGCGCAACGCCATCCGGCGTTGCTGCGCGCCCAGCCAAGGCCGGGCTTGCGCAATTCTCACTCCCGAAGCGGCGATCCGTCTCCGGAGTACACCGCTAATCGCTCGCGTCCCAGAACTCGATCTCGGCCTGCACGATCGACGACAATTCCTCACCACCACCGCCCTTGATCGCCCACACGTAGTCGGTGAAGAAGTTGTTCCGCTCGCGTGTCGTGCCGTGATGCGGCTGGGTCGCCAGGATCATCTCCGGGGTGAGCGCGGTGCCGCCGTGCTGGTGGCAGCCGATGCAGTTGGTCGCCGCGTTGCCGTCGCCGAGCTCGAGGTACGGGTTGCTACACCAGCTCGGTGTACCGACACCGCCGTGCACTGCCGCCAGCGCGTCGCCGAGTGTGCCGGCCTGCCCACCGCGCGGATCGGGATCCTCCTCGACGTACGCGCTCGACGTACACATCTTGTAGTTCCTCCACGGGCCGGGCAACGCCGCGATCGCCGCCGGCCGATCGGCGCCGAAGTCGGTGTCGGGCGTCGGCGACCACCACAGCGTGATCCACAGCCAGTGATCGAGCTCCTTCGTCATCACGTGCAGCGCCGGCAACCGGAACTGCTGGCCGCTCTCGAGCGTGACGGTGTAGATCGAGTCGGCATGCGGATCGGCGGCGCCGTCGGAGTTCCACGCCACCGCGCTGCCGGCGAGCCGCGAGATCATGCGCGGGCCCGACGTGTCGAACACCGGCAGCGTCTCGCCGGGTAACACGCGGCGCCAGTCGCCCTTGACGAGCACCGCGTCGCGCGGCATCGCGCCGTTGAGGCACGTCGGATCGGCGACGTCCGCGGTGAGGTACTCGACCGACACGGTGACCGCGCCCGGCCTGGCGCCGAACACGGCGACGTAGATCGGCGCGCCACCGTCGACCACGCAGCGCTCGCTGCTGGTGTCGCCGGCCGACTTGCAGTCGTAGGTCGTGAAGTCCGGCGCCGCGTCGCGCCGCACGTAGAGATCGGCATCGCCGTCTCCGCTCGAGGTCACCGTCACCGAGGCGCCGGGCGCCGCGAGGAACGGCCCGAGCACGCGGAACTCGCAGCCGTCGATCGCGACGGCCTCGTCCGCGGCGACCATCGCGCCGGGCTTCGTGGCATCGGAGGCGAACGGATCCGGTTCGGCTGCGATGCGACACGCGTACTGCTTCTGGTAGCTCTCGAGCAGGTGGGTCGTCGTGGCCGGGCTGTAGCTGACACGGTTCGCGCCGCCGACGCCGTCGGCGCCGTCGACGGTCACGATCGTCGCGAGGTAGTCGAGGTAGCGCTGCTCGGGCCAGTCGGGCAGATCGTCGAGCGCGACCGCATCCCACGCGAGGTTCGCGGCGCCATCGATCGGCGCGCGCGCCTTGCGCCCGGTCGGGCCGAGGCCGCGGTACGCGTGCTTGAACGTGCGCGTGAAGTCGTCGTTCGTGTACCAGGTGTGCCACGCGGGGATCGTCGGCTGAGTGCCGCCGAAGTTGCTCGCGAGCCGCGGATCGCCGAGCGGCACCGGCGCGAGCACCTTGCCGACCGCGGCCCAGGCCGCCGCGCGCCGCGCCGCGATCGAGTGTGCGAGCTCGGGCTCGCGCGCGGCGAGCCCGAGATCCGGCACGTACGGCGCGGCCGGGCCGATCGCCTTGCGCGACTCGACGGTCGCCGCGCCGCGCGCGGTCGCGAGCTGGCACATCGCGGTCTTGTCGGGGAGGTTGTCGCCGCACGCGGCAACGACGACGACGAGTCCGACGACGATCCCGCGCACGGTCAATCGTACCGCTAGTTCAGCCGCAGCGCCGCATCCGAAGCGACCGCGTACTCCTTGTTCGAGCTCTTGTCGCGAACCAGGAAGTAGAACCAGCCGTCCGAGCGGAAGTGCGGATACAGCGCGTACTGGCCCGCCGACATCGTCGTGACACGCGTGCGCGCGCCGGTCGTGAGGTCGATGATGATGATGTTCGAGCTGCCCGCGGCGACGATCGCCTGGAATGCCGGGTCGTTCGCCGACGCGAAGCCGAGGTCCGCGAAGTCGTCCGGCCCGACGTAGTGGTGGAACACCATGTAGCGCTCGTCGAACGAGATCGCCGGCTTCGCGCCCTGCGTACAGTAGCGCCCGATCTCCGGCGCCGTGATGTCGTACGACGGGCCGTTCGACGTCGCGGTGATCTTGCGCAGCACGTAGCCGAGCTGGTTGCCCTCGTTGCCGAACCGGCTGACCACGAGCTGCGTCGACGGCGACAGCACGCTGTCACCCTCGAACGGGCTGGCGACCGAGACCGGCGGCTTGCCGACGTAGTGCGTGCCGTCGTAGAGCGTCGGCGTGATCTTGAACTGCGCGGTCTGCGCGAAGCCGGTGTTCGGGTCGCGGTTGACGACGCCCGACGGGTTGTCGCTGGTGAACTGGCTGTTGATCACCATGTAGTCGCCGCCGTTCAATCCCGCGCCGAGGTGCTGGTAGAGGCTGACGCTGCCGACCGCGCTGCACTGGGTCTCCGAGAAGTCGATGCGATCCGGATCGGACGTCAGCAGGCCCATGGTGCAGAACCCGGCGCCGATCGGCGTGCCCTGGAACACCCAACCCTTGCCGTCGGGGAAGAAGCCCGGGTCGTACGCCGCCTTGACGCGGATGTCCTTGTTGGCCTGGAGGTCGCTGATCACCGCGCCGTCGCCGCCGGTCGCGCCGTTCGCGACGAACCGACCGTCGGGCGAGCTCCGCATCCAGTAGTACGTGTTGAACGCGAGCTCGCGGAGCACGCGGAGCTTGCCGCTGTTCGCCCAGTGCGTGCCGTACGCCTTGCTCGATGCCTCGGGCTGACCGGCGAGGCACTCGAGCGGATTGCTCGCGCCGCCGCAGCCGAACATGTTCATGCCGGCGCTGCGGTTGACCGACGTCCAGCCCTGGCTCGCCATCGCCGAAGCGTGGCTGCCGACCGCCGCGCTGATCGACGTCGAGCACGAGGTCGGGCCGTTATCGGCCGCGATGTAGGTCGTCAGCTTCGGCAGGCCGCGCGCGAACCACTCGGCGACGACGTCGAACTCCTTCTGCTCGAACCGCGGGTGGTTGCCCTTGGGCATCGACGCGCGGTTCTTGAACTTGCCATACTCGAGCGCCCAGGAGTCGACCGTGTTGCCGTTCTGGCCAGCCGGGTACGCGCTCTTGAACGTGTCCTGGAACCAGCCGAGATGCGCGGCCGCCGCGTAGATCCCGAGCTTGCTCGGCGCGAACGGCGAGTCCGCGTGGCTCGGATCGAGGCGCGTGCAGTCGACGATGTCCTTGCTCGACAGCATCAGGTTGCCGGGCGCCTGGTAGGTCGCCGTGATCGTGATGGTCGCGTCGGCGTAGCCCTTGACGCCGACCCAGAACTTCGCCGGGCCGACACCGTCGCTGCAGTTCTCCATCGAGGTGCCGGTGTACGGACGGCAGTCGTAGACGTCCTCGGAGACCTCGCCGCCGCGCTTGACGTAGAGGTCGGCGTCGCCGGTGCCGGTCATCTTGACGTCGAAGTGCGAGCCCGCCGCGACCTCGAACGGGCCGTACTTCTTGAACTCGTTGGTGCCGATGTGCTGGTCGGCGAACGCGTCCATCTTCTGCTCGCCGCCGCCCTGCGCCGCGAGGCAATTGCCGACCGCGGTGTCGGTCTTCTCCTGCCAGTCGCGGAGCGTCGTCTGGTTCGGCGCGTGGCACTCGGCGCACTGCTGCGTCGGCGCCGCCTTGTTCATGCCGAGCACCGTCGTCGCCTGCCTGGCGATCTCGTCGTCGCTGCCCATCACCGGGTTGCGCAGGAGCCCGGTCGACGTCGTGTCACCGCCGAGCGTGTGCGGGATCTCCTTCCACACGCATGCCGCGTCGCTCGGGTTCGAGCCGCAGTGCGAGATGAACTCGAGCGCCTTCTTGAACTCGCTGCTGGTCCACGCGTCCTCGGTGAGCGCGGTGTCCGGCGGCATCCAGTACTTGTGCTCGGCGAGGTTGAACTTCTCCGTCGTGATCGACTTCCACGACGCGTCGGTGCCACCGAGCCGCGTCAGGTAGCTCTGGGCCCACTGGCCGCCGCCCATGCGGTGGCACTTGAGGCATGCGTTCGCCTCGACGGAGACCAGCTGCTTCTCCATCGTCCAGTGCTGGCCGCCGAGGTTGACGAGGTCGTACGGCGAGTCGAGCGCGCCGAGCGGCAGATCGGCGTCGACGCCCATCTTGGGGACGATCGGGCGACCGTTGGTGTCCTTCGCGCCGTCGATCCACGGCGAGTGGATGAACGGATCGGCGTCGTGGCAGCGCGAGCACTCGATGCCCGAGCCGAGGCCGCCGTGTACGCCGGACCACAGGTTCTTGCTCTTCTCCTTGTCGGCCGGGTGCGGCACGTGACCGCCGTCGGTCTTCGAGTACAGCGCGTTCTGGAAGAAGCACGTCTTGCCGGTGAACGGGTTGTGCCCGATCATCGCGATGTCGTTGTACTGGTTCGACGCGAAGCCGCCGATGCTCTTCCTGCACAACAGCGTCCATCGCGTGCCCTGATCGTTGGTCTTGGTCGCGACGCGTGGGCCGGCCTCGCACATCGAGTAGATGTACTCGGGGTTGTCGCACTGGTTGACCGTGCCGGTCTGCGGCGCGTCGACCGACCCGTCCGCCTTCGTGATCGTCATCGGGATCGCGGTCGAGTCGAGACAGTCGTACGTGCCGTACGTGCCGTCGCCCTGCTTCTCGAAGAACGGGATCTCGCCCATCTCGGCGACGCAGCGCTCGCCGTAGCCCTCGGGGCTGTTGATCGTGACCTCGCCGGAGTGCGGGTCGTCGGCCTTGCCGCCGAGCCCCGCCTTGCGACCGGCGTCCCACGCGGCGAACAGATCGCGCTGCGTCGCCTTGACGACGTCGCCGCCGTTCATCACGCACACGTCGATGATCGAGTCGGTGCCGGCCTTCAACGCGGCGAGCATCGCGGGTGTCGGGTTGGTCGCCCACTCGGGGCCGTAGAACGGCTTGGTGAGCGCGGCGTCGACGTACGGGCCGTCGACATCGTTGCCGGCCGAGCTCGAGACCTGGAGATCGGCGTGCGTCGCCATCTCCTTGCAGTCGAGCGTCCCGAAAGTGCCGCGCGACGTGCGCACGAAGAGCGTCTCGTCCGAGGTCAGCTCGCGACCCTCGAACCGGATCATGACGCGGCCGTTCGCGTGGTTGTAGATCGGGTCGACCACGAACCGGTCGTCGCTACAGGCCGTCACCGCGAAAGCCGCGAGCGACGTGAAGATGGCCAGTCGAATTGCCGGTCGGGACATGTTGCCCCTGGCTGTTGCAATGATCGCCACACCTCGCGACCTTGTAATTCCAGCAGGTTGACAGCTGGCTACTCGAAATGCCGGCTATTCATTTGGCTATTGGTCCGACCATCCGACCTATGTTAGGAGCGGTCCAAGGAGATGATCTTGGACAAGAACTACTACTTCGTACTCGAGCCCGGCGGCGTCGACGACGGGCCGTACGTGCTCTCGGAGATCCGCCGCCGCATCCAGCTCGGCAAGGTCACCGGCGACGCGATGCTGTGCAAGGTTGGCGAGCAGCTCTACCTGCCGATGACCGACGAGCGCTACCGGCCGTACTTCGAGCCGCCGCGCCGCACGCCGACTGGCACCGAGCCGCCGCCGGTCGCGCAGCGCGTGCACTCGCAGGTCGCGCCGGTCGACCGGGTCGAGCTGATGCCGACCGCGCTCGCGCTTCAGGTCCGCCCGCCCGAGCCGCAGAAGCTCGCGCGCTGGCAGCAGCTCACGAAGTCGCAGCGCTACGCGATCCTCGCTGGTGGCGCCGCGCTCGTGCTCGGCGCGACGATCGCGCTCGCGCTGCACGGCTCGCACGGCGTGGTGGTGAAGGACGCGATGGTCCGCGTGACGACGCCGAGCGGGACCGGCGCCGGCTTCTTGATCGACGGCCCCGATGGCTTCGTCTACGTCGCGACCGCGAACCACGTCGTCGACCGCGGCGAGCGCGTGCTCGTCGAGCGCGACGTCGGCAACGATCGCAGCGCGTTCGTCGAAGCGTTCCCCGAGACCGAGATCGTCGCGTCGGATCCCGACGCCGACCTCGCGATCATCCGGATCAAGAACGTCGAGGCCTCGCGGTTCGCGCGCCTCCGGCTCGCCAGGGAGCCGATCAAGGACGAGCGCATCCTGGCGTACGGCTATCCCGGCTCGTCGCTCGCGAAGCACGCCGGCCTGGTCTCGAAGGACGGCAAGATCCTCAGCCTCGTGTCGTTCCCGGCGTACGACGAGCGCTACGCGCGCGTGCTGCGCGACAACGCGGTCGACGGCCTCTTGATCTCGGCCGACATCGAGCCCGGCTTCTCGGGCGGCCCGACGACGAACGACGCCGGCGAGGTCGTCGGCATCAACGTCACCAAGGATCGCGCGCACGTCGGCCAGAACGGCGCGGTCAGCGTCGCGGCGCTCAAGGAGCTCGTGAAGCGCATCAAGCCGGCGAACGTGGCGATCGTGCCGACGGCCGCCGATGTCGTCGCGCTGCTCAAGAAGACGCAGAGCGAGTACCTCCTCCTGCCGGTCGACGAGCGCGCCAAGGTGCGCGAGACCGACTTCGTGTCGAGCAGCGACCTGCCCGCGCTGCGCCGCCTCGTCGCCGAGGTCCGCCGCCAGGAGCGCAACACCGACTCGAGCTTCATCGCGAAGTTCCGCCTCTCGGGTCAGGCCGCGCTCGGCATCTACTTCGCGCGCCTGCCCGGCAAGATGCTCGAGACCTATCGCTCGCCGTCCACGACCGGCCCGCTCCTCGCGTGCGAGCTGACCAACCAGCACCTGACCAGCTTTCTTGGCGATCTCAGCACCGCCGACAAGCACCCCGAGACCCGGCCGAACGACGCCGACAACTGCGACGAGCTCGGTGTGCGCCCGCTCGCGTGGGACCTGGTCGCCGCGAGCCTGCAGTGGGACGGCCGCGAGAAGGACTACACGGTCACCAAGCTCGATCGCATGGACGACGAGGGCCGCGTGTATCGCGCGTCGGTCCGGATCTCGGGCGCGACGAACCTCGTCGAGGTCTGGATCGGCATCGACCAGCAGGCCGCGCGCCTGAAGGTGTTCGATCCGACGAACAACCTGTACGCGATCCGGTCGTCGACCAACCTGTCGGCGTCGGTGCTGCAGGGCACGTGGGCGATGGCGCGACCGCGCGTCACCGACGCGGTCAACAAGACGACCGAGGTCGAGTCGAACGAGACGCTGTCGGTCTCGATCGACGACGAGCGCAAGGTCTCGATCCGCTACGTGATCAGCGAGCGGTTCTTCGGCGCCGGTAACCACACGCTGCAGTTCAAGTGCAACCACAAGGACAAGATCGAGACCGGCCTCCTGCAGAGCTTCTCGGGCACGCTCGATCACGGTGTCGTCGTCGCGTTCCCCGACAAGGAGGCCGAGCCGATCGGCGCCGACGCGGCGGCGTGCGCGCCGAGCCACCACGCCGATCACATCATCGCGGCCAAGCTCGCCGGTGATCAGCTGTACCTGTATCGCACCGACGGCAACGCGTATCCCGACGCGATCCAGCTGACCAAGCAGCCCTGATCGCTACGCCTTCGTCGACACGATCACCACCTGGACCGCGGTGCCGTTGCGGTCGAGGGCGAGCGGCAGCGGCACGCCGACGCCAAAGCTCCCCGAGCCGAGGAGGAGCGACGCGATCTCCGGCGTGAGCGCGGCGACGTCGCGCGTGGCGATCGCGGTGATCCGGTCGCCGACGACGACGCCGGCAGCCGCGGCGGGACCACCCTCGGTGACGCCGTCGACGATCACCTTGCCGTCCTCGACCTTCGTGGTCAGGCCGAACGTGCCTGCGTCGCCGTTGCGCGGCGGGACGATCTCGATCGTGCCGACGTCGAGGCGCTGCCCCTCGGTGATCGTGTACGGCCGCGTGGCGAGCGGCGCGAACCCGACGACCGGCATGATCGTGACCTTGCCGCTGCCGACCGACACGCGATCGACGAGGAAGCGGCCGCTCGCGTCGGTCGTCGGCGCGTGTCCGGCGAGCATGGCCCCGAGGTTGCGCCCCGAGCTCTCGTCGCCCGCGAACACGTGGATGCCCGCGACCGGGTGCTTGTCGAGCACGCCGACGACGGTGCCCGTGATCGTCGCCCAGTGCGCGAGCGGGAAGTCATGCGTGGTGCTGCCGGGCGAGACGTCGAGCACGGCCTCGGCGGTGCCGGCGTCGGCCTCGACGCTGCACTTGTACTTGCCCGGCGCGAGCCGCTCGATCGAGAACGCGCCGTCCTTCGCGTCGATCTGGCGCGACGTGCCGTCGCGGTCGCCAGTCGTCGGCCCGCATTCGATGACGTACTTGGGCACCGGTGCGCCGCCGAGCGACACGACGCCGGTGATCGTGCCGAGCGCGAGCAGCTCGATCGTGACGTTGTCGCCGGTCGAGACGCCGGGCTTCTCGGCGTGCGTCGCCCCGCGGGCGCCCTCGACCTCGAGCGCGTACGAGCCCTTCAGCAGCTTGTCGATCTTGAACCGGCCATCGGCGCCGGTCAGCACCGGCGTCGACGAGGATCCAAATCGCTGCATCATGGCTTCGCTGTCACCCGCCCCCGGGACCGGATCGATCGTGCGGCGCGCGGTCACCCACGCATCGCTCGCCGGCTTGCGATCCGGTCCGATCACGACGCCCTCGATCACGCCGTCACGCGCCTCGACGGTGAGCGTGATCCCGGCCTTCGCCGCGCCGGCCGCGAGCTCGACCTCGGTCGCGGCCTTGGAGAGCGGCTTGGTCGCGGCACCCATGCCGAACCGCATCCCGCCGTTCGACGCGGTGACCCGGTACTTGCCGGCGTCAAGCCCGACGATCCGGAAACTGCCGTCGGCCGCGGTCGTATCGGTGTCGCGGCTCCCCATCCCGAACGAGATCGAGTTGTCCTGCTTGGGATGCGGCCCGGTCGGGCTCGCGGTGACGGACACGCCGACGGCCGGGTTGCCGCTGGTGTCGATCACGCGCCCGGCGATCGACGCGCGCGTCTCGAGCTTGACGACGAGCCCGCGCTGCTCGACCGCCGCGACGGTGATCGGCAGCGAGCCCTTGTGACCCTCCTTGCCCGACGCGCGGATCGTGTACGCGCCGGCCGCGACATGCGTCAGCGCGAACGCGCCGTCGCCGTCGGTCTCGGCCTGCACCAGGATCGTCTTCGCGATCTCGAACATGTTGCCGAGCCCGATCTCGCCCGCGAGCTCGATCGTGACGTCGACGTGCGGCAGCGGTGGCTCGACGCGGCCGGCGATCGTCACGCCGATCTCGAGCGGGACGACGACGCCGGTGACGTCCTTGTCGACGACGTCGACGTTGCTGCCGACCTCGGGCACCGCACCCTCGCCGACCGCGAACACCAGGTAGCTGCCCGGACGCAGCCCGACGATCTCGAACGACCCGTCCTTGTCGCTGGGCTGGAGCGCGAGCCCGAGCTGCTTCGACAGCAGCGAGAACGCGCCGAGCGTGATCCCGGCGATCGGCTCGCCGCCCGGCTTCTTCACGGTCTTGCCCGAGATCGAGTACGCGCGATCGACCAGCACGCGCACGCCATCGACCTGCTCGCCGATCCCGACCGCGACCCCGGTCGGCGCCGCCGAGGCGTAGCCGCGCCCGAGCGCCTTGAGCTCGAGCGAGCCCGACGCGAGGCCGCGCAGCGTGAAGTTGCCGTCGTCGTCGGCGAACGCGCTCGCGTCGCCGCTGTTGTTGGCCTCGGCGAACACGATCGCACCGGCGACGCCCTTGCCGGTGTCGCGCGCGATCACCTGACCGTGGATGACCGCGCCCGGCACGAGCTTGAAGTCGACGGTCTGCGGCTTGCCGGCGACCTCGACCCGCTTGGAGTCGGCCGTGTAGTCGTCGTGTCGCGCCTCGATCGACAGCTCGCCGTCGGGGAGCGTGATCGCGTACTTGCCATCCGCGCCGGTGGTGGCGACGAACTCGGCCGCGCCGCCGAGCCTGGGGCGATGGTGCTCGGCGTGGGCCGTGATCCGCGCGTCGGCGATCGGCCCGCCGCCGACGTCGGTCACGATCCCGCTGACGACGGTGCCGCCGGCGACGAGCGCGAGGTCGAGATCGCGGCGCGACTCGCCGACGTTGATCGTCACCTTGTCGCGCGAGCCGGGCAAGAACCCCGCGGCGGTCGCGCCGATGATGTAGGCGCCGGGTCGCACGCCGGGCGCGGTCCACGCGCCGGTCGCGTCGGTCCGCGCGACGAGCGTCGGCGAGCTCGAGTGCACGAACATCGCCATCAGCTCGGCGGGCGCGACCGAGACCAGCGCGTTCGCGATCCCGGCGCCGTCGGAGGTCCGGGTCACGCGGCCGCCGATCGTCGTCAGCGTCGCCGCGGTGGGCGCGCGCGCCTTCGCGCCATCGGTCGCGGTCGCGCCACCGGGAGCCGGCGCGGTCGGGCCGTCGGCGGCGTGCGATCCGCAGGACTTCCACGCGAACAGCCCGGCCACCGCGATCGCGACGACGAGGCAGACACCTGCGATCCGGGACCTGGTCATCGGCGCATCCTACGCCGGGAAATCCTCAGGCGAACGCGTCGGTCGGGATCTCGAGCGGCGAGCGATCGTCGCGCGAGATCAGCGCGGCCTTGGCGGTCACGCCCGGGAGGACGTTCTGCGCGAAGTACTGCGCCGCGTAGCGCTTGCCGGCGTAGAACGCGCGATCGTGATGGTCGGCGGGCAGCTTGGCCGCGGCGGCCTCGGCGATCACGCCGGCCTCGAGGAGGAGCCAGCCGACGACGGTCTCCGACATCATCTCGAGGAAGCGATTCGCGACGACCGGCACCATCTCCATCTTGCCGCCGCCGAACCACTGCATGAACTTGCCACCCGACGCGGTGAGTGACTCCATCGCCTGCGCGAGCACGGCGACCGAGTCCTTGAGCGTCGCGTGATCGCGGTTGGCCGCGATGAACTTGGCGACGTCGGCGCCGAATGCCTGGACGTTCGCGCCGCCGCGCTGCATCAGCTTGCGGCCGACGAGATCCATCGCCTGGATGTGATTGGTGCCCTCGTAGATCGAGAAGATCTTCGAGTCGCGGCAGTACTGCTCGACCGGCCAGTCCTTCAGGTAGCCGGCGCCGCCGTAGACCTGGATCGCGGTCGCGCAGATCGAGAACGCCTGATCGCTGCCGTAGGCCTTGAGGAGCGGCACGAGCAGGTCGACCTGACCGTTGTGATACTCGAGCTGCGCCTTGATCTCCTTGTCGTCCTTCGCGCCGGTCTTCTCGAGGACCGCGACGCGATCGATGTGCATCGTGAGCTTCACCGCGAGCATGCGGATGCCCTCGACGCGCGACTTCATGTCGAGCAGCATCCGACGGACATCCGGGTGCTCGATGATCGCGACGCGCGGCGCGGTCGCGTCCTTCCACTGCTTGATCGAGCTGCCCTGCTTGCGCTCCTTGGCGTAGTCGAGCGCGTTCAAGTACGCCGACGACGCGAGCGACAGGCCCTGCAGGCCGACACCGATGCGGGCGTAGTTCATCAGGTGGAACATCTGGGACATGCCCTTCTGCTCGATGACGCCGACGAGCTCGCCGATGCAGCCGCCGTTCTCGCCGAAGTTGAGCTGGGCGGTCGCCGACGCCTTGATGCCCATCTTGTGCTCGATGCCGGGCACGCTGACGTCGTTCGCGGTGCCGTCGAGGCGCACCTTCGGGACGATGAACAGCGAGAGGCCCTTGGTGCCCGCCGGTGCATCCGGGGTGCGCGCGAGCACCATGTGGATGATGTTCGCCGTCATGTCCTGATCGCCGCCCGAGATGAAGATCTTGGTGCCGCGGATGTCGTAGCTGCCGTCGGGGCGCTTGGTCGCGATCGACGCCGCGCTGCCGACGTCGCTGCCGGCCTGTGGCTCGGTGAGGCACATCGTGCCGGCCCACTTGCCGTTGAACATGTTGGTGACGTAGCGGGTCTTCTGCTCCTCGGTGCCGAACGCGAGGATCACGTCGGCCGCGCCCTGCGTCAGCGCCGGGTACATGTTGAAGCTCGTGTTCGAGCCGCACATGAACTCCTCGACCATCATCGCGAGCGTGAACGGGCCGCCCTGACCACCGTGCGCCTTGTCGAGCGGGATCGAGCGCCAGCCGGCCTCGAACAGCGCCTTCCAGGCCTCCTTGAAGCCGCTCGGTACCTTGACCTGACCGTCGACGAGCTTGCAGCCCTCCTGATCACCCGACGCGTTGTACGGGCCCATGTACTGCTGCACCCACTCATACGCCTGCTCGATGATCGTCGTGCACTCGTCCTTGCCCCACGCCTCGAACGGCGCCTTGTCGAGCAGCTCGTCGAGATGAAACTGCTCGAACAGGAGGAACGACAGGTCGCGGAGATTGGCCTTGTAATAGTTCTGGTTCGCCATGGTGGGACTCCTGGGCGGTGCTGAATGAACCGTCATTCAGTTTATGGACCGGCTGCCGCGCCGCGTCAAGTACCGACGAGGAAGTTCGCATTATGATGATCGGCGCATGGGTAAGGCCGACGACAAGCGAGCCGCCAAGGCGAAGGCCGCGGCGAACGTCGAGGAGCGCAAGCGGGTCGTGCTTCGCGTCTATCAAGGCGTCGACGAGACCGCGACCGCCAAGCTCGCAAAGCTCGCGCAGACCGGCGTCGTGCCGACGTGCAGTGTGGGGTGCGCGCACTGCTGTCGGCTCGAGATCCCGATGACGCGACCCGAGGGCGAGACGTTGGTGGCGTGGCTCGTCGAGCACAAGACTCCCGAGGAGCTCGACGCGATCCGCGCGCGGCTGCACGCGTGGCTCGCGTGGTACCGCGGCGGCTACGTCGCCGAGATCGCGGCCGGCGCGACGCGCGTCGACACGTTCTTTCGCCACGCGCCGTCGTGCGCGCTGCTCGTCGATCATCGGTGCACCGCGTATCCGGTGCGCCCGGTGACGTGCCGCAACCACCTCGTGTCGTCGCCGGTGTCGGTGTGCGATCCGGCGGTCGGCACCGGCGACTCCGAGGTGATGACGACCGTCGCGGCGGCGACCTACGATCACGTCGCCGAGATCCGGCGCACGATCGAGCGCCAGGGCGGCAACTTCATGGCGTCGGTTCACCTGCTGCCCGAGTGGTTGATCCACCTGCTCGAGATCGAGCGCGAGCCGTGGCGGAACGCGCCGCCGCTCGAGCTGCTACCGTCGCGGTCATGAAGTCCGAGCCCGAGCTGCTCTACCTGATGCTGACGACGCTCCTGACCGGCGTGCTGTGGATCCCGGTCGTGATCGGCTTCGTGAAGGCGCGCGGCCCGATCCAGCCCGCCGACTACAAGGTCGCGCCGAGCTCGCCGCTGCCCGCGTGGGTCGACCGGGCGAACCGCGCGCACATCAACGCGGTCGAGAACCTGATGCTGTTCGCGATCGTCGTGATGGTCGCGCGCGCGATCGGCTACACGACCGGGCTGACCGTCGCGTGCGCCACGCTCTACTTCGTCGCGCGCGTGCTGCACGCGATCATCCACATCAGCGGATTCAGCATGTTCCGGGCGCGGACCCTGATGTTCACGGTCGGATGGGGCGCCTTCGTGGTCTACGCGGTCGCGGTGGTGGTCCGGCTGATCTGAACCGACCTGCCGATTTCGAACTCGCGGTACCTTCGGCGGCGATGAGTCAGCTCCTGGAGGACAAGGTCGTCGTCATCACCGGCGCGAGTCGCGGCATCGGCGAGGCGATCGCGAAGACGGCGATCGAGCACGGCGCCAGGGTGATCCTCGCGAGCCGCAAGCAGGCGGATCTCGATCGTGTCGCCTCCGAGCTGCCCGCCGATCGCGTGCTCGCGGTCGCGTGTCACACCGGCAAGGCCGAGGACGTCGACGCGATGATGGCCAAGGCGGTCGCGCACTTCGGGCGGGTCGACGGCTACGTCAACAACGCGGCGACCAACCCGTACTTCGGGCCCTTGATCGACACGCCCGACGCCGCGATCGACAAGACGTTCGAGGTCAACGTCCGCGGCTACCTCTACGGCGCGCGCGCGTTCGTGCGCCACGCCCGCACGCGCGACGGCGGCGGCTCGATCGTCAACATCGCCTCGGTCGCCGGCATCCGCGCGGCTCCGATGCAGGGCATCTACGGGGCGACCAAGGCCGCGGTGATCTCGATGACGCAGACGCTCGCGTTCGAGCTCGGCGGCTCGAACATCCGGGTCAACGCGATCGCGCCGGGCCTCGTCGAGACCAGGTTCGCCGCGGCGATCGTGCAGAACCCGATGTTGCGCGACCACGTCATCAATCGCACGCCGCTCGCGCGCCACGCGCAGCCCGCCGAGATCGCGGGGGCGGTCGCCTATCTCCTGTCCGACGCCGCGAGCTTCACGACCGGATCCGTCGTGGTCGTCGACGGTGGGCTCACCAGCTCGTGAGGGCGCTCGGCCTCGTCGTCGCGCTCGCCGCGTGCAGCGATCCGCCGCACGCGACCACCCCGCTCGCCTCCGACGGCACGCACCTGCGCGACGCCGACGGTCGCATCGCGCTGCTCCGCGGCGTCAACGCGCGGGTCGGCGGCGTGTTCGACGTGACGTTCGCCGACGGTCGCACCCCGCTCGAGCCGATCCCCGAGCTCACCGCCGCCGATTGCAACCGCATGCACGAGCTCGGGCTCGACTTCCTGCGCTTGCCGATCAACTGGAGCGCGATCGAGCCCACCGATGGCGGGTTCGACGAGGCGTACCTGGCTCGCGTCGATGCCGCCGTGCGCTGCGCCGAGGCCGCCAGCGTGTTCGTGATGATCGATCTGCATCAGGACGGCTACTCCAAGGAGATCGGCGAGGACGGCGCGCCGCTCTGGGCGATCGTCCCGGCACCGACGCAGCTGCTCCAGGGTCCGCTGAATGACCTTGGCGATCGCCGGCTGTCGAAGCAGGTCACCGACGCGTTCACCACGTTCTTCGATCAGACCGACGCGGCCGGGTTGCAGGCGAAGTTCGGCGACATGCTCGAGCACGTCGCCGCGCGCTATGCCGAGGACCCGGCGGTGATCGGCTTCGAGCTGTTCAACGAGCCGACGGTCGGCGAGCGCGACGTCGACGCGTTCTCGTTCGCGATGGCGGCGCGCGTCCGCGCGGTGGCGCCCGACAAGCTCGTGATGTTCGAGCCGAGCGCGACGCGCAACCTGTTCGACTTCGTCACGCCGGCGGCCGCGCCGTTCCCGGTCGCGAACGCGGTCTACGCGCCACACGTCTACACGTTCGTGTTCGACGCCGATCCGAAGAACCTGCAGAACCTGGTCCCCAGCGACCTGCTCGGCAGCGTGTCGGCGACGCGCGACGAGGCGACCGCGTGGCACACGCCACTGATGATCGGCGAGTTCGGTGCCGGCCCGGGGCAGCCCAACGCTGATCTGTGGATGGGCGTCGAGGCCGAGCTCCACGATCGGTTCCTCGCGAGCGACGCGTTCTGGGTCTGGAAGGAGGACAGCCAGGGCTCGTGGGGGCTGTTCGATCACACCGGCGACACGTGGACCGAGCGGCCGCAGATGCGCCACTGGCTGTCGCGCATCCACGCCGCGCGGATCGCCGGGGCGGTCGATGCCAACACGTTCGATCACGTCACCGGCGTGCTGACGCTGCAGACCCACGGCGGCTCGCAGCCGCACTCGATCTACACGCCGACGTCGGCGACCGCGACGTGCGACGGCGCGGCCCTCGATGATCTATCGTCGGGCTTCACCGATGTCGCGTGCCACGGAACGCTCGTCGTCACGCCCCGCTGAGTCGCTGTCGGCCGCGGACGCGCGCCGCCTCGCGATCGCCGCGCAGGGCCTCGGCGCGCCACGACCCGCCCGACCCGCGCGCGCCGCGGTTCGCGCGATGGTCGAGCGGCTCGGGGTCGTCCAGATCGACTCGGTCAACGTGCTGGTGCGCTCGCACTATCTGCCGGCGTGGAGCCGGCTCGGTGCCTATGCGCCCGACGCGCTCGACGCGCTCGCGTACAAGGGGCCGCGCGCGGTGTTCGAGTACTGGGGCCACGAGGCGTCGCTGTTGCCGATGTCGCTGCACCCGCTGTTCCGCTGGCGCATGGCGCGCGCGGCGGATCACGCCTGGCGGCACGTCCGCGCGATGGCGCGCCGCCGCGGCTTCCTCGACAAGGTCCTCGCGCTCGTCGCGGAGCGTGGGCCGCTCGGCGCCGGCGACCTCGACGTCGGCAAGCCCGGCCGCGCCGGCTGGTGGGAGTGGTCGGAGGCCAAGCGCGCGATCGAGTGGCTGTTCTACTGCGGCCGCGTCGCGACCGCGTCGCGCCGCGGGTTCGAGCGCCTGTACGACCTGACCGAGCGCGTGGTGCCCGGGGCGATCCTCGATGCCAAGACGCCGACGGAGGCCGACGCGCAGCGCGCGCTCGTCGAGGTCGCCGCGCGCGCGCTCGGCGTCGCGACCGAGACCGATCTGCGCGACTACTTCCGCCTCGGGCTCGCGCCGGCGCGGGTCGCGGTCGCCGCGCTCGTCGAGGGCGGGACGCTGGTCCCGACGACCGTCGAGGGCTGGGGCAAGCTCGGCTATCGCCATCGCGAGGCGCGCGCCGTCGCGATCGACGCCGATCGCGGCGCGCTGCTGTCGCCGTTCGACTCGCTGATCTGGGCGCGCGATCGCACCGAGCGGCTGTTCGGCATGCGCTACAAGCTCGAGATCTACACCCCCGAGGCCAAGCGCGTGCATGGCTACTACGTGCTGCCGTTCCTGCTCGGTGATCGACTCGTCGCGCGCGTCGATCTCAAGGCCGATCGCGCGGCCGGCACGCTGCTCGTGCAGGCCGCGCACGCCGAGCCCGGCGTCGATCGCGCCGTCGTCTCATCGGCGCTCGCGCGCGAGCTCGGCGGGATGGCGGCGTGGCTCGGCCTCGCGCGCGTCGAGGTCGCGCGGCGCGGCGATCTCGCGCGGCTGCTAGCCGCGGCCGCGCGCTAGGCCGGCCGCGATCGTCGTCGCGATCGTCGGATCGGCGTCCATCGCCGCGGCCCACGCCTTGCTGACCTCGACGTAACCGTCGGCGTCGAGATCGAACAGCGCGAGCGCCTCGCGCGGCGCGAGGGCCGCGAGGTCGCGGAGCAACGAGATGTAGTCGCTCGCGCGCGAGACCTTGGCGCCGGGTACGACCACGCGATCGACGAACGCGACCGGCGGCGGCGCGTCGTCGCCGAGCACGACACCGCCGCGCGCGCGAAACTCCTGATAGAACGCCGGGCGCGTCATCCGGTCGCCGAGCGTCGGCACCGGATCGCGCGCGAAGTACGCCTGCTCGCGGATCTGCAGCGCCATCGCCCGCGCGATCACGGCGTCGCGATCGGTCGTCCCGACGGTCGCCGCCAGGATCGTGCTGCTCGCCGCCCGCGCCCGCGCGGTGACCGCGACGCGATTCTCCGACGTGAACCGGAACCGCGACGCGCACAGCGCCGCCCGCCGCACGCGCCAGCTCGGATCGCCGAGCCGCGCCGCGACCGCCGCGTGATCGCCCGCGATCAACCCGGCGAACGCCGGCTCGACCGCGGTGTCCTCGGTCGGTGGCACCGGCGTGACCGTCCTCGTGTTCGCGCGCTCGAGCGTCGCGGCGAACGGCGCGGTGTTGTCGGGCAGCGGGTTCTCGCCGACCGCGCGCTCGGCGAGCGCGACGGCCTCGGGGAACTTGCCGAGCCCGATCAGCGCGCACGCCTGGTGGTTCCACGCGCACGTCTTCCACATGAGGTCGTCGCCGGCGCGCTCGAACAGCAGCTTGCCGATCAGCTCGCACGTCACGTAGTCGCCGACCTCGTCGAGCACGCCGGCGTAGGCGTTGAGCTGGCTCTGATCGAACGCCGCCGGATCGAGCTGGTACGCGATCCGGTACGCGCGCACGGTGCGCGGGTTGTCCATCGCCGCGTATGCGATGCCGCCGTAGGTCAGCCACTGATCGGCGCGCACGTACCACCGGCTCGCGTAGTCGAGCACCGCCATCGCGTCGGGCAGCTTGCCGGCCTGGTACAGCACGCCCGACAGGATCTGGGTGGCCTGATCGGGCGTCGCGCGCACCAGGTGATGCAGCGCCTCGGCGACCTTGCCCTGCTGCGCGAGCGCCAGCCCGAGGTTCCGGTGCGCCTCGCCGTTCGTCGGATCGATCGCCACGGTCAGCCGGCCGAGCTTCTCGGCACGCGCGGGGTTGCCCTTCTGCAGCGCCTCGAACACGCCGACCGCGAGCTTGTCGAACGCCAGCGGCACGTCGATTCCCGAGCGTTTCCACTCGTCGGCGAGCGAGGCGAGGCCGGCATCGCGCTCGGGGATCGAGGCGGCCGACAGCCCCTGCGTGACGACCGCGAGCGCGGCGGGCGCACGACCGGCGCGCAACAACACGCGGGCCGCGTGGAGGCACGGCGCCGCGCTCTGGCCCTCGGCGAGGAAACACGCGGTGTGCAGCCCATCGATCGCCTCGTCGACATCGATCGCGCGCTCGCCGAGCTGCGCGACGATCGCGTCGGCCCACTCCTCGACGCCGACGAACCCGGTGTGCAGCGCGAGCCGCTCGGCCTGCGTGCCGACCGCGCTCGCCCAGCCGTCGGGGCGCTCGCGATGCAGGCGCGCGACCGACGCGGCGAGCACCGCGGCCTCCTCGGGGCCGAGGATGCGCGCCGCCACGGTCGGCAGATCCTTGGCGAACCCGGCGACGTCGCCGCCGGCGCGCTCGTCGATCCCGCAGCACCGCTCGACGGTCGCGAGCCACGACGAGCCGATCCAGCGATCGACCCGACGCAGCACCGGCTCGAGCGTCGCGAGCACCGCGCGCGCCTCGCGATCGCCGAGCGCGTCGCGGTGCTCGCGGACGAGCTCGAGCGCCTCGCCCGCGACCGTGCGCAGCGCGCCCGCGATCGCCGACGGCGCGGCGGTCGTCGCGGCGAGGTACCGCGCGAGCGCCTGGGCCGCCGCGTACGCCGCGGCCTGCACGAGCGCCGCCGGATCGTCCTCGGTCGCCTCGGTGAACGCGACCTCGAGCCAGCGATCGATCAGGCGATCGCCGCGCGCGAGATCGTCGCCGCCCCGCAACGAGCCGTGCGCGGCGAACAGGACGTCGAGCGCGTGCTTGCTGCGCGTGTCGGTCGCGAACCCGGCGAGCCACGCCGGATCGAAGTCGATGCCCTTGCCGCCGCCACCGAGCGCGCGCGCGACGAGCCCCGACTTCGCGGCGGCCGGCATGAAGTCGGCGATGTCGCGCGCCAGGCGCCGCGCGAGCGTCGGCGCGCCGATCGCGACGCGATCGCCGAGCGCGACCTCGGCGACCTCGATCGGCGCGATCGACATCAGCAACCCACCGCGCGCGATCGCGACGTGCGCGTCGCGACCGGGCTCGGTGAGCTCGACGCGCCACAGCTCCTCCATGCCCTGCCGCCACTCGCCCGCCGCCATCAGGCCGCGTGCCGCGGCGAGTCGCGCGACCGGACCGTCGTGGCGGCGACCGAGCCCGACGTGCGACCACGCGTACGGCACCTCGCTCTCGCGACCGAGCGCGACGAGACTGTCGATGAAGATCTGGACATCGGTGTCGTCGCCCGGCTCGATCCGACCGAAGCCCTCGGCGGCGCGCGCCTCGTCGCCACGGAAGTAGCCCTCTCGCGCGTACGACCACGCGACGAACTTCGGCTGCTTCTTCCAGTTGTCGAGCAGGCGCGTGTAGCGCGGCCAGGTCGCCTGACGGCCCTCGAGCCGGTTGCCGCGCAGCGCGATCGCCTCGTCGAGCTGACCGCCGTGGAGCAGCGCCTCGGACGCCCACAGATCGATGTGGATCTGATCGGCGTACCAGTACGAGTCCATCGGACAGCCGTGGATCTGCGACGCGCGCATCGCGGTCGCGAGGTACTCGCCGACGCGATCGGCCTCGCGCACCGCGCTCAGGAGGCCGATGTGCGCGGCCGAGCGATCGTGCAGCGCGACCGCGCGGGTCATCAGGCGGATGCTCTCGTCGATGCTGCCGACCGAGTCGAGCGCGTCGCTCGCCGACGACAGCACCGAGAGGTTTCCCGGTCTCCCCATGACGGCGAGGCCCGCCGCGGCGACCACCTCGAGTGCCTTCGGCGCATCGGGTGCGTCGGAGCCGGCGCCGTTCGCGAGCTCGGCGTACGCGTGGGCCCATCCCGGCGCGGCCGCGATCGCGCGCCGCAGCCGCGCGAAGTCGCGCTCGCCCATCGTCGCGAGCAGCGCCTGCGGATGCTCGGGATCGACGGCGAGGATCAGATCGTCGAGCGACTCGTCGAGCGCCAGGGCCAAGACGCGCAGCGCCGACACCTTGAGCGCCGCCGGCAGCCGCTGCGCGACGCCGCGCGCGATCTTCTTGGCCTGGATCACGCCGGCGTCGTCGGCATCGGCGTCGTTCTCGTCATCGTCGTCGTCGTCGTCTTCGCTGTCGCCGCTCCCATCGCCCTCCTCGTCGTCCTCACTGGCGTCGTCATCGTCGTCGTCGTCGTCGTCGTCGTCGTCGAACTCGCCGTCTTCCGAGACCGACCAGTTGACCACCGGGCCGGTCGACGGCGCCCGCGCACCCTCGACGAGCGGCGGCCCGATCACGCGCGCGATCGCGAGCACGTCCTCGACCCCGATCGACTCGAACCGCTTCGGCAGCGGGCCGAGGTTCCGCGCGTTGAGCCAGGCCGCGATCACCTGGTCGATCTGATCGCCGAGCTTGCGGCCGACCGCGTCGAATGACTGCGTCGTGCCGGCGCGATCGATCGCGTGCAGCCGCACGACGCCGGAGCGCCCGGCGACCAAGCCGAGCTCGAGATAGACCAGCTCGTCGCGGCGCGCGGTGCCGAACACCGCGTCGGTCGGCGACGCGCCGATCGTGGCGTGCTCGGGCGCGAAGTGCTGATCGCGCGGCGCGATCGGCGTCGACTCGGGGTCGTAGACCGCGAGGCTCGGATGGCGCTGGCAGGTCTCGATGCACGCCATCCACAGGAGCAGCGCCGCCTCGTGCGGGTGCGCGAGCTCGATGCCCTCGAGCTTGAGCTCGGGCACGAGGAACGCGACGCGGTGCGGTTTGAACAGTGCCGGCACTAGATCTCGGCTCCCGGGAGCTCACCGCTCCGCAACCTGCGCGCGCCCTGGCGCTCGAGCTGCGCGATCGTCTGCACGTAACACCAGTCGCCGTGCACGTAGTAGTCGGTGCCCGGGAACGGCCCGCCGACCAGGCGCGCGCCCGCGGCCTCGACGGCCTTGCCGATCGCGGCCTTGTCGAGCCGCTTGAACTCGCCGGCGAGGTACACGGTCGAGCCCGGCAACCCGCGGCCGAGCCGGCGCACGACGGCCTCGACCGCGACGAGCGACGCGGTGTCGGGCTCGGCGTCGTCGGGCGCGGGGCGAGCGAGGGCGATCACCGCGTTGCGACCGCCGGCGAGCGCGGCGATCGCCGGGCGCGCCCCGGGCGCGTGCTCGATCATCCACTGCTCGTGCGGGCCCGGGAACTTCGCCAGCTCCCCCTCGGCCACGATCTCGCTCGGCGGCAGATCCTCGTCGAGGATCCGGTGCGTGAGGTCGGCGCGTCCGGCGCGGAAGCACGCGAGGGCACGCGCGCAGACCAGCTCCGGCGTGTGGAGCCGCGCGGTCGCCGCGAGCTCGAGCGCGGCGAGCGGGCGGCCGCAGATCGCGAGCCACAGCGCCCCGAGATCGGCGCCGGCGAGCTCCTGCGCCGCGGCCGCGAGCTGCTTGACGCGCCCGCGACGCGCGAGGTCCTCGAGGTAGAGATCGCGCACGAGTCGCTGCGACTCGGGGTGCGCCTCGACCAGCTGGCGCGCGCGCGACGCGTCCTTCGAGCCGCGCACCATCCAGCCCCACATCGTGTAGAGGTACGCCTCGGGATGGCGCGCGAACTTCGCGAGCGCGCCGAGATCGTCGGCCGCCTGCGCGCACTTCTCGGCGCGCGTCGCGATCGGCAGGGTCGCGGTCGCGCGCGCGATCTTGAGTCCGCGCACGGTCGGCACGACCCAGCGGTTGCGCAGGTGCCACTTCGCGCGCTGGCGGTACAGATCGATGAACGCCATGCCGGCGAGCGCGTCCTCGAGCTTCGGCAGGTAGCCCTCGCCGCCGAGGCCGACCGCGAGCAGCAACAGCTCGAGGCGCTCGTCGAGCCCGACCTGCGCGGCGCGTCCGACGAACAGTGGCACGGCCTCCTCGCCGAGCGTCGCGCCGATCAAGCGGATCGCGCGCAGCCGGTGCTGCGGCGGGATCTCGTCGAGCGACACGAACAGCACGCGCGCGAGCGGCGCCGACGCGTAGCACTCGAGCGCGTCGCCCCACAGGCCGGGCGCCTTCGCGAACACTGCCATCATGAGATCCGCGTTGACGTGGCGCGCCGCCAGCGGGAGCTTCTCGCTCGCGATCGCGCCATCGGTGGTCGCCTCGTCGGCGAGCCGCGCGAGCGCCTCGTCGGCGATCGCGATCGCGTCGGCCGGCCACAGCGTGCTCGGGTGCATGCCGCGCACCTGGCGATAGCCGAGCGTCCAGATCGCCTGCTCGCGCACCGGCGCCGGCGTCGCGGCATCGCGCGCGATCGCGGCGAGCTTGGTCGCGGTATCGACCGACGGGAACCGCGCCAGCCAGGCGCAGCCCTGACGCCGCAGCTCGACGCTGTTGCGCGCGTCGATCATCGCGAAGCCGACCTCGGCGAGCCCGGGGTCGGCGCCGAGCCAGCCATCGCCATCCTCGACGAGGCGCTCGAGCCGATCGAGCGCCTGACCCTCGAGCGCGCGGCCCTCGGTCGGGAGCAGCCGAACGACGTCGGTGATCCGGTAGCGCAGCGCCGGCGGAATCGCCTCTTCCACGACCGGAGAATATCGTGGTTTGCCGGGTTGCAGGACGGCGGACACGCTACACCGGAGGCATGCGGGGACTCGTCGTGGCGATGGTCGCGCTGGTGGCATGCGAACCCCTGCCGCCGCGGCCGGGCGGGCCGCCGGTCGCCATCCCCAGCTTCGCGGGCGTCCGCGACCCGATCAACACGCGCAACATGCCGTGGCTGCACGCCGAGACCGGCCGCGTCATGAAGCAGCTGATCGAGACGCTCGGCTACGACAAGCACGCCGAGGTCGCCGACGTCGTGCTCGACGCCGACGACTACTTCGGGCTCGCGAACGCGTTCGCGGTGTGCGACGCCGACGGCCACCCGGTCGTCGCGATCACCGACAAGCTCCTCGAGATCCTCGCCCGGCTCGCCGCCGCACGCGCGATGGAGGAGGTGTTCCAGGTCGACGCCACCGAGGCCTACATCGCGTGGAGCGCCGATCACCCGCTGGCCTCGGGCCCACCCGACGGGCGCGAGGATCCGGCGATGTGGAACGACCGCCGAAAGCTCGCCCGCCAGCGCGTGATCTTCGACGAGTCGGTCGGCTGGGTCGTCGGCCACGAGCTCGCGCACCACTACCTCGGGCACATCCGCTGCGACGGCAGCGGCGGCCTGATCGACGCCGTGCGCGACGCCGCGCGCGCGATCGTCCCCGCGTTTCAGCAGCCCGACGAGCTCGCCGCCGATGCCGCCGGCATCGACAACCTGTTGCACACCGCGAAGCGCCTCGATCTCCCGTGGGACGAGGGCGGCGCGCTCGTGATGCTCGAGTTCTTCGCGCGCCAGAACCCGATCGTCATCGAGGACCTCCTCTACGCGTTCGCGATGACGCACCCGCCCGCACAGCTGCGCATCCCGATCCTGAAGGCGACGGTCGCGACCTGGCACCTCGCCGCCGGCCACGTTCCGATGATCACGATCCCGCGGATCTAGGGTATCCCTCTCCGATGCGCGCTGTCGTCCTCGCCGCTCTGTTCTGCCTGCCAACGCTCGCCCACGCCGACAACGTCGGCACGATCAAGGGCACCGTGCTGTTCGAGGGCGAGCCGCCCGATCGGCCGGCACAGAAGCGCGACGTCGATCCGGTGTGCGCGAAGACGCCGCAGCTCGCCGACGACGTCATCGTGACCAAGGGCAAGCTCAAGGACGTCCTCGTCCGCGTCAAGAACGGCTCGTTCGGCAAGTTCCCGGTCCCGACCGAGCCGGTCACGCTCGATCAGCGCGGCTGCCTGTACGCACCGCACGTGCTCGGCGTGTTCGCCGGCCAGACCCTGCGCGTGAAGAACAGCGACAACACGTTCCACAACGTGCACGGCCAGATCAGCGGCAAGAACCTGTGGAACAAGCCGCACGCGCCGAAGGACGCCGACCTGTCTCTCGAGACCTCGATGCACGCCGATGACATCGTCGAGATCCGGTGCGACATCCACGCGTGGATGCACGCGTACGCCGTCGTCCAGGACCACCCGTACTTCGCGGTCACCGACGACGCCGGCACGTTCGAGATCACGGGCCTGCCGATCGGCACGTACACGCTCGAGGCGTGGCATCCCAAGCTCGGCATGAAGACGCTCACGGTGAAGATCGGCCGCGCCAAGCTCGGCACGGTCACCGCGCGGTTCAGCTACAAGCAGATCGATCAGCCCTGAAACAGCTGAGGGAGCTGCGTGCCCGCCGGACCGAGCAGCACGTGGTCGAAGCTCGACGCGTTCGCCGGCGCCTCGAGGTTCACGAGCCAGCTGCGCCCGTGCAGCCGCTTCGTGAAGTCGACGAGCCCGGCGGCCGGGAACACGAGCCCCGACGTGCCGACCGCGACGAACACGAGGTGCTTGCCCGCCCCGGTCATGAACGTCTCGATCCGATCCATGACGCCCGTGGGCAAGCTCTCGCCGAACCACACGATGTGCGGGCGCAGCAGCGCGTTGCACCGGCCGCACACCGGCGCCTTGCCCTCGGCGTACGCCGTGGTGTCGCGAAACGGTTCGCGATCGCAGCGCGTGCAGCGCGACGTCATCAGGTTGCCGTGCATCTCGAGCATGCGCTCGCTGCCGGCGTCGCGGTGGAGGCCGTCGACGTTCTGGGTCGCGAGCAGGAAGCGATCGCCGAGCCGCTTCTCGATCTCGACCAGCGCGCGGTGCCCGGCGTTCGGCGCGATGCCGGCCATCGCCGCGCGCCGGCCGCTGTAGAACTTCCAGACCAGCAGCGGGTCGGCCTCGAAGCCCGCGGGCGACGCGACCCGCGTGACGTCGTGGCCCTCCCACAGGCCGTTGATGTCGCGGAACGTCGGCACGCCGCTCTCGGCGGAGATGCCCGCGCCGGTGAGGACGAGGAGATGCGAGCTGTCGTCGAGCTTGAACGCCATGGTCGCCAAAGAGTGTCTCGTTGACACTATCAAGTCAACAGCGAACTTGAAGCAAGCCCGGCCTCTGGCTGGGCGCGCAGCGACGTTCCGCAGGTAAATGGACGTCGAATGGTCGTTCGCCGTAAAACGTTAGGATCGTGATGCGCATCGTCCGGATCGTCCTCGGCCTCGCGGTCGTCGTGATCGGCGGTGGCATCGCGGTCGGGCTGATCGCGAACCGCTACGCGTCGCACCACGGCCGGCCCGAGCTGCCCGAGTGTCAGGCCGGTGAGACCGCGCCTGGCATCGACGTGTCGTACTACCAGGAGTCGATCGACTGGCCGCGGGTCGCCGACTCCGGCGTGCGCTTCGCGTTCATCCGGGTCAGCGACGGGCTGACCGTCGAGGACATCCGGTTCGAGCGCAACTGGCGCGAGGCGCAGCGCGCCGGCATCGCGCGCGGCTCGTACCAGTACTTTCGTCCGGACCAGGACGCGATCGCGCAGGCCGATCTCATGATCGCGCACCTGCGCGGCGATCGCGGCGAGCTGCCGCCGGCGATCGACGTCGAGACCGACGGTGGCCTGCGCCCGGCCGCGCTCGCGGTCAAGGTGCGCATCTGGGTCAACCACGTGCGCGACGTGCTCGGCGTCGAGCCGATCGTGTACGCGAGCCCCGACTTCTGGCGCGACGCGGTCGGCGGGGCCGACCTCCCGCAGCCACTCTGGCTCGCGCACTACACGGCGAAGTGTCCGACGATCCCGCAGCCGTGGACGCGGTGGACGTTCTGGCAGTACAGCCAGACCGGTCACGTCCCGGGGATCACCGGCGCGGTCGATCTCGATCTCGGCTCGGTCGCTGCGCTACCAGAAGCGTTTGCGAAGATCGCGCAGCCAGGCGTCGACCGCTTCGAGGGCGGGCTCGGCGGGCTCGCCGGGCAGCACCGAGTTGCCGACCGCCGCGTCGATGGCCTCGATCGCGGCCGCTAACCGCACGCGCCACGTCGCGACCAGCTCGGCGGGCAGGACGGAGACCTCGCCGC
This sequence comes from Haliangiales bacterium, assembly GCA_038321315.1. Taxonomy (GTDB): domain Bacteria; phylum Myxococcota_A; class Polyangia; order Haliangiales; family Haliangiaceae; genus JABFXX01. The sequence continues at coordinate 40,799 of JBBQEX010000007.1, read as the reverse complement.
TGCGCTTGATCGCGAGCAGCTCGGCGATCTCGGGCGGCACGAAGTCGGCGAGCCGGTTGACGTCGGTGACCAGCACCCCGGTCGCGAGCAGGTTGCGCCCGGTCGCCGACGTGCGCAGGACGTAGAGCGCGCGCTTCGCGGTCGGCTTGTCGTCGAACGCGCGGAGCTGGCTGGTCGCGAAGCCGGCGTAGTGGCGCGCGACCCGGCGCGACAGCAGCGGGCGCACGACCTCGCGCGCCGCCGCGAGCTCCGCGAGGTCGCCGCCGAGCACGAGGTCGCCGAGGAACCGCTCGAGGAAGTTGCCGTTGCCCTTGATCGCACCGCGCAGCGCGACCGCGAGCTCGTTCGCGCCGTAGTCGAGCTCGACTCCGTCGACGATCTCGATCCGATCGGGCGGATCGCTGGCCTCGGCGAGCCCGACCAGGCGCGAGGTCGGCGCGATGTGGATGCACTTGAGATCGAGATCGCTGTCGGGCGACGGGAACCCGTACGCGTGCGCGCCCGACAGGTAGATCACGAGGTGCTTGCGATCGGCCTCGCGCGCGGCGAGGAACGGCTTGGCCGCCGCCACCTGCGCCGGCGTCAGTACGCTCCACGGGTCCATGTCAGACTCTACCGCATGCGGTTCGTGCTGATCGTCGCGCTCGTGCTCGCGCCGGCGTGCGTGTACCGCGGCCACCAGACGCAGAACCTGATCGTCGTGCTCGGCACCGGCGCCGCCGGCGGGCTCGTCGGCTACGGCGTCACGTCGCAGGCGTGCGGCGACTGCACGCTGAACCAGCACATGGAGATCGCCGCGATCGGCCTCGCGCTGGCCTGGCTGGTCGACACCGTCTACTTCGTGCACGACATGCGCGCGACGTGGGAGGCCGAGCGCCTCGCCGCGAGCAACGTCGAGCCCGGCAAGGTCGCGCCCCCGGTGAACCCGCCCGATCCGATGCTTCCGCTGTATCGAGCGCTCGCCGACGCGAACACCGCGTGCGGCAAGGGCGACCAGGACGCGTGCGCGCACATCGATGCACTGCAGCACGAGATCGACGTCCGGTCAGCGCGGTAGCGCCGCGGCGACCCGCGCGAACAGCCTGGCGACCCGGATCGCGGCCATGCCGTCGCCGACCACGTCGAGGTCGCTCACGGTCGCACGCAACACGCCGTCGGCGAGCTCGACGCTCGCGAGCTCGTGCTCGGCGATCGCGGCGACCAGCTCGACCACGAGCGACGGACCGATGGCGCGCACGAGCGCGGCCTGACGCGCGACCGCGACCGGCGAACCCGCGACGCAGACGCGCGGCCCGATCAGCTCCTGGCGCGTGCGCAGATCCCACGGATCGGTCGCCGGCCCGAGCGAGCCCGGATCGAGGCTCGCTTCGTATGACAGGTCGAACGCGCCGAGGACCTCGGGGATCGCGACCTCGACATCGACGTCGTCGAACCCGTGGTCGAGCACGATCCGCACGCGCATGCCGTGCTCGGTCCAGCGGACGTCGAGGCACTCGTCCTCGGCGCGATCGACGATGGTCGAGCCCGCGACATTGGCGGCGACCTTGCGCGCCGAGATCGCGGCCTGGTCGGTGTCGGGCGCGTCGTCGTCGTCAGGTGCCGGGGCCGGTGCATCGCTCGGAGGCCGTACGCCCCGCGCCATCGCGACGTCGACCATCAGCACGAGGATGTCGGCGAGCCAGCGCGCCGGATCGGCCTTGTCGGTCGCGTCGCTGGTCAACGTGACCTCGAGCTCGTCGTAGCGCGACCGGAAGTAGAGGATGTTCGAGCGCCGCAGCCCGGCGAGCACGCGCTCCTGCAGGCTCGCCGGCAGCTTCCTGAACGCCGCGGCCTCCTTGTCGGCGCTGCTGCCGTCGACGTAGATCTTGGGAGCGAGGAAGATCTTGCGCTCGCCGGGCTCCCACTCGGGCGGGGCCCCGGAGTCGTGGTCCGGAAGATCCTTGTCGTACTCGAGGTCGATGTACGTGAAGTTCATCTTCGCGTACTTGAGCTCGCACTCGTTGACCGAGCCGCTCTCGCTCATCTCGACGCGAAACGGCAACCCCTTTATCGTGCCGCGGAGATCGAGATCGCTGTCGGGCTTCTCGGCGTAGACCCTGGCGTCCAGCATCCCGGCGAGCGCGGCCGCGCGCTCGAGCACGGCCTTGGTCGTCTCGCGACGCTTGGCCTGTGACGCCGACTCCCAGCCACCATCCTCGGCCGACTCGCGTCCGAGCAACTTGTCGAAGAACCCCATGGATCAGTCATCGTATCGCGCTTCGGGTGGCGCCGCGGCATCGGCACCCCACGGTCCCGGCACGCGATCGAGGTACCGGCGCGCGGCCTCCTCGCGCGCCGCGCGCAGCACGCGCTCGGCCCGCGGCAGGTCGGCGGTCTTCGGCAGCGGGCTGGTCTGGCGCGCGGCCTCGAGCTTCGGCGTCAGCTCGCGCGCGAGGGCCATCACGTCGGTCATCGGTACCTCGCCGCGCTTGATCGCGATCAGCGTGCCGCGGATCGCGTCGGACACCCGCACTTCGGGTGACTCGCCGCCGAGCCAGCGGATCGCGAGATCGAGCAGCCGGATCAGGTTGTAGGCGTTCTTCGGTCGCAGATCGCGCGGCAGCTCGAGGTCGAGCGTCGCGACCGCGCGCATCGACGACCAGTCGTTCGCCGCGATCACGCCCTGATCGTAGAGCGAGCGATACAGCTGCTTGATGTAGTCGCGCGCGCGCACCACCGCGTCGCGCTTGCTCGGCGCCGCGATCGTCGCGCTCTCGGCAAGCCGTTCGGCGGTCGCGTCGAGCGTGAGGTCCGGGTCGGCGCGCAGCCACTCGACGATCGTCGCGCGGTGCTCGGCGAGGCGCTGGTTGTGCTCGAGCCGATCGAGCTGCGACAGCGCGTAGCGGCCGAACGCGCCGTAGATCTCCTGCGACAGGAAGCCCTCGCGCATCGCGATCAGCCCGGCGCCGAGCGGATCGACGACGACCGGCGACGCGAACAGCATCTCGAGCGTATTCGGATCCGCGCGCAGCGCCTGGCGGATCGTCTTGCCGATCTCCCAGTAGCTCTGCGAGCCGTCGACCGACGCGAGATCGAGCGGCGCGTCGACCAGGCCGGTCGTCCACGCCATCGGCAACACGAACACGCCGCGGCGATCGGTATCCGAGCTCGCGTCCGACACGCCCCACGCGCGCGACCCGACGATCGTGTCGACCACGACGCACGGTCGCAGCTGCTCCCACGCGACGGCGCGCCGCTGGGCGTAGCGCGCGACGCCGAGCTTGCGCGGCGTGACCTCCTTGCGCAGGTAGGTCGCGCGCAACCCGTCGAGGAACACGACCTCGACGCGATCGCCATCGAGCGCGACGACGCGCCCGGTCGCGCCCTGCGGCCGGAGCTCGCCGCCGACCTCGCGGTCGACGCGGGTCGTCACCTCGGTGCCGTGCGGCAGGGGCACCGCCTCCGGATCGAGATCGCCGAGCCCGCCGAGCCGGAGCGCCATCGCGACGATGGTCGCACGAGCAGATTGTCACGTACCATCGGAGCGTGCGCGCTCCGATCTTCGTGGGTCTCGTGGGCTGCTGGACGGCGCCACCCGTGCCGAAGTCGGCGGCGCCGCAACCCGCGCCGGTCGTCCTCGCGCTCGCGACCGGCAAGTCGGTGGAGGTCGTCGCGGTCACGCCGCGCGTGACCACGGCGGAGTTGCCGACCGCGATCGATCCGATCGTGATGGTACGAGGGCGAGGAGCCCACACCCCGACGCCAGCTGCGGTGCACGTTCGGGGATCGCACCGTCGAGTATCCGCCCGCGGCGACGCTCGACCTCGGCATGGGCGACGACGTCGAGTGGCTCGCAACCGATCCGCCGATGTTCGTCGCGTACCACGGTCACGACGGGCTCAACCCGTCGAGCGATAACGTGCTGTTCGACCGCTGCGAGCCGCACTCGATCGGCGCCATCGACCGCGGCCCCGACGACCTCATCGCGATCGACGGTGCCCGCGAGCTGCGCCGGCGCGGCGAGCTCGTCGGGCACACGTCGGGTGGCCAGATCGTCGTGTTCGGGCCGCGCTAGTCGGTGTGCCAGCTGCCGTCGACATCGACCGTGGTCGTGGTGCCATCCGCGTGGATGAACCGCGCGCGATCGTGGTCGCACGAGCCGCCGGTGATCGGATCGTCGGGCGCGACGTACATCCAGGTCCAGCGGCCGCCGACCTCGACCGCGCCGCTCGAGCGCGACCACCACACGGTCCGCGTCCCACACGATGGGCTCGCGTGGAGCGGCCCGTCGCGCGCGAGGTCGTAGGCGAGCGCGACCTCGCCGAGCTCGCCGGTGAACCGGTCGTACGGCACCATGGCGAGGCCGGGCGGCGGCAGCGCGGGCTTGCCGGGTTGCCAGATCGGCGCGACGCGTCCGCGATCGTCGAGGCGATGGTCGAACGACGACGCGAACAGCCAGCGCACCAGCGGATCGGGCGATCCGCAATCGCGCCGCGGCGTGATGCAGCCGACGTCGCCGCCGATCTGCCGCGCGATCGATCGCGAGATCTTCAGCGAGCGAAACGCGCGGTCGCCGATCGTCGCGATGTTCTCGCCCGCGACCTCGACGCGCCACGCGATCGCACGGTCGCCAGCGACCCGCGGAGCGACCGACCACGCGAGCCCGTCGTCGGTGCCGGCGCGCGTGCACGGCGCGTGGTGCGCGAACAACGGCACGGTGTCGGTGCACGGTGGCCACGTGCGGGGCTGCTCGAGCACTGCACGGAGATCGGCGCCGACGTCGCGGCGGATCGCATCGTCGATCATCACGAACACGCCGGTGTCAGGGCGAACGGCGAGGGTCACGTGATCGCGGCGATCCTCGACGACGCCATCCGCGCACGACACCGCGCCGCGCTTCTCGCGCCCCGCGTTCAACGCGATCCAGCTCCAGCGATGTGCGGCGTCGCGCCGATCGATCACCGCGAGGGCCTCGTCGTTGCCGACGACCTCGTAGTCGTCGCAGGTCGCCAGCGTCGCGAGCGGTCGCTCGAGATCGAACAGCGCGAGCTGCTTGCCGGCGACCTCGGCCGCGATCCCCATCGTCAGCGCCAACGGGCGCACCACCGCCGGATCGAGCACGACCGCCGACAGCCCCGCGGGCGCCGGCGCGTTGGCCATCCAGTGCGGCGTGTACCGCGTCATGCCATCGAGGTCGCTCGACACCTGTGCGTGGAGGCCATCGACGTACCAGGCGCCGAGCGCGTCGGGGGCGCCGCAGCCGTCGCCCGGCGCTTCGCAGCGCACGCGATCGGCGCCGACCAGGAGCGCCGCGATCGCCCGCGCATCCTCGACCGGCACGCTCGCGAGCCACACGAGCTGGCCGCCGACGTAGCCGCGGTTGCGGACGATCTTGCTCGCGGTCATCGGCCGCGCGCCGCGGCGCGCCCACACCTCGACCTCCGATGGATCGCCGACCACCCGGATCGCGAGGTCGCCGCCGACGCGATCGCTCCGGCAGCGCGTCGCGGTCCACGCCGGGCCCGGCGCGCACGCGGGCAGCGTGCCCTGCGGAAATCCCTCGAACCGATCGCGACTGCCGTTCCCACCGCCGCACGCGACGAGCACGACGAGCACGACGAGCAGCCACTTCATCGATGCGCGGCCACCACCCGCGCGACGACCGCCTCGACCTCCTTCGGCGTCAGGCGCGAGCCACCCGGGCGCGGCGAGCCACCGACGTTGTCGGCGCCGCCCCACTTGCGCCCGTCGCCCTCCTCGACCGTCAGCGCGTCGAGGATCGCGCGCACCGGGAACCAGGTGATGTACTCGCTGCGCCGCCACACCGTGTACGCGTAGTGGTCGCCGTGCTTCGCGGTCAGCTCGACCGCCGCGCGCACGCCGGCGACCACCATGCGCTCGCGCGCCGTCATGTGATCGACCTCGACCATCCACCACTCGTCGCCACCGATCCGGCGGTACTCGCCTTCGAGCGGCAGCTCCTGTGCGTGGCCCATCGCGAACTGCTCGATCCGCAGGTGCACGTGATCGATCACGGTGCGCATGTCGCCCGCGTTCATCATCATCAGGCGCGGACGCGCACGCACGTACGGCTCGAACACCCAGCGGATCTCGCCGAGCCGCTCGCGATCGTGCGGCATCGGGAACGTGCCGGCCGACATGTCGAGCAGATCGCCGATGCCCGCGAGCACCCGCACGAGCGGCTCGGCCGCGCGGTCGGGGTTCATCAGGATCCAGGTCGACAGGCAGACGTCCTGGTCGCAGTCGTTGACCCACAGCACCGCGCGCCGGCCGCTGCGCTCGCGGAACAGGTCGTACAGCCCGAGCAGCACCGCGCGCCGCGCCTGCTCGCAGGTCGAGGCCGTGCAGCTGCGGTCGACCACCTCGTGATGGTTGAAGTTCCGGTACGGCCCGTTCGGCTGGATCGCGAGGAACGGCTCGCAGTGGACGTAGCCGTCGAGCGCGATCGAGAACGGCGGATGGTCCGCCAGGAACGCCTCGCGTCCGATCGACGGGGCCGACCGGACTTCGAGCTCGATCACGCCTCAGCTTAATGGGTCGAAGCGGCCGCGTCGAGACGAGCTTGCGCCCAGCCCTGGCGCTGGACGAGCGTCTGGTGGTCGCCGTCCATCGGCTTGTCGCCCCACTTCGCGAGCTCGGCGTCGGCCGCCGTGAGGTCGCGCTTGGCGAGCTCGACGTCGACGTCCTTCGCCGCCATCGCCTGCTCGACGAGGATCTCGACCGCGTTGGCCGGATCGACGCGCAGGTAACCGCTCGAGACCGCGAACTTCTGCTTCTTGCCGATCGTCAGCACGCCCGCCTTGAGCGCGGTGAGCAGCGGCACGTGGCCCGGGAGGAGCTCGAACGCGCCGAGCTCGCCGGGCGCCTGCACGCTGTCCGTTTCGGTCAACGCGACGACGCCGCGGGGCGTCACCAGGTTGAGCGCAAGGAACGTCGGGAGGGCCACGACTACGCCTTCTTCGCCATCTCGGCGGCCTTGGCGCGGACGTCGCTGATCGTGCCGGTCATCTGGAAGGCCTGCTCCGGCAGGTCATCGCACTTGCCCGACAAGATCTCCGAGAACGAGGCGACGGTGTCGTCCTTGCTGCAGAAGATGCCCTTGATGCCGGTGAACGTCTCGGCGACGTGGAACGGCTGGCCCATGAACTTCTCGATCTTGCGCGCGCGCGAGACCGTGAGCTTGTCGTCTTCCGAGAGCTCGTCCATGCCGAGGATGGCGATGATGTCCTGCAGATCCTTGTAGCGCTGCAGGATGCGCTGCACTTCACGGGCGACCGCGTAGTGGTTCTCGCCGACGATCGCCGCCGAGAGGATCGTCGAGGTCGAGTCGAGCGGATCGACGGCCGGGTAGATGCCCTTCTCGGTGATCGCGCGGTTGAGCACCGTGGTCGCATCGAGGTGGGCAAACGCGGTCGCCGGCGCCGGATCGGTCAAGTCGTCGGCGGGCACGTAGATGGCCTGCACCGAGGTGATCGAGCCGTCCTTGGTCGAGGTGATGCGCTCCTGGAGACCGCCCATCTCGGTCGACAGCGTCGGCTGATAACCGACGGCGCTCGGGATGCGGCCGAGGAGTGCCGACACCTCGGAACCCGCCTGGGTGAACCGGAAGATGTTGTCGACGAACAGCAGGAGGTCCTGCTTCTCCTCGTCGCGGAAGTACTCGGCGACCGTGAGCGCGGCGAGCGCGACGCGCTGGCGAGCGCCCGGCGGCTCGTTCATCTGGCCGAACACGAGGGCGGTCTTCGAGAGCACCGAGCTACCGTCGAACAGCTTCGCCTCGGCGAGCTCGTGGAACAGATCGTTGCCCTCGCGGGTGCGCTCGCCGACGCCGGCGAACACCGAGTACGACCCGGACTTCTTCGCGACGTTGTTGATCAGCTCCTGGATGAGCACGGTCTTGCCGACGCCGGCGCCACCGAACAGGCCGATCTTGCCGCCGCGGCGATACGGTGCCAGCAGGTCGATGACCTTGATGCCGGTCTCGAACATCTCGACGTTTACGGCCTGATCGGTGAACTTCGGGGCCTGCCGGTGGATCGGCGAGCGCTTCTTGTTCTCGAGCGGCCCCGCCTCGTCGATCGGCTCGCCGATGACGTTCATGATCCGGCCGAGCACTTCCTTGCCGACCGGCACCGAGATCGGCGCGCCGGTGTTGCGCACGGACTGACCGCGGACGAGGCCGTCGGTCGTGTCCATCGCGACGCAGCGAACCATGTGCTCGCCGAGGTGCTGCGCGACTTCGACCGTGAGGTTGTCGGCGCGCTTGTCGATCGAGGGGTTGGTGAGGATGAGCGCCGTGTAGATCTCGGGGAGCTCGGCGGAGTCGAACGCCACGTCGACCACGGGGCCGATGACCTGGACCACGCGGCCTAACGAGTTTGGAGAGAGATCGGTTGCCATGTTCGTTACCCCTTCAAAGCCTCGGCGCCGCCGATGATCTCGAGCAGCTCCTTGGTGATCGATGCCTGACGTGCACGGTTGTATTGCAGCGTCAGCGCGGAAATCATTTCGCCGGCGTTCTTGGTCGCGTTCTCCATCGCCGTCATCTGCGCCGCGAAGAACGCGGCGACCGACTCGAGCGAGGCCCGGTACAGCAGCACCTGGACGTAGAGCGGCACGAGGCGGTTGAGCAGCTCCTGCTTGCCCGGCTCGTACGTGTAGTCGATCTGGGTCGTCGCCGCGGCGGTCGCCGGCGCGTGCGGATCCACCGGCGGCAGCTCGACCGCGACCGGCAGGATCTGCATGACCTTGGTGACCTGGCTGATCGCGCTCTTGAACTCGTTGTAGACGACGTACACGCGATCGACCTTGCCGGTCGTGAAGTCGTCGATGATGCGGTTCGCGGTCTCGCGCGCCGACTCGAGCGCCGTCGCGCCGGTCGGAGCCGGATCGAAGCTCGTGATCTTGGTGCGGCGGCGGGCGAAGTACGAGTTGCCCTTCTTGCCGATGATGCGGAGCGAGACCTCGGTCGCGCCCGACAGCTCGTTCGCCGCGTAGCGCTCGACCGCCTTGGTCACGTTCGCGTTGAACGCGCCGGCCTGGCCGCGGTCGCTCGTCATGACGACGATCGACGCCTTCTGCAGCGGCCGGGTCTCGAACAGCTTGTGCGAGTCGGCACCCGCGACGGTCGCGAGCTCGGTCACCACGCGGGTGATCGCGTTCGTGTACGGCCGCGCCGCGATCACCGCCTCCTGCGCACGCCGCAGCTTCGCCGTCGAGACAAGCTTCATCGCGCGCGTGATCTTGCGCGTGTTCTTGACCGACGTGATGCGGGTGCGGATGGCCTTGAGCGACGGCATGGCGCTTACTTCTTCTTCTCGTCCACCGAGAACTGCTTGGCGAACTCGGTGAGCGCGTCGCGCAGGCCCTTGTCGAGATCGCCGACGAGCTTGCCGCCCGCCGCGAGCTGCTTCATGACGTCGGCCTTGCGGGACTTCATGAACGAGAGGACTTCCTTCTCGTAGCGGCCGAGCACGGCCACCGGGTAGTCGTCGACGAAGCCGTTGGTGCCGGCGTAGATCACGACGACCTGCTCCTCGATCGGCATCGGCTCGAACTGGCCCTGCTTGAGCAGCTCGACCATGCGCTCGCCGCGGTTGAGCTGCGCGAGCGTCGCCTTGTCGAGGTCGGAGCCGAACTGCGCGAACGCCGCCTTCTCGCGATACGACGCGAGCTCGAGGCGGAGCGTCTGGCCGATCTTCTTCATCGCCGGGCTCTGCGCCGCGCCACCGACGCGCGACACCGAGATGCCGACGTTCACCGCGGGCCGGACGCCCGAGTAGAACAGGTCGGCCTCGAGGAAGATCTGGCCGTCGGTGATCGAGATGACGTTGGTCGGGATGTATGCCGAGACATCGCCGGCCTGGGTCTCGATGATCGGCAGCGCCGTCAGCGAGCCAGCGCCGAGCTTGTCCGACATCTTCGCGGCGCGCTCGAGGAGGCGGCTGTGGATGTAGAACACGTCGCCGGGGTACGCCTCGCGGCCCGGCGGGCGGCGGAGCAGCAGCGACAGCTGGCGATACGCGACGGCCTGCTTCGAGAGATCGTCATAGACGATCAGCGCGTGGCGGCCGGAGTCGCGGAAGTACTCCGCCATCGTGACGCCGGTGTATGGCGCGATGAACTGCAGCGGGGCGGGCTCCGACGCGCCGGCGATGACGACCGTCGTGTACTCCATCGCGCCGGCCTTCGTGAGGCGGTCGACGACGGTGGCCACCGTCGACTGCTTCTGGCCGATCGCGACGTAGAAGCAGAACATGTTCTGCCCCTTCTGATTGATGATCGTGTCGATCGCGATCGCCGTCTTGCCGGTGCCGCGATCGCCGATGATGAGCTCGCGCTGGCCGCGGCCGATCGGGATCATCGAGTCGACGGCCTTCATGCCGGTCTGCATCGGCTCGTGGACCGACTTGCGCTGGATGATGCCCGGCGCCTTGATCTCGACCTGGCGCTTGGTCGCGCCGACGATCGGCTTGCCGCCGTCGACCGGGACGCCGATCGCGTTGACGACGCGGCCGAGGAGCTCCTCGCCGACCGGGACCTCCACGATCTTGCTGGTGCGGCGAACGATGTCGCCCTCGCGGATGACCTCGTACTTGCCGAGGATGGCAACGCCGACGTTGTCCTCCTCGAGGTTGAGCACCATGCCCTGAACCTTTTCGCCGCCGGCTCCCTCGAACTCCAAAAGCTCCCCCGCGAGGGCGCCCGACAGGCCGTACACGCGCGCGATGCCGTCGCCGGCCGTCAGCACGGTGCCGGTCTCGGTGACCGAGACCTTCTTGTCGTAGTTCTCGATCTGCTTGCGGATGATGTCCGAGATCTCAGCGGCGCGAATATCCATGACAATCCTTTGTCGGTCCGAACTGCTCGGACCTGTTACTTGCTCAGCTCGTCCCGAAGATTACGAAGCTGGGTGCGAAGACTTCCGTCGTAGACCACATCGCCGACCTTGGCGACCACCCCACCGAGCAGCTCCGGATCCTGCTTCTTGGTGACGTCGACCTTCTTGCCCGAGAGCTTCTCGAGCGCGGCCGTGATCTGCGAGAGCTGGCTCGGGTCGAGCGGCTTGGCGCTCGTGATCTCGGCGGCGACGCGACCCGAGCGGGCCGCGATCATCGCGTCGACCTCGCGGGCGACCTCGACGAGCACGTTCATCCGCTCGCCGTCGAGCATCAGGTAGATCAGGTTCTTGCTCGAGAGCTGCGCGCCGATCCGCTGGAGCAGCGCATCGAGCACCTTCTTGCGATCGCCGCGGCGGATCGCCGGGTTGGTCAGCACGGTGACGAGCTCGGCGGAGCCCTTCATCGCGGCGGCCATCGTGCGGAGATCGTCGGCGACCTTGTCGAGGTTCTTCTCGTCGGTCCCGAGCGAGACGACGGCCTTGGCGTAGCGCCGTGCGAGGCTGCCGTGGTTCATGACTGCCTCGGCTGCGTGGCGCCCTGGACGCCGGTGATGAACGCGCCGACCAGCTTGGTCTGATCGTCGGCGGTCGCCTTGTCGCGCAGCAGCTTCTCGGTCGCGGCGGTCGCGGCGAACGTGACCTCGCGGGTCAGCTGGGTGCGCGCGGACTCGATCTCGGCGGCGATCCGGAGCTCGGCGTCGCGCTTCAACTGCGCGGCCTGGGCCTCGGCGGCCGCCAGGATGCGCTTCTTGTCGTTCTCGGCGTCCGCGCGGAGGCCGTCGACGAGCGTCTTGATCTCGGCATCGGCCTGGCCGAGCTTCTGCTCGTATTCCTTGAGCTTCTGCTCCGCCTTGCTGCGGAGGTCGGCGGCCTCGGCGAGCGCGTTCTTGATCAGATCGTGGCGCTCCTCGGCGAGCTTCCGCGCGGCGGGCGCGCCGTACTTGCCCAGGATGAACAGCAAGAGGCCGAAGTTGATGAGCATGAAGATGAAGGGCGGAGACATCTTCTCCTCCTCCTCCTTCTCCACCTTCGCCGCGCCGTGCACGTCGGTGAACGTCATCTGGCCGTCGCCGAGCGGACCACCGTAGTAGTCCTTCTTGCCGTAGCCGAAATCGAACCAGTTGATGTACTTGCTGTCGTCGACCTTGGCCGGCGCCTCTTCGGCGCCCGCGTGGGCGCCTTCCTTGACGTTCGGCGCGCCGGTGTCGAGCTGGCCGGGCTTCGGCGGGGCGACCTCGACCGGGGTCGGCTGCTCGTCGGGCGTGGGCGGCGTCTGCGCGAACGCGACGTTGCCGCCGAGCAGCGCGAGCACCGCGAGGACCGCGAGCTTCAACTTCTGCGATTTCTGCTTCCTGGTCATGCGACCTCCCGTCCGAGCAGCTTGGACGCGATCGCCTTGGCGATCGCATCGGCCTGCGGCATCAGCTGGACGCGCGCGGCTTCGGTCTCGGTGCGGACCTTGGCCTGCGCCTCATTGATCGCCTTCATCGCGGCGGCGCGCGCCTGATCGGTGGTCTCGCGCTCGTGCTGCGCGGCCTCGGTGCGGACCTTGCGGGCCTCTTCGTTGGCCTTCGCGCGCGCGACCGCGAGCTGCTTCTCGTAGTCGGCGAGCCGGGCATCGGCCTCGGCCGTCATCTTGTCGGCGGAGGCGCGAGCGCCCTCGGTCTCCGACTTACGCAGCGCGCGCAGCTTCAAATAAGGCTGGAACAGGAACTTGTTCGCGACGATGAACAAGATCAGGAAGAGCGCGAACTGGACAAGGACCGTCAGATCGATGTCGATGAGCGCGTGTCCTGCGGCGACGACCGGGGAAGCCTTGTCGATCTGAACCATGTGGGGTGCTCGCTTTGCTCTGCAACCTAGCGAAATCCTAGGTGCTCGGCCGCTGCCTTATAGACGGCAGGGTTTTGCGTGTCAACCCATCGGATGCTCCGTGTTTCGTCGTCGGTCCTGCGACAAATGATCTCAGTCCGGGCTGAGCTTGGCGGCCTCCAGATCACTGATCGCCGACACCTGGTTCGGCGGCTGGCGGACCTCCGCCATGGTCGGCCACGACTCCGGCTGGAGCTGGCCGAGCTCGCGCTCGCATAGACGCGAGTAATTGCTGAACCAGCCGAGCTTGGTCGAGGTCGCCAGGCAGCCCTGGTACGACCGGAGCGCGTCCGCCTCCAGCGGCTCGGCCAGGGTGGTCAAGGTGTCGCAGTATGCGGTGACCGCGTCCTCCGCGTAGGGCCCGCTCCGGAGATCGGCCGGGATCTCGGCGCGGAACAGCTGAGCCGAGAAGCCCTGGCTGAGCTGGCCGAGCCGGGCCGCCGCGGTGATCGCGCTCGCGCCGTCCTTGCGCGGGATGATGTTCTCGTAGCGCTTGTGGAGTTCGAGCAGCAGCGCGCTCTTGCCGGCGAACCACTTCTCGAACCGGACCTGCGACGCCTTGGCGATCGCCGGCTGGCGCTTGTCGAAGTTGAGGCTCGCCGGGATCGGCATCGCCAGGTAGCGCTCGAAGTCGCGATCGATCCGCGTGACCCGCGCCAGGGCGCTGAAGTAGGTGACGCCGTCTCCGGCCGGTCCGGCATCGAACAGCGCGATCGCCCTGTCGAGCGCCGCCATCGCCTGGCCCGCCTCGCGCGCGTCGCGTGGGATCACCGTGATGCGGACCTTGGAGTCGTCGCCGCACTGCTTGGGGATCGTCGTGGCGGTCGTGGTCGCCGCGCGCAGCTTGCGGGTCAGCGAGATCTCGCGCTCGACCTTCACGCACGAGCCGTCGACCTGCGCGACCGGGCACGCGTGCTCCCACAGCGCGAGGCCGATCTTGGTCCACGCGATCGCCTGGCGCTCGGCGCCGCCGATCGTGCCGAACCGGTCGACGTACGCCCGGTAGTGGCGCGCGATCTTGTCGGGCGCGCCCTGCTTCTCGTAGATCGCGCCGATCGACCAGAACGCGGCGGCCGCGTCGGCCGGCTTCTTGGCGGCGAACAGCCGGACGTACGTGTTGGTGTCGTCGATCGCGCGCGCGTCGTCGCCGACGCCCTTTCGGTAGATCACCGCGTCGGACAACAGGTTGTAGGCGTCGTCCTCGCCGGCGTACTTCGTCGCGTACTCCTCGAACTTCTCGGACGCCTCGCGATAGAACGCGGTCTGCGCGTAGACGTTGCCGAGGCGCGCGAGCGATCGCGCGGTCAGCTTGCCCCTGGGAAAGATGCGCTGCAGCTGCTGGTACATCAGCGCGGCGGCACCCATCGAGCGGCCCTCCTCGTAGCAGTAGCCGGCGTTGTAGAGCAGCTCCTCGGCATCGGCGGCGAGCGGATCGAGGTTGTAGATCTCGACGTACTTGCTGCCGCACACGACCAGCATCGCGAAGTCGCGCTTCGCCTTGCCGGTGGTCTCGAGCTCCTCGGCCCCCTTGCGCAGCGACTGGCGGCGCAACGTCGCGATCGTCTTGCCGAGCTCGGGCTTGTCGGCGAGGAACGCCTTGTCGTTCGCGAGCCGATCGGCGAGCGCGAACATCTTGTCGTAGGCGTGGATCCGGTTGTAGCCGTCGAGCGCGAGCTCCGCCGCGGTCTCGGCGGCCTCGTGCTTCGGGTACTTGGCGACGATCTCGACGAAGATCGCGATCGACTCGGCGTGGTGAGCGAACCGGCGCAGGAGTGCCGCCTTCTGGAACAGGACATCGACGCGCTCGGAGGTTTCGCTCACCTTCACGTGCGCCAGGTAGCCGTCGAACGCGGCGAGCAGCGCCTGCTCCTGCTCCGGCAGCGGGCGCGGCTGCGGCACCGTCGCGTACGCCGCGTCGGTGGCGGGCGGCTCGTGGCGCGTCGGATCGATCGCGAGCGCCTTCAGGCGCGCGAGCATCGCGGCATCGGCGGCGATCGGGACGCGCCTGGCGTCGAGCCCGCCGGCATCGAGCGCCTCGGTGAACGCGACGGCCGCGTCCTTCCACTGCTCGGTCGCCAGGGCATTGTTGCGCCCTCCGGCGCCCCGCTCCGCCTCGAGCTCCGCGCGCGCCCACAGCAGCTCGGCGCGGAAGTAGCGCGTGTCGGCCGCGTCGGGCGCGGTCGGGAACGCGGTGAGGTACGCGCGGTACAGCCGATCGGCGAGCGCGTAGGTCTCGCGCTGCCTGGTCTTGGTCGCCTCCTGGTGGAACGCGCGCGCCATCTGGCCGGTGAGCTCGGCGGTGGTGTCCCTGCAGTCGTCGTCCGGCTTCTTCAGGTGCGTGTAGAGCTTCGCGAGCTGCTCGATCTCGCGCACGCGCTCGGCCGGCGCGCCGATCGCGAGCATCGCGCGCGCGACGTTGCCCTCCCACGCGCAGACCCGCGTGCTCGCCGCCTGCTCCACGAGCAGCTCGCGGTAGACGAAGATCGCCTTGTCGGCCTTGCCCTGGTCGAAGTAGAGGTCGCCGAGCGCCTCGAGCATGTCGAACGCCTTCGTGCTCTCGACACGCTTGAATGCGAGGAGCGCCTTGTCGGCCCGCCCGATCTCGGCGTACGCGCGCACGAAGTCCTTGCGCGCGTTGCGGTGCAGATCCGCCTTGGTCGGATCGTTCGCGGTGCCGCGCGCCACGGCGTCGAACGTCTCGAGCGCCTCGGTGGGCTTGTTCAGGTTGAACGCGACCCAGCCGACCTTGTACATCGCGTAGAAGTAGAGGCTCGACCTGGGGAACTCGAGGACCTTCTTGTAACGCGCCTCGGCGTCGGCGAGCCGGTTGCTGTCGAAGAAGAACTCGGCGAACGCGAGGTGCGCGTCGGGCGCGTACTTCGAGCCCGGGTGCTCCTTCAACAGCTTGTCGTAGACCGAGCGCGCGTCCACGCCGCGGCCGGCGTTCGCCAGCGTGTAGCCGAGATAGAACAGCGCGACGTCGCGGTGGGGATACGCGCGGTAGTCGTCGGTGCCGACCAGCTGGCCGAGCCAGGACACCCCGGCGTCGAACGCGGCCTTGGCCTTGGCCGTGTGGGCGGCGCGCTCCTTGTCGAGGCCCGCGCGCTTGCCGGCCGGTGCATGCGCGAGCTCGATCTCCGCCTTGGTCGCGGCGAGCCGATTGATCCGCTGGACCTTCGCGTAGAGCTCGCCGAGCCGGAACATGTAGTCGGCCTTCTCCATCGGCTCGCTCGCCGGTGTGTTCCTGATCAGCTCGAGCAACACGCCAGCCTGCTCCTCGTGAATGTCACCGAGCTTGATCTCGAGCGCGAACGCGTCGTCGGGCGGCAGCGTCGGTGCGGCGCGCTCGTCGTGCTTCTGCGGTGGCGCGCTGTGTTCGGTCAGCTTGACGTCGATCGAGACGTGGCTGTCGTGCGTGAATTTCGGATCGGCGGTGGCTGTGGCAGCCGTGGTGACGAGCGCGACGAGCAGGAAACTTCGGGGGGCCATGGCGTTCCTCTGGGCGAGGCGGAGCCGGGCGGTGGGGTCGGTCGTGAAGACACGAACGGTGATGGCGGGTTGCAGTTTGATATGCTGCGGGCGTTGAGCTGCCGAGTCGTCACGATCGTGAGCGCGGTTGTCATGATCCCGTCACTGGTGAACGCATGACGTTTCCCATCGTCGATCTCGAGGTGTTCTGGAGCGCGGTCGAGACCGCGTCCGATCAGGCGCGCCTCGGCGTCTTCCTCGCGCGGCTCGATGCCACGCCGCCGCGCGTGATCTACGTCAGCGCGTTCGCCGCCACGCTGGTCGGGCGCAGCGTCGACGAGATCGTCGGTCAGCCGCCGTGGTTGGCGCTCGCCCCCGAAGACGTCGCGCGGATCCGCGAGCTCAACGCGAACCCCGCCGGCGGCCCGCTCGCGTTCGACGTCACCGTGGTGCGCCCCGACGGCGTACGCGTGCCGTTCGAGCTCGGCAGCGCGCGGTTCGCCACGCCCGAAGGGCTGTTCGCGTTCGGCTACCTGCGCGACGTGTCCGCCGAGCGCCACACCGTCGTCGCGCTCCGCGAGTCCGAGGAGCGCTTCCGGTTCCTCGTCGAGAACGCGCCCGACGGTGTCGTCATCCTGGTCGATGGCAAGATCGTGTTCATCAACCCGAGCGGCACGCGCCTGCTCGGCGCGCCACCGGCGACCGTGCTCGGCACGTCGGTCCTCGCCTACCTGCCACCGGCCGACGCGCAGGCCACGATGCAGCGGATCGGCGAGATGTTCCGCAGCGGCAAGGACATGCCGTCGAGCGAGTACGGGGTGCTCGCCGACCCGAAGCGCACGGTCGAGATCAAGTCGATGCTGTGCGAGTGGGAGGGCAGGCGCGCCGTGATCGCGTTCGCGCGCGACGTCACCGAGCGCAAGGCGCTCCACGAGAAGCTCGTCGCCGCCGATCGGTTCGCCGCGCTCGGCAAGCTCGCCGCCGGCGTCGCGCACGAGATCAACAATCCGCTCGCGTACGCGCAGCTCGGCATCGAGCTCGTCGGGCGGCGGCTCGCCAAGCTCGGGCTCGACGAGACCGTGCTCGGCGAGCTCCGCGGCCACCTCCACGAAGCCACCCACGGCCTCGAGCGGATCGCCGCGGTCACCGCCGACCTGCGCACGTTCGCGCGGCTCGACGACACGCCGCCCGGCGCGGTCGATCTGGTCGCCGTCGTCGAGCAGTCGCTCCGCATGGTCGAGAACGAGCTGCGCCATCGCGCCCGGCTCGTACGCGAGCTCGCCGACGTCGCGCCCGTCGTCGGCAACGCGTCGCGGCTCGAGCAGGTGTTCGTCAACCTGTTGCTCAACGCGGTGCATGCGCTGCGCACGCCGGCGACCGACGTCGTGACCGTGACGATCGATCAGGTCGGCGAGCACGTGCGCGTGACGATCGCCGACACCGGGCACGGCATCGCGCCGAGCGTGATCGATCGCGTGTTCGACCCGTTCTTCACGACCAAGGAGATCGGCGACGGCATGGGGCTCGGCCTCTCGGTCTGCAAGAACATCGTCGAGGCGCTGCGCGGGACGATCGCGCTCGAGTCGTCCCCCCGCGGCACCACCGTCGTCGTCTCGCTACCGACGTTCACGCGAACGATCGCGATCCCGCGCACGCTCACGCCGCCGGCCGCGGCGACCACGAGTCGCCGACGCATCCTGGTCGTCGATGACGAACCGTTCGTGCGCGAGACCCTCACCGTGCTGCTCGCGACCTACCACGACGTCGAAGCCGTCGACGGTGGCCCCGCCGCCCTCGCGCGGCTCGCCGCCGAGGCGTTCGACATCATCCTGTGCGACGTGATGATGCCGATCATGAACGGCATGGAGGTCCATCGTGCGGTCGCGGCGAAGTTCCCCGGACTCGAGCGCCGCATCATCTTCGTGACCGGTGGCGCCTTCGCGCCCGAGCTCATCACATTTCTCAACACGCCCGGCGTGCGCTGCCTGGCAAAGCCGTTTCGGCTCGACCAGATCCTCGCCGCCGTCGCGATGGCGTGACGACGAACTCGCTTCGCCACCACACTGACGCCGGCCGGTCACACCACGATCTCGCGACATCCTCGATCCGACGCGATCGCGGCCTGGCCTCGCGTTTGCTCCGTAGCCGATCATGTCGATCAAGCTTTCCTTCATCGTCGGTCTCGCGCTCGCGGCAGGATGTGGCACCGCGATCCAGACCACCGTCATCAACCGCGCACCGCACCCGATGGCACCCCGCCCCATCGAGTCCGTCGAGCTGTTCTCGGCCGGTCCGCCGGCGCGCCCGCATATCGATGTCGCGTACTTCGAGGCCGAGGCCGAGAGCGGCGCGTCGTTCGACGGCACGCCCGAGTTCATCACGAAGCTGCGCAACAACGCCGCCGCCCACGGCTGCGACGGCCTCGTCCTCGGCACCAGCACGAACCACAGCGACGGCGGCGGTCGCTACGCCACCAACATCCACGGCATCACCGCGACGTGCATCGTGTACACCGCGCCCCCCGACTGGAACGCCGCGCCGCCCGTCGCCACGGCCACGGCCCCGGCCCCGGCCCCCACACCCGCACCCACGGTCGCGACCGCACCTGCTGCGAACTGACCGGATCGCGTCTAGACTGGCGACGTGCGCGGACCCAGCGGTGGAGGCGAGACCGGAGCTCTGATCCGGGACCTCGATTGGGCCGCGACGCCGATCGGACCGATCGAGACGTGGTCGACGGCGCTGCGCTCGCTGGTCGCCACGTTGGTGAGCTCGCGCCACCCGATGTTCCTGTGGTGGGGCCCGAAGCTGGTGCAGCTCTATAATGACGCCTACGTCCCGAGTTTCGGGCGGGGCAAGCACCCGGCGGCGATGGGGCAGCTCGGGCACGAGTGCTGGGGCGAGATCTGGCAGATCATCGGGCCGCAGATCCTCGGCGTGATGACCGACGGCACCCCGACGTGGCACGAGGACAGCCTCGTCCCGATCCTGCGCAACGGCAGGCTCGAGGAGGTCTACTGGACCTACGGCTACTCGCCGGCGTTCGACGACGACGGCGACATCGGTGGCGTGTTGGTGGTCTGCACCGAGACGACGATGCGCGTGCTGGCCAATCGCCGGCAGAAGCTGCTGCGCGTGCTCGCCGAGCACGCATCGGTCGCGACCACGGCGAAGGAGATCGCGCTCGCGGCGTACGCGATGTTCGGCGAGTTTCGCGAGGACCTGCCGTTCGCGATCGGCAGGTCGCGCGCCGGCGAGATCAAGGCGACCGAGCACCTCACGGCCGAAGACCGGCTGCGCCTCGGCGAGCTCGTCGTCACGCTCGAGCCCGGCGTGGTCACGACGATCGCGCCCGTCGCATGCGGGCCGTGGCCGGAGCCGGTCACCCAGATCATCCGCATCTCGAGCGCCCGCGGGCACATCGCCTTCGGCCTGAGCTCGCGGCTCGCGTTCGACGCCGACTACCGCGAGTTCCTCCATCAGCTGGTCGCCTACCTCGAGATCGTCAGCGATCGCAGCGATCAGATCGAGGAGCTCGCGCGCGCGAACCGCACGAAGGACGAGTTCCTCGCGATGCTCGGCCACGAGCTGCGCAACCCACTCGCCCCGATCGTCACCGCGATCGAGCTGATCAAGCTCGGCGATCCGAGCCACGTCGCGCACGCGCACCGGGTGATCGAGAACCAGGTCTCCCACGTGATCCGGCTGGTCGATGACCTGCTCGACACGGCGAAGATGACGCGCGGCAAGGTCGAGCTCAAGCGCGAGGTGTTCGACGTCCGCGACGCGATCGCGCGCGGCATCGAGCACGCCACCCACCTGCTCGAGCAGCGCGCGCACCGGCTTCGCGTCGAGCAGCCGGCGACGCCCGTGGTCTGGTTCGGGGATCGCGTGCGGCTCGCGCAGGTGGTCGCGAACCTCCTGACGAACGCCGCGCGCTACACCGAGCCCGGCGGCGACGTCACGCTCTCGCTGGTCCAGACCCGCACCGCGATCACGATCCGCGTGACCGACACCGGTATCGGCATCGCGGCCGACATGCTGCCGCGGATCTTCGAGCTGTTCGTGCAGGGTGCGCGCAGCCAGGATCGCGCGCAGGGCGGGCTCGGCATCGGGCTCGCGCTGGTCCGCAACCTGGTCGAGCTCCACGGCGGCACGGTCACTGCGGCGAGCGCAGGTCCCGGCCGAGGCAGCGAGTTCGTCATCGAGCTGCCGGTCGCCGAGCTACCGATGCAGCCGGCTCCGGCGATCGTCGTGCCGATCGAGTCGCGCCCCAAGCGCGTGCTGCTGGTCGACGACAACGTCGACGCCGCGGACCTGCTCGCCCAGCTCCTCCGCGACCAGGGACACGAGGTCGAGGTCGCGCACGACGCGCTCGCCGCGCTCGAGCGGTTCCCCCAGTTCGCGCCCGACGTCGCGGTGCTCGACATCGGCTTGCCGGTGATGGATGGCTACGAGCTCGCGACGCGCCTCGTCGCGAACCACGCACCCTGCCGGCTGGTCGCGGTCACCGGCTACGGTCAGCCCGACGATCGCGCGAGGGCCGCATCGGTCGGGTTCGCCGTACACCTCGTCAAGCCGGTCAAGCTGAGCGCGTTGCTCGAAGCGCTCGTCGCCTGATCACATCCGGACGTCGACGCCGAGCGTGAACGCCGCGTCGATCGTGTTGCCGGTCTCCTCGTCGAGCGGAAACGTGAGCGCGACGTACGGGTCGGTGGCGCCGTGCTTCAACCGCCCGCTGATCGCGAGCGTGTTGAACGCGTTCGGGATGCCCGCCGTGGTGTTCGTCGAGATCAGGTTGACGGACTCGGCCGCGATGGACCAGCTGCCACCGTCGTAGCCGCCGCCGAAGTTGAACCGGATGAACGGATCCGCGGTGCCCTTGCCGAAGGCCATGCCGTTGTCCTCGTCGACCTCGACATCGACGCCGAGATCGACGCGGCCGAACAGGTGGCCACTGCGATACAGCCCCGAGAGCGCCGCGCGCAGCACGAACCCCCGCGGCACGGCGGCGACCAGATCGGTCCATCGCGTCGCCGCGCCGAGCCGGTTCGCGGTGTCCCCTTCGGGACCGGTCGCGGTCACAGGATCGGCACGCTTGTTCGCGGTCGGCGCCATCACGCCGATGTGCGCGACGAGGCCGAGGTCCTTGATGCCGGTGTCGCGGATCGCGTAGAGCGCTCCGACCTCGAGGTTGCCGAGGCCGGCCGCCGTCACCGGATCGACGTTCGGGCTGCCGTCGACATGCAGGATCGCGAACGGGATCTGCGCGTAGATGCCGAGCCCGTCGAGCGTCACATACTCGCCGTGGAGCTCGAGCCGGTAGATCGACGACTTGCCCATGCCGTGCAGGAGCGGATACGCGAACTCGGCCCCGAGCTTCGACTGGCCGTCGAACCGGTCCATCGTCACCATGCCGGGCGAGGCGAGCGGCGACGTCGGTGGCAACGGCGGCGTCGGTGCGCGCGGCGGCGGTGGCGGTCCGGCCGGCTGACTCGCGGGGGAAGGGGTCGGTGTCGGCGTCGGTGCCGGTGCCGGTGCCGGCGCCACCGGCTTGACCACGGGCGGCGCCTTCGGCTTCACCGGCTCGGCCATCGGGTCTTCGTTATCGACTCCGATCGGATCGTCCGCATGCGCCACTCGACCTGCCGCGATGCCGAGCACCGCGACCACGACCACGACAGCTGACTTCATCTCGACCCTATCCCTTGACGGGCATCGGCACGCTCGGCTTCGACGGGGCCGCGACCGCCGGCTTGCCACCGCCACCACCGAGTGCCGCTTCCATGAACGACCGACCCTCGAACACGACGCCCTTGTCGACCTGGAGGCTCGGCGTGTGGAGGTCGCCCTTCACGCGGCCGGGCGCGTGGATCTCGATCGAGCGCTTCGCCTTGATGTTGCCGACGACCGTGCCCTGGATGATGACCTCGCCGATATCGATCTCGGCCTCGACCAGCGCGCCCTCACCGATGACGAGCACGTCGTCGGAGAACACCTCGCCCTTGAAGCGACCATCGATCCGGACAGTGCCCTCGAACGTCAGCTTGCCTTCGAAGCTCGCGCCGCGTCCGAGCAGCGTGGTGATCTCGCCGAGTCCCTGTTGTCTCGCGGTGGCTACCATGGTCTTCGGACCGTATCACGCCGCGTTTTCGATCAGAACGGCCACCACCCGCGCTTCTGTTTCGGTGCGGGAGTCGCGTGTCCGGACGGCGCGACGCTCGGCGCAGCGGTGACGCGAACCGCGAGCTCGTCGGCGTCGGCCCGGGACAGCAACCGCGCGAGGTGTTTGGGCCCGGTCTCATCGGTTCCGCAGCTCGTCGGCCATCGTTCGTTGCTGCCTAACGCGTCTTGCTGATCGGGCCGACGCAGCTCGCGATGTCGAAGAAGATGAAGGCGAGCGCCTTCTCTTGCGGTGACAGGTCGGTCGTCGCGCAGCCGCCGGGGAACGGCACGCCCGCGCTCGACGTCGAGCCCGACGCCACGTGCATGTCGGAGAACACGACCTTGCCGCAGCGATTCTCGGGCGGCATGTTGACCGGCGTCGTGAACTCGAGATCCTGGACCGAGACCTTGCCAGCCGGCGTCGACAGCGTCGGATCGACGTAGACGCGGCGATCGCTCTTCGTGGTGTCGTTCGCCGCGCACGTGTAGCGCGGCTCGTTGACCTGCACCTGGTCGCGCGTGGTCGACGCGCCGACGTTCATCAGCCAGGTCGCGAACGACACGCCCTTCGGGACGGTCTCGTCGACGACCGTCAGCTGCGTGCCCTCGTTCTGGGCCGCCGCGTAGTCGAACGTCGCGACCGACTCCCAGTCGACCTCGCCGTGCGTCGGCTTGTTCTGCTCGCCGCCGATCCAGATGTTGTGCCAGTGCGACATGAACACGCGCCCGCCGAGGTCGGCGTAGTCATGGATCGCATCCATCGCCTGCTGCGACTTCGTGCCCGGGTTCTGCGAGCCCTCGCACGACAGGAGCACGATGTCGTAGGTCTTCAGCTTCGCGAGCGCGACGTCCTTGTCGGTCGTGCCCCACAAGGCCGTCGCGTTCGAGAACGCGCCGCTGCCGCCGGGATAGCCGGTGGCGAACGAGCTTGCACCGTTGCCGTTGTAGAGGTGGACCTTGCCGCCCTGCGTGTCGGTCGTGAACTCGGTGTCGGAGATCCCGAGCTTGTGGACGAGGCACTCGAGCGAGTCGGAGCCGCCGGTCGTGATCGCGATCTCCGGCATGTCGACGCGGATCGTGTTCGGCGTCATGTCGGTGCGGCTCTTCGGGAACGTCGTCTCGGTCGCCGCGAGCGGCAGGTCCTGACACGCCGCGACGTTCGGGATCTTGATCTCGCGACGCCACTTGCCGCTCGTCACGATCAGCGGGATGTCGCCGGTCGCCGGCACGTTCTTGAGCACGAAGTGCCCGGCCTCGTCGGTCTGCGTGAGCACGAGCGGCGAGCCGGGCTCGGTCGCGTCGCAGCGATCGCAGCGCGCCCCATCGACGAACGGCCCCGGATCGGTCTGCGGCACGTAGACCGTCACTCCGTAGAGCGGCAGCGTGCCGTTCGGCGCGAACACGGTGCCGGACACGCTGGTTGGAGGCAGGCCCTTCACCGCACAGTCGACCTGGAAGCACTGCAGGCCTGCGGCACACGCATCGACATGACCGCTACCGTCATCGGCATCGACCGCGATGCCGTCGTGGTGCTTTCCGCAGGACAGCGTCGCGAGGGCAAGGACAACTCCGAACGACGACAGGCGAAGGACCATCGTCCTCATCATCCTATTTATCGAACTTGAGGTCGAGATCGATCTGACCGTTCGCGGGCCACTCGAGTGTGCGCGTGATCGGCTGGTGATCCTTCAGACGTACATCGAGCGTCTTCGCTGAATCCATGTCGACGTCCTCGATCGTCTTCGGGGTCCTACCCCGCAGCTCCCCGTTGATGAGGATCTCCGCCCCATCGGGTTTGCTGTTGATCACGATCTTGCCGGTCAACTTCTTGAGGAGCGCCATCACCGGCACCTGCTCGCCACTCTTGGGTATGTCGATGGTGTCGGTGTAGGTCTTGTAGTGCGAGAGCGTCACCTTGATGTCGTGGCGCGTTCCGGTCGGGACGTTCTCGATCGCCATCGGCGTTCGATCCGAGAGCCGGGTGTCGTCGTAGTACACGTCCGCGCCCGACGGGCTCGACTCGATCTTCACCGAGGCCACCATCGGCGTGCTGTCCTTGGTCGCGCGGATGATGAAGAACGTGACGCCCGCGGCGAGCGAGATCGCGACGATGCCGCCGACGACCAACATGAACCATCGACGTTTGCCGTCGAGCTTGTACGACTGCGGCAGCTCGTCGATCTCGGACAGGCGAAGCTGCCCGGTCAACGTCGCCGGCATCGGCCGCGGCTGCATCCCGTAGAGCGCGTGTGGTTGGACCATCTGCGCCGCCATCGGCATCTGCATCTGCGGATACTGCTGCGGCGGGTAGTACGCCTGCGGCTGCATCGGCTGCGGTGGCGGATACATGTAGGGCTGCTGCGGCGGTTGCGGCTGGGGCTGGACGTACGGCTGGCCGTTCGCCGGTGTGTTGGTCTGTGCGTAGCCCTGCGCGAACGCCGGGATCGGATACTGCTGCTGCGGCTGCGGCGATGGCGGCGGCTGATATGGCGGCGGTCGCGGCGCCATCATCGGAGGGCTCGGCATCGCGTCGCTCGGCTGCGAATTCACGATCGCCTGGAGCGCGGACTGCGCGGGGACGCCTCCCGGCGGCGTCCGGCGCGACGGCTTCGGCGTGCGCAGCGCGCTCACCGAAGGTGTCTGGATCTTGGCGGCGAGCGCGGCCGGCGGTGGGCCCTTGCGACCGGTCGCGGGCGCGCGCGGCTTGCCGACCGGCTTCGCCGAGAAGTCGCGCTGCATCGTCGGCCCGTCGTCCTCGGGTGGATCGTCGTCCCCCTCATCGAGGTCCGGCCCGTGCGGCATCGCCGTGATCATCGTGGCCTCGCCGCCGGCGTTCAGATCGTCGTCGTCGCTGACCTGTAGGCCCGCGAAGTTCGGCGCCGTGATCATCGTGTGCTCGCCGATGTTCTCGAGATCGTCGTCGCCCGGATGCGTTTCGGTCGCATCCCACTCCGGCATCAGCGCCGGGTGCTTCTTGCCGCGCAGGCCGGGTGCGACGGTCAGGAGGCCGCTGTCGCCCTCGTCGCCCGCAGGTGCCGACGACACCTCGCGGGTCTGCTCGTCGGGGTCGCGCGGCTTCGCGAGCGCCGGACGCTTCGCGACCACCGGCGACGGCTTCGGTGGCGTCGCCGCGGTCGGCGCGCGCGTCGGCGCCTTGGGGGCCTGCTTGGCCAGGTGCTGGGCCTTGAGCTCCTCGACGTTGAAGATCATCGAGTTCTCGTCGCGGATCTCGTCGACCGAGTGCGCGAGGTCCTCGGTGTTGAGCTCGTGCGTCGACAGCGGACCGTCGCGCACCTCGATATCGGGTTCCTGTTCGACGCCCTGCGGATCGCCGACGATCGAGCGGATCAGGTTCGCGACCTTGCTCGCGGTGAACACCGGCGAGTACGCGTGGAGGAAGCGCTCGAGGTCGGTCGCCATGTCGCCGGCGCTCTGGTACCGCTCGCCCGGTACCTTCGACAGCGCGTGCATCACGATGCGCTCGAGCTGCGGCGGGATCCCCTTGCGAAGCGTGGTCGGCGACGCGATGTCCGCTTTTCGGACCATCTCGAGCAGGCGATGCAGATCCTCCTCGAGATACAGCATCTGTCCGGTCATCATCTCGTAGAGCACGATGCCGGCCGAGAAGATGTCGGAGCGGTGGTCCAGCGGATCGCCCCAGGACTGCTCGGGGCTCATGTAGTAGTACTTGCCCTTGATCACGCCGGCCGCGGTCTGCTTCGCCTTGCTCGTCGCCTTCGCGATGCCGAAGTCGACCAGCTTGACCTCGCCGGCGAACGACACGAGCACGTTCTGCGGCGACACGTCGCGATGCACGATCTGCAGCGATTTGCCGGTGTGATCGCGCTTGCGGTGCGCGTGGTCGAGCGCGGTCAGCATGTCCTTCGCGATGAAGGCGCAGACGTCGAGCGGCATCTCGACCTCGATCTCCGACGCGCGGCGCAGGACCTTGTAGAGGTCCGAGCCATCGACGTACTCCATCGTGATGTAGTACGTGTCGCCGACGCGGCCGAGGTCGAACGTCTGCGCGATGTTCGCGTGCGTCAACTGCACGGCGATCTTCGCTTCGTCGACGAGCATCTGGATGAATTGCTCGTCCTCCGCGAAGTTCGGATGGATCATCTTGAGCGCGACGTATTTTTCGAAGCCGGCGATCCCCTTGGTCTTCGCGAGATGGATCTCCGCCATGCCGCCGACCGCGATCTGCCTCACCAGGCGATACGGGCCGAACTGTCGCTCAGCCACCAGCCGCCCCGTCGCGCTCACCTTCTGGCTGGCCCGCCGCCGTCTCCGGCGTCGGCCCATGCTTCAGCATCTCGGCGCCACCCGGGTGTACGAACACCCCGACCTGCCGCAGTGGTGACTTCGCGCCACGGTCGAACGTACACACAACTTCCGTCGCGATCCCGTACGCGACGTTGACGACGTAGGTCGCGGCCGCGTTCGCGACCAGATACAGCCCGAGCCCGGCGCCGTAGGTCTTGCGATCGATCTGGTTCGGCGACGTGATGCACTTCTCGATGTACGCGAGGATCGTGTTCTTCGCGAGCCGGCCGAAGCGATCGCGCACCGCGATCACGAAGCCGGTGTCGGTCGCGGCGTAGCGGATCGAGACCGGGCGCGGCGACCGCGTCTTCGTGCGGTCGTGCGGATCGACCTCGGCGAACACCGGGACGCCGGCCTCGTCGACCGGCGCGTCGTACAACGCGTTCATCAGCAGCTCTTCGCAGACCTGGCCGATCGCGGTGCGGACCTGGCGGCGCATCTTCGACGCCTCGGCAAAGTCCTGCACGGTCTGGATCGCGCGACCGCGACCCTCGAAGTCACGGATGCGCGCGTAGTTCACCGGCGTACCCTCGGGCAGGTACTTCTCGATCCCGAAGATGTCCCCGGTGAGCAGCTTCTGCGCCGTGACGAACACGCCCTGCTCGAGATCGTCACCGACGATCACGTGGTTGACGCGATCGTCGCGCAGGTACTTCAGGAGGTCGATCAGCGACGCCTTCTCGGTCACGATCGTGACGTGCGCACGATCGCGGAGCTTTCCGACCAGCGTGTCGAGCGTCGCGGTCTCACCATTGGTGGTGGCGTGGAAGATGTAGCGGTGCGGGATGACGTCCGCAGCAATGGCGTCCGGACTCCGGACTGCGTCGACCTCGGCGCCGGCCCGCTCTAGGCTAGCGACGATCCGACGCAGCTGGTCAAGATCGCTCGAGATCGCGAGGACGCGTCGTTTCGACACAATTTCCCTCGGTAAACTATACCCCAACTGTAAGGGGCTCGTACGTACTGCTCAGTACTGGAACATGGCCGACAAGTACGCGCGGAACCCCTCGTAGGGGTTCGGCAGGTACTCGATGTGGGGCTCGTAATCCGCCACGACGTCCGGTTGGTAGGCGTGAGAGACGAGCGCATCGGCCACCGAGGCACGCACGAGGAGCTTCGTGCTAGGCCGCCATGCGAACCCCAGACCAAGTTGCGCGGTCGGAGGGAGGCGATCCATCACGAGGTCCGTCGAGGCGACGCTGATCGGGTTCGTGTAGGTCATCGAGGCGGTGCGGTCGGGGCCGTAGGCGGTATCGCGGTAGTCGATGAGCCGGTTGGCGTCCTCGGTGGCGCCGCTGATCCGGAGGTCGGTCGTCATCGACAGGGTCGGCGCCAAACTGAACACGGTTGCGAGGTCGAACCAGTGCTCCGGCAGCGTCCGGATCCGACCGCGGTCGCTCGTGTCGACACGTAGCCAGGTGTAGGCGAGCTCGATCCGGTGACCACCTTGGATGAACAGCTTTCCGAGGAACTCGGCCGACGCGATCCCGCGCTTTCCCGAGTTGGTGTACTGCGCCGAGTTGATCTGGATCAGGTTGTCGAGCCGGGTGTAGCTGCCGTCGAGTCGGAACGACAGCTCGCGGATCCGGCGCTCGCCTTTGTAGACTCGGGCATTGAGCTCGGCCTGCGTCGCGTCGGACGTCTCGACCTTGAGGTTCGGGTTACCACCGATCTGTACGCCCTCGCCGTTCGCCGACGTGTTGTTGAACGCTGGCGGGCGAAAGCCCTGGCCGTAGTTGAGCTTCAAGTGCCAGTTCGGGATGAAGTTCCACACCACCGTGCCGGCCACCGTCGAGGTGAGCGGATACGACAGCGTGCCGAGCGAGTCCGGCGCGACCTGGAGACGACCGCCGAGATCGAAGATCAGCTTCTTGTTCGGGCGCCACTGCGGGTTCACGTACGCGCCGAACACGGTGCGGTTCGAGGTGAACGAGAACGTCAGCGGGCAGTTGGGGACCGGGACGGTCGCCATCTTCACGGGGTCGTAGATCCGCGGACACGCCAGCGGGAGGCGGGTGAGATCGATCGGCGACGGCAGATGCGACGAGCTCCCGCCGACGAGGTCATCCGGCTTCCACTCGTAGAACGCCTCGCCGCCGTACTGGAGTCGGACCTTGCGGCTGAGCTCGACGTCGCCGTCGAGCGCGGAGCCGGTGCGATACGACGTGAACGTGGTCGTGAACGACAGGCCACCCTGGAGCACGGGCGACGCCGCGAGCACCTGCACCGGGTCGAAGCTGCGCGCGAACTGGATCCCGTAGAGCCGCGCGGTCAGGCCGGCCTTGTCGCCGGCAAACCGCGTGCGGTACTCGAGCACCGCATAGCGATCGAAGTTGTCGGTCTTCATGTCGCGCGCGACGCGCAGCGGATCGACGCAGGTCGGATCGGTGGTCCCGAGCGGACAGCGCGCGTCCTGCGGCTGATTCGACTGGGCCGGCTCGCCGGTGACGCCGAGCGGGTTGCGCTTGTGGCCGAACGGCGCCGACACGCGCAGCACGAGCTTGTCGTAGGTGACCTTCGCGTTCAGCGACACGATCATCGAGCGCAGCTGATCGGTCGTGGTGAGCGGGCCGTACTGGTTCGCGGAGTTCGGCTGCGGCACCGGATCGTGAAAGATCAGGAGCGGCTGCTGGTCGGCGACGCCCTTGTAGGTCTCGACGCTGGCGTGGCCGAACACCTTGAGCTTGCCATCCATCATGTCGGACTTGCCGACCATCACGTAGGCGTGCGCCGCGGCGCGATCGCCGCGACCATCGCCGACCGTGCCGCCGACCTCGACACCATCGACGTCCTCGGCGTCCTTCGTGATCAGGTTCAAGATGCCGAGCAAGGAGTTCGAGCCCCAGAGCACGCCACCCGGGCCGGTGATCACCTCGATCCGCTTGATCAGCTCGATCGGCTGGACCCGCGTCGTCGTCGCGACGTTCGCGAACGGATCGAACAGCGAGACGCCGTCGTGCAGGAACTGCATTGCCTGGAGCTGCCCGCGCACCATCGGCAACTCGAAGGTCTGGTTCGCGTAGCCGACCTTCTGCCAACCGGGCACGAGGTCGTAGATCTGATCGATCGACGTGAACTGGCGCTCGCGGATCTCATCGGCCGTGATGACCGTGACGATGGCGGGCGCCTCCTGCACCGTGGTGACGCCCTTCGCGGCGCTCTGCACGATGTTGGCGAGATCGAGCGAGTCGTCGCTGCCTTGCGTCGTCGCGTCACCGTTCTCGAGGACGACGTTCGGCACCTCGATGTCGGTGATCGAGCCGGGGTTCTGCGCCGACGCCGTGCCGGTGCCGAGCACCAGCAACGTCGTGACCAGGGATTTCTTCATGGCGTGCCTCCCTGCTGCGACTTGATGAGCTCGACGCGCTCGTTGACCGCGTCGTACGGCGCCGCGTTGCCGAGCGGACGGTCCGCGCCGATGCCGACGGCCTGGACCTGCGCACCCGAGACGCCCTGGGTGACGAGGTAGTCGGCGATCGCCTTCGCGCGTTGCTGGGCGAGCGTCTTGTCCTTCTTCTTCTGCGCCGCGACCTGCGCCGCGTTCGTCACCTTCGTGCCGAGCGCGACGTGGACCTCGATGCGGATCGCGAGCTTCCGGCCCTTGATGATGCCGGCGACCTGCGTCAGCACCTGCTTGGCCGGTGCGGACAGGATCGCGCTCGTCTTGGTGGTGAACCCGATCTGCGCACCCTTCAGATCGATGCGGTCGGCGCGCTCCTCGGGGCCGGTGGTGCCGCGGACGTCCGGGCAACCATCGTCATCCTCGAAGCCGTTGACCGTCTCGGGCTCGTTCGGGCACTTGTCGACCGCGTCGGCGAAGCCGTCGCCGTCGTTGTCCTCGTCGGGGCAACCGTCCTCGTCCTCGAAGCCGTCCTTGTCCTCGGGCTGATCGGGGCACTTGTCGAGGGTGTCGGGGATGCCGTCACCATCGTTGTCGAGCTCGGGGCAGCCATCGCTGTCCTGATAGCCGTCCTTGTCCTCGGGCTCGTTCGGGCACTTGTCCTCGGTGTCGGGGATGCCGTCACCGTCGTTGTCGAGCTCGGGGCAGCCGTCCTCGTCCTCGAAGCCGTCCTTGTCCTCGGGTTGATCGGGGCAGGCATCGACCGAGTCGGGGATGCCGTCGCCGTCGCGATCGCGGCGGCCGGTGCCGGACGAACCCGCGGGCTGCGGCGCCCACGCGAGGCCGGTCGTGATCCGGAAGTTCTCGCTGCGCGCGCCACCGAGGCCGGTGCCGAACGCGAGATCCGCGGTGACGTCGCTGGTGATGCGGAACATGAGGCCCGCGGTCGAGAGCGTCGTCAGATCGCCGCGCTTGGCCGAGCCACCGACGTAGTCGGCGTCGGTCAGCGCGCTGCACTTGCGGCCGTCGTAGACCAGGCAGCCGCCGTAGGACGCCGCGGTGATCGGCAGGAACACCTGTGCTTCGGCCGCCGCGATCACGCGCGAGTTGAGCTCGTACGCGCCGCCGACGCCGACCACGATCTCGCTGCCGACATCGAGGAACGCCTGGGTGTTCGACGTCGCGGCCATCGGGTCGTAGCTCTCGAGCACGGTGCGCTCGCGAATCCGTGCCGCGACGTTCGCGATCACGCGCGTCGCGCTGACCCGATCGGCGCGCCAGTCGACCGCGACCTTGGGCTCGAACACGAGGTTCTTGTCGCCGAGCAGCATCTGGTCGTCGCCGAACGGCAGGAACACCGAGCCGATCGCGGTGACCGCGTAGTGCTGGTCGCGATAGAGCTCGAGCTTCAAGCCCGCGCGCGCGTCGAGTGGGCCGGCGAGCCCGTCGCCGAGGTAGGCGGACGGATCGTCGGGGTTCGCCGACTGGTCGATGTTCGACAGCGGCCGGAGCGCGATGAGGCCGGTCGACTTTCGGGTGATCACGCCGCCGAGCGTGTAGCGGCCGCGGACGCCGTAGCCCGCCGCGGTCGCGGTGCGATAGCCGGCGACGTCGAGGCCGATCGCGATCCGGTTGCCGAGCGTCATGCCGAACGCCATGTCGATCGTCGCGGCGTAGTCGAGGACCTTGTCCTTGCCGGCGTCCCCGATGCCGGGGATCGCGACGTTGAGCGGTGAGCGCCCGTAGCCCGCGAGCACCTTGAACGAGATGTCGTGCACCGGCATCAGCCGGGCACCCTCGAGCGAGAACAACCCGCCGGTATCGTACGAGCTGCGGAACAGCGCGGTGTCGACCCCGCTGGATGGATCGGCGGCGACGCTCGCCGGGATCAGAACGACGAGGGCGGCGGCTAGCGACCGCACGTCATTCCAAACACATCAGTCGGGCGGAACTCCTGGACGAACACGATGTTCGCGAGCGAGGCGGCCGCGACCGCCGGCCACTTGCACGCTGCCTCGAGTCCGCCGCTGCCCGAGTAGACGAGTCCCTGCGACGGGTTTGCGCTGGTGACCAGGCCGGTGCCATTCGCGCCGGTCGAGGATGCGGCGCCATCGATGGTGCCGCGGGTGGCGTCCCCAGCCATGAAGTAGTAGTCGTTCGCCGTGATCGGGTTGTTGCTCTTCGTGACCGTCACGCCGGACTGCAGCGCGCGCCCGGTCTTGCCGGCGAAGAAGATCGCCGTGAAGATGCCACCCGAGAGCGGCGGGCCACCGGTGCTCGTCCACATGTCCGTCGTCGCCTTGGTGGCGATCCATCCGTCGAGAATGGTCGCGGTGCCGGGGTTCTTGCTCGTCGCGGTGCCGATCGCGTTGGTGTTGCCCGCCTGGTACATCTTGGCGGCGTCGAAGTCGTCGAACCCGAGGCCGATGTACGCGCCGGTCGGCACCGTGATATCGGGCACCCGGTAGCGGCCACAGTCATCGAGGTACACCGGGCCGGTCACCAGCTTGGTCGCCGCCATCGGGTCGGTCGCGAAGTCCAGTGCGTCGAACGCGTCGACTCGCAGCGAGCACGGCCCCTCGGCCGTGGTCGCGGTGCACTTGGCGCCCGTCGGGCTCGTGCCCTGGAACTTGTCGCCGGTCTTCAAGTCATAGATCTGTCCGCAGATCGACTGGTGCGACTGATCGGCCGGCGTCGGACACACGAACGTCCCGTCGCAGCCACCACCGCCGGTCCCGACGCAGGTCACGACCCCGGTCGCCGGGTCGAGCGACGGCGCGGTCGTCGACGGATCGCAGATCGTCGGGTCGAACATCGGGACGCACTTGTCGCCCTCGAGCGTCGTGAACGGCCCGCACGTCGCGTTGCTCACCATCTCGTTCGCGGGCTCGCAACTGCCGTTGCGTTCGATCGTGCCGTCCCCGCACTGGGTATTCTGACAGCTCGGCACCAGCGCCGCGGACAGGAGGAGGAAGAGGTAGGTGCGCATGCGATCTCCGTTAGAAGTGGACATCGTCGTTTCCGATGTTGGCGAAGATGGCGACATCGGCGCTCAAGCCCGATCCCGACGAGCTGGTCATGTGGACGTGGAGAACTCCGCGGGTCGTTTCGACCGGCTCGCCGTACAGGATCTGCTTGCCGGGCCCGGCCGCGCCGTCGACCAGCTGGTAGATCGCATAAGCGCTCGAGCCCGCGACGCCTTCGTCGATGAAGAACCCGGCGCCGCCGACCGGCGAGAGGTTGATCGGGTTCAGACCGTCGACCGGGCCGTAGGTCACGCCGTTGAGGCCGACGGCGAGCACGCGATCGGTGCCCTCGTAGTAGTTGGGATCGGCCTTCCACGCGGCCTGGCAAAGCTTCAGCCGGCGTGCGTTCGATGCGTCGTCCGTACACGACGGGGGTGGGATCTCGGCATCGGAGCCGTTGCAGTTAGCGGCGACCTTCGGGTAGCTGGTCTCGGACGCGGTCGTCAGCATCTTCACGCCCGTGACGCCGGCGAGCGTGATGATGTTCTCCTCGCGTCGGAGCGCGGTCGCCATGTCGATCTTCTGCTGCTCGGTCGCCCCGGGCGGCGGGTTCGTCACGTCGGCGATCCCGGTGTCGATCGCGATCTGCTTCGCGAACTGCGTGACGTGCAGCCCGGGATGCGGCACGTGCTCGCCGACATCGATGAAGCACGGCGAGTCGAGATCCACGACGGTGTGGATCTCGAACCGCTGGAGCTCGAAGAGGCTCTGCCCACTCTTGGTGCCGTCGTCGAAGTTCTTGACGGCGTAGAGCGAGAAGTGGCTGTTGGGCTCGAACTGACCTGGGCGCGCGGTGCCGTAGGCCGAAGCTTGAGCGGGGAACGCGTTGACCAGATCGATCTCGACGTTCGAACCTTCGAACGTCTTGATGCACCCCGGCAACGTGAGGATTAACAGACCGAGCGTTTTGATCGCACCCATGGCTTGTCCATCGCCGGAACCCCGCGACGGAGCATCAATCGTAGCTCCGTCGACCGACCCGTGTCTAGAAACGGTACGCCGCCGTTAGCTCGAACGTGACGAGAGTTCCCGAATAGGTGCCCGGGGCAGTGTTCCGGTCGGCTGGAAAATTCGTGGTCTCGACCGTGTTGTCGGGAACGGTGCGGGCCGGGGCTACGATGCCATCGAGCGCGACGTCGAACCGCCAGGCGTTGTAGGTCACGCTCGCCCCGGTGGCGAAGCCGTACTTCAGCGTGTCGTAGTACTGCCGCTCGATCGTGCGATCCGGGACCGCGCTGGTATCGATATAGGTGCCACCGCGCAGCGCGACGCTCGACGTGACCTGGACCTCACCACCGAGGCGCACGGCCCAGGTGTCGCGCCAGTTCTCGGGGAACCGCTGGACGCCGGAGGTGCCAAGCGCTTCGGCAACCACGACGATGTCCTGGATCGTGGACCATCCGGCCCAGTCGACCTGGGCCGCCAGCTTCACGAACGGCTTGGGCCGGAGGCCGAGCCCGAGCGACGCAGACTGCGGCCAGTGCTGCTCGCGTGTCACGCCAGTGCGGATCGGTGTCGACCCCGGGATCTGCGCGACCGAGCCGCTGCCGGTGGTCGAGATCGACATCTTGGTGCGATACGCGACGCCGATCTGGATCATCTCGGTCGGCTTGTAGATCACGCCGGTCGTGCCCCCGACTCCGACACCGCTCGCCGACAGCTCGGCGTCGAACGGCTTCTGGGTCACCGAGGTCGAGAACAGCCCGAGTCCCACGCGCACCGCCGCCCCGATCGAGAGCTTGTCGCTGACCCGCACGGCGGCGCCACCGGTGGTCTCGATGACGAGATCCTCCAGCGCATCGAACGCCGGCATCCCGGTCTTGGGATAGCTCAGCTTGCCGCCGAACGTGTTCCACACGCCCGCGCCGAGCGTGACGCGCGACGGCTGGTCGTCCTCGCCGGTGAACCGACCGAGCACGCCCGCGACCGGCGAGGGCGACAGGAGCAGCGTCTTCTGGCCCTGGTCGTTCGGCGCGACCGGCGTGTAGGTGCGCGGCCCGACGATGAACTCACCGCCGACCTGGACCTGCGGCTCGGCGTCCGCGAGCCCGGCGGGGTTGAAGTACAGCGCGGTGGCATCGTCGGCGAACGCGGTGAACGCGCCGCCCATGCCGACCCCCCGCGCCGAGATCCCGTTCGGGCGACCAAGGCCGCCGGCGTGTGCGGTCGATGCGGCGAGCAAGAGGACGGGTGCGAGGCGCTTCACCAGGTCACCGACTTGCTGATCATCGCGCCGGTCGCGCTCGGGATGATCGCGAAGCGTGGCGGGACGTCGGTGCGCTCGGGGGCACCGCGATACAGCAGGTAGGCCCCGGCGACGATCGTCGCGGCGCCGACGCCGAACGCGAGATCACCGATCAGCCAGTCGCGGTGGGCGCGGTTGTTCGCGCCATCGATGTCGGCCTGCGTGTGGAGCGGCTCGACCTTGATCGTATCGGCGAGCGGGATCGAGGGGTCGCGGGTGCGCTCGACGCGATCGTACTCGCGCGCGGTCGCCGCCTCCTGGTGCGCGAGGATCGTCGCGGCGAACCCGACCACGACGATCGCGACCCCGGCGCCGGCCACGCCGAGGCCGAGCCGCTCGGTGCCCGCACGCGCCTCGGTGTCGATGTAGCTCGGCACGAGCGGCGTGGCCTGGTTCGCGGTGATCCGCACGCGGCGCCGCCACAGATCCTTGCCGGGCGCGCGGAGCTCGACCGTGTAGGTGCCCGGATCGCGTGCGATCTTGCCGGGCTCGACCTTGGTGGCGTCGATCGTCGCCTCGGCGCCGGTCGGGATCACGACGTAGCCCTGGGCGACCTTGCCGGGGTTCGGATCGATCGGCGGCGGCTTGGTCGCGGTGCCGGGATCGACCTCGAGCTCGATGATGATGTCGGTGACGATGCCGGGCAGCGCGCTCACGTCGGTGAGGTGGACCGACTTGTAGCCGGCCTTGGCGATCTCGATGTCGAGCTTGCCGATCGGGATCGTGCGCGGCAGGAGCGGCGTGCCGCCGTACATCAGGTGGTTGATCGTGACGCTCGCGCCCTCCGGGGTCGTGCTCACCGCGATCGCGCCGTTCTCGACGAGGTCGCCGCGAAACGCCGGACGGCCGGCCGAGGCCCGACAGTCGTCGTGCAGCTTGCGGGTCTCGGCGATCTCCTTGCTCTGCGGGTTGAGCTCGATCGCGGTGCGTGCGTCGGTCACGCAGTCGGCGAACCGCTGCTCGCCCTGCGCGACCGCCGCGAGGAACCGGTGCGGTCCCGGCAGTTTCGGATCGATCGATCGCGCCTTTTCGAGGTGGGCCTTGGCCTCGGCGAACTTGCCGAGGCGGTAGGCGTCGACGCCGGCCTGGTACTCCCGGATGAACTCCGGGGTGGCCTCGGCGTGCGCTTGCGTGGCGAGCGCGGCGAGCGCGATCGCGATGGCAACTGCTCGCATCACCGCCACGCTATCACGCGGCGTCGTCGAGACGGTGGATGGCATCTGCGCGAAATCTTCGCATTGTCTCGGCCGGGTCTCCACGTTCCGTCCGCGGTGGCTCCACGTGTGGGTGGTTGAGTGCAGTCAGGAGGTCCTCTTGTCTGAATCAACTCATGTTCCCCGGTGGTCGAGCGCGCTGGCCGCGCTCGCGCCGGTCGCGCTCGGTGGCATCGTCGCCGCGCGCGCGGGTCAGCTGACGCCGCTGGTCGCGGTGCCGGCCATCGTGTTCGGCGTCGTCGCGGCGACCGCACCCGCGCTCTACATCGCGAGCGCCGCGACCGGCGCGGCACCGAGCGTGGCGGCGGTCGCCCGCGCGGTGATCGTCGCGCTCGGCGCGTTCGGCGTCGCGCTCGCGGGGCTGATCTTGCCAGCCGCGTTCCTGTCGCTGTCGTCGCTGACCGGCACGACGACGCTGGTGGTCACGACCGCGGCGCTCGGCGGCGCCGGGTTGCTCGCGATCCGGCGGCTGGGGCTCGAGCTCCGCCGCGGCATCGCGCCGACCAGCATGACGCCGCGCGTCGTGTTCGCGGTGTGGTCGATCGCGACGCTCGGGATCGCGGCACGCCTGTGGATCGACTTCGCGCACGAGGTGATCGCGTGATCGCCGTCGCCTCGGCCCCGGCGCTCCGGCCCGGCTCGCTCGGCCAGATCGACCACCTGCTGCGCGATCGCGACGCGATGATCGCGCGGATCCGCGCCGGCCTCGAGCTGGTGCCGACGATGCGCACGATGGTCGCGACGATCGCGATCGCGATGGCGATCGTCGGCGCCGCGCTCGGCAGCTATCGCGGCGGCGTGCAGATCGGCTACGCCGCCGTGAAGCTGCCGCTCGTGCTGCTCGGCACGGCCGCGCTGTCGGGGCCGGCGCTGTCCGCAATCGGCGCCGCGCTCGGGCGCCGGCCGCGGGTCGCGGTCGACCTCGCGCTCGTGATGACCGCGCTGGCCTACGGCGCGCTGCTGCTCGTCGCCTGCACGCCGCTGATCCTGCTCGCGAAGTCGATGGACCTCGCCTACCACCGCGCGATCCTCGGCGTCGTCGTGATGTTCTCGATCGCCGGGATCGCGAGCCTGCGCGTGATCGTGCGCGCGCTCGCGGTCGAGAGCGCGCCCGGCTGGCGCACCTCGGTGGTCGGCCTCTGCGTCGTGTTCGCGCTGGTCGGCGGCCAGCTCGCATGGGCGCTGCGGCCGTACCTCGTCCGGCCGCGCGCGACCGACATCGAGTTCGTCCGCGGGCTCGATGGCTCGCTCGTCGAAGCCGTGCTCGGCGCGTTCGAATCGGCGCGCGGGCACTACGGGCGCGACCGGGCCCCGCTGCCCGGCGACGATCGGAGCGAGTGATGTCGCTCGGGGTGCTCGCGATCGGCTACGTCGGGCTCGGCGCGATCGCGGCGCTGATCTGTGGCCTCGCGAAGAAACTCGGCCTGGTCGACGGTGTCCTCGTGCTGGTGATGTGGCCGCTCTACGCTCCGTTCCTCTTGCTCGGCGGAGGCCGCGACCTCGATGCGCGCGAGGCCGAGCTGCTCGCCGCCCTCGCCCGCGCCGCGAGCTCGCCGCTCGGCGCGATGCTGCCCGACGCCGAGAGCGGCCGCGTGCTCGCGCGCCGGTTGCGCGAGGCGAGCGCCCGGCTCGTCGAGCTCGAGGCCGTGCTCGCGCGGCCGGACTTCGATCCGGTCGTGGCCGAGCGGCGCGTCCAGGAGCTGACCGCACGCGGCGCGACGGCGGCGGCCGGGACCGCGGCGCTGCGCCTGCGCACGCTCGGCCACCTGCGCGCGCTGCGCGGCCGGTATCGCGCCGAGCTCGACGAGGTCGGCGAGCTCGTCGCGCAGCTCGTCGCCCAGGCCGAGCTGGTCCGGCTCGAGCCCAGCCAGGCGTCGGGCGACCTCGTGCGCGAGCTGGTCAACCGCCTGGAAGGGCTCGGAGATCTGTTCGTCTACCAGGCCGCGCTCGAGGGCGGTGATCCGGTGGAATTTCCGGTGCCGGCGGCACGTTCGTCATGAGGATGGCGACGCTTCTGGTGGTGGATGATGACGCGCACATCCGCGAGGTCGCCCGGTTCGCCCTGGTGCGCGCCGGCTACGCGGTCGAGCTCGCGACCGACGGCCTCGTGGCGGAGGCACGGATCGCGCGCGGCGGCATCGACCTCGTCGTGCTCGACGTCCTCATGCCGGAGCTCGACGGCTTCGCGCTGTGCCGCCGGCTCCGCGGGCGCGTGCCCGTCGTGTTCCTGTCGTCGCGCGGAGAAGAGGTCGACCGCGTGCTCGGCCTCGAGCTCGGCGCCGACGACTACGTCGCCAAGCCGTTCTCGCCGCGCGAGCTGGTCGCCCGGGTCGCCGCCGTGCTGCGGCGCGCGGCGGGTACGCCCGACCCGGTCGCCTCCCAGCCCGCGCTGGTGGTCGGCAGCGTCACGATCGATCGCGACCGCCACGAGGTCCGGATCGGCGACACGCCGCTCGCGATCACCGCGACCGAGCTGCGCCTGCTCGCGACGCTCGCGCTGCATCGCGGGCGCGTGCTCGCGCGCGGCCAGCTGATCGCGACGGTCTACGGCGCTGATCACGCGATCACCGAGCGCACGATCGACACCCACATCCGCAACCTGCGCGCGAAGCTCGCGGCCGCCGGTGCGCCGGTGATCGAGACCGTCCATGGCGTCGGTTACCGCTGCGGCTAAGCGGGGCGCCGAAGGGCGCTGGCTGGCTGGGTGGCGGTGGCTCGCGCGGATTCGCGTGCGGCTGCTGCTGATCAACGTGATCGTCGCGGCGGTCCCGCTCGTCGGGATCTCGTTCGCGCACCTGCACGAGCGCCAGCTGCTCGCGGAGCTCGAGCGCGACATGGCGCACCAGGCCGAGCTCGTGCGCGCCGTCGTGCTCGCCGAGCCGGCCGGCCCGCTCGAGGCGCGCGACGGCATGCTCGAGGCCG
Organism: Haliangiales bacterium; assembly: GCA_038321315.1. Lineage (GTDB taxonomy): Bacteria > Myxococcota_A > Polyangia > Haliangiales > Haliangiaceae > JABFXX01. Next base: position 1,321 of record JBBQEX010000007.1, on the reverse strand, counting down.
CCGCCCGCGATACCCGCACGAGGATCCGGCTGCTCGACGACCGCGGCGCGGTGCGCGCCGACTCGCACCGCGACGGCCCGCCCGAAGGTCCCGAGCGCCCCGATCCCCGATTCATGCGCGACGCCGAGCCGATGCACCCGGCCGCGGTGCCCAAGCCGCTCGACGTCAGCGCGCGACCCGAGGTCGTCGAGGCGCTCGCCGGCAAGTACGGCGCCGCGACCCGCCTGTGGGAGCACCAGGACCGCGTGTTCCTGTTCGTCGCGCTGCCGATCGTGCGCGACGGTCGGGTCGAGGGCGTCGTCTACGTGACGCGCTCGACGCGCGACGTGAAGGTGCAGCTCTACCAGCTGCGCTCGTGGCTCGTGAAGATCTTGATCGGCACGCTCGCGATCACCGCGCTCGTCACGCTGCTGCTCGCGACCACGATCGCGCGCCCGCTCGGCCGGCTCACCCGGCGCGCCCAGCGGATCGCCGCGCGCCAGCCAGTCGACGAGGTCGACGACCTCGCCCGCCGGCGCGACGAGATCGGCCAGCTCGCGCGCGCGGTCGCCGCGATGACCGACGAGCTCGAGCGCCGCGCCCGTGACGCCCGGACGCTCGCCGCCGATCTCGGCCACGAGTTCAAGACGCCGCTGACCGGCATCCGCGGCGCCGCCGAGCTGCTGCGCGACGGCGCGGCCGACGATCCCGAGGCGCGCGATCGGTTCCTCGCGATGATCCTCGACGACGCCGCGCGGCTCGATCGCCTGGTCTCGCGGCTGATGGAGCTCGCGCGCGTCGAGGACGATCGCGGCACGGTCCTGCCCGTCGATCTCGGCGCGCTCGCCGGCGCGTGTGCCGCGCGCGCGTGGCCGGTGCCGGTCGAGGTCGCGGTCGAAGGCGCCGAGCTCGTCGCCGGGCGCGCCGGTGCGCTCGCCGCCGCGATCGACAACCTGGTCGCCAACGCGACCCAGCACGCCGCGCCCGACACCGTCGTCCGTATCGCGATCGCGCCGCGGGGCACGGCCTTGCGCGTCACGGTCACCAACCACGGCGCCGCGCTGTCGCTCGCCGCGCGTGCCCGCGTCTGGGACCGGTTCTACTCGACCCGGGTCTCCGATGGCGGCTCCGGCCTCGGCCTCGCGATCGTCCGCTCCGTCGCCCTCGCCCACCACGGCGCCTGTGGCGTCGACTGCGGCGGCGGCCTCACGCACTTCTGGTTCGAGGTCGCCCTGTGAATTAGGGACGGTGTCAATAGTTGCTCGGTTTGGGCCCCCGACGTCCGCAGGGCGGACGTCGGGGACCCAAACCGAGCAACTATTGACACCGTCCCTAATTCACA
>JBBQEX010000006.1:0-200454 GCA_038321315.1 Haliangiales bacterium | reverse complement strand
CGGGTCATCCTAACGCATTACGGGAACGCGAGGCGGAGCGTGACGGGCTTGCCGGCGCGCTGGAGCTCGATCGTCGCGGCCTTCATCGAGCCAGCGCGGGCATATAAGTTCGCCGCGTCATCGAGCGAGCGGAGCGGCTGGTTGTTGATCGAGGTGACGACGTCGCCGTTGCGAAGCCCGGCCTTGGCGAGCAGCGAGTCTGGCGAGATCGCGTCCAGCCGCGCGCCCGCGGGCGTGAACGAGCCGCGAATCGAGGAGGCGAGGGCACCGAAGTTCGCGAGCGCGGCCTTGATGTCGGTGCGCGCGATCACCGTCGGGGCATCACTCGTCGGCGCGGGCGGCGCGGGCGGCGCGGGCGGCGCGGGCGGCGCGGGCCAGACCGCGGCCGGCGACGTGGCTTCGCGGGTCACCGGGGTCACGACCGCCGTGCGGAGCGGTGCCGGGGTCACGATGATGGCTGCCGTCGAGCCCGGCGCTTCGGCGGTCCGAACGGTTGGCGTCACCGCCGAGCCGGTCGCGCCCGCGGTCGGCGCCTCGACCTCACGAACGTCGGCGTCGCTGTACGGATCCATGGGGGCAGCCGACGCATACGGGTCTTCGGGAGCTTGTAGCTTCTTTGGCGCGGGGGCGGGCTTGTCCGCCGCAGCTCGGTCCTCGCTGCGCTGGCGCCACGAAGGGTCGGGCCCGGCGAGCACGACTTGCGCGCCACCTTCGACGGGCGTCAAGGTGACGGTGTCGTCGTCGATCTCGTCGACCGTGTAGCCATCGACCTGTTTGCCCGGCTCGACGAGCACGTGGGTGTTCTTGCTCTTGTTGAACAGCAACGCTTGGTGGGTCTCGGCGAGCACCCGGACCACGCGCAGCGGCATCTTCTTGGGTGCGGGCGCGACGGCCGCCGGCGCGGGCGCGGGCGCCTTGTCGGCAAAAGCGGCAGAAGACAGCAATCCGGCAAACAACACCGAGGCAGCCGACAACGCGAGGCGCATGGCCACGCAGAGTGCAAAGACCGATCCTCGATCGCCATCGCGTTTTATGGGCGCAACTCTGCGAAACTGCTGATCGATTATTTCAGGCAGTGGCCAGTTATTCACAGCTAGCCGTCGCGTGCTGTCACGGATGACGACGCACGAGGCTACGCCGGCTTCTTCTCGGAGCCGCCGACGTCGGAGAGATCGAGATCCTCGAGCTCCTTGAGATCTTCGGCCGTGAGCGACGGCCCGGTCGGCCCTGATTTGTCCTCGGCCTTGTGATCGCCCTTTGCCGCCGATCCACCCGCCGCGCCGCCCGACGCGAGCTGCTTGGCATTGTCACCTTTGGGCGCCTCGAGCAGGCCCATCTTGGACTTCAGCTCGGCGAGCGCGTCGTCATCGAAGCCACCAGGGCCGGCCTCGAGCGACATGAACTTGGCTTCGAGCGTATCTCCGGACAGCTCACCGGCGAGCTCTGCGCCTGCCTCGGCCTCGGCCTCCATGAGCTGGATGCGCTCCGCCATGCGGTCGAAGGTATCGAACGCGCTGGTATTGCCCAGGCCCTGCATCGTGTTGGCGATCTGCTGCTGGGCCTCCGCGCGCTTCTTGCGCGCGATCAGGATGTTCTTCTTGCGCTTGGCTTCCTCGATCTTGTTGTTGAGGAGGCGCAGCGCGTCCTTGAGCTTCTCGACCGCCTGCTTCTGCGAGATCCACTGCTGCTGGTACTGGGTCGCGATCGTCTCGTGCTCTTGCTTGCGAGCGAGCGCCTGGCGCGCGAGGTTGTCGTCGCCGGCGCGCACCGCGACCATCGCCTTGCGCTCCCAGTCCTTCGACTTGTCGGCCTCGGCCGTGTACTGCTTCTGGAGCTTCTTCTCATCGGCGATCGCGATCGCCACGGCCTTCTTGGCCTCGACCAGCTGCTGCTGCATCTCGAGCAGCACCTGCGACAGCATCTTCTCGGGATCTTCGGCCTTCGTGATGAGGTCGTTGAGGTTCGACTTGATCAGCGTGCCGAGTCTGGAAAAGATGCCCATGGCTTCCTTCGAGCGTACGGGATCAATGGTGCCGTTGCAACGCTCGCACCGGGCGTGCTATCGCCCCTCCGTCGACGATGTCGAAGCCCTCTCTGCCGCGTCACGTCGGCATCATCATGGATGGCAACGGCCGCTGGGCGCAGCTGCACGGTCACCCGCGCCTCGAGGGCCACCGCGCGGGTGCCGACTCGGTGCGCGACATCACCCGTGCCGCACGCGAGCTCGGCATCGAGGCCCTGACCCTGTTCGCGTTCTCGAGCCAGAACTGGTCGCGCCCCGTCGAGGAGGTCACCGGCCTGATGGGCCTCCTGCGCGACTACCTGGTCGGGGAGCGCAGCGAGATCCTCGACAACCAGATCCGGCTCGAGGGCATCGGCGACGTCGAGCGGCTGCCCCCGATGGTCAAGGAGCCGCTCGACGAGCTCCGTGCGGCCTCCGCCCACAACACCGGAATGGTGCTCACGCTGGCGCTGTCGTACGGCGGTCGGGAATCGATCGTCCGCGCCGTGCGTTCGGTGGCGACCGATGTCGCGGCGGGCAAGCTCGCGCCCGGCGACATCGACGTCGAGCGGTTCGCGAGCTATCTACCGACCTGCCGGCTCCCGGCGGTCGACCTGCTGATCCGCACGTCCGGCGAGCAGCGGATCTCGAACTTCATGCTCTGGGAGCTCGCGTACGCCGAGCTCGTGTTCGTCGATGTCCTGTGGCCGGAGTTCCGCCGGGAGCACCTCACCCAGTGCCTCGATGCGTTCGGCAATCGCGAGCGGCGCTTCGGGCTCACGTCGGCACAGCTTGCCGATGGCTCGGACGTGTAGTTAGCTGCCGCCGGCTCCATGGCCCTCGGTAACCTCGCGCAGCGTTTCCTCGTCGCCGTCATCGCGGCACCGATCCTGATCCTCGCGTTGCACTGGGGTCGGCACGAGGCCACGTGGGGCCTCATGTTCGCGGCCTCGCTGCTCGCGATGAACGAGTTCTTCACGATGACGCTGCCGAAGGAGGATCGCCTCCCGGCGCTGATGCTCGGCGGGGTCGCCTCGGCCGCGATGTACTGGCTCAACCCCGCGGTCGTCGCCGCCTACCACGCGCCGGCGGCGCTGGGCGCGCTCGACTTCGCCGCGCCGCTGTTCCTCGGCGTCGTCGTGCCCGGGCTGTTCTACCTGTTCCGGTTCCGCGACATCCCGACCGTGGCGGCGCGGTTCACCGCGACGGTCGCGGGCATCTTCTACGCGGGGTTCCTGACCACGTTCCTCGCGCTGCTCCACGTCGTCGGCGAGGCCAACGACGGACACGGCGGCGACTACGTGATCGCCGTCCTCCTGATCGCGTGGATCGCCGACACCGGCGGCTACTTCGCGGGCCGCTTCCTCGGCAAGTCCAAGCTCTACGAGGCGGTCAGCCCGAAGAAGACCTGGGCGGGCGCGTGGGGTGGCATCGCCGGCTCGGTGCTCGGCATCGTCGTCTTGAAGCTCGTCGCGTGGCACGACCTGCCGTGGATCCACGTGTTCGGCCTCGCGATCCCGGGCGGCATGCTCGGCCAGATGGGCGACCTCACCGAGTCGCTGATCAAGCGCTCGACGGGCGTCAAGGACTCCGGCGCGCTATTGCCCGGGCACGGCGGGATCCTCGATCGGATCGACGCCGTCCTCTTCATCGCGCCGTACGTCTACATCTACCTCACCGTTTTGACTTCGACTTCTTCGTAGCCTTCTTCGCCGGCTTCTTCGGTGGGGCCTTCGCCTTGGCCGCGGGCTTCTTCTTGGCCGCGGGCTTCTTCTTCGCCGCGGGAGCGGGCTTCTTGGCCTTCGCCTTCTTCTTGGGCGCCGGCGCCGCGACCTCGATCACCTCGATCACCTGGACGTCGTCGTCGTCGTCCTCGTCGTCATCGTGATCGTGATCGCAGTCGGGCCCGTGCTCGTGGTCGTCGGCCTCGAAGCTGAAGTAGAGGACGGAGCTCCAGAACCCGAAGTTGAACTCGTCGATCGGCGTCTTGCGCAGCGCCGCGAGCCACTTGTCCTCCTTGCCGGCGATCGCGCGATCGACCTTGGCGACGACCTCGGGGATCTCCTTGATCAGGCGCTCGACGGCCTTCACCGGATCGCCGTTCTGCATCTCGAGGATCTCGCCGATCTCGAGGAGGATGTACTTGCCGGGTGGTGCCTTGGCGAGCACGGCCTTCATGTCGGCGAGCTCGGTGGCCAGCTCGTCGCGGTCCGAGACCGGTGCCTCGAGGAGCTTCTCGGCGAACGCGATCACGCGCTCGGCGGCGCCCTCGCGATCCGCGAGGATCCCGACCTCGGCGTCCCAGATCACCGAGTGCACCCGCCGCGGCGCGCCCGCGATCATCAGCTTGTGGACGAGTGGGACATCGTAGTTGTACTCGCACAGGCCCGACGGCGAGAGCCTGGCCTTGCCATCGGGGATTCCGTCACACACGTAGAGGTAAGAGCGGTTCGCCATGGCCGGGGATTGTAACTGTATGATGGGCCGATGCGGGGCTGTGCAGTCGGTCTGGTCGTGTTGATCGCGTGTCGTGATGGTGGCGTCGTGGTGAAGGTCGATCCCAAGGGAATCGCGATCGACGAGGTCCGCCTGTTCCTCGGCACCGGCAGCGCCGCGACCACGATGCTGCAACCGCCGCCGATGCAGGCGCCCGCGGCAGCCACGTTCTGGGGCCGCGATCCGAACAACGCCGGCGATCACAGCACGGACGCGTCCGCGCGGTTCGTGCTCGTCGACGACGGCACCGCCACCACGCTGCCGGCCGCGATCGCCGTCGGCTATCAGGGTGGGGTGGCGGTCGCGGTCGCATCGCAGCTCGATCTGACCGTCGCGTCGAGCGACTACGATGTCTACACGATGCCGCTCGTCGCGCGCACCGACTTCCAGGTCTGGAGCCCGTCGCCGACCGGCGCGGCCACCGACGCGGCGTGCGTCGGGGTCGACGGCAACTTCATCGTCACCGCCGGCGATCGCGACTGCGATGGCGTGCCCGACAGCGATCCGCTCGAGTGCGATCCCGACGTCTATCACGAGATGCGCAGCCCGATGCGCGATGACACGACGTGCACCACGCAGGCACAGTCCACCACCTGCTACCTCGGTGGCCCCGCCTGCGAGGACGGCAAGCCACCCGACGTGACGCAGTGCTTGCCGACCAGGTACTGCGCGTCGACCCAGCTGTGCACCGCGTGCGCTGGTATCGCGTGCGCGAGCGACATCACGCCGCTCGCCCCGCGCAGCCGGCCGTACTACCTCGACTGTCTCGTCCCGACCAACGACAGCGGCGCGTTCTGCAGTCCGAGCGTCGCGATCCCCGCGTACACCAACGCGGTCGGCTGCACCGACGCGGCGATCCGCGATGTCGAGACCGGCTTCGGCACGAAGCTCGATCACGACCTCGGCAACGGGAACAAGATCAAGCTCGCGCTCGACCACACCGGCACCGCGTGCAACCTGACCCTCGAGACCTCCGGCACCGTGAAGGTGACCAACGTCGCAAACGATCAGCCGGTCGGCGCCTTGCTCGCCCTCGACTTCACCAACGGCCGAGCCGCCGCCATCCCGGTCTACCTACACGTGCGGTCGGGGTGCCAGGTCGCGGCAACCTGTGTGTTTGTCACGACGGCCAACGACCCCGGGATCGATCTTCGCGCGTGCGCCGGACTCCCATGAGACCATGGGGGTGATGAGAGCAGCGGTCGTCCTCGTGGTGCTGGGTGCGTGCGGTGGTCAGTCGAAGGACGCGGTTTCCGACGGGGGAATCGACGGCGCGATCGTCGATCCTTCACCGGCGGTGCTCGCGGTGGCGCCCGCCCCGGTCGATTTCGGGATGGCCGCCCTCGACGCCGCCGCGACGCGCAAGGTGACGGTGTCGAACTCCGGCGGTCCGAGCGGATCGATCTTCGCGCACTTCGAGGGCGCCGACGCCGATGCGTTCTACATCGACGTCAACCAGTGCGCGGCGCTCGCGCGCAGTGGCACCTGCGACATCACGCTGTTGTTCAAGCCGCGCGGACTCGGACCCAAGGTCGCCAAGCTGGTGGTCTCGGATGGCACCGATACCGTGACGGTCGACGTCGGTGGCAACGGGCTCGCGTCGGCCGCGCTGACGATCGACACGACGGGCTACACGTTCACGATCCCGACCGTGCTCGGCGCGACGAGCCAGGAGCAGAAGACGTTCACGATCACGAACCAGGGCTCGGTCGCGACCGGCACGCTCGGTGGAACGGCGAGCGGCGCGAACGCGACCGAGTTCCCGGTCGACGACGGTTGTACCGGTCAGATCCTGCAACCGAACGGGACGTGCACCATGACCGTCCGGTTCAAGCCGGTCGCGCCGCGCGGCACCAAGGCGATGGCGTTCACGATGTCCGCGATGCCCGGGGGCACGACCGGCGCCTCGGTGACCGCACAGGCGCTCGCGCCCGCGCAGCTCTCGATCGCGCCCGCCTCGTTCGACTTCGGATTCGCGCCGGGCGGCTATGCGCGGCAGCAGGTGTTCGTCGTCAGCAACCTCGGTGACGTCGCGAGCGGGCCGGTCGGGATGTCGATCCCCGGCGGCGGTGGCGGCGGAGCGTTCACGATCCCGACCGGTAGCGATGGGTGTCACCAGAAGGTGCTCGCGCCGACCGGCATGGCCGGCAACACCTGCTCGCTGATCGCCGTGTACCTGCCGATGCCCGGCGTCACGGCGGCGCTCACCGCGACGCTGACCGCGAACGCCAGTCCGGGTGGAACCGGCACCTCGATGCTCGCCGGCACCGCGACCTCGAACAACGCGAACCTGTCGATCACGCCGAATCCGGGCGACTACGGCGCGGTCTCGGTCGGCAGCGCGAAGCCGCTGACGTTCACGGTGCAGAACCTCGACTCGGCCACCACCGGGCCGCTGACCACGTCGATCCGTCGGATCAACGCGAACGACAACGACTTCAAGATCACCACCGACAACTGCGCGAACACGACACTCGCGGCGAACGCGACGTGCACGATCGACATCACGTTCGCACCGGCGGGCACGTTGTCGAACCCCAATCGTGCGGTGGGCCTGTCGGTCTACTCGCAGGTGCCGGTCAACTGGGGCGTCGACACGCTCCAGGGCCTCGGCAACTGAGACGCTACCGCTCGAACAGCCAGCTGATCCCGAACGTGCCGACGAGGTCGCGCTGGTTGGTGCCGCGCTCGACGGCACCGACGTCGAGGTGGAGTGCCCAGGTCGGCGTGATCGCGAGCCACGGGCCGATGCGAGCCCCGAGGTTATAGCCGGCTCCGACCGGCGACCAGCCGCCGGTGAGCGAGAGCTGGATCGCGCCGGTCCCGTGCAACAGCGGGTAGCGGATCGCCGCGACGAGGTCGAGATCGACGGTGCGGCCGAAGTCGCTCGCGATCCAGCCACCGAGCAGGAGCTCCGGCGCGAGGGGCACCAGCACCGCGAGATCGGTCGTCGCGATCGCGCCGTCCCCGGTGCGCGCGCCGCCGCCGACGTCGAGGTGGAGCTGCAGCCGATCGGGGGTCGCGTAGCCCTCGCGCGCCGCGACGCCACGCGTGCCGAGCGTGCGATCGACGGTCTCGAACAGCTGCGCGGTCGTCAGCCGATCGTCCTTGGCGTCGGCGACCTGGCGGTAGACGATCGTGCCGTCCTGCTTGATGATCACGATGCCGGGGATCGTGGTGTCGTCGTAGTTGACGCCGACGTACGCGCGCGACACCGCGCCATCCTCGTCGGCGAGGAGCGGGAAGCCGATGCCGTAGGTCCTGGCGAACTTCGCGGACTCGACGGACGGATCGGTGCTGATCGCGAACACCGCGACGTGGCGTGCGGTCAACGCGTCCTGATTCTTGGCCAGCTCACCGAGCTGGTGCTTGCACCACAGTCACCAGTGGCCGCGATAGAACACGAGCACGACGTCGCTCTTGGTCAGCGCGGTGGCGAGCTCGACGCGTTCGCCGGTGTGAGAGGGCAGCGTGAACGGCGTGGCGGTCGCGACGATCGGCGGGTGTGTCTTGGGCTGGAGGCCGACGACGCGGCTACAGCCGGCGAGCACCGCGAGGCCGACGAGCGTGTGCCGCATCACGGGGGACTGTATACGATGGCGCATGGAGTTCGGCTCGCGCCAGGGACGCATCGAGATCGCGCTGATCGCGATCGTCGCGATCGCGGTGCCGGCCGCGATCGAGCTGGGGCTGGTGCGACCGGCGCGCGCCGCACTCGAGGTGATGCCGCCTCGGTTCCACGGTCGGCTACATGGACCGCCCGGGCGCACCACCCCGGCGGGGACCGCGACCGCGGCGTTCTGGTGGTCGGTCGAGACATCAGGCGAGGACAGCGAGACCCACTGCCGTGCCCGCGCGCGCGATGGCCTCGTGCTCGAGACCGCGACCGCGCGCCTGCCGATCGCGTGGTCGGCGATCGATCCGGATCTCGCTGGCCTCATCACCGACCGCCATGGCGAGTATGGATTTCGCGCCATGTTCGACGCGAGCGCGATCGTGGACACGGTCCGCGACGCGGTGCCGGCCCACACGTGCACGGCCGATGGCGCGCGCTACCTCGAGACCGCGATCCCCGATGGCACCGAGGTCGAGGTCACCGGCTGCGAGCGCGACGGCACGATCGCGGCGTGCGACGCCAACAACGTGCTCGCGGTCGACGGCATCGACGCCTACCTCGACCGCGCGCGCTGGCACGCGACGCGCTGGCGGTGGTACTCGCTGATCGCGAGCGGCCTCGTGCTTGCCGCGGTCGCGGTGTTCTACGCGGCGAAGCGCTCGAGGAACGTGCGTGCGTGACCGGCCCATTCGCTGCCGGTGTCGAGCTCGAGGTAGCGCTCGAGGTGATGTCGGGCCTGCGAGGCGCCCCCGACGTTCGCGAGCATGATGCCGAGGTTGTAGTGCGCGTCGGCGAACTCGGGCGACGCGACACACACGCGGCGGAGCTCGGAGATCGCGAGCTCGACCTCGCCGAGATCCTCGAGGACGTTGGCGAGGTTGTAGCGCGCCTCGGGCTGCGCCGGATCGTGCTCGAGGGCGCGGTCGTACAGCGCGCGCGCCTCGGCGAGCTCGCCCTGGCGATAGGTCAGGTTGCCGAGGTTGGTCAGCGCCGCGGCCATGTTCGGCTCGAGATCGAGCGCCTGGCGGAACAAGTGCTCCGCCATCGTGCTGTCGCCGCGATCCTCGGCACCGCACGCCTCGACGAAGTACTTGTAGGCGGTCGTGCCGCCGTTGGCCTCGGTCGGGTTGTCGACGATCGCGACCGGGGCGTCGTTCGTGTTGGATGCCGACGCCGGCTCCGGCGCGGGCGCGACGCGCGGCATCTGCAGCGTCTGCGCGACGTGCTGGCCAAAGCTCGGGATGTTGAACGCCATCACGAGCTGGCCGCCGATCGGCTCGAACGCGACGTCGTCGGCGAGCGCGACGACGGTCTCGCCATCACAGCAGATCCGCAGCTTGCTCGTCGGGTGCGTGGTGTCGGGGAGCGCGCGCTTCAACGCGTCGACGTTCTTGCGCGCGCGCTGCAGCGTGAGGCCGGCGGCGAGCAGGTCCTTCGCGGCCTTCACGGCGACGAGATCGACGAACGTGTAATAGAACCGGCCGCCCTTCCGGACCGTCGGGCCGACGAAGCCGACCTGCGTCCAGTAGCGCAGGCGGGCCTCCTGCAGCGTGAGGATGCGGGATACGTCGCGAATGCTGTACAGCTCCATCATCAGACATTCCTCCGGGCTTCCACGTTCAAGCTCAGTTGCAGCTCCGCGCCTCGTGCGCGGCTCTCGACATCGACATGAGGTTTGGCGAGCGCGTTGCCCGTCATCCGGCGCGCCTCGGCGATCGCGATCGAGCGCGCGTGCTCGCGGCAGCGCTCGTCGGCGGCGTAGAGGAACGCGACGCGCTGGGCGGTGACCGCGGTCGGCGGATCCGAGATCAGCGCCGAGGTCCCCGCGAGATCGACGCTGATCATCGTCGAGCCGGCGTAGTGGTCGCCGGTCATCTCGCCCTCGGACAGGACGCGCGCCTGAGCGTGCAGCAGCTCGAGCGCGAGCGGCGCGAGCCGGATCGAGACCTCGCGCTCGAACAGCGAGACGCGGCGGGCGATCGCCATGCCCTTGCGCGGCGGCTTCACGGCTGCCACGGGTGCACGGCGGGTTCGGCGAGCCATGATCGAACGGTAGAGGACTCGCGGCCGGGTGGACAAGTTTCCTACATGTGGGTCATGCGATGCTGGGCCCGGTGGCCGAGCCGTAGGATACCGAGGTGGGCACGGTCCGCGAGGGTGCGAGCGCGCCACGCAAGGACAAGGAGCGGCTCGCGATCGGAACCTCGGTCGGCCGCTACCTGATCGTGAACGTGCTGGGCGAGGGCGGGATGGGCGTGGTCTATGCGGCCTACGATCCCGAGCTCGATCGCAAGGTCGCGATCAAGCTGCTCCAGGCGCGCACCGCCGGCGGCGAGCGCGGCGATCAGGCGTGGCTCCTCCGCGAGGCCCAGGCGCTTGCCCGGCTGTCGCATCCGAACGTGATCGACGTCCACGATGTCGGCACGCTGCCCGGCGATCGCGTGTTCGTCGCGATGGCGCTCGTCGAGGGCACCACGCTGCGCGCGTGGATGAAGGCGGGTCGCGGCTGGCGCGAGGTCGTCGCGATGCTGCGGGGTGCCGGCGCCGGGCTCGCCGCCGCGCACGCGGTCGATCTCGTCCACCGCGACTTCAAGCCGGACAACGTGCTGGTCGGTCGCGACGGGCGGCCGCGGCTGATGGATTTCGGGCTCGCGCGCCTGCGGCCGCCCGGCGAGCTGTCCGACGAGCACGCGATCGTCGCGGCGCGCACGTCGGACCTCGCGATCGAGGTCAACAGCCCGCTCAACGCCAGCCTCACGATCGCCGGATCGGTGCTCGGCACGCCGGCGTACATGGCGCCCGAGATCTACGACGGCAAGCCGGCCGACGCGCGCAGCGATCAGTTCGCGTTCGGCGTGACGCTGTACGAGGCGCTCTATCGCGTGCGGCCGTTCGACAGGGCGCAGCTCGGTGCCGATCGGACCGCGCCGCCCGAGGCGCGCAAGCCGCCCGCCGAGGCCGGCGTGCCCGCGCGAGTCGAGCGCGTCGTGATGCGTGCGCTCGCCGCCGATCCGGCGGCCCGGTTCTCGTCGATGAACATGCTGCTCGCCGAGCTCGCGATCGATCCGACGGCATCGCGCCGGCGCGCCCTCTACGCGACCGGCGCGATCGGGCTCGTCGCGATCGCGGTCGGCACCGGGTTCGCGCTGTCGAACCACCGACACGTCGCGCCGATAACGCCTCCGGTCTGCGCGGCGGCCCGCGAGCTCGCGACGGTGTGGGACGCGGCGATCGCCGACAAGATCGGCAAGGCCTTCGCCGGCAAGCGACCGTTCGCCGATCGCGCATTCGCCGCGACCAAGCTCGCGCTCGACGCCTACGCCGCCGAGTGGACCGCGGCGGCGACCGAGAACTGCGAGGCGACGCGGGTGCGCGCCGAGCAGCCGCCCGACGTGATGGCGCTGCGCCAGGCGTGCCTCGACGATCGTCGCGCCGAGCTCCGCGAGGTCACCCACCTGCTCGCCGAGGCCGACGCGCCGGTCGTCGATCGCGCCGACAAGATCGCGTGGTCGCTCGAGCCGGTGAAGCGGTGCGCCGACGTGATCGCGCTGCGCGCGCCGGGGCTGCCGTCGCCGGCGATCGCCGATCTGGTCGCGGACCTGCGCACCCGGCTGGCGACCGCGAAGGCGCTCGCGAGCGTCGGTCGACTCGAGCCCGCGATCGCCGCGGCGGCGGCCGTCGTGACCGACGCGCGCGCGCTCGCGTATCCGTCGATCCTCGCCGAGGCCCTCGCGGTCCAGGGCAGCGCCCTGATGCACGCCAACAAGTTCGCGCTCGCCGCGCCGGTGCTCGCCGAGGCGACGCTGACGGCGCTGCGGAGCAAGCGCGACGCGCTCGCGGCGGTGTCGGCGCTGACCGCCGCGCAGGTCGCGTCGACCGGCCTCAATCGGCCCGACGAGGCGCGCGTGTGGCTCGGCATCGGCGCGGCCGAGGTCGCGCGGATCGGCGACGATCAGGAGCTCCAGGAGGAGGCGCTCGAGGCCGAGGGCACGGTCGCCGGCGAGCGCGGGGATCTGGTCGCGGCGCTCGCGGCGCACGAGAAGGCGCGCGCGCTCGGCGAGCGGGTCTGGGGCGCGTCGGGACCCGCGCAGTGGCACGCCGAGTACCTCCTGGCCGCGACGCTCGCCAAGACCGGCGCGTGGGGCGACGCGATCCCGCACTTCGAGCGCGCGCTGACGCTGCGCGAGGCCGCGGTCGCCGATCATCCGGATGTCGCGCTGATCCTGTCGAGCCTCGGCGCGGCGTACCAGCACGTCGGCGAGGCGGCCAAGGCGACCGCGGCATACCAGCGCGCGCTCGCGATCCGCGAGCACACGTTCGGCGCGACGAGCCCGGTCCTGATCGCGACGCTCAACAACATGGCCGACCTCGCCCGCGACACCAACGACCTCGCGGTCGCGCTGACGCTCGCCGAACGCGCGCGGGCGATCGCCGAGATCGCCCCCGGCAAGATGCACCCGCTCTATCACACGGTGGTCACCACGGTCGGCGAGATCCAGCTCGCCGCCGGGCACGTCGCCGACGCACGCGCGACGCTCGATGCCACGATCCTGCTCGAGGTCGCCACCAAGTCACCGCTGCTGCCGACGACGCTGGCCTCGCGCGCCGAGGTCGCGGTCGCCGAGAGGCAGTGGGCCGTGGCCGCCGAGCTCGCGGCGCGCGCGATCGCCGGGTTCGAGACCTCCGAAGGGAAAGATGCGGCAGACCTGTGGCGGCCCCTCGCGACCCGCGGGCGCGCCCTGATCGAGCTCCACAAGCCCGCCGAGGCCGGCCCGCTCCTCGCGCGCGCGATCGCGATCGGCGAACGCGCCAAGGTGAAGGCTACGGACCTCGGTCCGGCCCGCGAATCCCTCGCCCACCTACCAAAGTAGTATGGTTGGGTCGCGCCATGACGCTCGATCCGAAGCGGTACCCGATCCTCCTCGTCGATGACGAGCAGGATAACCTCGACGCCTTTCGCTTCAACTTCCGGAAGACGTTCGACATCCTGACGGCCTCGGGGGGCGCCGAGGCGCTCCAGATCCTGGAGTCCAAGGAGGTCGCGGTCGTCGTGACCGATCAGCGGATGCCGAAGATGACCGGCGTCGAGCTGTTGCGCGAGGTCCGCAACCGCCAGCCCGACGCGGTCGGCATCATCCTCACCGCGTTCACCGACGTCGACGTGCTCGTCGAGGCCATCAACCTCGGGCAGGTCTACCGCTACATCACGAAGCCGTGGGACGCCAAGGAGGTCCGCGGCGTCCTGCAGTACGCGCTCGAGCGGTTCCATCTGTCGTCGGAGAATCGCCGGCTGGCCGCGCAGCTCGCCGAGTACACCGGCTACCTGAACCAGCAACTCCACGGCGAGTTCGACTTCGGCAACATCATCGGTGACAGCCCGGCGCTGCGCGAGGTGCTCGGCAAGATCGAGCAGGTCGCGCCGATGACGTCGACCGTGCTGCTGCGCGGCGAGACCGGCACCGGCAAGGAGCTCGTCGCCCACGCGATCCACATCAACTCGCCGCGCGAAGACAAGCCGTTCGTGCGCGTCAACTGCGCGGCGCTCGCGCCCGGGATCCTCGAGAGCGAGCTGTTCGGACACGAGAAGGGCGCGTTCACTGGTGCGATGGAGCGCCGGCGCGGCCGGTTCGAGCTCGCCGACGGCGGCACGCTGTTCCTCGACGAGGTCGGCGACCTGCCGATGGAGGTCCAGATCAAGTTGCTGCGCACGCTGCAGGAGCGCGAGCTCGAGCGCGTCGGCGGCAACGAGACGATCAAGATCGACGTCCGCATGGTCTCGGCGACCAACCGCAACCTCGAGAAGATGATCGAGGATGGCGAGTTCCGCGAGGATCTCTACTACCGGCTCAACGTGTTCCCGATCAACCTGCCGCCGCTGCGCGATCGCGTCGACGATCTCCTGCCGATCGCGAACCACTTCATCCAGAAGTTCGCGCGCCAGATGGGCGTCCCGGCGTCCGGGCTCGGGGCCGATGCGATGCAGAAGCTCCGCGAGTACAACTGGCCGGGCAACGTGCGCGAGCTCGAGAACATCATCGAGCGCGCCATGATCCTGTCGCGCGGCCAGCCGCTCGCGGCCGCGCACCTCGACTTCGGTCGCCGCGGCGGCACGGTGTCCCCGGCGGTGTCGGTCGGCTCGGGCCCGGTCGCCGCGGTCGCCGCGCCGACGCCGGCCCCCGGCATGCTCGCGGTCGACGAAAACAAGAGCCTCGCCGAACGCCTGCTCGACAGCGAGCGCAAGGAGATCGTCGCCGCGGTCGAGAAGTCGCGCGGCAACATCGCGAGCGCCGCGCGCACGCTCGGGATCAACCGCTCGACCTTGTACTACCGACTCCGCAAGCACGGCCTCGAGCACCTGTTGCCGACCAAGGTCGGCGTCGGTGGCGAGGGCGAGCCGGGGCCGCAGGCGTAGTCATGCGCGTCCTCGTCATCGTCGATCCGCTCGATCGCCTGTCGCTCGCGGGCGACACGTCGTACGCGCTCATGCTCGAGGCCGCGGCGCGCGGCTGGGATGTCTGGACCTGCCAGCTCGAGCACCTCGGGCTGGTCGGCGACGACGCCGTGGTCGACGCCGTGCTCACGATCGTGATGCCGGGGACCACGCCGGCCGAGGCGTTCCAGCTCGAGGAGCGCCGCGCCCAGCGGCTCGCCGACTTCGACATCGTGATGATGCGCAAGGATCCGCCGCTCGACGTCGGCTACCTGCACGCCACGTGGATCCTCGATCACGCCAGGGGTAAGACGCTCCTGGTCAACGACCCGAGCGGCCTGCGCGAGCTCAACGAGCACCTCGCGGTGCTGCGGTTCCCGAAGCTCACGCCGCCGACGATCGTCACGCGCAGCGCCGAGCGACTGCGCGCGTTCCAGGCCGAGCAGGGCGGCGCGATCGTCGTCAAGCCGGTCGACGGGTTCGGCGGGCTCGGCATCTTCGTCGTCAAGGACGGCGATCCGAACGCGAGCTCGATCCTCGAGACCTCGACCGGTGCCGGCACGCGCTGGACGCTGGCGCAGCGCTATCTGCCCGCCGCGGTCGAGGGCGACAAGCGCATCGTGCTGGTCGACGGCGAGCCGATCGGCGCCGTGCTGCGCGTGCCGGCGAGCGCCGAGGCGCGCGGCAACCTGCACGTCGGCGGCCGCGCGGTGAAGACCACGATCGACGCGCGCGATCGCGAGATCATCGCGGAGGTCGCGCCGATGCTGAAGCACCACGGGCAGATCCTCGTCGGACTCGACGTGATCGGCGGCATGCTGACCGAGCTCAACATCACGTCCCCGACCGGCGTGCGCCACATCTCGCGGCTCGACGACACCAACGCCGCGGCGCCGATCCTCGATCGGTTCGCCGAGCTCGCGAAGCAGATCCGCTAGCGGGCGCAGTCGCCGGCGTCGGTGCACAGATCGGCGACGCCGTCGCCGTCGAGGTCGCCGAGCTCGGGCGCGCCCGTGATGCCGGTGACGACGATCTCGGGGCCAAAGCCATAGCCCTGGCCGCGCGCGCAGCGCATCGCATCGGTGAACGTGCAGCGATCGGCGAAGCCATCGCCGTCGAGATCGGCGAACGCGGTCGTGTCGATCGTGCCGTGCATCGCCGGCGGCGCGCCCCCGAAGTCGAACGGCACGCCGGCCTGGCCGCGGCCGCAGATCAGCGCGGGTCCGTCGAGCGTGCACCAGTCGGCGCGGTGGTCGCCGTCGAGATCGGCGATCCAGACCGGGCCGGTCGGCGCCGGTCGCGAGGTCAGCGGCGGCGGCGACGTCGGGCCGTCGTGACGGACACACAGGACGCCCGGCGTCGCGAGTGCGCAGATCTCGAGATCCGGCGCGGCGTCGGCATCGGCGATCGCGAACGACACCGCGGTACCGGCGACGGTCGCGGCGAGGTCGAACGCCGACGACCACGGCGCGACCGCGAACGCGTCGGCGGCGAGCGCACACAGGATGCCGCTCGCGACATGGCCGCACGCGTCGGCGAGGCCGTCGCCGTCGACATCGCCGATCGCGAGGCTCTCGGGCTGGATCGCGAGCGGGCTCCCGGGTGCGTCGATCCGCGCGGGTGCGGCGAACGCGCCGTGGCCGTCGCCGGCCGCGCAGCGCAACCCGAGCGCGTCGACCTCGCACAGATCGGCGAGCCCGTCGCCGGTGAGATCGGCGAGCCGCAGCGCGCGGCCCTGCTTCGCGAGCGTCGTCGTCGCGTGCGTGACCTCTTGATCGAGCGACCACGCCGCCGTGTCGGCGCGCGTGCAGCCGTGCGCGCGGACGCGGCCGCCGGTCGCGAACAGACAGTCCGCGCTGCCGCGGATGCCCATCGTGCCGATGATCGGTGGCGCGCCGGTCCAGATCCGGCCGGCGTCGTCGAGCCGGTAGGCGAACCGCGCGCCGGTGCCGCACGCGCCGACGACGAGCTCGTCGGTCGGCAGCGTCTGCATGCAGCGATCGTCGAGATGGAGGCGGCCATCGCGGGTGACCGACCAGCTCGGGGCCGACGCGCAGTCGATCAGCGACAGCGTGCCGCCGGCATCGGCCGCCACGCACTGCACGTGGTCGAGCGTCAGCTTGCCGTGGGCGAGGCCGCGGATGCCGATGCCGGCGCGCGTGGCTGCGGCCGCGAACTCGATCGTCGGGCCGGCGAAGTCGACGCGCGATGCGGCGACCAGCGCGACCGCGGCGGCGTCGGCCGTGGCGGCATCGGGATCGATCGGGTCGAGCAGCCGCAGCGTCTTGCCGCGCGAGGCCGTGATCACCTGGGCGACCGCCTCGGCCATCGTATCGCGATCGTAGGTGCCGGCGAGCTCGACGTCGCCGCGCCACAGCGCATCGAGCTCGGTGACGCCGAGCGAGATCACGGACACGCGCGCGGCCGCGAGGTGGCAGTGCTCGGCGGCGTGGCCGGTGATCTCGATCGTGCCGCAGCGCCAGATCGCGACATCCGCGCCCGCCGCGTCGGCGAACGTCGCGAGGGTGCCGTCGCTCGCGCTCGCCGGCTGGAGGTAGACCACGGTCACGCCGGTGCGGTGCGCGACGAGGTCGTCGAGGTCGGGCTGGATCCGATCGGTGTCGCCGGCCGCGCCGACGACGATGATGTTCGCGGCGGCCTCGAGCGGATCGCCGTCGGGACGGATGTTGTCGCCGCACGACGCGGCGGCAACCGCCAGGAGAGCGGCCAATCGCACCCCTCGATCTCGCGTCAGGTCGGGTGCCCGCGCAAGTGCCGCGACCCGCTACCGGCTGCGCCGCCAGCGTGATAACGCAGCATCCGTGAAGTGGCTCTCCGCGCGGCCCGTCGCCATCTTGGTGGTGGCGGCCAGCATCCTGGCCATCGCGTTCCCGCGCCACATCACCGGCACCCTCGGCCTCCTCGTGCTCGCCGGCGCCGGCGCGATCGCCCTCGCGCGCTGGTGGCCGACGGCGCCGACCTGGCTGCGCGAGCCCCCCGAGGACTTCTCGAGCACGCTCGTGATCTCGATCGTCGTCGCGGTCGGCCTCAGCGTGTTCTGGGAGGCGCTGACCGAGGCACCCGACTGGCAGATGGGCGACTGGGGGCCGCAGCACGCGGTCCTGAAGTCGCTGATGCCATCGCTGCCGGGGCTGCATGCCCCGGTGTGGAACCACGCGGTGTCGACCGGCGACGCGCCGTTCGAGCTGTATCCGTCGTTCGCGTACTTCGTGACCGGACACCTCGCCGTGATCCTCGGGTTGCGCGACGACCTGCCGCTCGCGCTGATGATCGTCGCGGTCGTCGTCCACATCTTGCTCGCGGTCGGCACGACGGTGCTCGCGATGCGGATCGCGAAGAAGCCGGTCGCGCTCGTGATCGGCCTCCTGTCGCTGGTCGACAGCGGCGCGGTCGCGCACGGCGGCACCGTCGGGCTGTTCAGCTGGGGCCTCCTGCACAGCGCGCTGTCGCTCGCGTTCATCCTGCTCGCGGCGTGCGGCATCGTCGCGGCGATGCGCCGGCCGAGCCTCGCGAGCTCGTTCGCCATCTGGCTCGGCGTCGGGTTCGGGGCGGTCGCGCACCCGGCGGGCCTGATCAGCTCGGCCGCGATGATCGTCGGGCTCGGCGGGGTCGCGCTGTTCGCGTCCGACGTCCCGGTGCGGCGGCCGCTCGTCGCGATCGGTCACGTCGGCCTCGGCCTCGCGCTCGGCGCATTCGTGTGGATGCCGCTCGCGCAGCGCATCCTCGCGTACGGCGAGCACTACCCGAACGCGCTGCACACGCCGGGCGGCTTCGTCGAGCAGCTGATGGCCGCGGCGACCCCGGTCACCGCGTTCCAGCTGTTCGCCTACGCCGGGTTCATCGGTGTCGTCGCCGGGCTGTGGTCGCGGCGCGCCTCGGTCGTGTTCATCTCGGCGACCGCGATCGTGCTGTTCGTCGGCATGACCGACGCGCCGTATCTCGCGTTCGATCTCGCGCCCGGCCAGGGCGTCGCGCGGCTCGGGACCGAGCGGCTCGCGCAGATCGCGCGGCCGTTCCTGTTCGCGTCGAGCGGCTTCACGCTCGTCTTGATCTGGGATCAGATCCGCCGCGCGTGGCAGGGCGCGACGCAGCTGCGCCGCACGATCGCCGCCGCCGCGATCGGCGTGTTGACGATCTCGATCCTGCGCGCGGTCCCCGAGTTCTGGCGCTCGGCCTCGACGCGCGCCTCGCTCACCACGCGCAACATCGCGGCCGACGCCACGGGTCGCGGCGCGCTCGAGACCTGGGCGAAGCGCCAGATGCCGTCGCTCACGCCGGCGTCGTGGGGGCGCGCGCTGTTCGAGGAGGACACCCACGAGCAGCTCGAGCTGACCGCCGAGACCGGCCTGCCGACGTTCCACATGGGCCCGATCCCCGAGATGCTGCTGCGCGAGCGCATCGAGGACACCTCGCCCGAGAGCCTGCGCCGGTTCGACGTGCGCTGGGTGATCCGGATCGGCGACTCGCCGTCGCTCGGCGATCCGAAGACCGAGCTCGTGCTCGGCAACTATCACATCCGCACGATCGCCGAGTGGGACGGCAAGTTCGCGCGCATCGAGAAGGGCGCAGGGCAGGTCACCACCACGAAGCTCGACGGCGACGCGGTCACGATCGAGCTCACCGGCACCGATCAGCCCGCGCTCGTCGCGCTCGGCACCGGGTTCTATCCGCGCTGGCGCGCGACGCACGCCGGCGACGAGCTCGACGAGCCGGTCTACGCGATGCCGACGATCACCGACGGGCACTTCCGCGTCGTCGCGGCCTGGGTCAAGCCGGGCCGCACCACGTTCACCTGCGACAAGCCGCTGCCGTCCGATCGCGCGGGGCTCCTGATCTCGATCGGCGCCGCGGTGTTCGTGCTCGCGGCCGTCGTCGCGTGGCGGCGCAAGCGATGGAAGTGGCGCCTGCTGCGCGACGTCGTGCGCACGCGCCGGGCGATCGCCCGACGGATCCCGCGCGCCGGCCTCTTGATCGCGATCGGCGCCGCCGGGCTGTTCGCGTGGGGCGTCGTCGCGTGGCTGCGGCCCGCGCGCGACGTCGGCGTCGGCGGCGGCCTCCGATCGCTGGCGACCGTGCAGGCGCGTCCGATCGGCGAGCCCGCGTGGCAGGACTGCGACTACTCGCGCGTCGCCGGCGAGTACCGCTGTGCCGGCCTCGTCACGGTCTACGACGGCACGACCGCGATCCTCAACGACGCCGCACCGAGCTGGCCGTTCAACACGCCGTCGATCTCGGCATCGATCGAGGAGCAGGCCGTCGAGATCCGCGTGTTCGTCAACGTCGAGCTCGACGGCACCTACTGGGCGGGCTCGACGTCGGGCAGCGCCGAGGTCGGCGTCGAGGGCCAGGAGCCGGTCCACGTCGAGTACTCGACGCAGCTGACCTACGCCCACGAGACCCGCACGCTCGCGGTCGAGGCCACGGTCGACAAGGCCAACTGGGCGTTCTCGATGGTGCGGACCGACATGCTCGTGCCCGACCGCGACTTCCTCGTGCCGCCGCCCGCGTTGCCGGTGTTCTAGCTGGCACGCGCGAGCTCGCCGCGTCACGCTCGTCGCGATGCGATGGAGCCTCGTGGTCGTCGTGGCCATCGCGTGCGGACATCCCGACCGCGTCACACCCACGCCAACGCCGGTGCCGGTGCCGGTGCCGGTCCTCGATCGTCCGTCCGTCGTCTGCGATCGCGCGGTGCGCTGCGGGATCATCGGCGCCTCGCAGCGCGCCGAGTGCGAGGCGCCGCACAGCCGGCTCACGCTCGTGTGGGGCTCGCCCGACCTGCTCGGCTTCGACGCGCTGATCGCGAAGCATCACGTGCACCCCGACCCCGGTGGTGAACAGCGGTGCCTCGCGGAGCTGGCGCGCGCGTCGTGTCGCGATCCGGCGACCGACACGATCTGCGGCATCGGATTTCGGCCGCTCGTCCCCGACGTCGCACCCGGCGGCGCGTGCACGCGATGGGACGAGTGCATCGACGGATTCTGCTCGAGCCAGGCCGCGTGCACCGGCACGTGCATCGCGCGCCACCCGATCGGCGCCTCGTGCGGCGCGAACGAGCTGTGCACCGACGGCACGTTCTGTCTCGACGGCACGTGCCGCAGGCGCGGCGTGATCGGCGACGCGTGCAGCGACTGGCAATCGTGCAGCGACGCTCTGTTCTGCGACGGCTTTCGCCCCGCCAACGAGTCGACGCACGATCGATCGCCGGAGGTGCCGGGCGTCTGCAAGCCCCCGCGCGGCATCGGCGAATCCTGCGCCGGCGCGATCGACTCGCACTGCCGCGCCGACCTGTACTGCACCTGGGGCGACCCGGCGCCGACCTGCCAGCCGACGCTTGCACGGGGTGCCGAATGCCGCTGGCTCGATGCCTGCGGCGACGGGCTCGCCTGCCGCGGCCTCACGCTCCACGGCGTCACCAGCGATCACCACTACGCCGTCGCGCGCGCCGGCATGTGTGGCCCGATGCTCGACGCCGGCGAACCGTGCGATCCGACCGCGTTCGTCTCCGGCTGCCCGAGCGCGATGCGCTGCGACGGCGCCACGAAGCAGTGCCGCTCGACCGGTCATGCCGGCGATCGCTGCGAGTCGTCGTGGATCACGAAGCCGCACCCCGACGGCGAGCCGCTCGACAACGCGGGCTGCGTGTCCGCGAACTACTGCGACGTCGCCACGCGCACGTGCAAGAAGCACCTCGCGATCGGCGAGGCGTGTACGCCGCAGACCTTCGGTGTCGAGGACGAGCCGTGCTTCCTCGGCAAGTGCGACGCGGCGACCCACCACTGCGTCACGACTTGCAAGTAGCGCGTGCTCAGGGCGCGGCCTCGAGGTGCCAGATGTTCCCGGCGGTGTCGGTCTCGAACAGCTCGCCGGTCGCGTCGGCGTGGATGCTCGCCGGCGACTGCGGGAACGTGCCGGGGAGCTCGACGATGTCGAGCCCGGAGCGGTCGTCCTTGAGCTTCGCCTTGACGAGGCCGGCACGCGCGTTGTCGGTGTAGAAGTACCAGCCCACGAGGTCCGGGTAGCACGCGCCGCGATAGACCTGACCGCCGATGATCGCGGCCCAGCCCGACGCGTGCGTGCGGCTGTCGAGCGGGAACGTCTTGCCGGTCTCGTCGCACGGCGCCTTGAAGCAGTTGTGGCCCTCGAACATGCTCCAGCCGAGGTTCGCGCCGGCCTGCTCGGCGGGCGCGAGCACGTCGACCTCCTCGATCGTCCCCTGGCCGACCTCGCCGATCCACAGGTCGCCGGTCATGCGATCGAACGACCACCGCCACGGGTTGCGCACGCCCATGATCAGGATCTCGGGGCTACCGCCGCTCGCTTTGAACGGGTTGCCAGCCGGGATGCCGTACGGCTTGCCATCGGTCGGATGATCGACGTCGATCCGCAGGATCTTCGCGAGCAGCTCGTTCGGGTTCTGGCCGTTGTTGTCGGGATCGTTGCCACTGCCACCATCGCCGTTGCCGATGTAGAGGAAGCCGTCAGCGCCGAACTCGATCATGCCGCCGTTGTGGTTCGTGAACTTGTCGGGGATCGCGAGCACGATCGTCGCGCTCTTCGGATCGGCGACGTTCGGATCGGTCGCGCTCGTCGTGTAGCGCGCGACGACATCGAGCCAGTCGGTGCCACCGCCGGGATTCGCCGCCGTGTAGTAGACGTAGAACTGGTGGTTCGTCGCGTACTGCGGATGGAACGCGAGCCCGAGCAAGCCCTGCTCGCCGCCGGCGACGACCGGCCCACCGCTGTCGCCGCTGAGATCGAGGAACGGCGCGGGGACGATGCCGGCCTTGTCGATGATCCGGATGCGCCCGGTCTGCTCGAGGGCGAACAGCCGCTGATCGTTCGGCGGCGACGTCACCAGCGTGACCGAGCCGGCCATGCAGTTCGGCGCCTTCGCGTTGGCGACGCCGCAGCCGTAGGCCACGCGTCGCGCCGTGACGTTCGCGCCTCCGGTGGTCGTGCAGTTGCCGACGCTCACCACCGGTGGCGGCGTCGTGCTGCTACAGGCGGCGAGGGCGACCAGGAGGATGGAGCGCATGCCCCGAGGATATCCGCTCAGCGCGGCAGATCGCGGTCGATCGCGACCCCGAGGAGCCGGCCGGTCGAGGTGACCACGAGCACGCGATCCGTATGGTGGGCGCGCATCGCGAGCCGCGCCATCTCGACGTCGTGCTCTGGCTCGAGCACCGGACTCAGGGTCACCATCGCGGCATCACCGGCTCGCTGCGTGCCGCACAACACACCGTTCCCATCGAACAACACCACGATCGCGTCGGGCGACCGCCGGAAGATCTCCGACGCCTCGGTACCGACATCGACGACGATCGGGGCTGGCATGCGCCCGACCAGCCGCCGCAGGGTGATCATGCTCTGTAACGAAGTGAAATGCGTGCAACCAACGCGCGGCGGGCACGTATCACCGTGATGAAGCCCCTGATCGTCCTGACCCTCCTCGCGCGGGTCGCCGTGGCCGAGCCCACCGAGCGCCAGGTCACCGTGCCCGAGCCGACCGACGGTGGGTTCGCGCTCGGCGCGCTGGTCACCACGAGCGGCGACCCCGGGCTGCGGATCCAGACCGACGTGCTCGGCGGTGGTACCCACTGGTCGCTCGGGCTCGCGGGCACGGTCATCGATCATGCGAGCATGGGCATGGACACGCCGCTGGCGTCCGGGCTCGTGTATCTCGCTCACACCCGTACGCTCGGCCCGATCCAGCTGCGCGCGCAGTTCGGCATCTCGACCTCCGCGGCGCTCGAGGACGCGCTCCTCGTGAGCGTGCCGCTCGTCACACGCTGGGCGATCATCGCCGGCCCGATCGCGCAGGTCACCGGCGGGATCACCGTGATGGGCTTCGCCGGCCTGCTGTATCGCTAACTTAGCGCCAGGCGATGCGATCGATCGCGTAGTCGGAGACCGGATGATCGAGCGCGGTGTCGGGGCCGACGGCGATGAAGATCACGCGCAACCCGGGCAAGGCGATGTGGGGCGGCAGCGCGAAGCGCAACCGCGTCGCGCCGCTCGCGAGATCGGCGGCGCCTTCGAACACCAGGTGCGTGCGACCGATCGCGACGCGCACGGACGCCGGATCGGGGCCGCGTACGTCGAGCTCGACGAACCGTGGATCGATCGCGTAGACGTAGGTCGCAGGTGGGATCGCGCCGGTGTCGAGGTTCCAGCCGGTGCCGTTCAGGTAGAGCGCCGGGCCCACGGTGTCGATCGCGACCACGCGTGGCGCGAGCTCGGCCTCGCAGGCGAACGCCTCGACGCACACGGGATCCGCGTCACGGTCGTCGTCGAGGGTCGAGGTCTCGGTCGTCCACCAGCGCCCGTCGCGCGTGCCGGTTACCACGCGATCGCCGGCGACCGCGATGCGATGGCAGTCGCGAGGGGCGCCGAGCTCGTCGGTACAGCGGGTGAACGTCGGGTCGACATCGGTGTACGTCGCGACCGTCGGATCGGCGAGGTCGTACGCGTCGGGTAGCACGTGGTCGTACGGCGTCGGGCGCGACAGCGGGTACATCGCGGCCGCCGCGACCGCGCGCGAGACCGCACCGCCGCCGGTGTTCGGCCGGTGCACGCGCGACGTGACGACCGCGAGCGCCCACACGATCACGAGTCCACCGAGCGCGATCCCGGGTCGCCCGCGAAGTGCGCCGGCGAACGCGCGCCACGCGACGACGATCAGCGCCGCGAACGCCGGTGCGAGGTCGAGCTGGTAGCGCGACGAGAGGCTCGGCGAGTGCAGATAGAACACGACGAGCGGCGCGGCCCCAAAAATCGCCCACGTCCAGATCACCTGTTGCGTGCCCTCGCGCCGGCGCCATGCCAGCGCGCCGACCACGAGCCCGACGAGCAAGATCGGCACGTACGGCCACGCATACGTCGAGAAGTAGTACTCGCGCCACCGCGGCTGATCGAGCTGGCCGCGATGCAGGTCCTTGCCGTAGAACCCGCGGACGCGCGCCTGCTCGGGGCGATCGAACAGGCTGCCGGCGAGCTCGCCGAGCGCGTCGATCGTGCCGACCCGCTCGAACGGATGCGAGAACCGCGTCGCGACCAGGTTGCCGGGCAGCGACTCGAGGTTGAGCCGATGGCCGAACTCCATGCCGTCGCCGAAGCGCTCGACGTTGGTCGCGAACAGCACCGCGCCACCCGCCGCGAACACCAGGCCGCCGAGCACGACCGCGAGCAGCCCGCGCCGGCCGATCGCGCGCAGCCACAGCACGCTCGCGATCGCCGCCGTCGCCGCACCGTAGAACCACACCGTCGGTCGGATCAGCCCGACGAGCCCGGCCGCGAGCAGCAGCACCAGGTACCGCCCGAGCGTCGGGTTCCGCGCGAAGATCACGAGCGCGCCGAGCAGCCCGACGCCGGCGCCGTATGCGTAGATCGCCGCCTCCTCGTAGACCTCGATGCGCGAACGCACGAGCGCCACCACGCCCGGCAGAAGGAACGTGATCAGCACCGCGCCCGCCCCGACGACGCGCGACTCCTCTGGATGCTCCGGCGTGCGCCGGAACGCGCGCAGCAACACGAACGCGACGAGCGCGAGGAACACCGCGAGCGCGACGCGATCCGGAAACGGTTGCAGTCCGATCCCGCGCCCGAGCGCCTCGAACGGCAGCTGCCACATCGGCACGCCGAGCCCCCAGACCTGCTGCACGCCCGATGGCGTCCACGCGAGATCGTGCGCGAGCGCGTCCGGCGATCGACTCAGCGCGAGCCGGCCGTCGAGCATCGCGTCGACCTGCGCGCGATACGCACCGTGCGCCGCGTACATCGCACCCGGCGCCATCTGGCGCGTCGCCGCGAGCAGCCCGACCGCGAGCAGCACGGCGAGCCCGAAGGCGCGGATCCGGCTCGCCGGGGTCATCTCCGGCCGACACTACCTCTGCGCCTGCGAAAACACGACTTCGGCGCGCGGGCCAGCTCGGGTCGGATCGGTGATCGAAAACCACCGTCGATTCCGCAACTCCTGTACATCGCGGTCGATGAGTGGCGGCGTGAGAGTCAAATCGCTGATGGTGGTCGTTTCGATCCTGCTGGGCACGACCGGGTGTCCACCCGCGGTCGTCGGTCCGGCGCAACAGACCGCACGCGTGCCGCTCGCCGCGGCGCCGCTGCGTACCGGCGCCCCGCTCGACGGACCGGTCGAGCTCGCCGTCGGCGCGACATCGTTCGGCGCCCTGCAACGTCCGCGGCTCGAGAGCGTCGAGTACAGCGTCGAGGTCCCCTCCGAGATGGTGCGCGGCGAGCTCCGCCTGCGCCTCGGCCGCCTCGGCGAGCTCGCCGTCATCCACGAACGTGGCTTTGGTCCATACCGAAAGCTCGACGCGACGCCGCTGTCGATCGGGCATGCGACACCGACGTCTACCGGAATCGCGCTGCACTACGCCGCGCTCTACGACGACGCGATGCCAGACTTCCACATCAGCGTCGGTCTTGAAGTGACCGCGCGCTCGATTCCGTTCGTGCAGCGCCAGACGTCGGTCGACGACCAAGGCAACCCGGCTGGGAGCTTCGACACCGTCGGAAGCGACCTGGTGAACGCCGTCGCGCTCGAGCTCACGCCCAACTATCGCCACGGGCCAGTCACCGTGTTCGGCGGGATCTATCTGACCGAACAACCGGTCGTCTACGCGGTCGACGAGTCGGCGCGTCGGGTCCCCGCACTCTGGGGGCCGGTGCAGTTCCTCGCCCACGCCGGTGTGCAGTACGACTTCGGTGTGGTCACGTTGATCGCCCAGATCGAGGACGATCTGCGGCGGGTCCCGATCGCGTACGGACCGAGCTTCGGGCTCGGGCTCGCGTTCACGTATCGCGATGCGTGGCGTCGGCGCTAGGTCGGCCGCTACTCGACTTCGAGGTGCATGACGCGTTGATCGGCGTACGTGATGTACAGCTCACCGCGCGAGTCGGCGTGGATCGACGTCGGTCCCGCGGGGAAGTCGCCCGGGTGCACGATCACGTCGGTCGCTTGCGCGCCATCCCACACGAACGAGTACAGCCCCGACGCGTTGTTGTCGGAGAAGAAGTAGCGCCCGACAAGATCGGGGTAGCAGGCGCCGCGATAGACTTGGCCGCCGACGACCGACGTCCAGTTCGAGGTCCCGCCACCCGCCGCGCGGATCTGCTGATAGGCCGGCGGCACGCGATGCGGTTGCGTGGGGCTGTCGCAGCCGGCGCCCTTGTAAGGCAGCCGCCCTTCGCAATCGGACCAGCCAAAGTCGGTCAGCGCGGCGCTCGCCGCATTGACGACGTCGACCTCCTCGACCGACGACTGCCCGACATCGCCGATGTAGATGTTGCCGGTGCCGCGATCGAAGCTCCAGCGCCACGGGTTGCGCAACCCGATCATGAAGACCTCGGGCGCGCCACCGCCGGCGACGAAGGGATTGTCGGTCGGGATGCCGTGCCCGCTCGCGACGTCGACGTCGATGCGCAGGAACTTCCCGAGCAGCGAGCTGGGGTTCTGGCCGTTGTTGTTCGGATCGCCCTGTCCACCACCATCGCCGGTGCCGATGTAGAGAAAGCCGTCGGCGCCGAACTCGATCATCCCGCCGTTGTGGTTGGTCGCGTAGTCGGGGATCGAGAGCACGATGCGCGCGGTCGCGGGATCCGCTCGCGTCGGATCGTTCGCCATCGCCTGATACTCGGCGACGACGTCGTCGGTGTCGGTCGTGTAGTAGACGTAGAACTTCCGGTTCTGCGCGTAGCCCGGATGAAACGCGAGCCCGAGCAGGCCCTGCTCGTCCCCGAGGCTGACGACCGGACCGTTCGTCAGATCGAGGAACGGCGCGTGCTGGAGCTGGCCGTCGGCATACACGGCGATCGTCCCGGCGCGCTCGACGATGAACAGACGCGCATCGGGCGCCGGCGGCGACGTGACGAGCAGCGGCAGGTCGTCGACGTGGGTGATCTCGCGGACCGTCGGCTGCGTGCCCGACCTCGGCGTGCACGGGCCGAGGTCGACCGCGTCCTTGGTCGCGCCGCCGTGGCAGCCGAGCAAGGCGGCGACGGAGAGGAGCCGGCGCATGTGTCACGGTAGCGCATCCAGCGACGACCCGGTGATCTGCGTGGTTCGGTCGACGCGATACTCGACGTCGCGACCGTTCGTCGCGAACTGGATCGGGCGGTTGGTCTCACCCGACTCGACGACCGCGCCGTCGACGATGATCTCGACGTGCGCGGCGGCGACCGTGCAGAGCGTCCACGTGTAGCGGCCCGCCGGGAGCTGGCCGAGCAGGCCGTCTAGATCGGCACCGTGCGGCTTGGCGAACGCGAGGATCGCGAGGACGGGCACACCGGCAGGCCAGCGTCCGTCGCGACTGCAGACCACGAGCTCGGTCTCGCGCACGCGCCTGCACGCGTCGAGCTTGCCGAGCAGGATGGCGGCCGCGATCCTTGCGTTGCGCGACCGCCATATCGCGGACGGTGGTCCACATCCCGTAGGGCTGCGCGCGATACAGCCCGAGCGTCGACGCGAGACACACGAGGGCGAACGTCACCTCGAGCACGTGCGCGCGCATGCGCCGCGTCGCGAGGTGCGCGCCGTAGAGATAGACCCAGAACACGCCGACGAGGAACGGCGCGACCCCGTAGGCATCGAACGCCGCCTTGCTGTCCTCGACCGCGAACAGGTTGAACACCAGCCACGGCACGCACGCCGCCCAACCGAGGAGGTACTTCGCGTCGCGCCGGAACAACGCGACGAGGCAGCTCGCGAGGAACGGGTAGTAGATGGCCTGGTCGGTCGCGACGAAGCGCCACGCCCGCGCGGTCAGCAGCCCAGCGTCGAGGTGTGCGTACGGTGGCGTGCCGACGTACGCCTGCGTCAGCCGACCGACCGGGTGGAACGCCAGGTGTTGAACCGTGATCCCGATGATCGTGCTCGCGAGCGCGACGCCGATCGCGATCGCGAGCTGGCGCCTCGTCGATCCCATCGCGATGCCGTGCCCGCGCAGGTACCACAGCGGGAGGATCGCGAGCGCGAGGTGAACGCCGGCGTCTTGCTTGACCGCGGCGGCGAGCACGAGACACGACCACGCGGTGCGGCGACGGCCGGTCACGAGTGCCGCGAGCACGACGCAGGTCAGGCCCGGGACGGCGACCTCGAAGTGCGGATAGGCGACCATCCACAGCACGAGGCCGCTCGACGCGAACGCGACGGCCGCGAGGACCGTGACCGGTAACCGACGAAGCGCTGTCTCGCGCTCGAGCCGCGACGCGACGGCGTAGGTCGCGATCCCGATCGGGACGTACAGGAGGCCTTCGACGATCGCGTACCACTCGATGCGCCCGACCGGCACGACGTAGCTGATCAGCGAGAACGCCGATGACAGCGGCGAGAAGTGGACGTCGTAGAACGAGTCCGCGTAGTCGACCGCGATCCGCGGCAGGTGCAGGAGCAGGCCGTCGCGATAGACCACCTTCGACAGCAGGCCGGCGTCGAGTAGATAAGGCGCGCGCGTGTAGAAGTGATTGATCACGAAGCGCGCGACGCCGAAGGCGAGCAACAGCGTCGGTACACCCCCGGCGAGCGCGGGAGGAATCGCACGCGAAACCCGCTCGCGGAATGTCGTCTTCACCAACCCCAACTTCTGCGAACGAGCGTACTCGACCGATCACGCGCCGGATCATCCGCGCAGATCGCGCGCGAGCGCGATCACAGTTCGACGTTCGACCAGGGCATGAATGTCTCGATCGCGGACAGTTCGTGGCGACGCTTGCAGCAGGATCCCCGACTGCGTATGGTCCGAACGTGAAAGGAATCGTCCTCGCAGGTGGCTCGGGTACGCGCCTCTACCCGATCACGCGCGGCGTGAGCAAGCAGCTCCACGCGATCTACGACAAGCCGATGATCTACTACCCGCTGAGCACGCTGATGCTCGGTGGGATCCGGGACATCCTCCTGATCTGCACGCCGCGCGATCGGTCGGCGTTCGAGGCCACGCTCGGCGACGGCAGCGACTTCGGCGTCCGGCTGAGCTACGCGGAGCAGTCCGCACCGCGCGGGCTCGCCGAGGCGTTCATCATCGGTGCGGACTTCGTCGGCACGGACACCGTCGCGCTCGTGCTCGGCGACAACCTGTTCTACGGCATGGGACTCACGACGATGTTCGAGACCGCGGCGCGCCTGACGTCCGGCGCGCAGATCTTCGGCTACTACGTGAAGGATCCGACGCAGTACGGCGTCGTCGAGTTCACGCCGGAAGGTCGGGTGATCTCGATCGAGGAGAAGCCGGCGAAGCCGAGGTCGCACTACGCGGTGCCGGGTCTCTACTTCTACGACAACGACGTCCTCCGGATCGCGAGGGAGCTCGCGCCGTCTGCCCGCGGCGAGCTCGAGATCACGGACGTCAATCGCGCCTATCTCGCCGCCGGGAAGCTGACGCTCGCGGTGTTCGGGCGCGGCACGGCGTGGCTCGACACCGGCTCGCCGGACGCGCTGCTGCAAGCCAGCAACTTCGTGCAGACCGTCGAGGCACGCCAGGGCCTCAAGATCGGCTGTCTCGAGGAGATCGCGTATCGCAAGGGCTTCATCGATCGCGAGAAGCTCGCGGCCGTTGGCCAGGTCCTCGCGAAGACCGAGTACGGCCAGTACCTCCTCGCGCTCGCCGCCGAGGGCAAGCCGTGATCTCGTTCAGCCGGCCCGGGTTGCTCGATGCGGGGCTCGTGCACATCCGCGAGGCGCTCGCGTCGCGACGGCTGTCCGGCGACGGGCCGTTCGGTCGGCGCGTCGAGGCACTCCTCGAGGGCACGCTCGAGGTTCCGCGTGCCCTGCTCACGACGTCGTGTACACACGCGCTCGAGATGAGCGCGCTGCTCCTCGAGGTCGGCCCCGGCGACGAGGTGATCGTCCCGGCGTTCACGTTCGTCTCGACGGTCAACGCGTTCGTCCTGCGCGGCGCGAAGCCGATCTTCGCCGACATCCGGCCCGACACGCTGAACCTCGACGAGACGAAGCTCGAGGCGCTGATCACGCCGCGCACCAAGGCGATCGTGCCGGTGCACTACGCCGGGGTCGCCTGCGAGCTCGACGCGATCGGCGCGATCGCGGCCGCGGCCGGCGCGGTCGTGATCGAGGACAACGCGCACGGCCTGTTCGCGCGCTACCGCGGCAAGCAGCTCGGGACGTTCGGCGCGCTCGCGACGCAGAGCTTCCACGACACCAAGAACTTCACGTGCGGCGAGGGCGGAGCGCTGCTGGTGAACGACGCGAAGTTCGCCGAGCGCGCCGAGATCCTCCGCGAGAAGGGCACGAACCGCAGCCGGTTCTTCCGCGGTCAGATCGACACGTCCACCTGGGGCGACGTCGGCTCGAGCTACGTGTTGTCCGACATCCTGGCCGCGCTGCTGCTGTCGCAGCTCGAGGCGCGCGGCGAGATCCAGGAGCGCCGCGCGCGGATCTGGAATCGCTACGACGTCGAGCTCGCCGACTGGGCCGACTCGATGGGCTTCCGGCGCCCGGTGATCCCGGCGCACTGCGATCAGTCGTTCCACATGTACTACCTGCTGCTGCCCGCGCATCGCCGCGGTCCGTTCATCGACCACCTGAAGGCGAACGGGATCCAGGCGGTGTTTCACTACCAGTCGCTCCACCTGTCGCCGATGGGCCTTGCCCACGGCGGCAAGCCGGGGATGTGCCCGGTCACCGAGCGCGTGTCCGACGAGCTCGTGCGCCTGCCGCTCTACAACGACCTCGACGACGCCGATCAGACGACCGTGATCGACGCGATCCGCAAGTTCACGGAACGCTGAACGTCTCGGCGACACGAGGTGTCCCGAGATGCTCGCCTCGATCACGACGATCGAGGACCGCGGGCGCCGATCGCCGTGCCGGGGAATGCCAGCTCGGTCGCGTGCAGCCGAGGTCGGTCTGCATCGGCGGTTGTCAGCCACCGAATCATCCTGCGAGGTTAGCCGCATCCCCATTGCTTGTGCAGGGAACAAAAACCCGATAAGACCGGCGGTGACTCTGGTGGCGTTCAGGTGATGCAGTACTCGTTCGTCGTCCCGATCTACAACGACGGCGCCCTCGCGCAGGACTTTTGCCGCGAGATGGCGACCACGTTCCGCGCCTATCTCGGGCACGACGATCTGGCGCGCGACCTCGAGGTCATCTTCGTCGACGACGGCAGCGCGAACGACTCGCCCGAGAAGCTCAAGGCAGTGTGCGCCGAGTTCGCGTTCGCGCGCGTCGTGGTGCTGAGCCGGAACTTCGGTCAGCACATCGCGGTGTCCGCGGGCTTTCGCGCGGCGAGTGGCGAGTACGTCGGCATGCTCAACGTCGATCAGGAGGATCCGCCGTCGCAGATCCCGCTGCTCCTCGAAGAGATCAAGAAGGGCGACTGCGACATCGTGGGCGGCCGTCATCAGGGTCGCCGCGTGTCGCTCGTCAACCGCGTGACATCGAGGCTGTTTCACGGCACGTTGAACCGGCTCACCGGCTACGACACTCCGGCCAACGCGACGACGCTGCGGGTGATGACTCGCCGGGCCACGGATGCCTACAACGCGCTGACGGAGAAGAGCCGCTACATTCCCGGGCTCGAGGGCTGGCTTGGCATGCGCTACGGCTGGGTGGCGACCACGCAGCAGCCGCGCAAGGCCGGCAAGTCGAGCTACAACTTTCGTAGGCGACTGCGGATGGCGTACTCGTCGATCATCTCGTTCTCCGACTTCCCTCTGCGCCTCGCCGTGAAGTTCGGCATGCTGATCGCCGCCGCCGGGATCCTGCTCGGCCTGGCGCTGGTCATCCAGAAGCTGGTGGGCACCCAGATGTTCCCGGGCTACACGTCGACGTTCGTGATGATCGTGTTCCTCGGCGGCGTCCAGATCGCGGTCACCGGCGTCGCGAGCCTCTACATCGGGCGCATCCTCGCCGAGGTCCAGCATCGACCACTGTTCGTCGTGCGTGAGACCTACGGTGGCGTCCTGCGGTCGTTCGACGAACCGGTGCTCCGCGTCGCCGAGCGCCGCGCGTGAGCCCGCGTCGCCGGGCCGCGCTGGCGATCGGGTTGTCGACGGTGATGGTGCTCGTGATCGCCGCGCTGTTGCCGCGCGTGTTCCTCGCGAACGACGACATCGGCTTCACCGAGTACCTTCGCAAGAACACGTTCACGCCGTGGATCTCGCCGATCCTGTCGCAGGGCTTCGGGTTCGCGTACCAGCAGGCGCCCGGCGTGCCCTGGTACGGGCTCTACCAGTACATCGTGATCATCGCGACCGGCGCGGTACTCATCCACACGTGCACCGAGCTCGTCGATCGGCGCCCCGGGATCGGGCGCACGGTCACCTGGGTCGGTGCGGCGGTGATCGCTGCCAGCCACACGATCCTCGTGAGCGGGATCACGTGGACAACGGTCTCGATCTCGGCGCTCGGGACGGCGGTCGCTGCGTTCGTCGCGCACGCGCTCGTCTGTCAGGCCGAGGGCACGCGCATGTCGCGTCTGCGCGCGCTGCTCTACGGTCTCCTGTTCGTCAGCGGCTACATGCTCCGGCTGCAGGGCCTCGGTGCCACCGCGGTCGCGCTGGCACCGCTGCTCGGCTGGGTGACCTGGCGCTTCGTCAAGCTGCGCCATCTCCCGCGGCTCGCCGCGGTGGGTGCGATGCTCGCGCCGTTCATCGTCGTCGTCGCGGTTCAGAACCGCATGCCGCAGGCCCAGGCCCAGGGACGCGCCGACGACTGGTTCAACAACTTCAACAACGAGCGCGGCCGGATCCACGGGCACGCCGCCTTCGAGGGCCTCGACCGGCGCGCGCCCGAGCTCGTCACCCGCGCCGGCTGGACGCTCGACGAGTACCGCGACTTCACGAACTGGCTGATCCTCGACGAGGACGACTACCCGATCGAGAAGGTCGAGCGACTGATCGCGACCGGCGGCGTGCCCGAGGTGGTCACGGTCGACTGGAGCATCCATCAGTTGCGCGGAATCTTCGACGACTCGGCGGCCAGCATCACGCTGTTCCTCTGCATCGTCGCGGCAGGCGCGATGCTCGCGTTGCTCGGGTTGATCGATCGCTGGCGTGGCCTCGGTTACTGCATCGGCTACGTCGCGTACCTGATCGCGGTACCGGTCTGGATGTCGGCGCACTACCGATTTCCACAGCGCGTGTCGCTCTCGATCTACAGCGTCGCCGCGCTCGGCGTGTTCCTGTTCATCGCGCGCTCGGTCGCAGATCGTCCGGCCCAGCCAACGATCTCCGAACGTCCGCGCATCGTCGCGGGTCTCGCGACGGTCGCCTTCTTGCTGTCGGGTTGGGCCTGGCACCTCGCGGGCTGGCTCCATCGCGACCCGCCGCCGCATCGCGACGAGCTGCAGGCACTCGAGGATCGCGTGACGGCGCGCGGCGGCTTCGTGTTCGTCTACGTCCAGGCGGGCCTCGTCGAGCTCGACCCGTTGCGCGCCGAGCCGCGCGGCTACGACGGCCTTCAGGGCGGCTGGGGAACGTTCTCCCCGTCGTGGTACGCGACCGTCAAGCGGCTCGGCGTTCATCGGGGCGGCGGCGTACTGCACGCGATGCTCGACAACCCCGACGCATACCTGCTCGCGCCGCGCGGTGCACGCGCCACGCTTCAGGACTGGGTCCAGCGCAAGCTCAAGACGCCCGACGTACGCCTCGCGATCGTCGACGGCGCCGCGGTGTACGACGACAGTCGCCCCGAGCTCTACCGGCTGGTGACCGCGCCCCTCGTGCACGACAGCGACGAGTGGCGGCAGATGGCGCGCGACGAATCCGCGCTGTCCGAGGCGTTGCCCGGTCCACCGAGCGTCACCGACCTCACGTTCCATCCGGTCGCAAGCCCACGCGCCTCGCAGGTGCGCCACGCGATGAGCGCCGCCGAGGTCGAGCCGATCGACGGCGGCGTCCGCTGCACGC
Source organism: Haliangiales bacterium (assembly GCA_038321315.1). Taxonomy (GTDB): domain Bacteria; phylum Myxococcota_A; class Polyangia; order Haliangiales; family Haliangiaceae; genus JABFXX01. Next base: position 166,008 of record JBBQEX010000006.1, on the reverse strand, counting down.
TGCCGGGCGCTCGCGACGGCTGCGCCACGACCAACGACGGAGGCGAGATCGGCACTTTTGCCGGGGTCGACATCCCGGTCCACGGGCTCCGCGCGGCGCGCTTCGAGCTCCACCTGATCGATCCCGAGAACATCATCGGCGTGCAGGTGCTCGCAGAGACCGCGACGAGCCGATCGATTCGCTGGCGGTGGCACCTCGATCCCGACGCCCGCAGGTTCGGCTTCACCGGCCCGATCACGCTGGTTCCGGGATCTCCGGCGCACCGGCTGGAGCTCGCGGTCGACACCGCGCGCCCCGAGGACGTTCGCGACCTCCACGTGTTCGTCGAGGTGACGCCGGGTACGCACGCCGGCTTCGAGCTGCGCGCGCTCGAGATCTCTGAGCGATAGCGCTACTTCGTCGCGACGAAGCCGAGGTACTTGTAGAGCGGGCGCGACAGCGGAAGGGCGCGGTGTAGCGCCTCGTCCATCTGCGCAGCGAGTGCGAGCTGCGTCGACTTGTCGGTGCCCGGGGCGTTGACGATCGCGCCCTGACCGACGAACCAATGGTAGGTGACGTCGACCTTCGAGAATCCGACGCGGCCGAGCATCTCCCGCAGTTCGTCCTCGTCGAAGCCTCCGCGGATGTTCTTGCCGTACTCGGCGAGGTCGAGCGTCTCGCGATCGACGCCGATCTCCTCGGCGATCTCGTGCTCGTTCATCTTGACGATCTCGGCCTTGACCAGCGAATGCAGCAGCGGGTCATTCGGATCGATCGGCGCCAGCGCCTTCCAGAACGCTCGGTTCGGTTCGAGGTCGTTGTAGAACACGCCGCCCGGCTTCAACGCCTTGAACGCCGTCCGCATCGTCGGTTCGACGTCATAGAGATGGTGGAGCACCGAGTAGCTGGTCACCATGTCGAATGGCTGCGGGCCCGGATCGAACGTCGCAGCGTCGGCGCAGGTCAGAGTGATCTTTGCCGGCCCCGAACGATCGACGCGGTCGAGCATGGGCTGCGTCACATCGACACCGTGGATTTCGGCGACCTTGGAGCGCACGAGATCGATCACGAAGCCGGTTCCGCAACCGATGTCGAGCAGCCGCTTGGCGCCGACGCGTGTGATCAACCCGGCCAGGATGCCCTCGACGCGCGCGAGGTTCTCGGGGCGGTACTGCGGCTCGTTCTTGTTGTACGCGGCGGCGACCTTGCCGTGAACGGAGATGTTCGCCTCCATCACCTTGCGATAGTCAGCCTCGTTGGCGTTACCCATGGGCCCTGTTACCACACGTCGAGCGGACCTTCCCAGCGTCGAGCGCATGTGCTTGGATACGGCGCGATGTTCGACCAGCAGGCGTACGTACGCGAGATCGAAGGCCCGGGCTACGTGATCGTCGAGCGGGCTTTGCCACCCGAGTTCGTGGCGCGGTGCAAGGCCGAGCTCGAGCGGGCCATCGAGCTCGAAACCAAGTATCACAACAAGGGCACCGACCATCGCGAGTACGCGATGGTGCTGATCTGCTCGCTCTACGGGCGCTCGTTCATCGAGCTGTTCGACATCCCGATCGTGTGTCAGGGCTTCAACGCGATCCTCGGCGAAGGCTGCATCACCTACGCGTACACATCGTCGTCGATGCCGCCCGGTCGCGGCAACTACTCGCTTCGCATCCACGTCGATCAGCCGCGGATCATTCCAGGATACCGCACGAACATGGGCGGCATGTTCTTGCTCGACGACTTCACCGTCGACAACGGCGCGACCTGGCTCTTGCCGGGGTCGCAGTACCGGACCGACGAGCCGAGCCGCGAGGAGTTCTATCGAGACGCGATCCGCGTCGTCGCGCCGGCCGGTTCGATCCTGTTCTTCGACCCGCGCCTGTGGCACGCGGGAGGCCACAACAGCACCGATAAGTGGCGGCACGCGATCACGCTCAACATCTCGCGGCCGTGGATGAAGCAGCGGCTCGACATCCCGCGCGCGATGAGCAGCCTCGACCTCACGGGAGTCTCGGAGACCGCGCTCCAGAAGCTCGGCTTTCGCGCCCAGGTGCCGGCGAGCTACGAGGAGTTCTTCGCGCCGCCCGAGCTCCGCAAGTTCCGTCAGAAGACCGAGTGATGGCGCGGCTCCTCATCCTCGGGGGCACCGGGTTCGTCGGAGGCTACGTGCGACGCGAGCTCGAGGTCGATCACGACGTCGAGACCACGTCGACGACTGGCGCGAACGCCACCCACGCGTTCGACATCACGCGCGCCGACCACCTCGCGCTCGCTGTCGATGGTGGGTACGACGCGGTGATCAATTGCAGCGTGCGTCGCGCCGGCACGCTCGCCGAGCTGTTCGAGGTCAACGTGCGTGGCCTCGCGGCCCTCGGGTTCGCGCTCCGCGAGACCGCGGTCAAGCTGATCCAGGTGTCGAGCTTCTCCGGCACGCCGGCGAACCGCAACGCGACCGACTACGGACTCACGAAGTTCCTCGGCGACGAGTTGCTCGCCCACCTCGGCGATGGTCGCCATCCGCTCCGCACCGCGAGCCTGCGGTTCGGCCAGATCTTCGACGCCACGGGCGGATCGGCGAGCTCGCAACCCGGCCTCCATCACTGGGCTTCGAAGCTACGAGTCGGCGAGTCGATCAAGGTGTTCGGTGCCGCGGGCAAGCGCAGCTACCTCCCGGTGACGGTCGTCGCGCGCGCGATCCGCCATGCCCTCGCAAGAGACCTCACCGGCATCCACGATGTGGTCGCGCCCGACGCATACACGCCGCTCGAGCTGGCGACCCTGCTCGCGGTCGCCGCCGGCCACGACGATTCGAAGATCGTCGTCGATCGCGAGGCGCGCGCCTTCGACTACGTGATCCCGGCGTGCTCGCCCGAGTTCGCCGCGTGGATGACCGACCAAGAGGGTTGCCCCTCGGCTTTTCGGGAGATGTTGAACCATGGCTGACAAGTCCACGATCCTCGTGACCGGCGTCGGTGCCGTGATCGGCTACGGCATCATCAAGAGCCTGCGGCGCGCCGAGGTGCCGGTTCGCATCGTCGGGATGGACATCTATCCCGACGCGTACGGCCGCTCGCTGGTCGACGAGTTCGTCCAGGCGGTCCCGGCGGCCTCGGACGACTACCTGCCGTTCGTCCAGCGGGTGATCGCCGAGCACCATGTCGACCTGATCATCCCGGGCATCGAGCCGGACCTCTACGCGCTGTGGAAGCACCGCGCCGCGCTGCCGACGAAGGTCGTACTCAACACCGATCGATGCATCGAGATCGCGCGCTCGAAGCTCGACACCGCCCGGTTCTTCGCCGACCAGCCGTTCGTGATCACGACGCTCCACTCGATCGGCTACACGGAGTGTGTCGCCCGGCTCGGGCTGCCGTTCATCTTCAAGCTCGTCTCGTCGCACGCGTCGAAGGGGCTACAGTTGATCGAGGATGCCGTCGCGTTCGACTACCACGTCGCGCGCGCCGGCGTCGGCAAGTGCGTCTACCAGCCGCGCATCGGTACGGACGACGACGAGTACACAGTCGGCGCATTCGGAGATGGCAAGGGTAGCTACTTCGACTCGATCATCCTGCGCCGCCGGCTCGGGCAGGACGGCAGCACGGTCAAGGCTTGGTTCGTCGCCGAAGACGCGGCGATCAAGCGCACGGTCGACGCCGTGTTCGAGATGCTGGCGCCGGTCGGCCCGACCAACGTCCAGATCCGCAAGCAGGATGGCATCGCGTACCTCCTCGAGATCAACCCGCGGATCTCGAGTGCGTGCTCGATCCGCACGCACATGGGCTACAACGAGCCCGAGATGTGCGTCCGCCATTTCCTCGGCGGCGAGGCGCTGCGCCCTTCGGTGAAGCGCCCGGGATCCGCGGTGCGCTTCATCGAGGACCACGTCGTCGATGGTTAGCCGCGTCGCGGTCATCGCCGACATCCACGGCAACGAGCCCGCGCTCGCGGCCGTGCTCGCCGAGCTCGATCGCGCGGGGATCTCGACGATCTATTGCCTCGGCGATCTCGTCGGCTACTACTGCCAGATCAACGAGGTGATCGCGACGCTGCGCGAACGCCGGGCGATCACGATCCTCGGGAATCACGATCACGCGCTCGCCCACCTCGGCGGCGAGATTCCCCGGTCGCGCAGCGCCACCGAGGTGTTGAAGCGCCAGCTCGCGTACATCGAGCCCGACCACCTCGCGTGGCTCGGCGCGCTACCGCGCAGCCTCGAGCTCGAACACGGCGGCCGGCGCTACTACGCGGTGCACGGCGGGCTCGACGATCCGATGGACGAATACATCCGAACGATCGAGCCGGCCTACCTCGAGCGTCACGCCTTCACGCACGACGTGTTGCTCACCGGCCAGACGCACGTGCCGCTACACGTCGTGCTCGGCGCCAAGGCCCACGCGAATCCTGGCTCGGTCGGCCAGCCGCGCGACGGCGACCCGCGCGCGAGCTACCTCGTCCTCGATGGTGCGGACCTCGTGTTCCACCGCGTCGCGTACGATGTCGGCGCGCTCGTCGCGCGCATGCAGGAGCTCGGGTTTCCTGACTACCTGACGAAGAAGCTCGACACCGGCCGCGGGATCTAGCTTCGCCAGCCCCAGATGTACTTCGGCGCGTCTCGGCCGGCACACGCGAGGAGGTCGAGGATCGTCACGAAGTGATCGAACGGCGGGTGCGGCTGCGCGTACTCCGGGTAGCCGGCGTAGTCCTTGTAGACCAGCTCGATGCCGGCCTCGACGAACCGTTGCGGGTCGAGGTAGTCGCGCGCGGCGGGCCCGGAGATGTAGCGGGTCGCGCCGGCCTTCACGAGCAGATCGAGGACGCGATCGGTCTTCGCGCCGACCGCCGCGTAGGGCCGCGAGTCGACCAGCTCGGTCTCGATGCCGAGCCAGTCGCGCGCGATCCGGGCGATCACCGTCTGGTTGAGCTCGGACAGGCTCGTCCACTTGCGCGCGTACAGCTCGCCGAGGAACGTCTCGAGCTCGCGCCAGTGCGGCGTCTTGCCGAGCGAGTGCGCGAGCGTGCGGAGGTGCTTGCCACCCCAGTCGTCACCGGACAGCGTGACGTCGCAGATCCGCGAGTCCTTCGACGCCTTGACCGGCACGCTGAGCCAGTGCGTGCCGTCGCGCATCTTGATCTTGTTGCGCGTACGCCAGTCCTGCTTCGTGAACTGGACGCAGTCGTGAAAGATGAACAGGTCGGCGTCGTGGATGATGTCGAAGTACCCTTTCCACGGGATGTAGTTCGACTGGATGATCGCGACCGTCTTCACCCCCGAGGTATGCCTCATTTCTCGACCTGCGGTGGTGCCTCGCGGCGGAGCGTCAGGTACGGGATCGCGCCGATCAGGCACGGCAGCGTCTGCCCGATCAGGTAGACGTTGAGCACCGTGGCTCCGCCGGTCAGCCCGACCATCGCGAACAGCTGATCGAAGGCGACGTGGCCGACGCCGAACCCGGCGTACGAGATCGGCAGGACCATGCTCAGCATGCCGAGCGGATACACGCTCGCCATGCTCGAGATCGAGATGTCCTGCGCCGTGATCGCGGTCGCCAGCGTCGAGAACCACGCGATCCCGACGACGTGGGTGACGATCGCGAGCCCGAGCGCCTCGAACAGGATGCGCGGGCGCGCGGAGACCAGCCGCCCGGCGGCGATCAGCTGATTGAAGGTCCGCGCGATGCGGGTCGTGCCGCCGGTCCAGCGGTCGAGTCGCGCACCGGCACGCCGCACGATCACGAGGATCAAGATCGGCGCGACGATCGTCCCGAGGACGAGCAAGCCGATCGCGGTCGTCAGCTCGCGTGCCTGGGTGCCTTCCCACACGGAGCGCCCGCGCACGACCGTCAGCACGGCCGCGACGAGGACGAGGCCGGCGAGCGCGAGCAGGCGATCGAGGAACGCGATCACGTAGATGCTCGTGCGTTGCTCGGGGAGCGCTTCGCGCGCGACGTACACGGACTTGAGGACGTCTCCGCCGATGTTGCCCGGTACGACGACGTTGAAGAACACGGCGGTCAGGTGGAGCTGGAGCGCGCGGCCGATCGTGAGGCGGATGTCGGCGAGCCGGAGCAAGAGCCGCCACCGCAGCGCGCCGAGCACGGTCGTGCCGGCGAACACGCCGAGGTTCGCGACGAGGAGCGTGGGGCGTTTGTAGAACAGCGACAGCGCGCCGAAATCGAGCGTGCCGGAGTACAGCAGCCATCCGATCAACAGGCCGGCGACGGCCAGCTTGACCGCGAGCACGAGGTGGCGCTTCTCGAGCTTCACGTCAGGGCTTCTTCTCGATCACGAGCTCGTGGAGCGAGACGCGACCACCATCGCCGCTCTCGACCGGAAACTCGATGCCATCGCGCGCACGATCGAGCTTGAACGACAGTCGGGCCAGCTCGCCGCGCCCACGCGGCAGCGAGCTCGCCTCGACCGCACCGGGGCGCGCGAGCGACTTGTTTCCCATCGTGACGCTGAACGCGATCCGGCCGGCCGAGCCCGTGCCGTTGCCGATCCACGTCACCTCGTAGCTGCCCTTCGGCAACGACAGGTACGGCCCGTAGAGCACGGTGCCGGGCTCGCCCGTCGCGACGAGCTCGCCGGCCTCGACCGCGACCTTGCCGCGCGCGAGCTGCAGGTGCGTCGCCGGCAGGCGCATCGGAAACGTCGCCGACTCCCCATCGAGGATCGGCAGGTCGAGCCACGCCGGATCCGTGTCGGCGGTCCGGTACACGTGGACCTCGTAGTCTCGAACGCGAAACGTCTCGAGCTCGGTCGGTAGGGTCGCACGAAGCGACGCGATCCCGCGATCGTCACGGTAGGTCACCACGTAGAAGCGCTCCGGGAGGTTCGCGTAGCACTCGGTGTCGGTCAGCCATCGCTGCGGCATGATGACGTTCCGGAAGTAGATCGGGCACGCCATGGTCGCGCCGCCGGACTCGAGAGTCAGCAACGTCGGGCCGAGGTTGTTGAGCGAGAAGCCGCGGGTCAAGCCGCGACTCACGAGCGTATTCGCGAGCTCCGCGAGTCCCGCCGAGTCGGGCCACTCGTACAGCTTCGGGGGGCGCGGGCGTGCTTGCGGGGCTGCAACGACGGCCGCCACAGGCACGAGAACGAGCCACCCCAGCGCCAGCCGGCGAGTCCAGCCTCGCTCGATCTGCGCGACGGTCCGGATCGCGATCACGACGGCCAGTCCGACGAGCATCAGGGTGCTCGGCATCAGATACCGCGTGGCATCGGGGCTCTCGAGCAGGTTTCCGATGACGAGAGGCACCAGCACGCCCACGAGCTGGGCCAACGCGACGACGCCGAACAAGCGCAGTGCCGTGAAGTCCCGCGACACGAGCACCTCGCGCGTCGCGAGCGCGATCGCCCCGACGAGGAGCACCGCGCCCGGAACCGCACGCGGGCCGGACTCGCCACCACCCAGGAGGACCACGAGCCCACGGGCGAGCGTCGCCAGGTTCGTCCGGATGTTGCCCAACATGAACTCGAGGTGGCCACGCGGGACCGAGAACGTCACGGCGCGAGCGAGGACGAGCTTGTAGATCAGGAATGCGCTCGCCGACGCGACCACCGCCAACGTCGCGATCGCGAGTCTGCGACGGGCGGTGACCCCCCGCCATGGCCACAGACAGCCGACGATGAGTGGCGCGACGAGGTAGACGACGGCGCGTGTTGGGTTCTGTACGGCGATCATCACCACGAAGAGTCCCGTCGCTGCGAACCTCCAGGGCTCCGGCGAGGCTCGCTCGGCGAGCTCCGAGACCGCGCGAAACGCGACCAGGTAGAGCGCGGTCACGAACCCGTACGAGAGCTGGACGTACACGTACCAGACGTGGGCGCTCGACCACGCCATCAAGGTCACCATCGCGGCGAACACCGCGACCCAGCGCTCTCCGCCGAGCCGCGCGTACGCGTACACCAGCCCGACGAGCTGAAGCACGAAGCCGAGGACGACCGTGATCAGGAGGCTCGCGCGGCCGACTCCGAAGATCGCGACCGGCAACATCGCGATCAGCTGAGGCCCGAAGACCCAGACGTCGCCGTTCGCGTAGAACCAGTCGCCGACCACTGGCGAGTGGGCGTGCAAGGCCTTCGCGCCGAGCACGACCGGGACCGCGGCATCCGAGTCGAGCCAGTCGAAGAACCGAAACGCGTAGACGTACAGCGCGACGCCGGCGAACACGAGCGTGGTGGCGAGGAACACGACCCTCAGCCAGCGCTGCGACACCGTCATCGGCGGCACCGTAACACGTGGCCGCTCACGGCTTGCAGATCGGGTCGATCGCGAGCGAGGTCACGTCGGCGTTGTCGACGTCGGGTCCCGACCGACGCTGGAACGTGATGACGTTGAGGCCGGTGTGCACCACGCGTTGCGGGATCTCGAACGTCGCATGGGTGCCGAGCGCGCACTGCGCGGTCGTGAAGTCGCCGACCGCCACGCGCAGGATCTCGGGGCGCACGAGCACGAGCGTCAACCGGAGGTCGCATGCGCGCTCGACGCGGATCAGCAGCTGTGCGCGATCCCCGATGCCCGAGTCGATCACGTCGAGCCCGTTCCGCATCGACGCGGTCTCGCAGGCGTTGCCGGTCGGTTCGCCGGGTCGCTCGATCGCCGGATCGGGGCACGCGCCGAAGCCGTCGAGTCGCGAAAACCCGATCCCGTCGATCGTCCGGGCCTCGCTCCAGCCGAGGAGCTTGAACGGCTTCGAGGCAACGCTGCCGAAGTCGATCGACCGAACCTCGGGCACCGCTCGACCCGCAGCCTCGATCAGTGCTGCGCGATCGATGCGGTACACCACGAAGTTACCGAGCTCGAGCACGCGCTTCGCGCGCACCTGGTCGAGATTCGCGAGCACGTGGCGGTCGTAGTCGCCGATCACCTGGTCGGCCTTGGCGCGCGTCAGCTCGGGCCAGCCGGTGACCGAGTAGAGCGGGCGACGGCGGACGATCACGGCGAGCGTGCGATCGACGAAGCGCGAGTCCGGCGTCGTGAAGATCACCGCGTGGATCGTGTCCGTGCCGGTGGCTTCGAAGATCTCTTCGAACCGCGCGATCGCGCCCTCGGGGTCGGCCGACGGCGAAGCCCACGTGTGCCGATCGAACGCGGCCTCGATGATGCTGTCCGACAACAGGTTCGACATCACGAAGTCGTTGCGGTCGTTCGCGGCGAGATAAGCATTCACCTTGGCGACGTCACCCGGGTCGAGCACCGCGCGCGGCTGCGTGAGGACGAGATATGCCGACCATGCGGGAGCGATGGCGATCCACCCGATGGCGAGTCCGCGCGTCAAGCGCGTGCCGGCGAGCAAGCGTGCGATCAGCAACGCGGACCCGATCGCCCAGAACACGAGGAGCGGCGTGGCCTCCTGCAGCGGCGAGCCCGTGTGTCGGGCGAACCCGAGCACGAACCCTGCGCCGGCCACGAGGATCCACAGCGCGCCATCGGCGAACGCCGCGATCACCGATGGGGCGCGCGCGGCGCGCCAGATCGTGTACCCGAGCGTCACCCAGAACAGCGGCGTGAACACGGCCGTGTAGCGTCGGACCAGCGTCGCGAACGGGGCTGCGAACTTGCGATCGACGAGGTCGTGCCACCCCGCCGACCCGTTCACGAGCAGCAGCTTCCAGACGACGAAGGCAAGACAGCCGGCGGCGCAGATCGTCACGAGCCTGAGGTTGCCGGGCTCTCGGTTCCGGACCGTGACGAGCATCGCGACCGGGAGGAACAACCAGTAGTCGTACGAGGTCAGGAAGCAAACGGCGGTCGCGAGGATCACCGTGGCGTAGTGCAGCCGTCGCCGGCTCTCGATCGCGCGCACGAGCCCGAACAGCGCGACGAACGTCGCGGCGTGCGCGATCGGTGGCTGGAGCCCGTCCGCGAATCGCAGCGAGAGCACGTTGGTCGCGAACAGCGCCGTCGCGATCAGCGCGACCGTCGGCGTCCACATCCGGCGCGCGTACTGATACAGCGCCCACATCGCGAGTCCCGAGAACGCGAGCGCGATCAACCGGAACGCCCAGAGGTCACCGAGGCCGAGGGTGCGGCCGATCGCGCCATAGATCAGATCGGCGAGCGGCGGGCGGTGCAGCGAGGCCGACGCGCCGGACTTGATCAGCGACACGAGGTTCGCGTCCGAGGCCGGGTCGCCGAGGTTCAGGCGGAGCGGCTCCCAGACGTGCACCAGCACGTACCCGAACGCGATGGCGAGGCACGCCAGCGTGTAGGCACGCAGCGCGCGTGACGTCGTCGGCGGTGCTGCTGATTCCATGGTCAGTTCGACGGGCAACGCGGCTCGATCTCGATGGACGAGATCCCGACGCTGCGGTGCTTCAGCGGTGGAGCAGACGGATCGCGGTGCTCGCGAACCGGCGCCCTGGCGTGGCCGGTCTCGTCGACCAGGGTCAGCGCGATGACATCGACGCCGGGCGTGACAGCGCTCGCCGGGATCATGACCATCATCTCGGGCGCGTCGGCCGGTGGGATCGCACGAAACGCGCCGAGCGCGACCTCGAGCCGGGCGCTGGTCGGCGCGAACTTGATCGTCAGCGCGAGATCGCACGACCGCTCGACCCGGATCAGGAGGTCGGCCGATGGCGTGAACGATTGCTGGGTGAACTCCATGCCGCGCTTCGTGAGCCGGGTGGGACAGGCATTGCCGCCGTCGTCGCGGGGCTTCTCGAGGCAGCTGTCGCGACCGACCACGCGCGAGATCGCCTGCTCGCCATCCTCGGTCAGATCGGGGCCGCTCCAGCCTCGAAGCTCGTGGCGCGTGGCGAGCGGGCTGCTGAAGTCGATCGAGCGGACGAGCGGCACGCGGGCGTACGTGCGATCGACGACCGTCGTGCGGTCGATGCGATCGAGATCGAAGTTGCTGAGGTGGAGCACCGTCGTCGCGCCGTACGCGACCAGATTCTTCATCACCGGACGGTCGTAGTCCGCGATCAGCGCATTGGTCTTCTGAACGAACAGGTTCGGCCAGCCGGCGTTGGCCCAGCGTTGGTGGGGCAGCGCGAGCGGCCAGATCGACTTGTCGATGAAGCGGGACTCGGGCGTGGTGAACACCGCCGCGTACACCGAGGTCGCGCCGGCCTGATCGAGCATCGTCAGCATCGTCTGCGTCGTGGTCGACAGCTTCAGCTGCGGATCGTTGTCGGCCGCCGGGAGGTCGAGGTAGTGGCGGTCGAAGTACGCCTGGATGTGACCCATCGACAGCAGGTTCGAGAACATGAAGTCGTTGTGGTCGTGCGCCTTCAGTTCGGCGTTGACCTTGGCGACGTCATCGCGCTCGAGGAACGAGCGCTCGAACGTGACGGCGAGGACCGCGGACCACAGCACGGTCGCGACGAGCGCCACCCGGGCCGCGAGCCGCGCGATCGGCGAGCCGCGGATCATCCGGTCGAGGAGCACGGCGCCGCCGATCGCGTAGAACGGCAGCATCACCTGGATCGGGAGCATCTGCGACGCGGCGAGCTGCGCGAACACGCGCAAGAACAGGATCGCGGTCAGGAGCATCCAGACCGACGTGTCCTTCAGCGCGGCGGTGATCGACGGCGCGCGGATCGCCTTCACCGCGTGGTACGCGGCGAACACCCAGAACACCGGCGAGAACACCAGCGTGAGACGTCGCGTCAGGGTCGGGAGCGCGCTGTCGAACTTGTGCTCGTAGGTCGAGCCCGAGCGCTCGAGGAACTGGAACTTCAGGTCGGCGACGAACTCGGGCCAGCCGACCGCGCCGATCACGAACAGCGACTTCATGGCGATGCCGGCGATGCAGCCGAGCGCGCACACGATGACGAAGTGACGATTGCCGCGTCCGAGCGGATTGCCGCGCTTGAGATAGACCGTCATCAGCACGGCCGCCGGCAGGAACAGGATGTAGTCGTATGACGTGAGGAAGGCCGCGAGCGATCCGAGGAAGGCGACCGCATAGTGTGCGCGCCGACCGTCTTCGATGGCGCGCACGAGTCCCCACAGCGCGATGAACCCGGCGGCCTGGAGGACCGGCGCCTGGTGCATGCAGTCGGCGTACGACAGCCACAGGAGGTTCGTGCTCCACAACGTCGTCGCGATCAACGCGATGCCGGAGTCGTAGATCCGCCGCAGGTACTGATAGAGGAACCACAGCGAGATGCCCGAGAACGCGATCGCGAACAGGCGATAGATCGCGATGTCCTCGACTCCCAGCTTGCCGACCGCTCCGTAGATGATCTCCGACAGCGGCGGGTAGTGCGTGTAGCGATAGGACTCGACGGTCAGCGGGCCGACATCGAGGATGTCGGTGAACGACGTCTTGAGAAAGCCGTACTCCTTGACGTACTTGATCGACGACAGGACGTTCGCCTCGGACCACGGATCGCCGACGTTGAGTCGGATCGGTTCGCGCGCGTGGGCGAACAGAAACAGAACGGCGGCGGCGATACAGCCGTAGAGAACGAGTCGGTGTACCCGGCTCATGTACCCCCGCCTAGCGAGCTCGCTCGTAGAACGCGACCCCGCAGTGGGGGTCCTCGGTCACGACCTTCTTGAAGCGGAGGCCCGCCTTGCCGAGGACGTCGTCGACCGGATCGCGCGCCGTGATCCACTTGTGCCACTCGAGCACGACCGAGTCGGTGCGCTTCAGGAGCTCGGGGATGGTGTCGAGCACCTTGACCTCGAAACCCTCGACGTCGACCTTCATGACGTCGACGCGGGCTTCGCCGGCATGCTCGCGCCACGCGCGGTTCAGATCGACGGTCGCGACCTTGATCTCCTGCTGGGCGCCCTTGGCCGGGATGTTCGGGTTGAGCACGGTCGCCGAGCCCGAGATGTTCGACGGATTGAGGAAGAACGGCGCCTCCTGCACGTCGGACGGAAACCCGACGACGCCCCAGATCCCCTTCACGTTCGTCCAGCCGTTCTGGGCGATGTGCCAGGCGGTCTCCTCGGCCATCTTCGGGTTGGCGTCGACCGACAGGCCGATCGCGTCGCGACGCGCGATGCGATCCATCGCGTAGCACGTGAAGTAGCCGACGTTCGAGCCGAGGTCGACGAACGTCTTCACGTCGCGCCCGGCGAACGGGTCCTTGTAGACCTCGCGGTTGAAGATCTCGTCGGCCATCAGCAGGCTCTCGCCGTACCGGACCCGGTAGCGCGTGCCGCCCTTCAGCGTCCGCTTGAGCGGGCGCATCGAGAGCAAGGTCGACGCGATCTCGACGACCTTCAGCGCCTTCAGGGCACGATGAAACTCGGGTCGCAGCTGGAGCCTCGACATGAGCGTGGGCTTGAGAGGCGTCGGCGAGGACATCACGGAACCGGGCCATACCACGGTTCCGACTAGGGCGAAACTTGGATGACCTGCACCCCGGGACTGGCAAACCCTGGCTCGTCCTCGACCACGAAATAGGCCGGGTGGAGCGCATCGAGCAGCGCGGCGAGTCGCGCGCGCGGGACGCGTGGGGTCCGGAGATCGAGGATCCGGTGGTGGGCGTGGTCGACCGCTTCGGGCTGCCGGACCCAGAGCGCGACGGTGGCCCCCTCGGGGATCGCGGCGAACGCGGCGGCGTACATGGCGGAGGCCGGAGACCACGCATGGGTCGCGCCGATGTAGCCGGCGGCCCCGGCCAGATCGAGCTCGCGCCGAGTCCACCTCATCCGACCGGTCGCGGTCTGCCCGGCCTGAACGATGCTGCAGGCGACGATGAGGACCACGAACGGCACGATCGATCGCGTGCGACCCTGGCGCGCCAGGTCGATCACGAGGACGACGAACACCGCGATCGCGATCGGCCACGCGAGCCGGCCGCCGAAGGCGAGCGGACCGAACACGCCGCCGACGATCGCGCCGAGGCTTGCCGCCGAGGCGAGCGCGACGGTGCCTCGCACGACGACCAGGAGGATCGGCGTCGCGATGGCGGTCACGCCGAGCGCGATCGCGACATGCGCGACGAGCCCGCCGCGCGATGGAACCGCGAGGTGGCGAACCCCATCGGCCACGCTCGCCCACGCCATCGCGCGCGCGATCGCGAACGGCACGACCACGAGCGCGGCGGTCGCGACGATCGCCAGGGCGCGCTTGCGATCGTGGCGGCCGGCGAGGGCGATGGCCACCACGGCGAGCGGTGCGAATTCGAGCCGCAGCGCGATCAGCGCCCCGGCGACGAGCCCGACGGCGCGCGCGGGTGCGCCATCGGCGATCGACACGAACAACGCGACGATCAGCCCGACCGCGAGCCAGGTCGGCGCGAGATCATCGATCGCGATCGGCATCGCGATCACGACGACGATGAGGACCGCGATCCAGATCGCCCGGCGGCCGGTGCGCGGCTCGATCCGCGCGCAGGCGAGCCCGAGGACCAGGAGGCAGGCGAGGGCGTCGATCATGTGCGCGAAGTGGAGGTCTCCGACGACCGACACGATCGCGAGGATCCCGAGCTGACCACCGAGCTGCGCGATCCGCGGCGCGCCGATCGGGTCGGCGAGCGCGCCGGTGTCCGCGAGTCCGCGAAGCTGGCCGAGCACGTGGCCGTCGTCGTCGAACGGACGCGCGGTCACGTCACCGGCAGAGCCGACGACGTAGAGCAATCCGATCACCACGATCGCGCCGACCGGAACGAGCCACCACCGCGCGTCGGCGAGCAGGCGCGTGAGGGTCGCCGAGGTCGCGCGAAACCGGATCGCGAGGGTCGCGCTGTGGATCGCGACGCCGCCGAACACGACGGCGATCTGGACCACCTCGGTGTAGCGGTGCAGCGCGATCGCGAGGCCGGCGATCGCGATCACCGCAGCGATCCCCCACTGGATCGCGAGGAAGGCCGACACGCGTGCGCGCTGCGCGACGACCAGGCCCCAGCCATGGAAGGCCGCGACGAACGCGAGCGCGTGGACCACGATCGCGAGCACGCCGCCGACCGGCAGCATCGCGAGCCACGGCGCGCCGATGATCGCGACGGTGAGCCCGTTCACTGCGGTTCCCATTCGAGCGTGTCGAGTCGGGCGACCTGGAGATCGTGGACGTTCTTCTCGGGCGAATCGATCGCGGAGAACACGAGGTAGAGGTCGTGCCAGCTCCCGGCGAGGTGATCGGCGGGGATCACCGCGTCGACGACGAACGAGCCGTCGGGGGCGACGCGCGAGGACGTCACCAGGTCGCCGTCGAGCGAGACATCGAGCCGGGGGCGCGCGAACGCGCGGTCGAGCGCGACCTTGCCGCGGGCGACGAGGTGCATGGCGCGATCGCCGCGAACCCGGACGTGCGCGCGCCGCTGCAGGCCGCGCGTCGTCGTGCCACCGGCCTCGCCGGGGACGACCTCACCCTTGGCGTCGACGAACGTCGCCGTGCCGAAGCCGTCCTCGAAGCGCACGTCGGTGCGCGTGGTCAGCGTCCAGGCGTCGTGCAGCCGCTCGCGGTCGGCCAGCGCGCGGATGAAGGTCGCGCGGCGCGCGGGCTCCGGCGCGGCCGCCGGCACCACACCGGCATCGCCGCGCAGATCGACGACGACGAGGCCATCGGCATCGTGGATCACCGGGAGCCGGGTGGCGAGCTCGGCGAGCGTGTCGATCGCATCGATCGCGTAGGCGCTCGCGATCGAGAAGAACTCCTGGTCGGTGACCATGCGCGCGAGCCAGAAGCCGCGCCGGAACGCGTAGCGCGAGGCATCCGAGCGAACGAACGCGACGTACGAGAACCCCCGCGCCCTGAGATACGCGTGCCACGCGGCGGCGCCCTCGAAGGTCGGGAGCTGATCGCCGGGGCTCGCGAAGCCGGGGAGGTCGAGGTTCGCGATCGCGTTGCGCTGGTAGTCGAGGAACGCGGGGTCGTCGAGCATGACGAGCACGCGCGCGCCCGCAGGAATCGCGGCTTGCATCGTGGCGTAGTGCGCGCGCTCGGCGGTGGCGTTGGGATCGCCGACCCGATCGATCGCGACCGCTTCGCCGACGTCGGCGAACAGCTCGGCGTACAGCTTCGGGAGGCCACCTCGCGTGACGAGGAGCTGGAGCACGAGCGCTGCGAGCAGGAGCCAGCGCCCGAGTTGCGGGAGCCGGACCTCGCCGCCGTCGTCGGTGCCGGCGAGCTCGATCGCCATGACCACGGTCAACGTCGCGGCGAAGCCGAACGCGTAGCGCCAGACGTGGAACGGCCCGGCGGCGGGAAAGCTGTGCACGAGCATCACGAAGCCGACGACGCTGGCGATGAACAAGGCGAGGAGCGGGCGCGCGATCCGGTCGTCGGTGACGAACACCATCACGATGAACAGCAGCGGCACGATGACGATCGGCGCGGTCTCGATCGAGGACCAGGCGAGGCCGGCGAGCTCGTCGGTCCACGACATCACGGCCGGCGACAGCGCGATCGAGTGATTCAGCGTGCCGCTCATCGCGGGGAACAGGAACGTGTGGCTCGCGACGAGCGACGCGATCGCGTACGGCACCGTCGCGACCACCGCGGTCGCGGTCACCGCGATCCACGCGTGCTTGCCGGTGCGCCACGCGTCGCGCCAGGTCGACGCGCGCGCCGCGGTGCGGAGCCGGAACCCGAGCGCGATGACGAGGAACAGCGCGACGACGGGCAGGTAGTTCATGCGCAGCGTGCAGGCCGCGGCCGCGACGAGCCCGGCGAGCAGCCAGCGATCGCGCACGACCGAGCGATACAGGCCGAGGAACACCGCGGCGCCGGTCCAGTAGCTCGCGGTGTTGATGAACGTGTGCGGTGCGAGCAGGAGCACGAGCACGACGAGCGCGAGCCACAACCCGTGGGCGCGGCGCTCGCGTGCATAGCCGACGACGAGCAGCAACACGAGGCCCTGCGCGAACCCTCGATCGATCAGGTGAACGCTGGCCAGCGTGCCGCGGGCGGCACCGAGACCCTGGAGGACGGTCTGGCCGCCGTAGGCGCCGAGCCGACGAAACGAGAACGGCTCGACGAGATCGCCGATATCGAGCAGGCGCTTGACGAGCGGCGTGTAGGCGATGTCGTCATCCCACGGGTTGCGATCGAGCGTCGCGACCGCGCCGACGAGATGGACGAGCGCGAGCCCGACGAGCACGATCACGGCTCCACCGATCGCGGGATGCGTGCGCACGAAGTAGTACGCCCGGCGCGC
Source organism: Haliangiales bacterium (assembly GCA_038321315.1). Lineage (GTDB taxonomy): Bacteria > Myxococcota_A > Polyangia > Haliangiales > Haliangiaceae > JABFXX01. The sequence continues at coordinate 148,965 of JBBQEX010000006.1, read as the reverse complement.
GGCCTTCCACGCCACCAGCTCCGGTGCGGTGAGCTCGTGCCACGCGAAGCCGCCGGTGCCGATCGCGGCGAGCCCGAGCAGGACCGTGCGATTGCAGAGGCCGAGCGCGAGCGGGATGCCGGCGACCGCGAGGAACGCGGCGACGCCCCACACGACGCGCATCGCGAAGTCGACGACGTTCTCGGTGCGGGTCGCGCGGATCGCGAGCGAGCCCCAGCCGGCGAACATCGGGAACAGAAACGCGAGCCACGCGCAGCCGCCGACGAGGATCGAGCGCGGCATCGCGAGGCCGACGAAGCACAGCGCGAGGACCAGCGCGACCGTCGCGATGCGGAGCGCGCGATCGGCGCCGGTCATGACTCGAACGTGGCGGTCAGCTCGGCGGCGGAGACCGTCGACGTGCCGCGCTTGCTCACCGAGACCGCCGCGGCGTGGCTCGCGAGCTCGATCGCCTGCTCGATCGGCAGGCCTGCGCCGAGAGCGAGGGCGAGGGTCGCGACGACGGTGTCGCCGGCGCCGGTGACGTCGAACACTTCCTTCGCGAGCGCCGGCATGTGGAACGCGGGGCGATCGCCGCGGAACAGCGACATGCCGTCGGCGCTGCGCGTGACGAGCAGCGCGGCGCCGTCGAGCGTCGGCAGCAGCCTGGCGATCGCGACGTCGAGCGCGAGGCCGGGCGCGGCGGCGTCGAGCTCGTGGAGGTTCGGCGTCAGCACGGTCGCGCCGGCGTAGACCCGGAAGTCGCGCTGCTTCGGATCGACGACGACCGGCACGCCGGCTTTGCGAGCGACGGCGATCGCGTGGTGGGCGATCTCGGTGGTGATCACGCCCTTGGCGTAGTCGCTGATCACGCAGACCTGCGACGCGGGCACGATGCGATCGATCGTGTAGCGGATCGCATCGGCGACGACGCCGCTGATCGCGTGGCGCTTCTCGTGATCGATGCGCACGATCTGCTGTTGCTGCGCGACCAGGCGCGTCTTCTTGCTGGTCGGGCGATCAGCATCGGTGACCAGCTCGCGCACGATGCCGGCCAGGTGCAGGCGCTCGTCGAGGATCGCCGCGGTGTCGTCGCGGCCGATCACGCCGATCAGCGTGGTCTCGCCACCGAGTGCCTGGAGGTTGGCGGCCGCGTTGGCCGCGCCGCCGAGCCGGTGTTCGGTCGCGCGTAGCTCGAGCACCGGCACCGGTGCCTCGGGCGAGATCCGCGAGACGTCGCCGCGCAGGTACTCGTCGAGCATCACGTCGCCGATCACGACCGCGCGACAGCCGCGCAGTTGTTCGATCGCCGCTCGCAGATGCTGCATGGGCGGGTCGTAACACAGCCGCCCCTACGACAGGAGGATCAGGCCTCTTCGGCCTCGTCTTCGGCAGCCTCGGGCTTGGCCTTGGGGCCCTTCACGTCGACGCCGGCACTCTTCTCCCACCACGAGCGCGACGTCTCGTTGTCGGTCAGCTTGCCGAGCGCGCCGCCCATGCGTGCCTTCTGGCGCTGGCGCGCGCCTTCGCCGGCGACCATGCGCGACACCTCGCTTGGCCGCAGGTTGTGCTCGCGGACGATCTCGTTCTTCGACCGGATCGAAGGCTTGATCGTCTCGACCGCGCGCGGGTCGGCCGTGCGCGCGGCATCGAGCGCCGCTTGTGGGGCCGCCGAGCCCATGGTGCCACCCGGGCGCTGGACCTTGTCGCGCTTCGCCTGGTCGGGCTCCGCGGTGTCCTCGAAGCCCGGCATGTCGGCGTTCAGGTGCGTCAGCATCTTCGCGCCGAACTTGCCGTCGCCGCGCGCGAGCTTCATCAGGCCCTCGTTGGCCTGGTCGGTCTTGGCGACGACCTGGGACTTCTGACCGGCGCCGGTCGGGGCGACCGCGTCGGGACGGAGCTCGTGCGCTTCCTTGACCGGCTCGTCGCCGAAGTAGTCGACGCCGGCGTTGACGCCAGCGCCGCCGCCCTTCTTGCCAGCGAACATGCCGGCGGAGGTCGCGAGCTTCTCAGGCGCGACCGCCTTGTGCGCTTTGTGCGTCGCGCGATCGATCAGCGAGCCGCCGGCATCGGCCGCGGCATCGTGTGCGCCCGGGATGCCGGGGATCATCGCGCTCAGGCCACCGGTGCTGACATCGACGACGTCCTTGACCAGCCCGACGGTGCCCGACACGGCTTCCTTGTTGCGCATCTTGCGATGCGAGCCGGCGAGGCCGACCGCGGTCGACCGGGTCAGATCGTCCTGCGACTCGTCTTCGGCGACCTCGTCGTCGACGCCCGCGCGGTTGTGCTCCTTCACCGCGCCGCCGATCGCGAGACCCGAGCCGACGAACGGCAGCTTGCGGACCGCGGTGCGCGCGGCGCCCTTGCCGAGCTGCGTGGCCTTGTCGTCGGAGTTCCAGAACTCCTTGAGCCCGGCGAGCTTCTCGCTCGCGACGCGGCCGGCCGCGCCGCCCTTGTCGCCTTCGCGATCGATGCCGTAGGTCATCGCGAACCGCGGATCCTCGACGATCGCGCGGGCATCTCCGGTCGCCTCGTCCTTGCCGCGATATCCCGGCGCGCGACCGCCTCCGAGCCCGGCGAGGTCGGCCTGGACGCCCTGGCGCTGCTTGAGCGCGACGTGGCGCATCTGGTCGTTGTCCTTGTCGTCACCGGCGAGCGCCGGCGCGACGCTCGGCTTGTTGCGCTTGCCACCGCCGTGACCGGCGAAGCCATCCGACACGCCGGGCGAGGCCCGCTCCTCGAGCGCCTTGCCGGTCATCGCCTGGCGGCGAGCCATGTTCTTGCTCGCCATCTCGTCGGTGATCCCGGAGGACTTCTCGAGCGTGTCGGTCGGGGTCATCAGCGGCGTGCCGCGACGATGGCGGGGCAGCTCCACGGGGCGGCCGGTGAGCATGCCGGCGTTGCGACGGTGATGTGCCAGCGGCGTCGCGGTGGGCGACGCCATCAACGGCGTGCCACGGCGATGGCGCGTCGGAGGCGGTGGTGGAGCCTCGGCCTTGACGCGGGGCGCGGGCGCGTCCCACCAGTTGTCTTCGTCTTCGTCTTCGGCACCGGCACCAGCGCCGACGACCGCGGCGGCCTGGTCGTCGTTGCGTTCGGCGATCGCGCCGTGGTCCGCCGGGCTCGTCCCGTGGTCGTCCGCAGCCTCGTCGCCGCCACCCGCCGCCTCGGGCTTCAGTCGTTTCCGGGCAACATCCTCGTCATCGGCGGGCATTCGGAACCATCCTACGGGTCTCGATGTACGAGACACACCCGGAAATCGGCGCCCTTACCCGCACGCTAACCGAGATCACGCGCCAGATCATGCGCGGTGAGGCGGACGGAGCCATCGCGTTTCCGCGGGTGGAGCTGCCCGAGCTCGTCGCCGATGACTGGGTCCTCCAGCTGATCGAGCGGGCGCAGCTCACGGCGACCGACATCACGATCCTGCGCCTGATGCTCGCCGCCGAGGTCGAGCCGATCGTGTATCGCTTGCTCCAGCGGCTCGCCGGCGACCCGACCCAGCCGGGCGTCGCGGTCGACGCGCTCGTCGTCGCGATGCGCGCGTTCGGCGCCGTGTCGTTCGACGTCCTCCAGGCGCTGCGGATCGATGCGCCGCTCGTCGCGCGCGGGCTCGTCCAGATCCACGGCGACGCCAAGGTGCCTGCGCTGGTGAGGCGCGCGACGCTGCCACCTCGCCTCGTCGACTACCTGATCACCGGAGTGCCACCGGCGCCGCTTGCACGACCGCTGCTGCGGAGCGAGCCGGCCCTCGAGGCGAGCACGTTGTGCCCGGTGATCTCGCGCGACGATCCCGACGGCGCGCCGGTGCTCGAGCACGTGCGCCGCGTGATGCCCGAGATCCTCGCCGGCACGCCGCTGTGGTTGACCGGCGTGCCCGGCAGCGGTCGCAAGGCGGTGGTCGCGACCGTCGCGGCCGAGCTCGGCTACCAGCTGCTCGTGCTCGCGTGCGAGGACGCGCTCGCGATCGCCGATGCCTCGATCGGCGCGACCCTCTGGTGCGAGCTCTTGATCGGCAACGCGGTCCTGTGCATCGCCGACGCGGACGCGCGCCTCGCGAACACCGCCGCGGCTTCGACCGACGGAACCGAGACCCGCGGTCGCGCCGATCCGGTCGGCGTGCTGTTCGGAACGCTCCAGCGCGCGGGCCTGCCGGTCGTGTTCACGTCGGATCAACCGCCGTCGATCGAGGAGCTCGAGCGCCCGCCCGAGGTGATCCGGTTCGGCGCGCCGACGGCGGCCGACACGATCGCGCTGTGGCAGGCCAAGCTCCCCGAGGCCGACGCGATCGAGGAGCTCGCGACGCGGTTCCGGCTCGCGCCCGGGCGGATCGTGCGGATCGCCGACGGCGCGCAGCGGATCGCGGGTACGCACGGTCGCGTCGACGTCCAGCCCTCCGACCTCTCGCAGGCCGTCAGCATGGCCGTCGCCCAGCAGGTCTCCGTGCTCGGCGATCTCGTCGAGGACACCCAGACCTGGGACGACATCGTGCTGCCGACCGAGACGCGCGACTCGGTGCGCGAGCTGATCGCGCGCGTCCGCCACCGCCACACCGTGCTCGATCAGTGGGGCTTTCGCCGCAAGATGTCCAAGGGCCTCGGCATGGCCGCGCTGTTCTCGGGCCCGCCCGGCACCGGCAAGACGATGGTCGCCAGCATCATCGCACGCGAGCTCGGCCAGGAGCTGTACCAGATCGATCTGTCGCGCGTGGTGTCGAAGTGGATCGGCGAGACCGAGAAGAACCTCGCGAAGGTGTTCGATGCCGCCGAGGGCGCGAACGTCGTGCTGCTGTTCGACGAGGCCGACTCGCTGTTCGCCAAGCGCACCGAGGTCAAGTCGTCGAACGACAAGCACTCGAACTCCGAGGTCAACTACCTGCTCCAGCGCGTCGAGCGCTTCGAGGGCATCTGCCTCCTGACCACGAACTTCGAGGGCTCGATCGATCCGGCGTTCAAGCGCCGCCTCGCGTTCCGCATGATCTTCCAGCTGCCCGACGAGACCGAGCGCGCGGAGCTCTGGCGCCGCATGCTGCCGAAGACCGCGCAGCTCGGGTCCGACATCAACTTCAAGGAGCTCGGCCGCGACTACCAGCTCGCCGGCGGCAACATCCGCAACGCCGTGCTGCGGGCCGCGTTCCTCGCGGCCAGCGAGGGCCGCGCGATCGATCGGGAGCTCCTCATGCGCGCGGTCCGCCTCGAGTACCGCGACGCCGGCAAGTTCACGACCGACGGGATGATCGTCTGATCCGCGCACCCGCCCCGACATGTCAGTTGACGGGATCTGTTGCTCCCGCGAGCGTTTTCTCGCTTACGTCGGTTAGTGATGGGGTAAAACTGATCCATGGGGAAACGCGCTGCAGTCATCACGAGCTCACCCAGGAATCGCGACGGCGCCCGCATCCGGCGCGCCACGAAAGATGACATCCGCGGCCAGGGCATCGACGGCGCCATCGAGAGCTACCTGCAGAGCGCGACGACGCCGACGACCGATTCAAATCCCACGAAGCGCTGATCAGGGCGAGATCACGCTGACCGCGTCGGCGTGAATGGGAACCGTTTGCGTGGTCTCGACGCCGTTGACGGCGGTCGTGACGATGGCGTCACCGATCGGGACGTTGGTGATCGCGATGTCGTCCATGCGGGCGCACCTCACAGCCTGCGGAGCAGCCAGGATGAGATCGCTCGAGTTTGCGTTCATGATGTCGATGATCCCGGTGCCGGGAACGAGCCCCGTGCAGAGCTCGGTGTCCACCGGATAGCGCGGGACGAAGCCCGGGATCGCGACCGACGCCGAGACCGGCGCCGAAAAATAGTAGTCGGACTCGTGATAGGTGACGAATCCTACTTTCGTGCCGAACCGGATGAACCCGGTGAACGGAACGTCCTCGGCAGGAATCTCGATCGCGAATTGGCTCCAGTGACCACCGCCGGTCGCGACGACGCGGTCGCCGACGACGGCCTCGCTCGCGGCGAACCCGTGATACGCGGTTTCGGCGCTCCCGGTGATCGTGATCGGCGAGCCCGTGCACCCGGCGACTCCGACCCACGCGACCATCCACCTCATCGTGTCCACGTGACGAGCATCGCGCCAGATCGGGCCCAGTCGCAATGCAGAAGGCTGGCTCGACAGCCGGCGGCGAGGCCGGCGGCGACGTCGGACTCCTTGTCGCCGAGCATGACCGAGGCGGCGAGATCGAGCTCGAGATCGCGCGCGGCATCGTGGAGCAGCCCGGGGGCGGGCTTGCGACACGGGCACCCGGCGTCGGGCGCGTGCGGGCAGTAGTAGACGCCGGCGAACGCGACCCCCTCGGCGGCGAACAACGCGATGAAGCGATCGTGCACCGCGGTCGCCTCGATCGGCGTGATCAGGCCGCGGCCGATGCCGGACTGGTTCGAGATCACGACGAACACCCAGTCGTGCGCGAGCGCCTTGAGCGCGTCGACCGCGCCGGGCAGGATCTCGACGAGCGCGGGATCCTTCGGATAGCCGACGTCGACGATCAGCGTGCCGTCGCGATCGAGGAACAGGGCGCGACGAGTCACGGCTTCAGACGCGCGAGGGTGTCGGTCGACGACCGGCCGGCGACGAGCGGCACGAGCTCGACGCGTCCACCGTAGGCCTCGACGAGCGCGCGCTCGGGGATCGGCTTGGTCGCGTAGTCGGCACCCTTGACGTGGACGTCGGGGCGGATCGCGGCGAGCGCGGCCTCGGGCGTCGCCTCGTCGAACACGACGACGGCATCGACGACGTCGAGCGCGCACAGCAGCTCGACGCGCTCGGCGACCGGGAACACCGGGCGACCGGCGCCCTTCGCGGCGGTGACCGCGGCATCGGCGTTGACGCCGACGATCAGCACGTCGCCGAACGCGCGCGCGGCACGCAGCGAGTGGAGGTGGCCGACGTGCAGCACGTCGAACACGCCGTTGGTCCACGCGACGATCTGCTTCTGCGCACGACACTCGGCGCGCCACGCGATCGCGGTGTCGAGCGACATGTGCTTGGTCGCGACGATGCCGTTCGTGGTCGCCGGCGCCGGCAGGAAGTGCGCGTCGAGCACCTCGCACAGCAGGTGACCGATCGTGATGTGGCACTCCTGGATCCGTGCCGTGTTGGTCGACGGCACGGCGACGCCCGCATCGCACGACGCGACGAACGCCACGCCCTTCGCGCCGGTGAGGCCGATGACCTTCATGCCGAGCTCGCGCGCGATCGCGACCGCCGCGACCACGTTCTTCGACGAGCCGCTCGTGGTGATCGCGACGAGCACGTCGCCGGGATTGCCGAGCGCAGCGACCTGGCGCGCGAACACCTGGTCGTAGCCGTAGTCGTTCGCGATCGCGGTCAGCGCCGAGGTGTCGGTGGTCAGCGCGATCGCCGGCAGCGGGCGGCGCTCGACGACGAACCGGCCGACCAGCTCGGCGGCGATGTGCTGTGCGTCGGCCGCGCTGCCGCCGTTGCCGCACAGGAGGACCTTCTTGCCCGCGAGCACGGCGTCGCGCATCAGCTCGGCGGCCGTCGCGATCGCGTCGACGTCGAGCAGCGCGCGCACGCGACCTCCATCGACGATCGCGTGGCGCACGAGGGCGGTGGTGTGACTCACAGCGACGCGACCGCGGCGGGGCGCATCGCGAGCAGCTCGCGCGCCTCGACCATCACGGTCTCGAGCGGCACCGAGCACGCGACCGCGTTGCCGACCTCGTTGCTCGGCTTGCCAACGGCGACGTCCTTGCCGTTGTAGACGCTGAACAGCGGGATCGAGTACAGCGGCGGCGCGACCGAGCGCACGCGCGATCCGATCGGCGCGAACAGCGTCGGCGTGTCTGCGAAGAACAGGCCGATGATCGGCGCGTCGACCAGACACGCGAGGTGCATCGGGCCGGAGTCGTTCGACACCACGAGCTTGGCCTCGGCGAACAGCACCATCAGCTCGCGCAGCGAGATCTCGCCGGCGAGCACGTGGGCCCGCGACGTCTTGCAGTGGTCGGCGACGCTCTTCACGTAGTCGCGCTCGTTCGGCGCGCCGATGAAGCACACGCGCGCGTTCGGCGTGTGGGCGACGAGCTCGTCGGCGAGCTGCGCGTAGCGCTCCTTGGGCCACTTGCGAGCCTCGGGCGCGAGGTCGGGCGACGTGTTCGCGTTGATCACGAACAGCGGATCGGTCGGCTTGATGCCGAGGCCGGCGAGCTTGTGGCGGAGGCCCGCGCGCTCGAGCTCGCTGATCTCGAGCCTCGGGTAGCGGTACTTCGCGGCCCACGTGGTGAAGTTCAGGTAGTAGTAGTCGCCGGTCGTCAGCAGGTAGACCAGCGACAGGAAGATGTCGCTGGTGTGGAAGTACGAGTTGTACATGCCGGCGACGTCGAGCAGCTCGCGGCGCCAGCTCTCCGACGTCAGGTAGAAGCCGGCCTTCTGCGGGATGCCGGCGAGCGAGCCGAGCACGAGCGGGAACTTCGCGAAGAACTCGAGATCGAGGACGAGGTCGCACTGCGCCTTGCGGAGCGCGTGGGCGACGCCGAGCGTCGTCTTCATGAACGCCTGCGGGGTCGACGGATCGACGTAGTGGTCGTGGTCGGTGAGCTGGAGGATATCGAGGATCCCCTGGTTGCTCCTGAACGTGACGAAGTGGATCTCGGCGTCGGGGTAGTGATCGCGGAGCGCGGCGAGCGTGCGCGACGCGACCACGATCGAGCCCATCCCGAAAAACTTCATGACCACGATCTTCTTGATCGGGCGCGGCTTCACGAACGGCTTGCGCAGCTTGTGGGCGGTCGCCAGCATGCTGCAGGCCGCGTCCCCGAGGACCCGGTCGAGCCGCCGCATCAAAGCTACGTCCATAGGGTCACAGGGATGCCATGCGATCCGAGGGTGGGTCAAGCAATGACAGACGCTCGGGATTCGTGTATTTCCAGACGCGGTGACCGACGCCACGCGACGCCCCTCGATCGCCGTGATCGTGCCTTGCTACAACGAGGCAATCGCCATCCCCAAGGTGGTGTCCGACTTCCGGACCGCCTTGCCGGATGCCGTGATCTACGTCTACGACAACCGCTCGACCGATCAGACCGCCGAGGTCGCCGCCGCGGCGGGTGCGGTCGTTCGCAAGGAGCTTCGCCCGGGCAAGGGCAACGTGGTGCGCCGGATGTTCCAGGACATCGAGGCCGACATCTACGTGATGGTCGACGGCGACGACACCTACGATGCCTCGCTCGCGCCCAAGCTCGTCGAGCGGCTGATGGCCGACCGGCTCGACATGGTCGTCGGCAAGCGGATCGAGACCCACGCCGACGCCTATCGCGGCGGTCACCGGATCGGCAACAAGGTGCTCACCGGGCTCGTCAAGTCGCTGTTCGGCAGCTTCCTCGACGACATGCTGTCGGGCTATCGGGTGTTCTCGCGCCGCTTCGTGAAGAGCTTCCCATCGAGCTCGCGCGAGTTCGAGATCGAGACCGAGCTCACCGTGCACGCGATGCAGATGCGCATGGCGGTGGCCGAGGTCGACACGCCCTACAAGGAGCGCCCGCCGGGCTCGGTCTCCAAGCTCCGCACGTTTCGCGACGGCTGGCGCATCCTCGTCACGATCATGAACCTGCTCCGCAACGAGCGGCCGCTCATGTTCTTCGCGTGGATCGCGGTGCTCCTGTGGACCGTGGCGATCGCGCTCGGCATCCCGCTCCTGTTCGAGTACCTGAAGACCGGCCTCGTGCCGCGCATGCCGACCGCGGTCCTGTGCTCGGGGATCGCGCTGGTCGGCGTGGTCGCGCTCGCGACCGGCCTCGTGCTCGACCTCGTCGCGCACGTGCGCAAGGAGGTCAAGCGGCTCGCCTACCTCCAGCACCCCGCGCCCGGCGAACGCGCGCCCGAATGACGCGCTGGCTCGCGCTCGCCCTGATCCTCGTCGCCGGCTGCAAGCAGCATCGCACCGACTTCGGCCCGCGGTTCTTCGCGCACCCCGGCGATCGCGTGCTGTGCGCCAAGGGCGTCGATCGCGACCACGAGTGGAAGCTGCCGCGCCTGATGGAGTCGCTCGAGTCGGCGCGCGCCGACGGCGATGTGCTCGTGACGTTCGGCCACGCCAAGGGCCCGGTCAACTCCGGCATCGACCTCGACGAGCTCGCGCCCGCGTTCGACTGGGCCGCCGCCAACGGCGTGCCGAGCGTGACGATGGCGCAGCTCGCCGCCGGTCACACCGGCGCGGGCTGGGCGTTCACCGTCGACGACAACGAGGTCGACACCTGGTACGGCTGGCGCGACGCGCTCGCCAAGCACCACGTGAAGGCGACGTTCTTCGTCACCAGGTTTGCCGAGCTGACGCCCGACCAGCGCGCCCACCTCGCCGCGCTCGCCGCCGACGGCCACGACATCGAGAGCCACGGCAAGGCGCACCTCGACGCGGTCAAGACCGTCACCGCGACCGGCCTCGACGCCTACTACCGCGACGAGGTCGCCCCCGGCGTCGCCGAGCTCGCCGCTGCGGGCTTCGCGCCGGTCGCGTTCTCGTACCCGTACGGCTCGCACACCGCCGCGATCGACGCCGCGCTGCTGCCGCACTTCAAGATCGTCCGCACCACCGGCGGCCCGAACTGTCTCTAAATTAGTCGATCCGGCGAACGAGCGCGACGTGATCGAGGATCGCGGCGTCGATGGCGGGGTCGGTGGCGCCGAACGGGTGGGCGTAGGCGACCGGGTGGTAGCCATCGGCCTCGAGGACCGAGAGGCTCGGTAGCACCTGATCGTCGAGCAGGGCCTGCAGCCCGTGCGCGGCGACGTAGTCGAGCGCGTTGATGTGGTCGAGCGAGTGCGCCTCGATGTCGTGGCCGTCGTCGGCGAGCGCGCGCAGCTCGGCCTTCTCATCGGGCGAGGCGAGCTGGTAGCGCGTCACGAAGAACGTCACGTGCGCGCCGTAGCGCGCGAACACCGGGCGCAGCGCGGTCCAGCCGGCGAAGTCGTCGTCGTCGAACGACAGGCAGACGCCGCGGCGCGCGGGCCCGGCGGCGAGCTCCGCGAACGTGAGGAACGGCAGGCCGTCGTCGACCGTGCGGACGAGCGCCGCCTCGATCGTCGCGGTGGTCGCGTGGCCGGCGCGGACGTGACCGTAGAGCATGGCGACCGCGTCGTCGGTGATGCGGTCGTCGATCAGCGCGCGGACGTTCTCGTCGTCGGGCGCGAGCCCGTCGAGCCGGTAGGCCCCGGGCGCGCGATCGCCGTCCCAGCGGAACACGGCGACGCCGTGATCGGAGTTGTCGCCGCAGGCCGCGACCAGCGCGATCGCGCCGACGAAGAGCCGCATTGGACCGCTGATAGCACGCCGTGTTAGTTGAGTGCGTGGCATCGCGCCTCCTGCGCCTCGCATTCGTCGCCTACGTCGTGGCGACGGTCGTCCACATCGCGCTGTGCGTGTTCCACGAGCCGTTCGCGTTCGACGCCTGGAACTTCGCGCGCGACACCAAGGCGACCCCGTTCTCGCTGTCGAACTTCCTGCACTACGGGGTGTTCGAGTACACGCACTCGAACCCGCGGTTCGGGCAGTGGTTCGCGTACCTCGCGTACAAGCTCGAGTACTTCGCGGTGATCGCGACGCCGGTCGCCTACCTCGCGACCGCGCTCGCGGTGTTCGTCCTCGGGACCGCGCGGTTTCCATCGTGGAAGCGCGGCCGCGACCTCGCGCTCTACGCGATGGTGCTCGGCTTCTTGTGGTTCGCGGTGCCGCGGATCGGCATGTTGATGTTCTGTCGCGCGTACGCGACGAACTACCTGTACGCCGCGGCGATCCAGCTGTGGTTCCTCGTGCCGCTGCGGCTGCGTCCGTCGGGCGAGGGCTCCGTGAAGGTCGCGATCCCGTACTTCTTCCTCGGGCTGTGCGCCGGCATGTGCAACGAGCACACCGGGCCGACGCTCGTCGTGTTCGCGCTCGGCTTCGCGGGCTGGCGCGCGTACCAGTCGCCGCTCCGCCGGCCGGGCCTCGCGCTCGCGGGAGCGTTCGGCGCGACGATCGGCTTTGCCGCGATCTTCTTCGCGCCGGGGCAGGGCGAGCGCTACGAGGGGCTCGCGACCAAGGTCGGGCTCGGCGCGCGCCTCCTGCAGCGCGGGTTCTCCGCGAACCTCGACATCGTGCGCGAGCTGGTGATCGCAGCCTCGCCGCTGATGGTGATCCTGATCGTGCTGCTCGTGATCGGCCGCCGCGACGTCGACGAGGATGGTGCGCGCCGGCGGGCGTGGGGCTTCGTGGCGGTCGCGCTCGGCGGCGCCGCGCTGATCACGATGACGCTGTTCGTGTCGCCCAAGCTCGGGCCGCGGTTCTACATGCACGCGTCGCTGCTCGTGCTCGCGGCGTTCACCAGCGTGGCCGACACGATCCTCGTGACGCGCGCCCGGTTCGTCCCGGTGATCGTCGTCGCGCTGACCGCGTCGACCTACGCGGCGATCCGCACGATCCCGCTGTTCGGGCGGCTCGCCGACCAGAGCGCGACCCGCCTCGCGGCACTCGCGGCGACCTCGCGCGGCGACGTGTTCACCGCCGAGAGCTACGAGCAGGCCGACGACAACTGGTGGTTCCTGGGCGACGACTTCCGCGACGTGCGCAAGCGCGACCTGATCATGGAGTACTTCGATCTGCGCGGCGTGATCTTCCGTGGCGTCGATCTCGAGGCGCCGCTCGGGCTGTCGGACGTGCGGTTCGTGCCGCACTACACGATCGAGCCGGCGGCGTGCCTCGACGAGCACGGCGGCATCGAGCTCGGCACGCTCAAGGGGCTCGACGTCGTGTCGCTCGCCAAGGCGTTCCGCGCCGCCGTCGAGGATCTGCGGATCCGGCTGCGCCCGGATGGCCGGCTCGACGCGCTCGAGCTCGCGGTCGGCTTCGCCGGCGTCCCGCCGAAGCTGCCTCGGCCCAAGCTGCTCGTCGGTCGCTGGCGCGCGAACCGCGGGTTCGAGGGCTGGGCCGGCTCGATCGCGCGGGGCGGCGTCACCACCACGCGCGACGTCGTCCTGCCGGTCGAGCTGCGCGACTCGGACTTCGAGATCCTGATCTACCGGGTCGGCAACGTGTTCGAGGACCTCGGCCCGGCGCGCCAGCCCAGGCACGAGTACAAGCCGTGGGGGGCCGGGGCCTACTGGGCGCTGGCCTGCCACCCCGACGAGTGCTTCGTACTCGCCGCGATGCGCCAGCTGTAGCAAACTGTGCCGAACGTGGATCCCGTCATCTCGATCGTCGCGCCCGCCTACAACGAGGCCAAGAACCTCGTGGCGTTCGTCGCGGCGGTAACGCCGGTGCTCGACGCGCTCGGCGAGCCGTGGGAGCTCGTGTTCGTCGACGACGGCAGCCGCGATGACACGCTCGGCATGCTGGTCGCGGCGCGCACGCAGGATCCGCGACTCAAGGTCGTCGCGCTCGCCCGCAACTTCGGCAAGGACGTCGCGCTGTCGGCGGGCCTGCGGCACGCGCGGGGCCGCGCCGTGATCCCGATCGACTGCGACCTCCAGCACCCCGTCGAGGTCATCCCCGAGATGGTCGCGAAGTGGCGCGCCGGGGCCGACATGGTGATCGGGATCCGCTCGTCGCGCCAGGAAGAAGGCTATCTCCGCCGCACCACAGCCGGCATGTACTACGGCCTGATGAAGCGGATGACCAACGTGGAGATCCCGCGCAACGCCGGCGACTTCCGGCTGCTCGATCGCAAGATCGTCGACGTGATCAACGGCATGCCCGAGCGCTGCCGGTTCATGAAGGGCATCTTCGCGTGGCCCGGATTCAAGACCGAGACGGTCGAGTTCCAGGCCAACCCGCGCGCCGCCGGCGCGACGACGTGGAGTCCGTTCAAGCTGTGGCGCTTCGCGCTCGACGGCCTGTTCTCGTTCTCGACCGCGCCGCTCAAGATCTGGACGTACATCGGCGGGCTGTCGGCGCTCGGCGCGTTCGTCTACCTCATCATCACGCTGATCCAGAAGATCGTGTTCGGCATCACCGCGCCGGGCTACGCGTCGATCCTGATCGTCGTGCTCGGGTTCAACGGGCTCCTGCTCCTGTCGAACGGGATCCAGGGCGAGTACATCGCGCGGATCTTCGAGGAGGTGAAGGGGCGCCCGCTGTTCGTCGTCGCCAAGACCTGGGGGATCGACGAGGCCACCACGCAGCCGGGTGTGCGCGCCGACAAGCCGGCGGCGTCGCACGAGATCGTCTCGTGATCCGCGCGCTCGCGATCGCCGCCCTGCTGACCGCGACGGTCGTCGCGCACGCCGATACACCGCCGTCGCGGACGCTCGAGCGCGCGATCAAGCTGTACGACAAGACCGACTACCTGTCGGCCTCGATCGAGCTCGCGAAGGTCGTCGCGGGCGAGACCGGCGACGACGAGGCGAACAAGCAGCGCGCGCAGTTCTACGCCGCGAAGGTGTCGTTCCAGCTCGGCTTTCACGTCGCGGCGGTCGCCGAATTCGCGGTGATCGCGCGCGACCCGGCGCACGCCTACCGGCTCGCGGCGCTCAAGTGGTTCGCCGCCGCGCTCGACAAGTTCGACGGCCTGCGGATCGGCCTCGACACCCTGACGCCGGTCGACACCGACGACCCGTCGCTCACGAGCGTCGCGGACACGCTGCGGTGGTTCGGCGGGCTCGGCGCGCTCGACGCGCACAACGCGCCGGGCGCCCGCGCGTTCTTCGAGCGGGTGTCGCCGGCCTCGAGGTTCCACGCCGCGGCCGAGGCCGAGCTCGCCTGGCAGGAGCTCGACACCGCGCGCGCGCGCAACGACAAGCAGCCCCACGCCGCCGCGTCCGACAAGCTGTTCGCGATCGCGTCGGGTGCCGATCGCGTGCGCGCGCGCGATGCGATCCACCGGCTCGCGGCCTGGGCCTCGTACCTCGCGCTCGATCCGTCGACCCGACCGGGCCTCGACAGCGTCCGCAGCCAGCTCGGCGAGCTGGTCAAGCGCGACGATGCCGCCGCGTTCGCGGTGTCGCGGCTCGCGCTGCTCGACCGCAAGGAGATGTCACCGCTCGGCCTGGTCGACCCCGAGGTGCTCGAGGCCGCCGCGATCGGCGCGACCTGCAACCAGACCGATCTGGCGACGACCTCGCGGGCCGCGCGCGCGCGGATCGGCGTGCTGGTCGGTCCCGAGGCGGCCGACCTCGACACCCGGATCGCGCACGATGGCCCGCCGATCGCGACGCTTGTCGCGACGCGCGAGATCCGCGAGGCGCGCGCGTGGCACGTCGAGGCGACCGCCGAGCTCGCGCTGATCTACCGCGCCGACAAGGCGTGGCAGACCACGCGCGTGGCCGCCGAGCTCCTGCAGGAGCTCACGGTCGAGGCCTCGATCAGCGAGCAGAACACCGGCCAGCTCGAGAGCGGCGTGCTGAAGTCGGCCGAGGCCGCGCTCGAGGTGCTCGAGCACATGATCGGTCCGCTCGGCCCGATCGCGGTGGGGCCGACGATCGCGCCGGGGCGCGGCCTCGTCGCGCGCTGCGGGGCCGGGCCGATCGCGGTCGCGCCGACGGTGCCCGAAGGCCCGACCCGGCCCCCGATCGTCGAGCCGCATCGCGGCTGCGGCGGCTGCGCGAGCGGCGGCGATGCCGGGCTCGCGCTCGGCCTGCTCGCGGTCAGACGGCGTCGAGCAGCGCGAGCACGCTGAGCACCGAGCGCCAGTTGCGCGCGGTGCCGGGCACGCCGGCATCGAGCTTGAGCTTGGTCTTGCCGGCGCCGTCGCGGTAGTGCACGAAGATCTCGCGCCCGACGACGACGTGCCGGTCCGGCGGCGACGGCTTGATCTGCTTGGTCGGATCGCCGGCGAGGAACACGACGTGGATCTTGGCGTGGTCGGGCTCGTCGGCGAGGAACGGGTGCGCGAGCGTGGCGAGCTGCGCGCGGGTCCGCACGATCATCGTGCTCGCGAAGCCGAACTGCTTGGCGAACGCGGCCTCGAGCTTCATCGGATCGGGCGCCGCCTTCGCGGTGAAGGCAACATTGCCGCTCTGCACGTAGGTCGCGACGTCGGCGTAGCCGAGCTTCTCGAACAGCGCGCGCAGCTCGACCATCGGGGTCTTGTTGTGGCCTCCGACGTTGACCGCCCGGAGGAACGCTGCAAATCGTTGTGCTGGCATGTCGACCACGGGATGATTGCGCACAAATGACCGTCGAGCTTCCGTTCGAGCTGCTCCTGCGCCTGCCCAAGACCGATCTCCACTGCCACCTCGACGGCTCGCTGCGGCTCGACACCGTGCTCGATCTCGCCAAGAAGCAGCACGTCGCGCTGCCGACGTTCGACCGCGATGGCCTCCACGCGATGCTCTACGCCGGCGATCACGTGACCTCGCTCGACGACTACCTGCGCGCGTTCGACATCACCCTGTCGGTGATGCAGACCGAGGAGGGCCTCGAGCGCGCCGCGTACGAGCTCGCGGCGGACGCGTGGGCCGAGAACGTGCGCTACCTCGAGGTGCGCTACTCGCCGCTGCTCCACCTGCGCGAGGGCCTTCGGCCGGCGCAGGTCGTCGAGGCTGTCGTGCGTGGCCTGCGCATGGCGAAGCGCGAGCTCGGGATCCGCTACGGCGTGATCCTGTGTGCGATCCGCTCGCTCGGGCCCGAGTCGTCGCTGCGGATCGCCGAGCTGTGCGTCGCGTTCAAGAACCGCGGCGTCGTCGGCTTCGATCTCGCGGGCAGCGAGGTCAACAACCCCGCGAAGCTGCACCGCCACGCGTTCCAGCTCGTGATCGACAACAACATCAACTGCACCGCGCACGCCGGCGAGTCGTTCGGGCCCGACTCGGTGCACCAGGCGATCCACAAGTGCGGCGCGCATCGCATCGGTCACGGCACGCGGCTCGTCGAGAGCGGCGACCTGATGAACTACGTCAACGACCATCGCATCCCGCTCGAGGTCTGTCCGACCTCGAACCTCCAGACCCGCGCGGCGACCAGCTGGGAGACGCACCCGGTCGACTTCTACGTCGACTACGGCCTCCGCGTGACGATCAACACCGACAACCGCTTGATGTCGGGCACGACGGTGTCGCGCGAGCTCCACCTGTGCCACCAGCACTACAAGTGGTCGCTCGCGACGATCAAGGAGGTCATCATCGCGGGCTTCAAGTCGGCGTTCATGTCGTATCGCGAGAAGGCCGACCTGGTCGCCGAGATCAGCAAGGAGCTCGCGACCGTCCTCGAACCGATCGCCGCGCCCAAGCTCGTCGTCAGCTGACGAGCGCGCGCAGCTGGGTGCGCAACGCGGGTACGGCCTGCGCCGAGATGGCCTCGTCGAGGAGCTTCGCGATCGCGGGGTCACTCTTGAACGTCGCGAGCGCGCGCGCCGCGGCGAGCGCATCCGGCGCGAACTTGCTGCCGATCCGCTCGACCAGCCAGGCATTGGCGGCGTCATCGCGCAGCAGCGCGATCGGCAAGAAGCCGAGGCGCTCGCGGTCGGTCGGACGCAGCTGGCTCGACCAGGTGGCGAGCGCGTCGAGCGCCTCGGTCGCGCGGTTGCTGCCGAGCGCGAGCGCGATGATCTCGGCGCGAACGACGTCCTTGGTGCCGAGCAACTCGATGCAGAACGGGATCGCGCGCTCGCGCTGAAGGGCCATCAGCGCCGCCACGACCTCCTCGATCACCTCGGGCGCGGCGTCGCCAACGAGGAGCTTGTAGCGGAGCAGCGCCGACGCGTCGCGCCGGCCCGAGGCGCCGATCGCGCGTGCCGCACCGGCCCGGGCGATCGTGAACTCGTCGTGGAGCAGCCGCGCGAGGACGTCGAGCGCGTCGTCGCGCCCGTGGTGGACGTGGGCGAGCCCGCACGCGACGCGAATCCGCGCCGCGCGATCGTCGTCCTCGACGATCACCCTCGCGGTGAGCCCGACGACGAACACCTCGTCGTGCCAGCGATCGAGCGCGTCGAGCGCGATCACCAGCGCGACCCGGGCGGTGCAGTTCGGGTCGAGCTTGTACTCCGCCATCCGCGCGAACGCCGCCACCAGATCGTCGGCGAGCACGTAGAGGCAGTCGTCGCCCACGCGCTGCGCGGCTGCCGCGATCAGGAGCCAGTGATCGGCGAGCGCCGCACGCAGCGCCTCGACGGGCGCCTGCTTGAGCGCGGCGATGCGCTGGCCGATCGGCGGCGCCTTAGGCATCGGGCGGCGCGTCGGGTGGCGCGTCGGGCGGCGCGTCGGGTGGCGCATCCGGCGGTGCGTCGGGAGGCGCATCCGGCGGCGCGTCCGGCCTCGCGTCGAACACCTCCATGTCGGGCGGCACGTCCGGCGGACCGTCGAGCGCATCGGGCGCGGCATCGGGCGGCTCGCAGGCGAGAGCCGCCGACGATCCCGTCAAGTGACAGCGGCGGTCGGCTGCGCAGATATATTCGGCCGGACAAGCACCGGCCGGACCACAGAAGAATCCACAGGCCGGTCTGGGCGGGTTGTAGCAACCCGGACCCACACCGATGGCCAGGACGATCATCGTGGCGAAGCCAACGAGTAGGCACACCAGCCGACCGACCATCACATCACCGTATCACGCCTGGTGTACCATCCTGACAAATGGCGCCCCAGCTGGGCCCCGAGCGCGTTCGGACCCTCGTCGATCCGAACTGGCGACGGCTCTATAACTTCATCTTCCGACTCACGCTCGATCGTGATCGCGCGGAGCGTTACCTCGTCGACGTGTTCGCGCTCGCCGCCGAGCAACTCGACGAGCGCCCCGAGCAGCCGGCGCTCGAGGTCTGGCTCCTCGGGCTCGCGAACAAGCTGCTCGAGGCACGGTTGCCACGCCAGCCCGAGGTCAACTTCGACATCCTCGACGAGACCCTGCGCAGCGAGGCGACCCGCACCGACGTCGCGCGCTCGCTCACCGATCCAGAGCGCGACTTCTTGCTCTGGGAGCTCAAGCAAGGCTGCATGACCTCGGTCATCAACTGCCTGCCGCCCGGCGAGCGCGCCGCGTTCGTCGTCTGCCACATCCTCAAGATGCCCGATGCCGATGCCGCGACGTCGCTCGCGATCACCGAGAGCGCCTACAAGGTCCGGCTGTCGCGCGCGCGCAAGAAGGTCGGCGACTACCTGGCGCCTCGCTGCGAGCACGTCAATCCGATGAACCCGTGCCGCTGCCCGGCGCGCGTCGGCACCGCGCTGCACAAGGGCTTCATTCGCCAGCAGCCGGCCGGCGGTCAGATCTCGCTGCGCAAGTCGCTCGATGTGCTGCCGGCCTACGGTCGCTACGGCACCGGCGAGGGCAACGAAGACGTCCCGATGCGCGACATCGCCGCGATCTACGGTGGGTTGCCCGAGCCCGATCCGCCGCCCGATCTCGGCGAGCGACTGATCGCGTCGCTCGGCGGCTGAGCTACTCCTGCGAGCACTGCTGGATCGCCGCCGGACAGCGCTGCACCATGCAGTTCTGATCGAGGCCGCAGCCGATGCCGCACGCGTCGAGCTGCGTGAGCACCAGCGCGTGCGCCGGCGACATCAGCTCCATGCAGCGACACGTGCACGCCGAGTTGGGACCGCAGTTCAGCTGGCAGCCGGCCGTCCACGCGCACGTGGCGTTGCCGCTCGGGCCGCTGCCGCAGTTGCTGGCGAAGATGCACGCCGCGCGCGCGTTGCACGAGCCCGAGAAGCAGCGCGTTGCCTGCGCCGGATTCCCGCCGCAGCTCGCGAGGCACGCGTTCATGATGATCGGCACGCCGCAGGCCGCCAACCCCTGGCAACCGGCCTGACAGATCTGCTCGGTGGTCTGCTCGACCGGCGCGGGCTTGGGTGCCGGCGTCGGCTTGGGCGCCGGTGCGGGCTTGGGTGCCGGGGTCGGCGCGGGCTTGCTCTTGGTGTCCCAGTCGTCGTGATCGACCGGCGGTGGCTTGACCGGCACCGGGATCGGCGTCGGGGCGGGCGTCGGCGTCGGCGTGGGTGCCGCCGAGCCAGGCGTCGTCGGCGCCGCGGCGAACGTCTCGATGTGCCGATCGCGCGTGACCATCACGATCGCGACGATGCCTCCCATCACGGCAATGCCGAGGATCGCGAACGGCCACATCGAGCGCGGCGGGTGCGCGGACGCGGTCGACAGCTGCTGTGGTGGTGGCGTCTGGTACGCCGGTGGTGGCGTCTGGTACGGCTGGTTCGTGCCGGTCGCGATCGGCTGGTTCGTGCCATGCGCGACCATCGGCTGCGCCGGTGCCGTCATCGGCGGGGGCAACGCGGTCCCGACGGTCTGCGGCATCGCCATCGGCATGCGGCCGGGCGCCGAGGCCGAGGTCGCCGCGTACGCCGCGCTGCCCGAGGCCGCGGTGCCGTAGCTCGGCTGCGCGCGATACTGCGCGACGCCGTCGAGCGGCAGCCCGGCGATCGCGGTCGCGAGCTCGCCGGCGCTCGAGAACCGGCGCGCCGGATCGCGCGCGAGGGCCCGCGCGAAGAACGCCGAGATCGCCGGTGGCGTGTTCGGCACGTGGGCTGCGATCGGATCGGGATCCTGCGTCGAGATCGCGACGAACAGGCCGTGCATGTCGGTCGGCCGGTACGGCAACCGACCCGACAGCATCTCGTAGATCATGATGCCGACCGCCCACAGATCAGCGCGCGGATCGACGGTGCTGGCGTCGCGGATCTGCTCGGGCGCCATGTACGCGAGCGTGCCGAGCAGGTCGCCGGCGGCCGTGCGATTCATCGCCTTGGGATCGCTCGCGACGATCTTCGCGATGCCGAAGTCGAGCAGCTTCACGCTGCGGGACGGGCCTGACAAGAACACGTTCTCCGGCTTGAGATCGCGGTGCACGACCCCGCGCCCGTGGGCGGCGGCGAGTGCGTCGAGCAGCTCGATCACGATGCGGCGAACCTCGGCCGGCGGCAGCGCGTCGCGCGCGACGTCGCGCAGCGAGATGCCGGCGAGCAACTCCATCGCGAGGTAGAGCTCGCCCTCGGGCGTGCGGCCGGCGTCGAGCACCTGGACGATGCCGCGGTGGCCGATCGAGCTCGGCGCGCGCGCCTCGGCGAGGAACCGCGCCTGGATGTCGGGATCGAGCTGCAGGTGCGACCGCAGCATCTTGAGCGCGACGTACGCGCCGGTGAACTGGTGGCGAGCGCGGAGCACGACGCCCATCCCACCGCTGCCGAGCGTGGCCTCGACGACGTAGCGTCCGTCGACGATCCGCCCTGTCCAGTCGTCAGCCATCCGCTGGCAACGATAGCAGGCTAGGGCATCTCGATCAGGCCGAACAGGTTATCGAAGGGGTCGCTGACGATGGCGACCTGGATGCCACCGCCGACATCGTGAGGCTCCTCGACGGTGCGCGCGCCTGCCCCGGTGACGTGCTTGAAGCTCTCGGCGATCCGATCGACCCGCCAGTACGCCACCGCCCCGGCCTTGCCGGGTGGGATCTTCGACACGTCGGGATCGAGCCCGAGCTCGAAGCCGTTGATGTCGAACCCGACGTAGAACGGCTGATCGAAGTACGGCGCCTTGCCGGTGATCGCGATGTAGAACGCCTTGGCGGCGGCGAGGTCGGCGACCGGGTAGATCACGGTGCGCAGGCCGCGCAGGACCGGGCCCTCGGGAGCCTTGATCGCGACCTTCTTCTCGCCGTGCGTCTTGCGCGGCGGCGTGTCGACGATCGTGGTCTTCAGGTCCGACTTCTTGGCCTTGGGCGCGGGCTTGGCGGGCTTGGTGAGCTTGGCGGGCTTCGCCTTTGCTTTGGCTTTCGCCTTGATCACGTGGGAGGCCATCAGGAATCGAAGTCGAAGTTCTTGGGGTCCTTGTCCATGATCCGCTCGAGCGCCGCTTCCTCGAGGAGATCGATCATGCGCTGGCCGCCGTACTTCTTCATCAGCTTGTCGTCGTACTCGTCGGCGATCAGCGCGACGTCGCGCAGCGTCGCCATCAGCTCGTCGGAATCGAGCGTGTGGCCGCCGAGGATCGTGTGCGTGAAGATCACGGTGTGCTCGTCGGGATCGTAGGCGAACGCGCCGAACCGCAGGTGCGCGTTGAGCTCGAGCAGTTGCTTGGCGAGCGGGCCGTCGACGTCGACGCCCTTCACGAGCTGCGACGCGCACCGCACCATCGCCTTGTGATCGCCCCACGGAACCACGCTGATCATCACGTAGGCCGAACCCTGCTTGATGACGTAGAGCGAGTCGTCGATCTTGCGATACGCCGGACTGTCCTGGAGCGTCTTCTCGATCTGTAGCGCGGTCGCGACTTCGGCAGGATTCATAGGACGTTGTTAGCACGCGCGCTCACCTGCGTTCCGGAGTCGAGCGGCTAGAATCACGACCACATGCGCCCCGCCATCGTGGTCTCGGTTCTCCTCACCGTGTCGACGGCCGCCCACGCCGACCCGGTGAAGCTCACGCTCGACCAGGTGATCGCCAGGGCGACCGCGAACCCCAAGCTCCAGATGGCCGCAGCGGACCGCGACGCCGCGGTGGCGCGGGTCGACGAGGCCGACGCCGCGCGCCTGCCGAAGATCAAGGTGACCGCGTTCGGCACGATCTCGCCCGAGATCAACTGCGATGACCCGAAGTGCCTCGCGACCTCGCCGGCCAACTTCGCGTTCCGGTTCTCCGGGTTCTTCGGGAGCGCGCAGCTCGACGTCACCCAGCCGCTCTACACGTTCGGCAAGATCGCGCATGCCCGCGCCGCGGCTCGGGCCGGCGTCGACGCCCAGCGCGCGCTCGCCGACGAGGCCGCCGGTGACGCCGCGGCCGACGCCGCGCGCGCCTTCTATGGCCTCCAGCTCGCCCGCGAGCTGCGCGGCATGCTCGACGACGGCATCGAGGAGATCGACAAGGCGCTCGCCGAGATGAAGGAGAACAACGGCGGCAAGGATCTGTCGATCCAGGATCGCCAGCGCATCGCCGTCCTCGTCGCGACCGCGAAGACCCAGCGCGCCGACGCCGCCCAGGCCGAGGCCCAGGCGCTCGCCGGGTTGCGCGCGCTGATCGGCAGCGCCGATGCCGACATCGTCGCCGGCGATCTCGCGCCGGTCGTGCGCGAGCTGCCACCCTCGATCGACGGCGGCAACCGGCCGCAGGCGCGGGCGGCGAGGTCCGGCGCGGTCGCGGCGGACGCGCTGGTCGAGGCCGCGAAGAGCGCATACTTCCCCGACCTCGCCGTGGTCGGCAGCGCGGTGATCGCGCGCGCGCAGGGCGTCACCGATCCCCCGTCGGTGTTTGCCAACGATCCGTACAACCGCACCGGCATCGGCGCCGTGATCGGGATGCAGTGGACGATCGAGCCATGGACCACCGCGGCCCATGTCGACAAGGCGCGCGCCGACGCGAAGAAGGCGCACGCGCTGTCCGAGCTCGCCGCGCTCGGCGCGACCTACGACGGGCGCCAGGCGCTCGCCGAGGCCGCCGGGGCCAAGGAGCGGCTCGCGGCGTCGACCGAGGGCGAGGCGGCCGCGCGGACCTGGCTCGCGTCGGTGCTGCAGGCCGAGGCGATCGGCGTCGCCGAGGCGCGCGACTTCGCCGATGCCTATGTCGCGTGGTTCCAGATGCGCGCGCTGCTGGTGACCGCGGAGTTCCAGTGGAACGTCGCCGTCATTCGCCTCGATCGCGCGGTCGGCAAGTTCGCCGCGCACTGATGGCGCTCGACGTCGTGATCGGCGGCCTGGTCGGCGGCAGCGCGATCGTGCTCGGCTGGATGCGGATCAAAGCGTTTCGCACGTACCTCCGCAACCTGCGCCAGGTCGACGAGCTCGAGACCGCGTTGCGCGAAGCGCGCGAGCTCGCCGCGGGACCGAGCCCGTATCGCGTCGCGACCGAGGCGGACCGCGCGCTCGTCGCCCGCCTCGCGACCGCCGACGACGAGACCCGGCTCGCTGCGTTCGGGTTCACGCTGCTCGGCGACCTCGTGATCCAGGGCGATGGTCGCGCGCCGAGCGCGATCGTCCGCGCGCTCGTCGATCGCGGGTCGACGACCGCCGCGTACTTCACCAGCTCGCGCGCGACGACGACGCTGACGCTGGCCTCGTATCCGGGCGGCGACCTGTTCACGACGCGCCGCAGCCTGCACGACGGTCTCGCAGATCCGGCGTTCGTGCACCGCCAGACCCGCGCGCTCGACGTGCCGCTCGCGACGCTGCTCGTCGATCACGAACGGTTCGCGCCGCACGAGGCGAGGATCCGGTTCGCGACGCTCGACGAGCTGGTCGCGGTGATCGCCGCGAACCACGCGCGCGTCGCGAGCTGGCGTCTCGCGCAGCCGCCGGACGAGCTGCTCGACGCCGACCTCCGCGGCGTGCTCGGCGACCACTACGCGAAGCACGGCAAGGCGTGGGCGCGCCGGCTGCGTGGCGAGCTGCCGGCGGCGACGCTGCGACGCAAGTAGGCCATACTCGAGCGGTGGCAGTCGATCTCGGCTTCATCCTGGTCGGTGACGGTGGCTATCCCGATCCCGCGGCGGTCGTCGCGTCGTGCGCCCGGCGCGCGATCGAGCTCGAGTTCGTCGCCGGTGACAAGCCCGAGCCGATGACGTTCGAGATCGCCGGCGGCGGCCTGATCTTCCTGATGCTGATGCCGGTCCCCCATCCCGACGTCGCCTCGATGCAGCAGGGCCCGACGTCGCCGCCGATCGAGGACATGCTGGCCGCCAAGGCGCACTTCGTCGTCAGCGGGCTCGAGATCGCGGGCGACGTGCGCGCCCACGATCTCCTGCTCGCCAACGTGATGGGCGCGGTGATCGAGAACACGTCGGCGATCGCCGTGATGCTCGGCCATGGCCTGGTGTTCCATCGCGCCGAGCTCTACGCCGAGATGGCCGCGCTCGGCGTCGAGACCGGCGAGCTGCCACCCGAGATCGCGGTCGACATCACGACCGCGCGCGAGTCCGAGACGCACATGTCGTTCCTCACCCACGGCCTGGCGCGGCTCGATCGCGAAGAGCTCTACATCACGTGCGCGGTCACCGGCAAAGGCGCGCTCGGCTTCGTGTTCGACATGGTCCGCGGCCTGCTCGCCGATCCGCCGATGAACCTGCCGACCGGCGACACGATCGGGCGCACCGCCGACGAGAAGATCCAGATCCAGCGCGTTCCCGACCCGCGCGGCGAGGGCGCCGACGTGATCAAGCTGGCGCTGTAGGCTTCCGCTTCAACTCGGTGACGATCGCCTTGGGGCCGAGGCCCTGGAGATAGTGCAGCGCGATCGCGACGCCGCCGAGCGTGACGCCGGCGACGATCGCGAGGCGCACGCCTGGACGCAGGTCGGTGGCGACCAGCTCGATCGCGAGCCCGGGGATCGCGGCGAGTACCCCGCACAGGAGGATGCCGCCCTGATCGCGCACGTAGGTCCAGCCCGACAATCCGATCTGGGTGAGCGCGAGGTACGCGTGGAGCGAGATCACGAGCGGGTAGCCGACGATGCGGCCGACCGCGATCGCGTCGACCCCGAGCGCGTCTTGCAGCGTCGCCGAGAACACGATGTCGCAGCCGGTGAGCACGACGGCCGCGATCACCGCGATCATCACGTTGCGGCCCGCGAGGCCGACCGCATCGAGCAGCGGCAGGTAGAGGCAGTCGACCGCGCGCAGCATGCCGACGACGCACAGGATGCGCGCGACCGTGGCGCCCTCGGTCTCGTGCGGGAAGAACACGGCGAACAGGTCGTTCGACGCGACCGCGATGAGGACGAGGATCGGCAGCGTCATCGCCGCGTTCTGGCGCGAGAACCGGCGGAACTGCGCGGCGAGGGCGACGCGGTCCTGGTTGAGGCGCGAGAACGCCGGGAACGCGACCTGCTGGACGATGTTCGAGACGAAGTTGACCGGGTACAGCACCATCTCGTACGCGACGCGATAGACGCCGAGCGCGGCCGAGCCGAAGAAGTAGCCGACGATCTGGTAGCCGATGTTGTTGTAGAGGTGCTGCAACATCTGGCTGCCGGTGGTCTTGCTGCCGTACGAGATCCACTCGCGGACGTGGCCGCGCTCGAACACGAAGCGCGGGCGCCACGGCCGGCAGATCTGCAGGCCGACGCCGGTGATCGCGATCCGGATCAGCGGCCCGGCGACGAAGCACCACACCGGGTAGCCCGCGGCGGCGAACCCGACGCGCCCGCCGACATCGCCGAGGTTGGCGACCGTGCGCACGATCGAGAGCTCCTTGAAGCGGAGCTCGCGCCGCAGCAACGCGGCCGGCACGAAGTAGACGTTCTGGTAGACCAGCTTGGTCGCGTAGACGATCAGCATCGTGCCGACGACCGGGTTGCCCTGGAGCCATCCGACCGCCGGACCGATCAGGAACATCGCGCCGAACAGCGCGCACGACCACGCGAGGTTGAGCCAGAACACCGAGGAGACCGTCGCGTCGTCGATCGACGCGCGCTGGATCAGGACGGACGACAGCCCGGCCTCGGTCGCGAGATCGAGGAAGAAGAACAGCGTCACCGCGAGCGTCGCGTCGCCGAGGTCTTGCTTGGTGACCCAGAAGCCGAGCAGGACGCCGAGCGCGACGACGTCGAGCAGCGCGACGGTCGACGAGGCGAGCCCGACCCACGCGACCGCGCGACTGACCTTCGTGCGTTCGTCGGGGACGTCCGTCACGCCGTCACGCGCTCGAGCACGTCGAGGTACTGCGGCACGACGGCGCGCACGCTGTACGACGTCTCGACGCGCGCGCGGGCCGAGGCACCCATGCGGATCCGCGCCTCGCGATCGCGGGCGAGCGCGAGCAGCGAGTCGGCCCAGTCCGCGATCGTGACCGCGTGGAACCCGTCGACGCCGTGCCGCACGATGTCGCGGTTCGCGCCGACCGGCGACGCGACGACCGGGATCGCGCGCGCCATGTACTGGATCAGCTTGAAGCCGCACTTGCCGCGGTTGTACTTGGTGTCGGCGATCGGCATCACGCCGACGTGGCCATCGCCGAGCGCGCTGACCTCGACCTCGGGCGACCACGGCACGAAGTCGACCGGGACGCCGGGGAGCATCGCCGCGTCGAACCGATCCGAGATGATCACGAAGCGGCCGCCGGTCTCCGCGAGCACCCGGCGATACGCACCGGCGTACGGCAGGAGCTCGCGCAGGTTCGACGACAGGCCGGTCCAGACGATCGTGAACGGGCCGTCGGGGTCCGG
This sequence comes from Haliangiales bacterium, assembly GCA_038321315.1. Lineage (GTDB taxonomy): Bacteria > Myxococcota_A > Polyangia > Haliangiales > Haliangiaceae > JABFXX01. The sequence continues at coordinate 121,950 of JBBQEX010000006.1, read as the reverse complement.
GCGCGGCACGTAGCGCGCGTCGTCGACCACGGTCGGGATGACCGTCGTCCGGGCGGGGTCGTCGACGAACTCGGCGAGGTGCGAGTTGCCGACCACGACGTGGTGCGCGGCGCCGATGATCGCGCGCACCTTCCTGGCGTCGAGCCCCCACGCGCCGTAGAAGATCGCGTCGTCGAAGTCGAACACCACCGGGCGGCGCCGCGCGACGTAGCGCTCGAACCCGGCGAACGGGTACTGCACCATCGGCCGTTGGATCCACGCGACGTCGTGCGCCGCGATCGTGCCGAGCTGCTTGATCCGGCTGACCACGCTCATCGGCTGCGCGAGCTTGCGCCAGTTGCCGTGGAGCGCACCCGAATCGAGATCGCCGTACACGCTCGGCGACGCCGGCAGGATCGTGCAGTCGACGTGCTTCGCGAGCGCCGGCACGATCTGGTCGACCCGGAACCGGCTCGCCGGCACCTTCGCGCCCTGGGTGACGAACGCCACGCGCATCAGCCGTAGTTCTTCGCGATCCACTCGCGATACGCGCCGGTCTTGACGCGGGCGATCCACGCGGGGTTGTCGAGGTACCACCGGATCGTGGCGCGCAGGCCCGACGCGAAGTCGTGCTTCGGCCGCCAGCCGAGCTTGTCGGCGATCTTGTCGCCGGCGATCGCGTAGCGCAGGTCGTGACCCGGGCGATCGGTCACGAACGTGATGAGGTCGCGGTACTTCGTGGCGGGCTCGCCGCGCAGCTCGGCGAGCTGGTCGCACAGGAGGTGCACGATGTCGAGGTTGCGCCACTCGTTGCCGCCGCCGACGTCGTAGACCTCGCCACCGACGCCGTCCTCGAGGATCCGCCACAGCGCGTCGGCGTGGTCGTCGACGTGCAGCCAGTCGCGGACGTTCTTGCCCTCGCCGTAGACCGGCAGCGGCTTGCCCTCGAGGCAGTTCGAGATCATCAGCGGGATCAGCTTCTCGGGAAACTGGAACGGGCCGTAGTTGTTCGACGCGTGCGACGTCGTCGCCGACAGCTTGTAGGTCCGCGCCCACGCGCGCACGAGGTGATCGCTCGCGGCCTTGCTCGCCGCGTACGGCGAGTTCGGGGCGTAGGGTGTCTCCTCGGTGAAGATGCCGCCGTCGAGCGGCAGCGAACCGTAGACCTCGTCGGTCGACACGTGGTGGAAGTGCACCGCGGGCCGCGCGCGCACGACGTCGAGCAGGTGCATCGTGCCGACCACGTTGGTCTGGATGAACTCGGCGGGCCCGTGGATCGAGCGATCGACGTGGCTCTCGGCGGCGAAGTGCACGATCGTGTCGATCGCGTGATCGTCGACCAGCTGGGTGACCAGCGCGCCGTCGAGGATATCGCCGCGCACGAACACGTGGCGCGCCGGATCGAGCCCGGCGAGGTTGTCCATGTTGCCGGCGTAGGTCAGCGCGTCGAGGTCGACGATCTTGGCGATGTCGGTCCGCGCGAACGCCGAGCGCACGAAGGCCGAGCCGATGAAGCCCGCACCACCGGTGACGAGCAGGTTCTTCAGTGTTCTCACAATGCCTCGAAGTACGACGCGAGCGCCTCGCGCCACGGTCGCGGGTGGACGCCGATCGCCGCCGTCAGCTTGTCGGTCGACAGCACCGACCACGCGGGCCGGCGCGCCGGTGTCGGGTACTCCGCGGTGGTCAGCTTGCCGAGCACGGCGTCGGCCGGAAGGCCGCGCGCGATTGCCTCGGTGCGCGTCGCCGCCGCGAGCCCGTACCAGGTGACCTGGCCGGCGTTCGCGAAGTGGTAGATGCCGGGCGCGGGCTTGTGCACCGCGACGTCGACCAGCGCGTTCGCGAGATCGGGCGCGTAGGTCGGGCGGCCGGTCTGATCGTCGACCACGCGGACCTCGGGCCGCGTGGCGAACAGCCGCAGCATCGTCGCCACGAAGTTCGCGCCGCTCTTGCCGAACAGCCACGACGTCCGCACGACGTACGAGCCGACGTCGCTGCCCTCGTCGAGGAACGCGTGCTCGCCGGCGAGCTTGGTGCGACCGTAGGCGTTGATCGGGCCGGTCGGATCGGTCTCGAGGTAGGGCAGGTGACCGTGGCCGTCGAACACGTAGTCGGTCGACACGTGCACCGCGATGGCACCGCGCGCCCGCGCCACGCGCGCGACGTTGCGCGGACCGATCGCGTTGACCGCGTGCGCCTCGGGCTCCTTGGTCTCGCACAGATCGACGCCGGTGAACGCGGCGCAGTTGATCGCGTGCGTGAACGACTCGCGCGTCGCGAACAGCTCGACGGCGCCGAGGTCCGTGATATCGAGCTCGCGGTCGGTCGCGATCGCGTCGATGCCGCGCGCTGCGAGCACGCCGCGCACCGCGGTGCCGAGCATGCCGTTGCCACCGGTGACCCAGACCCTCACGGGAGATCCTTCAACCGGATCGCGTTCTTGTCGCGCGCGCTGATCGTCAGCGGGCCGACCTCGGGCCACGCGATCGCGACGTCGGGGTCGTCGTACGCGAAGCCCGACTCGGTCGCGGCGTCGTACACGTTGCTGCACTTGTACGCGACGTCCGCGGACTCCGAGACCACCACGAAGCCGTGGGCGAACCCGATCGGCACGTAGATCTGGTGATGCGCCTCGTCGTCGAGGAGCTGGCCGTGCCACCGGCCGAAGGTCGGCGAGCCCTTGCGGATGTCGACCGCGACATCGAACACCGCGCCGCGCGCGCAGCGCACGAGCTTGGCCTGGCCCGGCGTGGTCTGGAAGTGCATGCCGCGCAGCGTGCCGCGGGCCGAGCGCGAGTGATTGTCCTGCACGAACTCGGTCGCGATGCCGGCGGCCTGATACGCGGCGGCCCGGAACGTCTCGACGAAGAACCCGCGCTCGTCGCGGAACACGCGTGGCTTGATCAACACGAGCCCGGCGAGGTCGAGCGCGACGGTCTCCATGCTAGGCGTCCCCGCGCGCGACCGCCGACAGGTAGCGGCCGTAGTCGGTCTGCTTCATGGCCTCGCCGAGGACGGCGAGCTGCGCGGCGTCGATGAACTTCATGCGGAACGCGATCTCCTCGAGCGCGGCGAGGTAGACGCCCTGACGGCGCTCGAGCACCTGCACGAAGTTCGCGGCGTCGAGGAAGCTGTCGTGGGTGCCGGTGTCGAGCCACGCGTAGCCGCGACCGAGGATCTGGAGCCGCGCCTCGCCGCGCCGGACGTAGTCGTTGTTGACGTCGGTGATCTCGAGCTCGCCGCGCGGCGACGGCTTCAAGTTGGCGGCGACCTCGACGACGCGGTTGTCGTAGAAGTAGAGGCCGGTCACCGCGAGGTTCGACTTCGGGACCGCCGGCTTCTCCTCGATCGACAGGATCTTGCCGGCCGCGTCGATCTCGGCGACGCCGTAGCGATTTGGCTCGGTGACGCGATAGCCGAACAGCGTGCAGCCGCTCGGCTGCGCCGCGGCCTCCTGCAGCGTCTCGGCGAGCCCGGCGCCGTGCACGATGTTGTCGCCGAGCACGAGGCAGACCGGGTGGTCGCCGATGAACTCGCGGCCGACGATGAACGCCTCGGCGAGCCCGCCCGGTCGCGCCTGCGCCGCGTAGTGGAACCGCACGCCGAGCTTCTCGCCCGAGCCGAGCAAGCGCTCGAAGCCGGGCAGATCGTGCGGCGTCGAGATCACGAGGATGTCCCGGATCCCCGCCAGCATCAGCAGCGAGATCGGGTAGTAGACCATCGGCTTGTTGTAGATCGGCAGCAGCTGCTTCGAGATGCCGAGCGTCGCCGGATAGAGCCGGGTAGCGGTGCCGCCGGCGAGCACGATTCCACGCATGTCGGGTCGAGTTAACACAGATCCATCACTTCGAGGTGCCACAGCTCGAGCACCAGCAGGTTCCAGATCCGATCGCCGTGATCCTCGCCACCCGCGTGGCGGTTGACCAGGCCCTCGACCGCGCGCATGTCGAACAGGCCGCGCTCGCGGGCGCGCTTCGACAGCAGGATCTCGCGGGCGTAGCCGAGCAGGTCGTCGGCGAACCACCGGCGCAGCGGCAGCGAGAACCCGCGCTTGCCGCGCTTGACGATCGCCGGTGGGATCGCGTCGGCGAACGCCTGCTTGAGCAGCACCTTGCCGGTCACGCCCTGGATCTTGAGCTTCGCCGGGATCCGCGCGGCGAGCTCCATGACGTGCTGGTCGACGAGCGGCGCGCGGACCTCGAGCGCGTGGGCCATCGACGCGATGTCGACCTTGACGAAGATGTCGTCGGGGAGGTAGGTGCGGACGTCGAGCTCCATCAGGCGCGACAGCGCGTCGCCGCCGCGCGATGCCGCGATCAGGCCGGCGAACCGTTCGGCGGTCGCGTCGGTCGCGAACCGCGCGCGCAGATCGGGCGCGTAGATCTCGTGCTTCTCGGCCGCCGAGAAGTGGCTGATGTAGCGCAGGTAGCGCGAGGCCTCGTCGGTCGCGAGCGCGGCGCCGTACTCGCGCACCCAGCGTCCCGGTCCGCTCGGTGTCCGCACCAGCGCCGCGATCACCGCGCGGCGCGCGACCGCCGGCAACCGATCGACGAGGTGCGCGACGTGCGCCCACACGTAGCGCTTGTAACCGCCGAACGACTCGTCGCCGGCGTCGCCCGACAGCGCGACGGTGACGTGCTTGCGCGTCATCTGCGACAGGATCCAGGTCGGCAGCGCCGACGGATCGGCGAACGGCTCGCCGTACTGCCGCACGATCTTCGGCAACAGCGCGATCGTGTCGGGCTCGACGATCTCCTCGTGATGATCGGTGCCGTAGCGCTCGGCGATCATGCGCGCGTACGGCAGCTCGCTGTGATCGCGCTTGCCGAAGCCGATCGAGAACGTCTTGACCGGCCGCGACGACGCCTTGGCCATGCACGCGACCACGATCGACGAGTCGATGCCGCCCGACAGGAAGGCGCCGAGCGGCACGTCCGACATCAGCCGCACGCGCACGGCGTCCTCGACGGTGCGGCGGACCTCGTCGGCGAGCGCGCGGACATCGTTTACCGGCGACGGCGCGAACGAGACCTCCATGTACGGTCGCGGCACCGGCCGCTCGCCCGGCTTGACCAGGATCAGGTGCCCGGGCGGCAGCTTGTAGATGTCGCGATAGATCGTGAGCGGGTGCGGGACGTACTGGAGCGCGAGGTAGGCATCGAGCGCGACCGGATCGAGCTCGGTCGTCACCAGGCGGCTCGCGACCAGCGCGCGCAGCTCCGACGCGAACACCAGGCCGCCCGGCGTCATCGCCCAGTGCAGCGGCTTCTCGCCGTAGCGATCGCGCGCGAGCAAGAGCGTGCGCTGCTTTCGGTCCCACACCGCGAGCGCGAACATGCCGCGCAGCATCGCGGGCGTCTTGTCGCCGTGCTCCTCCCACAGGTGCGCGACGACCTCGCTGTCGCTGTTGCTGCGGAACCGGTGCCCCTTGGCCTCGAGCTCGGCGCGCAGCGCGCGGTGGTTGTAGATCTCGCCGTTGACCACGATGACGACATCGCCGGTCTCGTTCGTCATCGGCTGCTGCGCGACCTCGCGCAGATCGATGATCGCGAGCCGGCCGTGGCCGAGCGCCATCGGGCCCTCGTTCCACGTGCCGATCGCGTCCGGGCTGCGGTGGATCTGCGCGGTGTTCATCGCGCGGATCGCGTCGACGTCACCGCGCTCGCCGTCGAGCGCGAGGTGCCCGGCGACGCCGCACATTCAGGCGAGCCCCTTCTCCGCGATCAGCGCGTCGTACAGCGCGACGGTCTCGTCCTGGATCCGCTCGGGGTTGAATCGCGCCGCGACGTGCGTGCGGCCGAACGCGCCCATCGCGCGGCGCTCGGCATCGGTGAGCGCGAGCATCTTGCCGAGCGCGACGGTGAGCGCGGCGTGGTCGAGCGTCGGGACCTCGTAGCCCGAGCGCCCCTCGACGACGATCGTGTCGCGGTTCGCGGCGTGCGACACGACGCACGGCAGGCCGCACGCGTGCGCCTCGAGCACGCTGTTCGGCAGACCCTCATACAATGACGGCATCACGAGGGCGTCGGCCGCGTGATACAGGCCGTCGATCTGCTTCACTGGATCGAGGTAGCGCACGTGATCCGAGATGCCCTGCAGCGAGAACCACGCGGGCACGATGCGGCTGTACGCCTTGTCGCGCTTGCGCCCGGCGAGCAACAGCTTGACGTTCGCGGGCAGTTTGCCGGCGCGCTTCAAGTTGCCGAGCGCGAGCCCGAGGCCGAGCTGGTGTTTCTGGATCGCGAGCCGGCCGGGCAGGATCAGCGCGACGTCGTCGGGCGCGAGGCCGTAGAGCGCGCGGGCCTCGCGGCGCTGCGCCTCGGTCGGCGGCTGGAACTTGTCGAGGTCGATGAAGTTGTTGATGACCTGGATCTTGTCGGGGCGAACGCCGGACCAGCTGATCAGCTCCTCCTCGATCCCGACCGAGTTGACCAGCACGCGATCGCTCCGGCGCTGGAGCACGAACTCGGCCGGCCCGTAGAACGGACCCTGGTAGCGGTTGCGTACGCTGGTCAACACGATCGGCACCGGCGCCACCATCGCGGCGAGCCGCGCCCAGAAGTTCGCCTTGTCGCGATACGAGTGCAGGATCGTCGGGCGCTCGGCGCGCAGCAGCTTGACCAGGCGCGCGAGTCCGACCGGACCCATCTCGTCGACGCCGAGCACGTGCCTGGGCTCGCCGGGCGGCAGGTAGTCCTTGTAGTGAATGCGGTCCTTGTCGCTCGCGCCATACAGGCACATCGTCGGCGCGTAGCGCGCCGGCAACCGCGTCATCAGCTCCAGGATCTGACGTTCGGCGCCGCCCTGCTGGAGGTGCGGAATGAACAACAGGACTTTGTGCGGCACCTGCGCGGAACCTAGCGTGACTGTTGCCTTAAGACGACCTGGCAAGCCTGGCAAAACACCGCTTCGCCCGCTACGGTCTGGTCGCTCTGGAGCCCGATCGCACCCCCATCGCGCGCTACGTGGCGTGGCTCGATCGCTGGCGCAACGCGATCTTCTTCCTCGCGCTCGCGGTGATCGTGGCCGGCAGCTACCTGGCGTCGCACCTGGCGCTGCGCTCGGATCTGTCCAGCCTCCTGCCGCCATCGAAGAAGTCGGTGCAGGACCTCGCAAAGCTCCAGAAGCGGGCGCGCTCGTTCGGCAACGTGCTCGTGATGATCGACGCGCCCTCACCCGAGGTCCGTGGCCAGGCGGCGACCGAGTTGCTCGCCCAGCTCCACGCCATGGATCCGGCGTTGATCGCGACGATCTCGACCGACGACAACGCCGCGGCGCGCTACGGCTGGGAGCACCGCTTCCAGTTCGCGACGCTCGAGGATCTCGAGGCCGCGGACAAGGCGCTCTCCGATCGCCTGCACCGCGCACACCTCGAGAGCGATCCACTGTTCGTCGACATCGACGATCCCGACCCGAACGAGAAATCCAACGCCGGCAAGCTCGAGGCGCTGCAGAAGCGGCTCGACGACGCCGAGCGCGACGCCAAGGCCCCACCGGCCCGGCTGTCCGCCGACGGCAAGGCGCAGCTCGTCTCGCTCACCGTGACGTTCCCCGCCAGCGACGTCGGCAAGGGTCGCGTCGTGATGGGGCGCGTTCGCGAGATCGGCGCCGCCATCCAGCAGCACTACCCGGGCACGACGGTGGACTACGCCGGCAGCATCAACATCTCGATCTTCGAGCACGACTCGGTGATCGCGGGCATGGCGCTCGCCGCGGTCATCACGATCGTCCTCGTGATGATCGCGCTGTTCGCGTACTACCGGATGGCGCTGCCGGTGCTCGGCTCGCTCTATGCGCTGATGACCGGCGTCTTGTTCACGCTCGGGTTCACCCAGCTGACGATCGGGCACCTCAACCTTCTGTCGGCGTTCCTCACCGCGATCGTCGTCGGCAACGGCATCAATCCGGGCCTCATCGTGCTGTCGCGCTACGGCGAGGAGCTGCGCAACGGCACGCCGGCCCGCGACGCGATCGTCCCCGCGCTGCGCGGCTCGCTGCACGGCACGCTCGCGGCCTCGACCACCGCCGCGGTCGCCTACGCCGCGCTGATCGTCACCGACTTCCGCGGCTTCCGGCACTTCGGGATCATCGGCGGAGTCGGCATGGTCGCGTGCTGGCTCAGCACGTACTCGGTCCTGCCGGTCACGCTCGAGTGGCTCGCGCGCCGCGACCTCGTGAAGGCGCGCAAGCCGCCCGCGATCGGCGCGCTGCTCGCGCGGATCGCGCCGAAGCCCGAGCGCGTCGGGCGCGTCCTCGCGTTCGGCGCGCTGATCGTCCTCGTCGCGCTCGCGGTGACCGCGCGCTACCTGATCGACGATCCGTTCCAGAAGGACTGGCGCGACCTCCAGGCCGACGGCGGCGAGATCAAGGCGCAGCACGTCGTCGACGCCCGGATGACCGCGCGGTTCGCCAGGAACGGCACGCTCGCGAGCCCGTCGTACCGGCTCGCGATGGCGGTCGATCGCCGCGACCAGGTCGGCCCGACCGTGAGGCTGCTGCGCGATCTCGAGGCCAAGCGCGCCAAGGGGCAGGAGCTGTTCATCGACGTCGCGTCGATCGACGACCTCGTGCCGACCGGCCAGGCGGCCAAGAACCTGGTGCTCGCGCGCATCCGCAAGTCGTTCGAGGATCCGATCCTGCCGCAGCTCCCCGACGACGAGCGCGCGCGCATCATGCGCCTGTCACCGCCGCCGACCGATCTCCCCGAGCTCACCGAGAAGGACATCCCCGACGAGCTCGGCCGCCTGTTCGTCGAGCAGGACGGCTCGGTCGGTCGCCTGATCTACCTGAAGGGCTCGCCGCGGTTCCAGACCTGGAACGTCGAGGATCGCGTCGTGTTCGCCGCCGCGGTGCGCGCTCTGCCGCTGCCCGAGGGCGTGGTGATCGGTGGTGAGCCGCTCGTGATCGCCGACATCGTCGACTCGATGAAGCAGGACACGCCGATCATGGTGCTGGTCTCCTTGCTCGGCTCGATCCTCGTCGTGTGGATCGTCGTCGGCTATCGCCGTCACGGCACGATCACGCTGGTCTGCGGCATGGCCGGCGTGCTCGTGATGATCGCGGCGTGCTCGATCGCGGGCCTGAAGGTCCACTTCCTCGACCTCATCGCGCTGCCGATCACGATCGGCATCGGGATCGACTACGCGGTCAACCTGACGGCGCGCGACAGGGCCGACGGCGGCTCGACGCCCGCGTCGCTGCTGTCGACGACCGGCGGGGCGGTCCTCCTGTGCTCGTTCACGACGACGGTCGGCTACGGGTCGCTGCTGCTGTCGTCGAACGGTGGCGTCCGGGCGTTCGGGCTCGCGGCGATCCTCGGCGAGCTCGCGTGCATCACGATGGCGCTTGTCCTCGCGCCTGCGCTGCTTGCGCGGTGGCGAGCGCTCGCTTCGCCAACGCCCGCTGAGCCTGCTGCGTGATCAGGACCGCCGCCGATACGATGGCGCCGATCGCGAGCACGACGTAGAGCACGGTCGAGAGCCCGAGCAGGCAGAAGAAGAACGTGCCGAGGTTGATGACCTCGCGGCGGATCAGGAGGCGCAGGAAGTTCAGGATCGGCGACGACGTCGGATAGTCCTGGCTGTTGCCCGAGCCGGTCCCGCTGGTCAACAGGTAGTAGTAGACGGCGAGCACGGCGAACAGCGACAGCAGCGCGCACGCGATCACGACGGGCAGCAGCCAGTCGTAGTGATAGACGCGGTAGACGTGGATCCCGAAGCACGTCACCGACAGGACAGTGGTGAGCTCGTCGGCGATCGTGTCGATCCAGGCGCCGAGCTTGCTGCTCTCGAGCCGGATCCGCGCGATCTCGCCGTCGCAGCCGTCGAGATAGCCGGCGAACAACAGGAGCGACGCGCCCGCGACCGGCGACCAGTAGTTCGGCGTCGTGATCATCAGGCAGCCGACCGCGCCGATGAAGAACACGATCACCGAGATCATGTTCGGCGACAGCCAGGTCACCGGCAGCAACATCCGGGTGAACGGGTAGCTGACCTTGCGGTTGAAGTTGCGGACCAGCCAGGTGTCCTGCGCCTTCCGGATCAGGCCGAACAGGAAGTGGATGCCGGCCCTCTGCTCGGCCGGCGTGCGCGCGGGGTGGCGCGCCAGCTCGCCGAACGGCGCGGTCGCGGCGCCCGGATGCGCGGCGGCGTAGCTGGCGAGCGCGGCACTCGACGTCGCGGCGCGGGCGAGCGCGGCGATCTCGGTGGTCGCGCGCGCGGCGCCGGCGAACGCGCCGGTCGCGGGGTCGACGACGAGGTCGGTCGTGCGCAGCGTCTGCACGAGCGGCACGTGGACGACGTGATCGGTCGCGTCGATCACGACGAGCTCGCGGCTGTCGGCGGCCCAGGCCGCGAGCGCGTCGGCGGTCATCCCGTCGGCGATCAGCACGCGGCGGGCGCCGGCCTTGACCGCGACGCGGCGGGCGCGCTCGTCGAGCCGCAGGCCGCAGACGCGCACCGCGGAGGTCGCGGCGGCGATCACGATCGCGTCGAAGTCGGCGGACACCGAGGCCACTCCTACCGCAGCTCGCGCAAGGCGGGTAGGGCCTTCGCGACGTCTTCCGGCGTGTCGAGCTCGTGCCAGCCGATGCCGGAGATGTCGCCGATCGCGACCGGCTCGCCGTCGTCCGCGAGGCGCTGGAGCACGGCCTCGACGTTCGCTGCGTCGCCGATGTCGGCGCGCACCGCGGCGACGCCGGCGCGATAGCGCGCGAGCTTGTGCGCCGGCACGAACGTCATGCCGACGTAGCCGCAGTCCCAGGTCGGCAGCTTCTTCGAGATCCGCGCGATCGTGCGCGTGGGCGACAGGCCGACCTTCATGTCGTCATCGCCGAGCGGACGATCGAAGTCGACGAACGCGGTGATCAGCTCGCCGGGCTGCTCGGCGATCCGTTGCGCGACCGCCGACGGATAGACGTGGTCGATGTTCATGAGGTGGAACGCGCCGGTGACCAGCGGCAGGGCGGTCTCGAGCGTCCACAGGTTGCCGAGCGTGTACTTCGTGTTCTCGATCAGCTGCAGGTTCGGCCGCGCGCGGCTCGCGAGGTGCGCCGACACGAGGTCGAAGCGAAACCCGCCGACCACGATCCGCTGGTCGGCCCCGAGACGCTCGGCGAACTCCACGGCGCGATCGAGCAGCTTCACGCCGCCGGCGTCGAACAGCGCCTTGGGCAACCCGCCGCCGAGCTCGCCGAGCCGCGTCCCCATGCCGGCGGCGAGCAGGACGACCTGGTGCGGCGCGATCGGCATCGCTGGATTACCGCGCGAACAGGGAGAGCAGCTCGGGGATCTCGGTGACCATCGGCGCGCCGGGCGCGGCGGCGACGAACGCGCCGGCCTCGAACGTGCCGAGCTTGGCGACGAACCGGATGTTCGACTCGCGCGCGAGCCGGGCATCGGCGACCGAGTCACCGACGAACAGGAGATCGTCGTGGCGGCAGCCGAACGTGCGCATCGCGTGGGCGAACTGCGTCGGACCCTTCGCGAGGCCGTTGCCGAAGCCGAGCGCGAGGTCGAGCTTCACCGGGCAGTGCGCGATGAAGTCGTCGACCTGCTCCTGGAAGTTGTTCGAGCACACCGCGATCGAGATGCCGAGCGCGCGGAGCGCGGACAGCGTCTCGAGCGTCGACTCGTTCGGGACCACATCGGCGACCGCGACGATCTTGCGGCGCTCGAACTCGGCGGCCGCCTCGGCGTTGCGCTGATCACCTGGCGCGATGATCTCGAGCTGCTGGAAGAACGGGATGCCGGAGGTCGCGAGGTAGGCGGCGCGCGCCTTCACCCGATCCTTGCCGTGGTGATGGACCATGACGTCCGCCGCGACATCGGCGAACACCTGCATCGTGTCGATCAGGGTGCCATCGAGATCGAACAGCACCGCGCGCGGAGGCGGGAGCGGTGCGATCTCACGAAGCCGGCCACGGGGGACGTGGCGCCGCTGCTCGCGGAAGAGCGGAGACGGGCGCAGCTCGGTGGCACTACTTCGGTTCGACATGGGTCCTTTTGCCTGTGCCACGCTCAGCGCGGGGCATCCTCTGCCTGTTTCGGGTCATCTGCCACCTGGAGTGAAGTTTCCTGTCGGATTTCGACCTGTCGGAAAGCTGAACCCCGACACCGGACCTGGTGAATATTGAACACCTGGTGACGGCTCCGTGACGGTTGGTGGCGCGTTAGTAGCTGATCCTTCGGCCTCGCAATGTTCTGAACCACGAAGCTGCCAATCTCGTGCCTTATCGCGCGGGTGCAACGTGAGGGACGTCCCAGGCGATCTGGCAAATCGACATGCCATACTCGAGTCGTGCGTTTCGCCCTGGTGATCGCGGCGCTCGTGGTGGCAACGCGAGCGGTTGCCCAACCTCACGGCGAGCCGATCGATCCGAACGCGCCGCCACCGGTGACGAGCGGACCTCACGGCGTTCCGATCGTTCAGCCCGGCTCGGGCTCGGGCTCGGGCTTGGGCTCGGGCTCGACCGGATCTGGTTCCGGATCCGGCTCGAGTCCGAGCCCGAGCCCGAAACCTCCTTCCGATCCGCCGCCGCCGCCGACAACCGCGCCACCGACAACCGCGCCGCCGACAACCGCGCCGCCGACACCCACGCCCACGCCACCACCGAAGCCGCCGCCGCCACCGCAACCGCGACCGTCGTGGAAGCCGGCACCGTACGAGCATCCTCATCCCGCCGGCCCACCGCCGAGCACGCCGGGCACGCTGCGACCGCCGCTGCTCAACCCAGCGCCACCACCGCCACCCCCGGTCAAGCTCGGCGATCCGGCGGCGCCGATCACCAAGCCCGCCCCGGTGCCGACCACGAATCCGCTCGCGCCTCCGCTCTACGTGCCGTCGTCGAACCTGCCGGTCGCGGTCGATCCGACGAACGCGTCGCGGGCCGCGCTCGATGCCGAGGCATCCGGCGAGATCGGCGAGATCGTCGTCGAGGGCAACACCAAGACGACGTCCGATACCGTCACGTACATCGCGAAGCTCGACGTCGGCGATCCGTGGACGCGCGATCTCGTCGAGCCGACCCGCGTGCTCTTGGTGTCGAGTGGGTTGTTCAAGGACGTCGAGGTCTACTCGGACCGTCGGCTCGATGGCCGCGTCCGGGTCCACCTGCTCGTCAAGGACAAGCACTCGTGGGTGATCGCGCCGGCGTTCTACAACCAGCCGACCAACACCGGCGGCGGTGTCGGGTTCGGCGAGAACAACCTGTTCGGCAGCGGTCAGAAGCTGTTGCTCTACGGCCAGGTCGCGACCGGCGACTCGTTCTTCATCGGCGCGTGGCAGCTGCCCCAGATCAGCGGCTCGCACTTCCACGCGCAGTTCGACACCTACCTCGCGCGCAGCCGCATCTTCGAGTACCAGACCGCGACCGCGTATCTCGCGAGTCCGCGCGCGGTGCGCGAGTCGAAGATGACGTACCTGAACGGCGGCGCGAAGATCGGGATCGACCTGTTCCTCGGTCTCAAGTTCGACATCCGGTTGCGTGGCGCGCGCGTCAAGTTCGACAAGGTCCATCTCGCGAAGGGCGCGACGATCACCGACATCGATCCGATGGCCGATCCGAACGCGCCGCCGCCGCCGATCGACAAGCCCGGCAAGGAAGGCTGGGACGTCTCGAACGAGTACGACCTGATCATCGATCACCGCGCGAACTGGTACGGGATCCAGACCGGCTACAAGTACACGCTGAGCTACGAGCGATCGGTGGCCGCGCTCGGCTCGGACTTCCACTACTACTCGGTCGGGCTCTCGCTGTATCGCGCGAAGCAGATCTTCGAGCGCCACAACCTGGTGTGGAAGTTCAACACCGCGTACGGCCACGACCTGCCGTTCGAGCAGGAGTACATGATGGGCGGCACGTCGATGCGCGGCTGGATCAACAACCAGTTCCGCGGCAACGTGAAGGTGCTGTCGAACCTCGAGTACTCGGTGCCGATGCTGTCGGCGTTCGGGCTCAGCATCCGCGGCCTCGGGTTCTGGGACTCGGGCTATGTCGCGTTCACCAACACCGACAATCCCGAGCGCAACTACCTGCCCGAGGCCGGACGCCTCGGCGCCGCGCCGTTCAAGAACTCGATCGGCGTCGGCACGCGGTTCTACCTGCGGCAGGTCGTGTTGCCGCTGCTCGGGCTCGACGTCGGGTTCGGGCTCGAGGCGCGCGATGTCCACGTGTATCTGGCCATCGGGCTGACCGACTGACCGGGCGATTCCGGGTAAGGTCTGCGGGCTTGCGCATCTGGCTCGCCATCGCGTTCGCCGCGTGTACGCCGGCGCAACCTCGCGCCCCGGCACCACCGCGGCTCGTCCCGCCCCCCGCGAGCCTCGTGCTGGTCGGCGGCGAGATCTGGACGATGGACGCCGCGCACCCCAAGGTCACCGCGCTCGCGATCCGCGGCGATCAGATCGTCGCGGTCGGCACCGACGATGTGATCCGCGAGTACGTCGCGCCGTCGACCAAGGTGATCGAGCTGCACGGCCACGCGGTGACGCCCGGGCTGGTCGACGCGCACGCGCACCTCTACGGGCTCGGCGTCGACCTCGAGCAGATCAGCCTGCGCGAGCTCGACTCCGAGGCCGCGACCGCGCAGCGCGTGATCGACGCCGAGCCGACCGCCGCCGGGCCGTGGATCGTCGGGCGCGGCTGGGATCAGAACCGCTGGCCGGGGCAGCAGTTCCCGTCGCATCGATCGCTCGACGCGATCGGCCGGCCGGTGCTGCTGCGCCGGATCGACGGCCACGCGATCTGGGTCAACAGCGCCGCGTTGAAGGCCGCGGGGATCACGAAGGACACCAAGGATCCGGCGGGCGGGCGCATCGTGCGCGACGCCAACGGGCCGACCGGCGTGCTGATCGACAACGCGGTCGATCTCGTCGACAAGGTGATGCCGGTCGCGACGCCCGAGCAGCGCCGCGCGCGGATCGAGCGCGCCATGCAGCAGGCGATCGCGACCGGAATGACCGGCGTCCACGAGATGGGGATCGAGGCAGAGACCGCCGAGGCCTACCGCGCCCTCGATCTCGCGCACCCGCTGCCGCTGCGGGTCTACGCGTTCCTCCTGGGCGATCCGGCGAAGCCGCCGACCGCGCCGCCCGCCACGCCGACGCCGCACTTCTCGATGCGCGGCGTGAAGTTCTTCGCCGACGGGGCGCTCGGCTCGCGCGGCGCGCGGCTGTACGCCGACTACGACGACGACAAGGGCAATCGCGGCCTGTGGGTGACCGAGCCGGCGCAGCTGATCGCGGCGGTCGATGGCGCGGTCGCGCACGGCTGGCAGGTCGCGACCCACGCGATCGGCGACGCCGCGAACGGCGCGGTGCTCGACGCCTACCTCGCCGCGAGCGCCGCGCATCCCGGCGATCACCGGCTGCGCATCGAGCACGTCCAGGTGATCTCGGCGGCGGACCTCGATCGCCTGAAGATCGCGAACGCGATCGCGTCGATGCAGCCGACGCACGCGACCAGCGACATGCCGTGGGCCGAGGCACGCATCGGACACGCCCGGATCGCCGGCGCGTACGCGTGGCGCGCGATGCTCGACAAGCAGATCCCGCTCGCGTTCGGCAGCGACTTTCCGGTCGAGGACGTCGGGCCGCTGCTCGGGCTCTACGCCGCGGTCACCCGGCAGGACGCGACCGGCAAGCCCGACGGCGGCTGGTATCCCGCGCAGAAGCTCACGCTGACCGAGGCGATCGCGGGCTTCACGACCGGCGCGGCGTACGCCGAGTTCGCCGACGCGCACCGCGGCGTGATCGCGGTCGGGCGCACCGCGGATGTCACGGTGTTCGATCGCGCGCTCGCCGCCGACCACACGCTGCTCGAGACCCACGCCGACTACACGATCGTCGACGGCCAGATCCGGTTCCAGCGAGGCGCCAAGTAGTGCGCTTCTGTCCGTTCTGCACCGCCGAGAACGCCGACGACACCGCCGCGTGTCAGGCGTGCGGTCGCCGGCTGCCACCGCTGCCACCGCGGCGCGCCCGCAACGCGCCACCGACGGGCGTGCAGCTGCCGCAGCGCAAGGCGACGCAGTCGCAGCCGCCGCCGATCGCCTCGGCCGCGAAGGCCGCCGAGGCGGCGCAGACCGCCGCGGTGCCGCCGACCGTGGTCTCGGGGCCGCCGGGCGCGATGTACACCGGCGGCCAGTCGGGCCCGACGGTGGTGGCGCCGACGATGCCGTCGAGCGCGCCGCCGACCGTCATCCCCACCGTGCGCCGCGCGACGAGCCCGCCGCTGACCTCGCCGGCGATCCCGATCATCCTGCAGCCCGATCGCGACAGCGCGCCGGTGCTGCCACCGCCACCGGTCACGCCGCCACCGCTGGTCACCAACGAGGAGCGCCAGAGCATCCTCGACGCGATCGGGCCGAGCCCGGCCGCGGTGCGCCGGCCGCCGCCGCCGCTCGAGGTCCGCGCGCCCGATCAGGCGCCGCGCCGGCGGACCGATCAGAAGCCGACCACGGCGCCGCCGCCGATCGCCGCGGCGCGCCGGCCGCCCGCCGACGACGACTTCAACACGGTCGTCGAGGCGCCCCCGATCGAGCTCGACAGCGGCCCGCCATCATCGCCGCCGCCGTCGCCCCCGGCGCGCCCGCGGCTGCCCTCCCGCCCGCCACCGGTCGCCGCTCTCGTCCCGATCGGCGAGCCGCCGCCGACCCGGATCCTGCGACCCGAGGCGCTCGCCGATCGACCGTTCACGCCGCCGAAGGTGCACGCGATCCCCGAGATCCCCGAGCCCGGCCTGGTCAACGCCGCGCGCTACGCGCTGCACTTCGGGCGCGCGCGCTACCAGCGGCGCGGCGCGATCAAGGTGCTCGCGGTCGAGATCAAGCAGGACACCGAGGCGCTCGATCAGGTGCTCGGCGGGCTCGGCAAGGTCGCGCGGACCGTGCGCGTCGACGGCCGCGTGTTCTCCGCCGAGAACTCGGCGATCGCCGACGCCGAGGAGCGCGTCGCGCAGCTCAACCGCGAGCACAACGATGTCGACGCGCGCAAGGCCGAGGAGAACACCAAGTTCATCGACATCGAGCGCGAGCGCAACGCCAAGCTCGCCGAGGCCGAGCGCATGGTCGAGGAGGGTCAGCGCGAGCTCGCGTACCTCGAGGGCCGCCGCCGCGCGCTCCGCGATCAGCGCAAGGAGCTCGAGCGCCGCCAGAAGGCGTACCTGAAGGCCGCCGAGGACTCCGATCGCCAGTCGGGCGCGGCCGGCATGGGCGACACGCGCATCGAGCTGCGCCGCACCGCCGAGCACCACCGCAAGGAAGCCGCGGCGCTCGAGCCCGAGCGTCAGGACATCGATCGCCAGCTCGGCGCGCTCGACAAGCCGATCAGCGAGGGGACCGCGAAGCTCGACGCCGCCAAGGCCGAGCTCGACGCCGCCAAGCGCTCGCTCAGCGACGCGCGCGAGGGCCACAACCACCGGCTCGCCGAGCTCGACGCCGAGCAGAAGCGCAAGGCGCGCGAGATCGCCCAGGCCGAGTCGGAGATCCAGCGCCGGCTCGTCACGCTCGGGACGCTGGTCAACCTCAACCGGATCGACGACCCCCGGTTCGAGGAGCTCTACCAGCGCGTCGATCGCCTGCGCGGCGCGATCACGGCACGCACGACCGAGGTCGAGAAGCTGACGGCGGAGCGCGAGGCGTTCGATCGCGGCACGCTCGTGCGCGGCATCTCGGTGATCGGCGGCGCGATCGTCGCGTTCATCGCCTTCATCGTGATCCTGCGCGCCATCTTCTGATGAGCGAGCCGTCGCTCCAGACCAAGATCAATCGCGGGGTCGCGTGGACCGCGCTGTCCCAGTCGATCGTCGCGATCGCCGATCTGATCTCGCAGGTCCTCGTCGTCGCGCTGTATCTGACAAACAAGGAGTACGGCATCGCGATGATGGCCGTGCCGCTGTACTCGATCCTCGACTGCGCCTCCGACATGGGCGTGACGTCGGCGCTGATCCAGCGCGACGATCACACGCCCGAAGGCGTCTCGACGATCTTCTGGTTCAACCTGCTGATCTCCGGCGCGCTGTTCCTGCTGTTGCTCGTCGCCGGACCGCTGTACGGCGCGCTCCAGGGCATCCCGGTCGTCGGCTGGCTGCTGATCGCCTACGGCGCCAAGCTGCTGATCCAGAACATCTACGCGATCCCGTACGCGCTGCTGCGCAAGGAGCTCCACTTCGAGGAGATCGCGAAGATCCGCACGTTCAGCTACCTCGCCGAGAGCGTGTCGCGCGTCGTGTTCGCGGCGCTCGGGCTCCACATCTGGTGCTTCACGCTCGCCGCGATCGCCAAGCCGGTGATGTTCGCGATCCTCACGCAGTGGCGGCACCCGTGGTGGCCCAGGTTCGTGTTCCGGCCGCGCGAGGTGATGCCGTACGTCAAGTTCGGGCTGCGCAGCGCCGCGAGTCAGCTGCTCTACTACACGTACACCAACCTCGATTACCCGATCGTTTCGTATTACTTCGGGGCCGAGGCCAACGGCATCTACGCGCTCGCGTTCTGGATCGTGCTCGAGGCGGTCAAGACGATCGCGAACGTCGTGATCGATGTCGCGTTCCCGACGTTCGCGCGGCTGTCGACCGATCGGCCGGCGCTGATCCGCGAGTTCATCAAGCTGACGCGGCTCAACCTGATCGCGGTCCTGCCGTTCGTCGTCCTCATCGGGCTCGTGGTCCACGAGTTCCTGCGCATGGCGTACGGCGGGGGCCAGTGGAGCCCGTCCGAGCTCGAGGCCTGTGGCGACGCCGCCCAGATCCTGTGCATCGTCGGCCTGCTGCGGGGCCTCGGGTTCATCGGCCCGCCGCTGCTCGACGGCATCGGCAAGCCCGAGCTGACCCTCCGCTACATGATCGCGGCCGCGATCGTGGTCCCGACCATGTTCATCCTGGGGGCTAACCTCCTCGGAGACCGGTTCGGGATGCTGTCGGTCGCGATCGCCTGGGCGGTCGGCTACCCGTTCGCGTTCCTGGTCCTGTCGTACCTGGTCACCAAATCGATCGACCTACCGATCCGGGCCTATGCCAAGGCGTGCGGGAGCGTGATCGCATGTGCAGTCTTCGGGTTCGCGGTGGGCGAGGCGGTTGCCCTGGCGCTGCGCGGGTTCGGCGACGGCGTGCGCTTCGTGAGCATCGGTGGGGCGTCGCTGGTCGGGACGTTCGGCATGCTCGCGGCCTGGCAGAAGATCACGCCCCGATCGATCGCCGCGGCCATCAAGGGCTAACCGTCGTCGTGGTAAGCTGAATCGGCAGTGCCGAAGGTCCTCGTCTCGAATACCAGCGAGCTGCTCCGCCACTTCACGGCGGCGCCATTCCAGCGGCTCGGGATCGAGCTCCTGGTGGCGAAGACGGCGGACGAGGCGCGCGAGCTGTTCGCCAAGGAAGAGCCGGCCCTCGTGTTGCTCGACGCCGACCTCGACGGCGGCGCCGGGTTCGCGATCGCGCGCGAGATCAAGCAGAAGAGCGCGACGACGCGCGTCGTGCTCGTCGCCGGCAAGCGGCTCACCGGCGATCAGATGCGCGAGGTCTCGGCGTGCGGTTGCGACGAGCTCCTGATCGCGCCGATGACCGCGGACGAGCTCCACGATGTCGTCGCGATCCAGCTCGGCGAGCCACGCCCCGGCACCGAGGCGTTCGCGATCGTCGTCGAGCTCGGCGGCAAGCGGGTCGATGCCACGATCTCGAACCTGTCGATCGATGGCGTCCGCATCGTCATCCAGGACACCTGCGCCGAGGGCCAGGCGGTCGCGCTGACGATCACGCCCGACGAGACCAAGCAGGCGATCACGATCAAGGGCACCGCGGTGTGGGCCCAGCCGCGCGACGGCAAGACCGTCATCGGCATCGCGTTCGACAAGCTCGACGACGCCGCGCGCAACGTGCTCGCGCGCCTGACCCAGTGGCAGGTCGTCAAGGACGGCGAGCGCATCCGTGTCGTGCTCCGCGGCGACTTCACCGAGGCGACCCGGTTCGACGAGCTGATCCCCGCGCTCGTCGGGCGCGTCGTGTTCGACACCGCCCAGGTCACCTACATGAACTCGCTCGGCGTCCGCGCCTGGTGCGAGTTCCTGCGCCAGGCCCGCATCCAGGGCTACGAGTTCCACGCCTGCTCGGTGCCGTTCATCCTGCAGGCGTCGATGGTGAAGGACGTCATCGGCCGCGGCACCGTGACGTCGTTCTTCGCGCCGTTCCACTGCATCGGTTGCGACCACCAGGAGGAGCGCCTTCTCCAGTCGGCCGCGATCCTGGCCGCGAGCTTCGAGCCGCCGATCTTCAAGTGTCCGAACTGTGGCGGCGCGCTCGAGTTCGACGACCTGCCCGAGCGCTACTTCGCGTTCTTGCAGGACGACGCGGACTAGCTTTCAGTGCGCAAGCTATTCCTGCGATCCTTCGTGATCGCGTTCCTCGTGTTCGCGGCGGTGTTCGGCGGCGAGTTCTTCCTCGAGTGGCGCGGCGCCGGCTATCCCGCGCTCGGCGACATGAGCTGGGCCGGCGTCAACAACGCCAAGCTGGTCGACATCCTGTCGCCGATGGCACGCGCCTACAACAACGTGCTCGCGATGCTGATCGCGACCATCGGCCTCGCGATCCCGCTCACGGCGAACATGCACACGCCGAAGCTGATCGAGATGTTCTTGAAGGACCGGATCAACCGCTGGGTGCTGTCGTTCATGGCGCTCGGCGCGGCGAACACGCTGTTCGTCGACTACATGATCGGGCCCAAGTTCGCGCCGCGGATCGCGCTCGCGATCTCGATCTACCTGGCGCTCGCCGGCTGGGCGCTGTTGATCCCGTACTTCTTCTACGTCGTGCGGTTCGTCGATCCGTCGCGCCTGCTGATCCGGCTGCGCGACGACGCCAACGACGTGGTGAGCCGCGTGGTCGCCCGCCGCAGCGATCCGGCGATCGCGCAGACCGAGCTCGCGACCCGCGTCGGCCAGATCGGCACGATCATCATCAAGTCGCTCGACCGCAACGACCGTGACGTCGCCGCCGAGGGTGCGTGGGCGATCAAGGTCATGCTCGACACCTACGGCAAGGGCAAGTCGCGGATGCCCAAGGAGTGGTTCGTCGTCGATCGCGCCGACTTCGTCGGGCTGTCCGACGAGGCGCTCGAGATGCTGACCGAGTGCCGCACCTGGTACGAGATGAAGTGCCTGCAGCAGCTCGAGCACGGCTTCCTGCGCGCGCTGCACTCGGCGAACGACACGGTGTCGACGTTCTCCGATGCGACGCGCGTGATCGCCCTGCGCGCCGACCTCCATCACGACGAGCAGGCGCTGCGCCTGTGCATCCGGTTCTTCAACAACTACCTGCGCGAGGCGATCAAGGCGCGCAACCTGCGCGCGGTCTACGACGTGTTCCACCAGTACCGCCGGCTCGGTCGCGAGCTCGGCGATCGCCCCGAGCTGCTCCGCGAGATCGGGCGGCACTTCGTGTACTACGCGGCGATGACGCGGACGTACGGCATGGTGTTCGCGCCGCAGCTCGCGATCTTCGACCTCGGGTTCGTCACCCGCCGCGCGTACGAGCGCGCCTCGCCGGCCGCCGGCGACCTGCTGCGCGACGTGCTCGCGCTGCCGCACCGCACCGGCGACGACACCCACACGATGGCGGTCAAGGCCAAGCTGATCCTCGGTGGGTTCTTCGTCGCCAACAAGCTCGTGCCCGAGGCCGACGCCGTGCGCTCGAACCTGCGCGACGTCGACGCCCGCCAGATCACCCGCGCGCAGGACGAGCTGCTCGCCGCCGATCGCTCGTTCTTCGAGGTCACCGATCGCCAGCTCAACCTCGAGTTCGTCCCCGCCGAGCGACGCGAACCGCTCAAGCAGTTCTGCGAGTCGTTGCAGTAGTAGTCACTGCACGAGCTTGTGCTCTTGATGCTCGTGCGCGTCCTTGTTGCCGTGCAGCGAGCCGGTCTGCGACGACCACAGCACGATGCCGATCGCGGCGAGCGCGAGCAGCGCGACGACGAGCACGGCCCCGAACGGTACCCGATCGCCGAACGTCTTCTGCGCGAAGAACCGCCCGGCCGAGCGCTTGTGGATCGTCGCGGTGACGTCCTGGTCGAACGTCGCCGGTGCGCGCGCCTTCTTGAGGGTCGACAGCGCGCCGCGCGTGCCCATCAGCTCGGTGTGGGCGCGCTTCCAGAGCTCGTCGGTCGCGAGCTTGTTGTCGACCGCGGCGCGCTCGTCGGCGGGCAGCGTGCCGTCGAGGTAGTCCGACAGCGTGGCGATGACGTCGTCCGGAATCTCGTCTTCCTCAGTCATGGCCTAGCTCTCTTTGTAGCTTCTTGCGGAGGACCAGGCGGGCCCGGTGCAGGCGCGACTTCACCGTGCCGTCGGGCAGCCCGGTGATCTCGCAGATCTCCTCGATCGACAGATCCTCGACGTCTCGCAACACGACGACGATGCGCTGCTCCTCCTCGAGACTCGCGATCGCGGCCTCGAGGATCTTTTCGGTCTGCGCGCTCTCGAGGGCGCGGTCGGGCGCGGTGCGCGGCTGCGTGCCGATCGCGCCGTTCGTGCCGACTCCGCCGTGCTGGGTCTCGTCGAGCTCGTCGCGATCGCGATCGTGGCGACGCGCGAGGTACTTGATCCGGTTCTTGCAGTGATTGACCGCGACCCGATACAGCCACGTCGAGAACTTCGACTCCTCGCGAAACGTGTCGATCGTCTTGAACACCGTGATGAAGACCTCCTGCGCGACGTCCTCGGCCTCGGCGCGATTGCCGAGCATGCGATACGTGATGTTGAACACCCGGTCGCGATGGAGGTCGAGGAGCTCGCGAAACGCACGCTCGTCCCGGTCGCGGAGGCGCCGGAGAAGCGTTCGCTCGAGCTCGGACATTTCCGGGTCGAGCATACCTGCCAAGCACTACGACAACGGCCGAGCAGGGGAGTTTCGGGTGTCGACATCGACGACGATCGTCAGTGGATCCGCGCGCTTGGCGTCGAGTGGGATCTTGGTGATGGTATTTCCATGGAGGTCGCGGTAGCCTGTTTGCCGCCACGGATCGTCTGGAACTCGTGCGGTCGAAAACCATCGTTCTCCGGTGCTCAGTGGGCTGATTCCTGTTTCAAACCCGCTTAGAAGCACTAGGCCCCCTTCCAGGGCGGGTAAGTTTCCACTGTCTCGGGCCGGATCGAGCAAGCGATGAACACTCGTCTGTATGTTGGCAATCTTTCTTTCAACACCAATGCTGAAGGCGTCCGCGCCGCGTTCCAGGATTTCGGCACCGTCTCCGACGTGCACCTCGTCTCCGATCGCGAGACCGGTCGCAGCCGTGGCTTCGCGTTCGTGACCATGGGTACCCCCGAGGAAGCGCAGAAGGCGATCGAGGGCATGGATGGCCATACCCTCGACGGTCGCCCGCTTCGCGTGAACGAGGCCGAGCAGCGCCAGCCGCGCGGTGGTGGTGGTGGTGGCGGTGGCGGTGGGTTCCGCGGCGGTGGGGGCGGTGGCTACGGCGGCGGTGGTGGTGGCGGTGGCTACGGTGGCGGCGGCGGTAACGAGGGTGGCGGCGGTGGTTACGGCGGCGGCGGCGATCGTGGCGGCGGCGGTGGCCGCGGCGGTCGTGGCGGTCGTGGTCGCGGCGGTGGTGGTGGTGGCGGTGGCGGCGGCGGCGATCGCTGGTAACCAGCAC
The DNA here is from genome assembly GCA_038321315.1 of Haliangiales bacterium. Classification (GTDB taxonomy): domain Bacteria; phylum Myxococcota_A; class Polyangia; order Haliangiales; family Haliangiaceae; genus JABFXX01. The sequence continues at coordinate 98,341 of JBBQEX010000006.1, read as the reverse complement.
CTGATGAGTCGAGACGACCTCCGCGTGGAGGTCGTTTTGCGTTTCGGCACACGTCGTGCTCCTCGTCGGTCGAGCGCGATGTCCACCCCACCCAGACCACCCACGGCATGGGGCGCCCGACGATTGCTGTCAGTCTGGCGCAGGGAAGTTGCGCCGGCGTGCAATCCAGGCAAAGACTCGACCATGCGCACGCTCCTGCTCGCGATGCTGGTCGGCGCGACGCTCGTCGGGACCGCCCGCGCGGACGACTCGCTCGAGAACCTGGTTGGCCCGCGCGAGCTGGCGGTCGGCGAGGCGATGCGCGGTGGTTCGACCGGCTCGTCGGCGATCGGGATGAACCCGGCCGGCCTCGGACTCAACCGCGAGCTCGTGTTCGAGGGCGGTTACGGCTACCGCGGCGTCGACTCGACGTCGTTGTTCGGCGTCTCGGCCTGCGACTCGACCGCGGGCGTGCCGGGCTGCTTCTTCTACAGCTACGCCGGCGAGAACCCCGAGCTCGGTGGGATGACGATGTCGCGCACCACGCACGTCGGCGGGCTCGCGATGTCGCGGCCGATCACGCCGCGCATCCTGCTCGGCTCGTCGGTGAAGTACTTCCACTTCGACTCGCAGATGCCAACGGACACGTCGACGAGCGGCTTCACGTTCGACCTCGGCCTGACGCTCCGGATGACCGACCTCATCAACCTCGGGCTCGCCGGCTACAACCTGTGGGGCGCCGAGTCGGCGCAGTTCCCGCGCGCGCTCGGCGGCGGCCTCCAGGCGCACCCGATCCCGTCGCTGACGATGAGCTTCGACTCGCGGTGGCGGCTGGTCGGGCCCGACGAGAAGGCCCGCTACGGCGGCGGCCTCGAGTACTTCCTGCGCGGCGGCGAAAACGGCTATCCGCTGCGCGCCGGCGTGCTCCACGACAACAACACCAAGGGCACCTACGTGTCCGGTGGCATCGGGATGGCATCGATCAAGTGGGGCATCGACCTCGCCGCGCGCCGCGAGGTGGCGGGTGGCAAGGAGCTCATCATGATGGCGAGCATGCGGTTCTACGGACCGCGCGAGCCGGCGCCGGCGCTCGACTCCAGCTTCTAGCCTTCCTACTCTCGCGCCATGAAGCGAGAGTCCGAGCTGGTCGATGCTGCCTCCGCGTTCGATGCCGAGCTGGAGAGCTATCGCCGATCCGGCGAGCTGTTCGTCAAGACGCCGCTCGATTCGGTGAAGCACCTCGAGCGCGCGAACGCGACGCTGGCCGAGATCGCGGCGAGCGAGGAGCGCCTGCAGCACGTCGCGCAGCGCCTCGTCGGCGTGCTCGCGACCGCGCGCAAGCAGCAGGAGGAGCTCGCCGCGATGGTCGTCGCGCACGTGCCCGCGGTGCAGGCGAAGAACACGCGGCTCGGCGAGCTGATGACCGAGCTGAGCGCGGTCGCCGCCGAGGTCGGCGTGATCAACGCGACCTTGTCGAACGGCGCCGCGCACACGCCGCGCGAGCTCACCGCGACCGTGCTCGCGCTGTCGGCGCGCAGCGAGGCGCTCGCGAAGCTCGCCCACGCCGAGGATCTCGAGGAGCTCGCGACCCAGGCGCACGCGCTCCATCAGCGCCTCGCGGCAATCGCAAAGAAGCTGGGTTCATCGTAGGGTGTGAACAACTGTGAATGAATTTGGCGGGCGTGGGGTCGTCCCACGGGCTGGCCGAATCTCCTAGAAGGGTGAGCATGCGGAAACTACGTTGGATCAGCGCGCTGTTGTTCGTCGTGAGTTGTGTCCCCGCGTCGGGTCCGGGCTACTACCCGCCGCCGCAGCAGTATCCGCAGCAACAGCAATACCCGCAGCAGCAGCAGTATCCGCAACAGCAGCAGCCAGACCCGAACCAGCCGCCGCCGTACCAGGATCCGAACCAGGCGCAACCGCCGTATCAGCCGCCGCCGCCGCAGCCGTATCAGCCGCCGCAGCCGCCACCGCCACCGCCGCCGCAGCAGCCCCAGCCGGTCACGTACACCGACGATCCGACGTACTACGACGTCGCCGCCGACGTCGACGGCCAGAACGTGCCCTCGGTCGACGTGTTCTACAACGAGCTCGCGCCGTACGGCACCTGGTACGACGACTCGCACTACGGCTGGGTGTTCTCGCCGTCCTCGGCGAGCTTCACGCCGTACTCGAACGGGTTCTGGCGCAACACCGACATGGGCTTCACGTGGGTGAGCAACGATCGCTTCGGCTGGGCGACCGATCACTACGGTCGCTGGGTGTGGGCGAACCGCTGGGTCTGGCGTCCGGACACGACATGGGGTCCCGCGTGGGTCCAGTGGCGCATGGGTGAGGGCTACGCGGGCTGGGCGCCGCTCGGCTACTCCGATGACAGCTACTTCCCCGACGACGGCTGGCGCTTCGTGCAGGCCAACGTCCTGCTCTCGAACGACCTGTATCGCTACTACGCGACGTCGAACATCCCGTCGTACATCGCGGCGACCCACGTGTCGTATCGCTACGCGCGCCACGGCAAGGATCGCTGGGTCGCGGGCCCGGACGACGACTGGATGCGCCGCCACCGGCTCGAGACGCGCCACGAGCGCGTGACCGATCCGGGCTCGATCGGCCGCTACAACGAGCAACAGCGCCGCGACGCCGAGCGCCGCGCCCACGAGCGCCAGCGCGACTGGGATGCGCGCCGCAACCGCGACGAGGCCGTTCGCCGCGAGCTCGCCGCGCGCGAGCAGAAGCGCGAGGAGGATCGCCGCAAGGTCGCCGACGAGCACAAGCGCGAGATGGCCGAGCGCGATCGCCGCGAGGCCGAGCGCAAGCGGCTCGACGACGAGCAGCGCCGCATCGAGGCCGATCGTCAGCGCGCCGCGACGGACGCCGATCGCCGCCGCTTCGAGGAGGAGCGCCGCCACAACGAGGAGCGCCAGAAGAAGCTCGCCGAGGACGCCGCGCGCAAGGAGCAGGAGCTGCGCCGCCAGCAGGACGACGAGCGCCGCCGCATGGAGGACCAGCGCCGCCGCGACAAGGAGGAGCAGGACCGCCAGAAAGCCGACCAGCAGCGCCGCTTCGACGAGCAGCAGAAGCGCCAGCACGACGAGGAGAAGAAGCACCGCGAGGACGACGATCGCAAGCGCGCCGAGGACGACAAGAAGCGCTTCGAGCAGGACAAGCGCAAGAAGGACGAGGACGACAAGAAGCGCGCCGACGACGACAAGCGCCGGTTCGACGAGGATCAGAAGAAGCGCTCCGACGAGGATCGCAAGCGCGCCGACGAGCAGCGCAAGCAGGACGAGCAGCGCAAGCAGGACGAGGCGCGCAAGCGCGCCGAGGACGACAAGAAGCGGTTCGACGAAGACCAGCGCAAGAAGGACGAGGACCGCAAGCGCGCCGAGGACGACAAGCGCAAGCACGACGACGACGACAAGCGCCGTGCCGAGGAGGATCGTCGCAAGCAGGACGAGCAGCGCAAGAAGTCCGAGGAAGACTCGCGCCGGAAGGCCGACGAGGACCGCAAGCGCGCCGAGGACGACAAGCGCCGCATGGACGACGACCGCAAGAAGCAGGACGAGCAGCGCAAGAAGGTCGACGACGACCGCAAGAAGGCCGACGACGACCGCAAGCGCGCCGAGGACGACAAGCGCCGCATCGACGACGACCGCCGGAAGCAGGACGAGCAGCGCAAGAAGGCCGACGACGACCGCAAGAAGCAGGACGAGGACCGCAAGCGCGCGGACGACGACAAGCGCAAGCACGACGACGAGCAGCGCAAGAAGGCCGACGACGACCGCCGGAAGCAGGACGAGGATCGCAAGAAGGCCGAAGACGACAAGCGCAAGCAGGACGAGGAGCACAAGACCCGCGATCACCGCAAGTAGCGGCGGCGACGCGACGTGAAAAGGGCGGCCGTCGAGGCCGCCCTTGTTGCGTCCGGAGAACTACTTGTTCATGACGCGAGCTGCTCGCGTCGTGAGGGCTGCGCCCCTACTTCTTCGGCATCAACGTGTCGAGCATCGCCTTGACGGTCGCGTTGACCTCGGCCTGCGACGCCGTGCGCAGCTTGCCGAGCTCGAAGACCTGCTCGATCTGCGGGTCGAGATGGAGGCCCTTGCGGTCGACCTTCATCTTCACCTTCAGGTTGGTCCCGAGGTACTCGATGATGAGCTCGATCTTGTTGATGCCCCACTCGCGCGCGAGGTGCGCGGGTGGCGCGAACTCGCCGGCGAAGTGCTGGCCGATCGCGGCGGTCTCGATGTCGACGATCCGGTAGTCGAGCGCACCGAGCGCGTCGCGCAGGCGCTCGATGTCCTGGTTGCGCATCGTGATCGGAATGTCGGCGGAGATGTCGCTCGCCCAGTTGATGTCGACGTAGCCGCGGATCTCCCAGTAGACGTCGCGGCTCGTCATCGAAACGCCCGGCGGCACGCGGAGCGAGAACGGCAGCGGCAGGACATCGTTCTTTGCGGCGCGCCACGGGCCTTGGCGGACGAGCATGCGATCCCAGAAGTGGCCCTTGCTGCTGCCCTTCTTGTGGAACTGCACGAGCTCGACCGTGATCGACGCGACCGTCTGGTTGTCCGTCGAGGTGAACTCGACGAAGCCGTCGATCGTGCCGCCGTTGAACCAGGTGTCCTGCTTGAGCGCGAGCAACAGGGTGCCGTTGCTGTTGGCGCCCTGGCGGCGATACGCCATCTCCGACGGCATCGGCGTCGACGACGACGACTCGCCCTTGGCGATCACCATCGAGCCGGGGCTACCCGCCGGTACCGGCGTGCCGGCGACCATCAGCGCGACGCCGGCCTTCCGTTGCTCGATCAGCGCCTTGAGCTCGGGTGGGACGTCGGTCGCCATCATCGTGCCGGCGTTCTGCGCCTCCCAGTGGACGCCGAGCGAGACGTGGCCGAGCCACACCTGCTGGCCGGGACGCAGCGCGACCGGGTCGGGACCGAGATGCACGCCGTCGACCCAGGTTCCGTTGGCCGAGCCGAGGTCGTGGATGTAGGTCTGACCGTTGTCGACGTAGATCTCGGCGTGGCGCCGCGACAGCGTCGGATTCGGATCGGCGAGCTGACACGACGCCGGATCGCGCCCCGCGTGCACCCGCGCGGTCATTCCCTCGAGACGAGCCTGTCCACTCCCCAGCTGCAGTCGAACCGTCATGGTGCAAACGTAACACGTGATATGACGCCGTCGTGAGCGCCGAGCAAACCGACGTCGCGGCCCCCCCTCTTCGAGGGACCCTGAACGCGAAGACGCTGATCGCCGGTGCGCTCGTCGCGATCCTCATGGGTGTCTCGTATCCGTACATGGTGCTGAAGCTCGGCTTCGGTCCCAACGTATCGGTGGTCGCCGCGTTCTTCGGCTTCCTGTTTCTCCGGCTGTTCGACTTCGCCGGCAAGAAGCAGTACGACCGCTGGCAGAACAACCTCGCCGAGGCCGCCGGCACGAGCGCGGCGCAGACCGCGTTCATGTGCGTGCTGCTCGGCGCCTTCGATATCCTGTCGCACAACACCGACGGCAAGCTCGGCCGCCACCTGTCGGTCACCCAGTCGTTCCTCTGGCTGACGACCGCGTGCACGCTCGGCGTGCTGATGGCGGTGCCGCTGCGCCACCACTTCATCGTCGACGAGAAGCTGCCCTACGTCGACGGCCTGTCGACCGCCGAGACGATCACCGTGCTCGATCCGCCGAAGGACGCGTCGCCCGCGATCAAGGCGAACGCGCTCGCCGCCTTCAAGGCCGTCATGCTCGGCGTCGGGCTGTCGGGGCTCGTGATGGTCGTGCGCGAGGACACCGGCCTCATCCCGAACCTCCTGCCCGAGGGCTGGAACTTCCCGCAGGTGTTCTTCCCCGGCTGGCTCGTCGGGCTCGACGGCCAGGGCTTCGTCGACACGATCGGCACCGGCGTGGTGCTCGCGAACCTCGGCGTCGGGTTCTCGTACAGCCTCCTGTCGATCGGTTCGGGCATGATCGTCGGGCTCCGCGTCAACCTCTCGATGATGCTCGGCGGCACGCTCGCCTGGGTGATCGCGCCGTACTTCCTCGTCAAGTACGCGGTGCCGATCCACCACGTGGTGGTCGATACCCACGAGGTCATGGTCACGACCGACACGCCGACCCGCACCGAGATCCTGTTCTGGGTGATGTGGCCGGCGACCGGCATGCTCGTCGCGGGTGGACTCACCGCGCTCGCGCTGCGCTGGCGCATCCTGATCGAGACGTTCAAGAGCCTCAAGCACGCCAAGATCGGCGGCGACGAGCTCCCGCTCGGCATCGTCGGCGGCGGCGTCGCGATCAGCGCGATCGCGCTGTGCGTCGTGCAGGCGACCCTGCTCGACATGCCGGTCTGGATGACGCTCGCCGCGATCGTCCTGTCGGTCCCGCTGATGCTCGTCGGGCTCCGCGTGCTCGGCGAGACCAACTGGGGGCCGATCAGCGCGCTGTCGAACATGATGCAGGGCGTGTTCGCGGCGATCGCGCCGGGCAACGTCAGCGCGAACATGGTCGCCAGCGGTACGACCGGCACGATCGCGACCTCGTCCGAGGCGATCATGCAGGACTACAAGTGCGGCGACATGATCGGCACCAAGCCGCGCCTGTTGACGATCATGCAGCTGCTCGCGGTGCCGATCGGCGCCGCCGCAGTGTCGCTGGTCTATCCGATCCTCGTGAAGGCGTACGGCATCTTCGACACCGTCGATCCGAATACCCACGAGGTGCTCCACAAGGCCGGCCTGACGTCGCCGATCTCGAACAAGTGGTCGGGCTTCGCGCAGATCCTCAAGGAGGGCATCGGCGCGCTGCCGACCTCGGCGTTCTACGCGCTGATCGTGTTCTCGGTCCTCGGCATCCTGTTCACCGTGCTCGAGTCGTCGCGCTGGAAGCGGTGGGTCCCGTCGCCGACCGGCATCGGCATCGGCATCCTCGTGCCGTTCAACGTGGTGTCGACGATGTTCGTCGGTGGCGTGATCGGCGCGGTCTGGGAGAAGAAGTCCAAGGCGAGCGCGGACCTGTTCATGGTGCCGCTCGCGTCGGGCCTGATCGCCGGCGAGGCGTTGGTCGCGGTCGTCGCGTCGATCGTGCTCGCGGTCGCGAAGTAGCTAGCTAGCTAGTTTGTCATGACGCGACCTGGTCGCGTCGTGAGGGCGTTGCCCTGACTAGAGTCTTCCGTCGGCGGTCATCGCGTGCGCGGCGCCGCCGTCCTGCTGCATCCACGTCGCGTGGATCGTCTTGCCGGCGATCGTCAGGCCGGCGCGATCGCCGAGGAACAGCGGCCCGACGTGCGCGGTCGATAGCGGCACGTCGAATGGCTCGGAGATCGCGCCGCGCTGCTTGCACGCCGTCGCGCCGACGCCGCACGTCGCGTGCGCGAACCGCCCGTGCTCGCCGCGGCTGTCGTACCAGGCGACGTGGAGTGTGCCGGTGAGCGGCTCGACGGCGAGCGTCGGCAAGAGGTGGATCGCGCAGTCGTCGCCGAAGTGCGTGCGCGTCCAGCCGAGCTTGCCGTTCGTGCGCTTGCCGACGGCGATCGCGATGTCCCACACGCCGCTGCGGTGGCCGCGCGCGTACGCGACGTAGATCAGGCCGCGGCGATCGTCGAGCGCGATCGCCGGACCGGCGAGGAAGAACGGGATCGACTCCTCGCGGCCGCTGATCGTCTGCGGCGCCGAGAACGTCCTGCCTCCGTCGACCGAGCTCGCGTAGTCGAGGCGGTGATCGGCGGAGCCGTACGCGCCGGACGCGGTGCCGACCAGCACGACGGCGTGGATCGCGCCACCGATCGCGATGTCGCCGCGATCGCCGACCAGCGGCGTGACCGTCGGGCCGAACGTCGCGCCGCCGTCGACCGACGCGCGCACCCGCAACCCACCGCCCGCAGGATACGCGACGACGACGCGCTTGCCGGCCGCGGCGATGGCTGGGGCGCCGCACGAGTGGCCTTCGTCGCAGTCGAGCGGATCGGTCGGCGCGACCACCACCGGGAGCTCGGCTGCGGCGACCGAGCCGAACGCCGGGTCACGGACCGACACGCCGGCCGGCAACGGGCAGGCGCGGGGCACGAGCGCCGTGGTGTTCGGGATCGCGCACGCGTGCCACATCGGATCGCAGACGTAACCCTCGTCGGCACGGCAAGCGTCGTCGGTCGTACAGCCGGCGAGGCACTCTGCACCACGGTCGGTCTCGACGCAGGCGGCATCGCGCGGGCAGGCCTCGCAGCCGGAGGCACAGTAGCCGCCGGGCATCGCGAGGCAGGTGAGCCCGTCGGCGCACCGCGCGTCGGCGCCACACCGGCCACCTCGGGCGACCGGCGTTGGCGGCGGCGGCGGTGGGGCATCCGGCGCGAGGACGGCGCGGTGGGTCGGGGGCCAGGCGACCGGGCTCGGTGGCGGGCTCGAACACGCGGCGAGCGCCGTGAATACCCACCCGCGACACATCGTCCGAGGAACGCACGAGGACCCCGAACGTGGCAAGCCGGTTTCCCCTCGCGCTACTGTACGGACCACCATGAAGCTCGCCTATTTCGCCGCGGTCACCGGGTTCGTCGTCACCTCGGGGGTCGCACATGCGGACTCGCCGCTCGCTCTGCCGGCCGTCGGCGCGATGCTCGGCGAGAATCCGACGCCGTGGCCGAAGATGGACTGGCTCTACGACCAGCCGTCAGCGAACGACGCTGCGGGCAAGATCATCATCCACTGGTTCTGCGCGCCGAAGGTCGCGGCGTGTGCCGACGACCTGTCGCGCATGATCGCCGAGCGCGACACCGGCAAGGTCTACATCGTCGCCCACATCAACGGCAGCAAGGCCGACGCCAAGAAGCTCGATCCGATCCGCGAGAGCGAGGGCGTCGGCAAGGGCACCGTCGCGTTCGGCAAGGGCGTCACCTCGCTGATGAAGTCGATGGGCATCGCGGGCCCCGCGTCGATCGTGATCAACGTCGACGGCAAGGTCGCGATGGTCACCACGGCGTCGAGCTCGACCGAGCTCGACGATCGCGACAAGAAGGTCGACGCGCTCGCGGCGGCGGTCAAGGAGTACACGGTGTCGTCGGACGGTCCCAAGATGGTCAAGACCGACGAGAAGTTCACGCTGTCGATGTCGATCAAGCTCGCGAACTGGCTGCACTACGCGACCAAGCGGCCGCGCGAGTTCGTGCTGACGGCGCCCAACGACGTCAAGTGCGACGCGATGAAGCTCTCCGGCGATCAGATCAAGATCGAGGGCGACAAGCTGACCGCCGCGGTGACCTGCACGGCGGCCAAGGGCAACTACGAGCTGCGCGGCCAGCTCCGGTTCGGGTTCGATCAGCCGAGCGGTGGCCAGGGCATCGGCGCCGAGGACACCCGGTGGACGCTCAGCGTCGCGGCGGGGCTGGGGAAATAACCGCGGGCTTCGCGGCGATCAGCACGGCCACGAGGCCGAGCAGCGACGTTCCCGCCGGGATCAGCGCCCACAGGAACAGCCACTTGTGATCGATCATGAGGCCGCCGGCCGGGGGCGCCATCGTCATCGCGACCGAGCTCAGCGATCCCGAGATGCCGATCGCGACGCCCTGCTCGTGGCGACCGACCGCCTGGGTGATCCGGCTGGTCAGCACCGGGCGCAAGACGCCGTTGCCGAACGAGTTGATGATCGCGGAGAACACCAGCATCGCGAGCGTCTCGGCAAAGCCGAGCAACAGGTACGCGGCAGCCGCGGCGATGAAGCCGGCGACGACGAGCTTGGCCTCGCCGAACTTCTTGACCAGCCGGCCGAGCAGGCCACCTTGGAGGATGATCCCGAGGAAGCCGGCGAACGCGAACATCCAGCCGGTCTCCTTCGCGGTCCACGCGAACCGCGCCTCGGCGAACAGCGCGAAGCCGCTCGTGAAGCAGGAGAACGCGAACGTGAACAGGAAGAACTGGACGTACAGCGCGGCGAGGCCGGGGCGCTGGAAGTACTCCTTGTAGGTCGCGAGATCGAACGCGCCGGGGCGCCGCCCGCCGGGGCCGGCGACCGTGGTCGCGACCGGGATCTCGGACGGCTTCTCGTCGACGAGCAGCGTGTACGTACAGGTCATCGACAGCAGCGAGAGCCCGGCGGCGACCAAGAAGGGCAGGTGCATGCCGTAGCTGCCGAGCCAGCCACCGAGCGCCGGACCGAACATGAAGCCGATGCCGAACGCGATGCCGATGATGCCGAACGCCTTGCTGCGATTCTCGGGCTCGGTGTGATCCGAGATGTAGGCCTGCGCGATCGACAGGTTGCCCGCGGTGATGCCATCGAGGATGCGGCCGACGAACACCATCCACAGCGCCTCGGAGAATCCGAGCATGATGAAGCCGAGGAACGTGCCGGCCTGGCTGACGAGGAGCAGGCGCTTGCGGCCGAACTGGTCGGAGAGTCGGCCGATCACGGGCGTCGAGATCAGCGAGCAGACCGCGTAACACGACACGATCGTCGTCGCGACCAGCGGGGATGCACCGAACTTCTCGGCGTAGAGCGCGAGCAGCGGGATCACGATCGTGAACCCGAGGACGTCGACGAGGACGATCAGGAAGATCGGCAGGAGCGGAGACCGCGGCTTGCCTGCTTGCACGGGAGCACCATGGCAAGTCGCGACCAAAACCGAAATCCCGATCGCGCGGTTTCGCCGACCTCCGAAGGGGGTTAGCCTGATCGCGTGGTTCGCCGCCTCGTCGTCCTCGCGATGCTCCTGGGGCTCGCGCCCGGCTGCTTCGGCTACACCTCAGGCGCCAAGCACCTCTCCTACGTCGCCGACTCGCTCCTGATCGTCGGTGGCGGCGCCGCGATCGCGGTCGACCAGACGACGAAGACCGCGCCCTGCGAGGGCACCGGCTGCCCCACCTACACGTCGTCGATCGGCGGGCTGCTCGTCGCCGGCGTGATGCTCGCCACGGCGGGCCTCATCGGGATCGTGTTCACGGCGACGCGCCCCGAAACCAAGAGCACCTCACGTTAAGACCCTCATCGATCGGGCTCGCTGCGTTATCCTCGAGCCTGATGCGCGCGTGGCCCGTCGTGGTGAGCTTGTGCGTGGCCGGGTGCTTTCATCCGACCGCGCCGGCGGGCGCACCGTGCAGCGACACCGAGCCGTGTCCGTCACCCCAGACCTGCGTCGCCGGGGCGTGCTCGCTCGGCGGTGGCAGCGACGACGCGGCCAGCGCGGATGGGACGCCCGTCGTGCCGGACACGTGTTCTGGAATCCAGGCTTGCGTGGGCAATCGGCTCGTCGGCTGCGGCGCGCCGCCGATCGTGTGCGACGACGGCTGCGTGGCGACCGGTGGCGCGCACTGCGGCGCGATCGTGCCGTCGAACGTCGCGTGGAGCGACGCGCCGGCGAGCCCCGGCACGCTCGAGCTCGGCTCGGGCCCGTATCACCTCGACACCGCCGCGGGCACGCTCTTGCTTGGCGCGCAGTTGGTGGCGCTGCCAGCCGGCGTCACGCTGAGCGCCGTCGGTGGCTATCGCGTGCTCGCGCTCGGCAACCTCATCATGGACAGCGGCGCGAGCCTGCGCGTGCTGGGCGACCGGCCGCTGATCGTGCTCGCGACCGGCGACGTCACGCTCGCGGCGGGCTCGATCATCGACGTCGGCGCCGGCTGCGCGGACGATACCGATCCGACGTGCGCGGGGCCGGGCGGTGGCACCGGCACGGTGGCGTTCGACATCGACGCCACTGGCTGCGGACCCGGCAAGAACGGCAACGAGAACGTGTTCGGGCTCGACGAGGCCGCGGGTGGCGGCGGCGGCGCAGCGACCGCAGGCGGCGATGGTGGCGGCACGATGCAGGGCCTCGGTATCCCGGGCATCGCGTGCGGCACGCCGCAGCTCGTGCCGCTGATCGGCGGCAGCGGCGGCGGCGCCGGCGGCGTCAACCCGGGGGCGATCACCGGCGGTCGTGGTGGCGGCGGTGGTGGCGCGCTGCAGATCACCGCGGGTCACACGCTGGCGAGCAGCGGCACGCTCACCGCGGGCGGCAATGGCGGCGAGACCGGTCACCCGGTCAACGGTGGCGGCGGCGGTGGTGGCGGCGGTGGCGCGGGCGGCGGCATCCTCCTCGAGGGCAGCACCGTCACGCTCGCCGGTGGCTCGATCGTCGCGGCGAACGGCGGCGGTGGTGGCGGCAACGCGATCGGCGCGCTCGGCCGCGGCCAGGCCGGCCATCACGACGCGACGTGCGCGGCCGGGGGCGCGGCCGGCCAGTTCCACAACCCCGGTGGTATTGGCGCGTGCGCCGCGAACCCACCCGGCAACGGCAGCGTCGCGACCAGCACCGATCGCGGCGGCGGTGGCGGCGCGGTCGGCTGGATCCACGTGCGCGCCGTCGCCAGCAGCCTCACCGGCGTCAGCAGCCCGGCGCCCACCAGCGAAGTCGCGCCTGTGAACTAGGGACGGTTTCAGCTCTGGCCCCTTTTGGCGGAACGCCAAAAGGGGCCAGAGCTGAAACCGTCCCCAATTCACAGCGTCAGGCGGCGCACTCCCCCTCGCCGCTCTCGACGACGAAGGCGCTCGTGGTGCCGAGGTCGATGAAGTCGTCGGCGACCGAGTCGGCCTCGGTGAGCTCGGCGAGATCCGCGATCAGCGCGCGCAGCTGCTCGATCGGCACGCCGGCCCAGAAGGCGTGGCTGGTGCCGCCGCGGGCGATGTAGAACTCGAGCAGGCGCTCGAGCGTCGCGCTCGCGCGGCGCGCCGGCACCTTGCCGATCAGGCGACCGAAGTCGGCGCGATCGGCCGCGGTGCCACCGCCGGCGTACACCAGGTACTGCGGCGCGGGCTTGCCGGCGAGCTTGCGCATGCCGCCCTGGAAGCCGATGCCCGCGATGTAATGCTGGCCGCAGCCGTGCGGGCAACCCGACACCTTGACGTCGAGGCCGCGTCCGCCCGCCACGAGATCGGGGCGCGCGTCGAGCAGGTCGGTGAGGATCTGGGCGAGCCCGCGCGACGCCGTGACCGCGAGCTTGCAGCTCGACGCGCCCGGGCAGCTCGTCACGTCGGCGAGCGAGTTCGCGCCGGGCTTCGCGAGCCCCGCGACGATCAGCTCGCGGTGCAGGGCGCCGAGGCGCGCCACCGGCACGTAGCGCAGCACGAGGTTCTGCTCGTTCGTCGTCCGCAGCTCGCCCTCGCCGTACGACCCGACGAGCGCCGCGAGCGCGCGCAGCTGATCGGCGGTGATGTCGCCGAGCACGAGCCGGATCACGACGGACGTGAACCCGGGCTGCTTCTGCACGCGGACGTTGTCGGTGGCCCAGCTCTCGAACGCCGGATCCTGGAGTTGCGCCTGCGCGAGCGAGATCCGCGCGGGTGCGCGCGCTGCCGGCTGTACGGGGAGCTCGAGCGGCACGCCACCCTCGGCGCGGATCGTCACGCGCTCGGCGGCGTACTCGGCGAGGAACGCGGGCACGCCGATCTTGTCGATCGCCCACTTGAGCCGCGCCTTCGCGCGATTCGTGCGGTTGCCGATCCGGTGGAATACGCGGATCACGGCGTCGGCCGCCTCGAGCAGCTCGCCGGCGGGCACGAACTCCTCGACGACGAGCGCGCTGCGCCGCAGCGTCGACAGCCCGCCGCCGGCGATCAGCTTGAATCCGAGCTCGCCGTCGCGCGAGGTCGCGAGGAACCCGAGGTCGTTGATGAAGGCCTGCGAGCAGTCGGTGCCGCAGCAGCCGCCGATCGACGGCTTGAGCTTGCGCGGCAGCGTCGAGCTGTACTTGCCGCGCAACAGGTGGTGGGCGAGCGCCTCGACGTACGGTGTCGGATCGAACGCCTCGTTCGCGGCGACGCCGGCGAACGGGCAGCAGGTCCAGTTGCGCACCGAGTGACCGCACGCCTCCTTCGTCGTGATGCCGGCCTCGGCGAGGATGCCGAGCGCGGCCTCGACGTTCGCGGTGTCGACGAAGTGGTACTGCACGTTCTGCCGCGTGGTCACGTGGCACTTGCCGCCGGCGAACCGATCGGCCACGTCGGCGAGCGCGCGGAGCTGGGCCGGCGACACGATGCCGCCCGGCAGCTTCGCGCGGATCATCATGACGCCATCCTGGCGCTGGCCGTAGACGCCGTTCAGCAGCCGGAACGAGCGCCAGTCGTCGGGCGACAGCTCGCCGCGCTCGAACGATTCGAGGCGCTGGACGAACAGATCGACGTCCTCGCGACGGGCGAACCCGAGGCGGCCGATCGGCGGAGAATCAGATGTTGCGAGCGAGGTCATGCACGGCTCCATACTCGTTGGTGATCACGTGAGCGAGCGAGACGACGGCACCGACGACGACGATGCCGGGATGGCCTTCCGAGAGCGGCGCGTCGACCAGCGTCGCGAGCGTACCGATCCAGCGCGCGCTGCCGGCGTGCGAGGCGCCGAGCACGACCGCGGCCGGCGTCGTGGCGTCCCAGCCGCGCGCGATCAGCCGCGAGGCGATCTCGCCGCGGGTCGCGAGGGCCATCAGAAACACGAGCGTCGCGCTGGCGGGCGCGAGCGAGTCGACGATCGGTGCGTAGGCCGACGGCGCGTGGCCCGACGCGACGACGAACGCGGTCGACAGGCCGCGGTGCGTGACCGGGATGCCGGCGAGCGCGGGTGCCGCGATCGCCGACGACAGCCCGGGCACGACCTCGTACACGACGCCGGCCGCCTCGAGCGCGAGGGCCTCCTCGCCGCCGCGCCCGAGCACGAACGGGTCGCCGCACTTGAGGCGCACGACGCGCTCTCCGCGCCGCGCCGCGCGGATCATCAGGCGGTTGATCGCCTCCTGCTCGATCGAGTGGCGACCGGCGCGCTTGCCGACATAGAACCGGCGGGCGGTCGTGATCAGCGCGATCACGTCATCGCCGATCAGCGCATCGACCAGCACGAGGTCGGCGGTGCGCAGCCGATCGACCGCGCGCAGCGTGAGCAGATCGGCCGCGCCGGGGCCGGCACCGACGAGCGAGACGAAGCCGTTCATGAATAGATCCTCTGCAGCGCGCGGAACAGCAGCGGGCGTCGCTCGGTCATCGGGATGCCGGCGCGCTTCCAGTCGGCGCGCGCGGCCATCGCGACCGCGACCCAGCGGTCGAGATCCTCGGGCAGCACGGCGTCGAGCGCCTCGCGCAGCATCCCAGCGAGGGCCGGGGCGAGGCCGCGCGTCGAGATCGCGACGGTGACGTCGCCGCGCCGCACGACACCGCCGAGATACGCCGTCGCGCTCGCGACATCGTCGACCGCGTTGACGAACAGACCACGCGCGGTCGCCGCCTGCGCCACGGCCGCGTTGACCTCCGGGGTCGCCGCCGCGACGACCCAGCGGGCGCCGTCGAGATCGGCGGGTGAAAAGGCGCGCTCGACGAGGGTCACGTCGTGCGCGCGGATCGCGTCGCCGATCGCCGGTGCGACCACCGTCACGCGCGCGCCGGTCTCGAGCAGCGCGACCAGCTTGCTCGCCGCGACCGTCCCGCCACCGACGACGACCACCGGCAACGCGGCCAGATCGAGGAACACTGGATACAGCGTCATGGCCGCACTCCGGGCAGGTGCAGGCCGCACTCGCGCTTGGCCGTGCCGCGCCACCGACCGGCGCGTGGGTCCTCGCCGATCTGGACGAGCGACGTGCACGGCACGCAGCCGATCGACGGGTAGCCCTCGTCGTGCAGCGCGTGATACGGGACGTCGTTCGCGTAGATGTGCGCCCACACGTCGTCGTGCGACCACGCGACCAGCGGGTTGATCTTCAGGAGCCCGAACTTCGCGTCGTGCTCGACCGGCTGCGCCGTCGCTCGCTCGGGGGTCTGGGCGCGCCGGATCGCGGTGATCCAGCCGTCGAAGCTGGTCAGCGCCTCGCGCAACGGGAGCACCTTGCGGAGCTCGCAGCAGCGATCGGGATCGCGCGCCCACAGCGCCGGCCCGAGGGTCGCGGCCTGCTCGTCGATCGTCTGGGCCGGGCGCACCGCGCGGATCTTGATCGCGTAGCGATCCTCGAGCCGGCGCCACAGCGCGTAGGTCTCGGGGAACAGCACGCCGGTGTCGAGCGTGAACACGTCGACGCGAAGCCCGGCCTGCGCGATCAGATCGATCACGACGCAGCCCTCGGCGCCAAACCCGGTGGCGAACGTGAGCCGATCGCCGAGGCG
Source organism: Haliangiales bacterium (assembly GCA_038321315.1). GTDB lineage: Bacteria > Myxococcota_A > Polyangia > Haliangiales > Haliangiaceae > JABFXX01. The sequence continues at coordinate 82,267 of JBBQEX010000006.1, read as the reverse complement.
ATGACTCGCCCACGTGATGATCTCGGTCGCCGACGCGCCGTCGACTGGCGTATCCGTCATAACGGATATACATCTACCGGGAGGCGGATGTGCTGTCAACTATAACGGACGAACGTCTGTCGGTCTACTTCCGGCCGAGCTCGGAGATCAGCTCCTTGGCGCGCACGCGGTCATCATCGGTCTTCGGGGCGAGCTCGAGGTACTTCTTGAAGTTCTCGATCGCCTGCTTGGTCTTCTTCTTACCCGCGTAGACCTGGCCGAGCTGAAAGTAGTTCGCGGCGTTCTTGGGTTCCTTGCGGATCGCGTTGGTCAGGAGGACCTCCGCCTCGTCCCAGCGCTTCGCGGCGACGTACATCGCGCCGAGCTTGGTCATCGCCTTGGGATACGGCGGATCGATCTCGACCGCCTTCTTGTAGGCGTTGATCGCGTCGTCCGGGCGCTCGCGGACCCGGTAGATCTCGCCGTACGCGTACCAGTAGAGCGACTCGTGGGGCGACAGCTTCACCGCCTTGGCGAACGCGGTCTCGGCGTCGTCCTGTTTGCTCTGCTTGTTGTAGAGCCGGCCGAGCTCGAAGTACGCGCGGCCGCTGCGCGCGTCGAGCTCGATCGCCTTGTCGAGGTACGACTTGGCCTCGTCGAACTCGCCCTGATCGCTCAGCGCCATGCCGAGCAACACGTGCGCCTCGGCGTCGTCGGGCGCGCGCTTCAAGGCCGCGCGGAACTCGAGCGCCGCCTCGTCGACCTTGCCCAGCTTGTGGAGCGCGACGCCGAGCGACTCGTGGTAGCTCGCGCTGTTGCCGTCGAGCTGGACCGCCTTGCGGAGCTCCTCGAGGCCCTCCTCGGTCTTGTCGAGCAGGATCAGCGCGCGGCCCTTCTTGTCGTGGCCCGAGGGATCCTTGTCGTCGAGCACGATCACCTGATCGGCGACCTCGAGCGCTTCGGAGCCCTTGCCGTTGGCGAGCAACGTCTCGGCGTAGAGCTTGTAGCCCTTCACGTCGGTCGCGTTGTTGTCGTAGTACGCCTTCGCGGCCTCGAGGCCCTTGCCCGAGCGACCCGAGTGCACGAGGAAGTCGACTCGTTCCTCGAGGATGTCGAACTGCTTGTCGAGCGCGTACGCCTGCTGGTACTGGCGATCGGCCTCGTCGGTGTCACCGTTCTTGGCCGCGTCGCGCGCCGCCTGGAGCAGCGCGTGGGCGTCCAACTTGTTCTGCGTGGCCTCGACCGTCGTCTTCTTCGTCTTCTTGCCACCGCCGTGACACCCGACCGCTCCGGCGAGCGCGAGTGCGACCGCGAGGGTCCGGGCACCATTCATGCCGAAATCGTAGCACGCGCCGGCTTGTACATACCCAGCACGATGGCGCCGACGATGAGGACGTTCGCGACCAGCGTCGTCCATCCGAGCGGCTCGCCGTAGAACGCGGCCGCGATCAGCGTCGCGAGGATCGGATTGACGTACGCGTAGCTCGTCGCGACGATCGGGCGCGCGTTGCGCAGCAACCAGCTGTACGCGGTGAACGCGATCAGCGAGCCGAACACGATCAGGTAGGCGAGGGCGCCCCACGCCGCGGCGCTCGCGTCGCGCGGGATCCGCTCGCCGCGCAGCATCGCGACCGCGAACAGCGCGACGCCGCCGGTCAGCATCTGCATCGCCGGCGCGGTGAACATGCTCGTGTCGGTCTTGCCGATCCGGCGCGCGAGGAGCGATCCGAGCGCCCACGAGATCGGCGACAGCACGATCAGGAGGATGTGCAGGGGCTCGCCGGTCAGCGATGGTCCGCGCATCAACACCAGCACGCCGACAAAGCCGAGCACGAGCGCACCCCACTCGCGCAGGCTCGGGCGCGACCCCGAGATCGCGCCGAGCACGCCGACCCACAGCGGCATCGTCGCGCACACCACCGCGGCGCCGCTCGACGACACCGACATCTCGGAGATCGAGACGAAGCCATTGCCGCCGAGGCAGAGAAACACACCGACCGGCGCGACCCGCAGCCACGCGCGCAGCGGCGGAAACCTCGCGCCCGAGCGCAGCGCGAGCACGAGCATCACGCTGCCGGCGATCGTGAATCGGATCCCGGCGGTGAGCAGCGGCGGCAGCTCGTGCACCACGATCCGCATCGCGAGGTACGTCGAGCTCCAGATCACGAACACCGCGGCGAGGCTCGCGACCAGGCGCGGGTCGACCCGCGGAGCGACGAGCCGTGCAGGAGCGAGGGTCACCATCGGCTTCATCTTGCGGCCTGATCGCGAATCGCAACGTGACACCACGTTCGTCGCCCGACCAGTACAGATCCGCTGTACCGGTCGCGATGCCACGAACTGTGCTGGTTCAGATCCACGTCGCGTCCTATGCTCCGATGCATGGTGGCAGCCGCCGGGTTCCTCTACGAGCACCTCGCCGACGAGCTCGGCGAAGCCATCGATCGCGGCGCGCTGCGGGGCGGCGATCGGCTGCCGTCGGTGAGGCGGCTCGCCCAGGAGCGCAGCGTGAGCGTCGCCACGGTGCTCGAGGCGTACCTCCGGCTCGAGAATGCTGGCCTCATCGAGGTTCGTCCGAAGTCGGGTCACTTCGTGCGCCGGCGCGGCGCGGTGACCGCCGAGCCGCGCACACCTCGCTCGTGCTCGACGCCGTCGCGCGTCTCGGTCTCGGATGCCTACGTCGAGATCCTGTCGGCGATGCGCGATCCCGAGCTCTTGCCGCTCGGCTGCGCGACCGTCGATCCATCGTACCTGCCGATCGGCGCGCTCAACCGGATCATCACGCAGCTGACGCGCGAGATGACGACGATCGGCGGTCGCTACGAGGGCGCGCCCGGGCTCCTGACGCTGCGCCGGCAGATCGCGCGCCGGGCGGTCGCGGCCGGCGTCGCGCTCGCCGAGGACGACCTGTGCACGACCATCGGCGCGACCGAGGGCCTGTCGCTCGCGTTGCGCGCGGTCGCCAGACCGGGCGACGTCATCGCGGTCGAGTCGCCCGCGTACTTCGGCGTGCTCCAGGCGATCGAGAGCCTCGGCCTCCGCGCGCTCGAGATCCCGGCGAACCCGCGCACCGGGCTCGATGTCACCGCGTTCGAGGAGATCACGCGGTCGCAGCCGGTGCGCGCGCTGATGGTCACGCCGACGATCTCGAACCCGCTCGGCTCGATCATGACCGACGAGGATCGCGAGCGCCTCGTGCGGATCACCCGCCGGCTCGACATCCCGGTGATCGAGGACGACGTCTACGGCGAGCTGGTGTTCGATGGCTCGCACCCGCGTCCGCTGCGCGCGTACGCCGGGCCGTCCGAGGACAGCCACGTGATCCTGGTGTCGTCGGTCTCGAAGACGCTCGCGCCCGGCTATCGCGTCGGTTGGATCGCCGGCGGTCGCTGGCACGATCAGATCGTGCGGCTCAAGTACGGCCAGTCGCTCGCGTGCCCGTCGCTGCTCGGCATGGCCGTCGCCGAGTTCCTCGCGTCGGGCGGCTACGATCGCCACCTGCGCCGACTGCGCACCGCGATGGCCGCGAACCTCGAGCGCTACCGCGAGGCGATCGTGACGCAGTTCCCCGAGGGCACGCGGGTGTCGTCGCCGCGCGGCGGCTTCGTGCTCTGGGTCGAGCTCCCGCCCGGCGTCGACTCGCTCGCGCTGCACGAGCAGGCACTGCGCAAGCGGATCGTGGTCGCGCCCGGTCCGCTGTTCAGCGCGCGTCAGCGGTTCACGAACTTCATCCGCGTGTCCGCCGGCACGCCGTGGAACGAGCGCATCGCCGAGGGCGTGCGCACGCTCGCGCAGCTGGTCAATCTTGGACGGTCCGATAGCCGAGGATCTTCGAGATGAGCCCGCCACTCAGCGCCGGCACGGTGCACGACACGTAGTAGTGGCTGTAGGTGTAGCCATCGGTGATCTGGGCGAGCGTCAGCGTCTGCGACGCGTAGGTCGAGCCCGACGAGCACACCTGCGGGCTCGAGATCAGCGTGCCGCTCGGGTTCTTCGAGTTGATCGTGCAGCACACGTTCGCGGACGTGCTCTCGTCGACGACCCACACGACGGCGCTGACCTTGGTCGACAGGGTCGGCGCGATCGAGCGATCGGCGGCGCACACCGCGGTCGCCGAGGCGTTCGTGAAGTTCGCCGACTCGCCGGACGCGCCGTTGATCAGGCTGCCGCTCGACGCGACGCAGACCGCGCCAGGCGTGTTGGTGGTGGTCGAGGCGAGGGTGATGCCGGCGCCGACGGTGAGCGCGAGCAGGGACAGGGCGATTCGCTTGGTGAACATGAGATGGCTCCGGAGGTGAATCAGCGGTTCGACAGTTCGACGCGGTAGCCCTCGATCGAGGACTCCGCGCCGCTCTGGGCCGCGGGAAGGGTGCAGGACACGGTGACGAAGTCGTTGGCGTGGGTGTCGTAGATCGAGGGCAGCGTGAGCGACTGGACCGCGGTGGTCGCGCCGGTCGAGCACACGTCATCGCCGGTGACCGACGCGTCACCCTGTGACTGCAGGTGGCAGCACACGTTGGAGCTCGTGCTGCGGTCGACGACCCACACGTGCGGCGCGCGGATGAAGTTCGCGGTTGGCGAGATCGGGCGATCGACCGGGCAGACCATGACGGCGCCGCTCGGGCCACCAGTGACCGCGCCGTCGGCGGTGTAGGTCGGCGTCGCGCCGGTCACCGGGCGACAGCGTCCACCGGCCTGGTTATTCTCGGCGAGCAGCGTCGGGTTGACGAAGCTCTGCATCCAGGCGCGCGACGCCGGGATCGAGTTCTGGCGATCGTAGTTCGTCGTGTTGCCGGCCTTGTTCACGCCGGTGAGCGCCGAGCCGTTCCAGCACGACGAGCCCGAGTCGCCCGGCAGCTCGATCGTCGGGTTGTTCGGGTTCGTGATGTTGAACTGGTAGTAGAGGTTCGCGTCGCCGGTGTCCTGCTTGATCGAGAACGTCGCCGCGCGCAGGTTGCCGTCGTTCGGCGTCAGGCAGACGCCCCACGCGGTATCGCAGGACTGACTGACCGGGCACGACGGATTCGCGGCGGAGCACGACGGCCCGCTCGCGATCGCGCCGAACCCGGCGCAGAACACCGAGGTGCCGACGAGCGACGCGGTCGTGCCGCCGTACAGGGGCAGCGTGCCGACGCCGGGCTTGAGCGGTGTCGCGAGCCGCAGCAGCGCGACGTCGACGCCGGGCGCCGGATCGAGGAACAGCTCGACGCCGACGGCCGACTCGGTCGTGCCATCCGCGAGCGTGTGAAACACCGGGATGCTCGACGGGGCAGGGTTCCCCGGGAAGCAGTGACCCGCGGTCATCACCCACTCGTAGTCGAGCAGCGTGCCGGTGCAGAACCCGCCGACGCTGACCACGTTTCGGGTCCAGGTCTGGGTGCCTTGGGTCCACGGATTCCAGATCGTCGCGTTCGCGATCTCGGACTCGGTGGTGCTCTCGGGCGGATCGTCGGCGGCCTGCTCGACGCAGCCCACGACCAGCGGCAGGGCCGCCAGGAAGTTCAATTTCATGGCGGGGAAACGCCACGCGATCGCGATCTTCCCGAGAAGCTACGTGGACTCAGTTCACCGTGAACGCGACCGATCCGATCGTCGCGCCGTCGGCGGTCTGGACCTCGACCTCCCACGCGCCCGCCTTGGCGATCGCGCGGCGCGACTGCGTCGCCCAGCGCTTCGAGCCGACCGGCAGCGTGGCGGTCCACACCGCCTGGCCGTCGTGCTTCCAGACGTGCTTGATGCTGCCCTCGGCGTTCAGCACGCGCGACCACACGAACACCGTGGTGCCCGCGGCGAACGTGGTGCCCTCGCCGGCGATCTCGAACTTCTCGACCCCGGTGCCGGCCTTGATCTCGGCGGTGATGTCGCCGGCCGCCTTCTTGGTGTCGCCCGCGGGCGGCGGCTCCTTCTTCGCATCGTCGGCCAGCGCCACACCACCGAGCACCATCGAGAGACTCGCGATCGCCATCATTCGCTTCAGCATCATGTCCTCCACCTGTTGAACGCCCGCGCCGCCGCGAAATATTTTGCTTACATCGACATGCCGCCATCGACGTCGATGGTGCGGCCGTTGAAATAATCGCACTCGAGGACGAACTTCACGGCGATCCACAGATCCTCGGGCAGGCCGATGCGGCCGACCGGGATCGCGGCGACCAGCGTGTCGCGCGCCTTCTGGTTCATGCCCTGGGTCATCGGGGTCTCGACCATGCCCGGCGCGACGGCGCCGACGCGAATCTTGAACGGCGCGAACTCGCGCGACCACGTCACGGTGTTGGCGGCGAGCGCGGCCTTGGCCGACGTGTAGTTCGACTGGCCGCGGTTGCCGTGGCGCGCGACCGACGACATGTTGACGACCACGCCGGGGCCCTGCTCGGTGGCGACCATCTTGGCGACGGTCTCGCGCAGCATCAGCATCGCGCCGGTCAGGTTGACGCCGATCACGGCGTCCCACTGATCCTTGGTGAGCTTGGTGATCTCGCCGGTCGTGCGGTCCTTCTTGACCAAGAGGCCGTCGCGCAGGATGCCGGCGTTGTTGATGAGGCCGTTGAGGCCACCCATCGCGCCGGCCGCCCAGTCGACGAACCCGGCGACGTCCGCCTCGTTCGACACGTCGAGCTTCTTCGCGTGGATCTTGCCGGGCAGGCCCTTGGCCGACTCGACGAGCTCGGCGAGCAGCTCCTCCTTGACGTCCCCGGCGGCGACCTGCGCCCCGGCCTCGGCGAGCCGACGTGCGAAGTGTGCCCCCATGCCCTGAGCCGCGCCGGTGACGATGATCTTGAGCGACGAGAGGTTCATGTCGGGTCATATATCATCACAGCCATGGCGATGATCGCGGTCCCGGGGATCGAGTTGGGCGAGTTGCTCTCCGAGCACCCGATGCGCTACGCCGTGATCTCCAGGGCCGACACTCCCGACGCGGTCGTCGAGGTGATCCCGTTCGCCAGCCCCGCGCGCCGCGAGGCGATCTTCGCGAGGCTCGAGCGGATCCAGCGCGACTGCCAACACCCGAGCCTCGCCGCGATCCGTCGCGTCGTGCGCTACGGGGACCACGGCTACGTCGTGGTCTCCGATCGCGTGCGCGGGTCGGTGGAGCCGCCGTGCGACCGCATGATCGCGGTCGAGGCCGGCATCCAGCTCGCCGGCGCGCTCGCCGAGCTGCACGACAGCGGCGTGGTCCACGGCGACGTGCGCGCCGAGACGATCGCGTTCGCCGCAGATCGCGCGATCCTCACGTTCCCGGCGCACGCGGTCCCCGACGACGCGCAGCCGATCGACGACATCGTGGCGGTCCTCGACGTGCTCGAGCTCGACGACTTGCTCGCCGACCTCCCCGAAGATGGCGGCGAGCTCCGCGAGGCCCTGATCGCGGTCGCCGCCGCCGAGCCGATCGCGGTCGCCGATGCGGTCGAGGGCGCGCTGGTCGCGTCGATCCGCCGCGAGCCCGCCGACTTGCAGACCCGCCGGGTCTACGCCGACTGGCTCGAGGAGCACGGCGACGCGAGCCGCGCCGCCTTCCTGCGCGCCGAGGTCGATGCCACGGCGACCGAGGACCAGCTGCTCGCCCTCGCGCGCCCGCGCGACCTCGCGTGGCGCACGGTCGTCTCGCGCGCGCCGATCGCGCCCCACGTCGAGTTCAAGTTCGCGTGCCCGAAGCGGTGGGATGCGCTGGCGCCGACCGAGACCGACGGGATTCGCCACTGCGGGAGCTGCGAGCGCGCCGTCTACTTCTGCGCGAGCGTCGAGCAGGCGCGCGCGCGCGGTCGCCTGGGCCAGTGCATCGCGATCGACGCTGGCCTCGCGCGCGGCGAGGCCGAGCGAGCCCACGCCCCGCCCAGGTACATGATGATGGGCGAGATCGCCTGACTACATGCAGCGGCCGGTGGTCGCGACGCAGGTGCCCGACGCGCAGTCGGCCCCGCTGACGCAGCCTACGTTGGCCGCGCAGTCACCAGCGAGGCCACCCGACATCATCGCGCTGATCGTCCACATCGAGGCCGCGTTCTTCGAGGTGCCGATCGTCGTGTTGCCGAGCGCGGTCGCCCGATCGTTCGTGAACAGCACGCTGGTCGTGCTGCCGATGCTCGGCGTGATCGCGAGCCCGGCGCCGACGCCGCCGACCGCGCTGATCACCGCGTCGCGCACCTGCGTCGCGGTCGCGGCCGCGCTGATCGCGACGCGCTTGTTCGTGCCCGTCACCATGCCCGGGTTCGGGTCGGTGTCGAACTCGAACACGGTCGGCGTGTTCTTGCCGTCGTCGAGCGTGAACGTGTCGCCATCGGTGAGGGCCGCGATCGCGACGGTCGTCATCGAGGCGGTGGCCGCGGTCGGCGTGACCGCCGCGCCGCACGTCGCGGAGCAGGTGCCGCAGGCCTGGCTGTTGCCGTCGTCGCACATCTCGCTCACCGTGTTCTTGTGGCCGTCGCCACAGACCACGAACGTGCAGTCGCTGTCGCAGGTCGCCTTGTCGACCGGCGCGGTGCCACCGCTCGGATCGCACTGCTCGTGCTCTGCCGCCTGCACCATGTTGTCACCGCAGAACGTGCCGTTGTTCGCGCCCATGAAGCCGTCGCAGGTCGCCTTGCAGATGCTGCTGGCGTTGTTGAGGCACGTGAGGTCGCCATATGCGCACTTGGTGCCGTTGAGATCGCCCTGGTCGCACATCTCGACGGCCTGCGTCGTGGCGTCGCCGCAGAATGGACCGCCCGGGCTCACCATGCCGGTGCACGCCGAGTTGCAGCGCGTACAGGCCTCGTCGCCGTAGGCGCACGGGTTGCCGTTGAGCGGGCCGTCGTCGCACGACTCGCCGGCCGGCGTGTTGGTGAGGCCGTCGCCGCAGACCGGCGCCGTGCAGTCCTTGTCGCACGTCGCGGTGTTCGTGTTCGGCGTTCCCGGATCGCACGCCTCGCCGAAGTCCGCGAACCCGTTGCCGCACGACCGCGAGTGACAGGTCGAGTCACACGCGTTGCCCATCGTGCCGTTGAGCGCGCCGTTGTCACAGGTCTCGCCATGCATCAGGTTGAGGTGACCGTCGCCGCACACGGCGTTCGTGCAGTCGCTGTCGCACGTCGCGTTGTCGACGCCGCCGGAGTCGCACTGCTCGATCATGCTCAGCACGTCGGAGTCGCCGCACACGTTGCGGTGACAGGTCGCGTTGCACGCCTTGGTCGCGCCGTTGTTTCCGGGACCGTCATCGCAGGTCTCGCCCTGTTCGATGATCCCGTCGCCGCACATCACGGTGCGGCAGGTCGCCGAGCAGGTGTCGCCGCTCATGCCGTTCGTCGCGCCGTGATCGCACTGCTCGCGGCTCGCATCGACCTTGCCGTCGCCGCACGTCGCGATCTTGCAGCTCGACGGCGTCGGATCGTTGCTGACGCAGTCGTCGGTCGCCGAGTTGTTGCCGTCGTCGCACTGCTCGCCGGCCTCGACGATGCCGTTGCCGCACTTCACGAGGTGACAGTTGAGGCAGGCGAACCCGCCGACCGGCGAACCGTCGCACTGCTCGCCGGGATCGATCGTGCCGTTACCGCAGCGCTCGAACTGGCAGTCCGACGAGCAGCCATCGCCGTCGACGGTGCCGCCGTCGTCGCACTGCTCGGGCCCGGGGGCGCCCAGCTTCGTGAACATCGGGTTGAGCTTGCCGTCGCCGCACGACGGGATCGTGCAGTCCGCGTTGCAGGTCTGCGAGGCCACCGAGGTGTCGCACGCCTCGGTCACGTTGTTCTTCACGCCATCGCCGCAGCGCTCGAACTGACACTTCGACGAGCAGCCATCGTTGTTCGCGGTGTTGTGATCGTCGCACTGCTCGCCGCCGGGCGCGCCGGACGGCACGAACAGCGGGTTGAACTTGCCATCGCCGCACGCCGCGTTCGTGCAGTCCGCGTTGCACGACGAGCTCGCGGTCGTCGTGTCGCACTCCTCGGTCACGTTGTTCTTGACGCCATCGCCGCAGCGCTCGATCACGCACAGCGCCGAGCAGCCGTCGTTGCTCGCGGTGTTGCCATCGTCGCAGGCCTCACCCGATGTGAGGATGCCGTTGCCGCAGGCAGTGGTCTTGCAGTTGTTGTCGCAGCCGTCGCCGTTGGTCTGGTTGCCGTCGTCGCACTGCTCGCCGGTATTGACGATGCCGTTGCCGCACGACGTGGTCGTACAGTTGTTATCGCAGCCGTCACCGTTGACGTTGTTGCCGTCGTCGCACTGCTCGCCGGTCGGCAGCGCCGGCGCGGTGACGTTCTTGGGGTTCAGCTTGCCGTCGCCGCACGTCGCCGTCGTGCAGTCGCGGTTGCAGGTCGCGGTCTCGACCGGCGTCGCGACGGCCGCGCCGACCACGCCGGCGTCGCACTGCTCGTGGCGCGTGCCCATGCTGTCGACGATGCCGTCGCCGCAGACGTTCGGCTTGCAGTCGTTGCGGCAGTCGTTGTTGTCGTTGCTGTCGCCGTCGTCGCACAGCTCGCCGGGATCGAGGATGCCGTTCTTGCAGCCCTCACCGGAGCGGCAATCGCCGTTGCAGCCGTCGCCGCTCGTCGTGTTGCCGTCGTCGCAGATCTCGCCGACCTCGACGTCCTTGATGCCGTTGCCGCAGACCTCGGTCGACTTGCAGTTCGCCGAGCAGCCATCGGCGTCGATCGTGTTGCCGTCGTCGCAGGCCTCGCCCTTGTCCTGGATGTGATTGCCGCACTCCTCGATCGTGCAGTGCGACGAGCAGTTGTCACCGTCGACGGTGTTGCCGTCGTCGCACTGTTCGTTGGGATCCTTGATGCCGTTGCCGCACTGCTCCTTCGAAGAGCAGTCGTGCGAGCAGCCGTCGCCGTCGAGGATGTTGCCGTCGTCGCAGACCTCGCCGTTGTCGAGGATCGCGTTGCCGCACTTGTTGATGATGCAGACCGGCTGCGCCGCGGCGCACGTCGTGCCGTCGGGACAGAAGATGCCGGTCGCGCACTCGCGCGCGGATGGATCACCGGCGCAGGCGGCGAGCATCGTGGCGAGAACGATGGAAATGCGGAACGTAGTCGAGGTCATGTCAGCTCCCAATCAACCGAAGCAAAAGCGAAGTCTAGAAGTGTCCCTGGATCACGCCGCCCATCATCTCGGGTGAGACGACCGGTGCGAACGCGATCGGTGGCGCCTTGCGATCGAGCTCGTCCTCGAAGTCCTCGCCATGGATCTGATAGGGCGTCTTGCGATTGAGGTAGACCAGCGACAGCCCGAGCACGACGGCCGCGCCGCCGACGCCGTACATCGCGTAGCTCGCGGCGCGCTTGGTGTCGCCGCTGCTCTTGAGCGAGCCAAAGCCGCTGCTCACGTTGCAGCCGGCGTTCATGCCGGTGTCCGAGTTGCACGTGGCGACCTTCTTGTCGAAGTCGTCGAAGCTCGACTTCGCGGACAGCGCCAGGAGCCCGCCGACCCCGACGACGGCCACGCCGGTGCCGACCACGATCCACGGCGCCCACACGCGCTCCCAGCGCCGGTGATAGCGGGTGAGCTCGTCGGTCGTGTACATCTTCAGCTCGACGCGGAACGTCTGGCCACCGTCGATCGATGGCGTGCGGACCTTCGCCGAGTAGCCCTGCATCTTCGGCCCCGGCTCGGCGGCGAACACGTGCTTGCCGGCCTTCACCTTCTCGGTGTACTTGCCGGGCGCGGTGAACACCTTCTTGCCATCGACGAGCACCTCGGCGCCGGCCTTCTGACAGCTGACCTCGATCGTCGCGATCTGCAACCCGATGATCTTCAGGTACTCGTGCGCCTTCTCGAACTTCTCCTTCTCGAGCGGCGCGTCGCCGTACGAGATCGCCTTCTCGAGCGCCTTGTAGACCTCCACCGGCTGGTCGAGGTTGAGCAGCGCGAGCGCGAGGTTGTAGTTGATCGCCGGGTGATCCCAGTGCGATAGCGCCTCGCGATACTTCTTCGCGGCCGTCACGTACGCGCCGTCGTTCAGCGAGGTGTTGCCCTCGCGGAACAGCGACAGCGCGATCTTCTGTTCGTTGTCGGTGACGCCCTTGGCCCACGGGCGCTCGGCCTCGCTGCCGCTCTGAAGCGTCTCGTTGGTGCCGGCCTTTTCGGGCGCGGGCTTCTCGGGCGGTGGCGCGGGTGGAGTCGGTTGGCCAAACGCGGCGGTCCCGATGCACAGCACCCCGCCGAGGGCGATAGCGGACAGTCTCTTCATGTGATCTCCCCGTCGTGACGTACGCAAAACCAAAATCTACTTGAGCGTGTCGATCGCTTTGCTGCCGATCTGAGCCTGGAGCCGATCCGCCTTCTCCTGCATTTCCTTCGCGAGCCGTTCGGCATCCTTGCGAGCCACTTCTTCCTTCGTGTTGGCCACCTGGAGCTCGTCGTTGGCCTCGGACACCCGCCGGAGCGCATCCTCCGCGATCTTCACCTGACGGCGGACCTCGCGGATCTGCTTCTCGAGCTCCTTGTTCTTCTCGGCGACGTTCTCTTCGGACTTGTCGAGCTTGACCTCGGTGTCCTTCTTGGCTTCCTCGGTCTTGACCAGCGACGCCTCGGCGCTCTTCTTGGCGTCCTCGGCGATCTGCCGCTGGCGCTCTTCCTTCTGGACCTGCTCGAGCCGCTGCTGCGCGACCTTGGCCTGCTCGTCCGACTCGACCTGCGCTTGCTGCGCGAGCACGAGGTTCTGCTTCGCCGCGTTGCGCGACTTCTGCACCACGACGAGCCCGATCATCGCGACCACGACGATCGCGCCGAGGCCGATGAACCCGCCGATCACCGCGACGCGACGCCGCCGGATCGTCGCCATCTCGTAGCTGACGACCTCCTCGAGGAACGCGCGCTCGACATCCGAGAGCGGGCCCTTGTAGCGCTTGCGGAACTTCTTGGCCTCGTCGGCGGTGTCGCCGCGCCACAGGAGGCCCGGGTCGCGCGCCTTGGCGTGCCACTGGCGCGCCGCGGTGCGCAGCTGATCGACCAGCTGGGCGTCGTCCTGGTTCTCGTCGAGCCAGCGGCGCAACGTCGGCCAACCCTGCACGAGCGACTCGTGCACGATCTCGACCGTCGAGCCCTTGCCACCCTCGAGCGTCTGGACGACGAGGAGGCGCGCGGTGACCATCTCGTCGATCAGCCGCTGGACCTCGCCGACCTCGCGCGACAGCTCGCGCAGCTCGCTGATCGGCACGATGGCGCGCGTGCGCTCCGGCGTGACGAGGCGCATCAGCAGCGCGCGGATCAGCGGCGTCTTCTGCGCGCCGAGATCCTGGATCACGCGGTCGGCGTGGCTGGCGAGCGCGCCGGCGACGCCGCCCATCGCCTCGTAGCTCTGCCGCGTGAGCATCTTGCGCGCCTTGTCGCGCTGCTCCCACAGCTTGCTCGCGACGAACTGCAACAGCGGCAGCGCACCGGGCGTGGTCTCGAGGTGGTTGAGCATGTCCTCGACGGTGAGCGAGTCGATCTTGAAGCCGGCCATCTGCGCCGGCTCGACGATCGCGTCGCGCAGCCCGTCGCGGTTCGGCTGGCCGAGGAAGAACAGGCCCTGGGTCAGCTCGGAGAGGAACTGCGGATCCTCCGCGCAGCGATCGAGGAAGTCGGCGCGGATCGAGACGACCACGCGCAGCGGGCTGGTCGCGTCGTCGGCGACCGCCGACAGACACGCGGTGAACGCGGCGCGCTCCTCGGGATCCTGGACCTGGGTGAACAGCTCCTCGAACTGATCGATGAAGAGCATGATGCGGCGGTTGTCGCGCCGCGCGCGCCCGCGGAGCAGGTGGCCGAGGTGGCCTGGCTCGCGACGCAGCTTGTCGACGAGCTTGTTCTGCTCGTCCATCTCGTCGGCGAGGTTGACCGCGGTGCTCTCCATCGGCGCGCTGATCGACGCGAGCGCCTCGAGCGGCTTGCGCCCCGGGCGAATCACCAGGCACTCCCACGTCTCGCCCGAGCGCTTGAGCGCGGGCACGAGGCCGGCGCGCACGAAGCTCGATTTGCCGACGCCGGAGCTGCCGACGACGCCCATGATCGGACGGTCGCGGATGCGCGTCATCATCGCCGCGATCTCGCGGTTGCGGCCGAAGAACTTGTTGGCGTCGTTCTCCTGGAACGACGACAGGCCGGCGTACGGGCTCTCGTCGAGCTGGAGCTCGGTCGTCTTGTTGCGACCGGGCATGAACGGCTCGAGCGCCACGAGCAGCTCGTCGGCGGACTGCCAGCGCTGCTCCTTCACCTTCAGGAGGCAGCGATCGACGATCTGGATCAGCTCGCGCGGCACGTCCGGCGGCGCGGCCTCCTGCATCGACGGCATCGGCAGCTCGAGCATCGCGGTGACCACGAGCTGGTTGCCGTCGAGCGGGTGGAGCGGGTGGCGGCCGCAGATCATGCGGTGGAGCAGGATGCCGCACGCCCAGATGTCGGTGAGGTGGTCGATCTCGATGCCGATGCCCCACTGCTCGGGGGACATGTACTTCAGCGTCCCCATGATCGTGCCGACCCGGGTGAGGCTGGTGTTCGTGCCGGTCGCGAGCTCGAGCGGGCTCGGCAGGCGAGGCACGCCCGGCGTCTGCTGAGCCGCCGGTGTGGCGCCCTGCTGGAGGACCTTGGCGATGCCGAAGTCGAGCACCTTCACGGTGCCGGTCTCCATCAGGAAGATGTTGTCGGGCTTGAGGTCGCGGTGGACGATCCCCTGCTCGTGCGCACACGCGAGCGCGCGCAGGATCGAGACCATGATCTCGACCGCGCGGGCGTACGGCAGCTTCTGGCTGTTCTCGGTGATCGAGGTGAGCGGCTTGCCGTTCAGGAACTCGAGGACGATGTACGGCGCGCCGTTGTGCTCGCCGACCTCGTAGATCACGACGATGTTGTCGTGCTGGCAGCGGGCGGTCGTGCGCGCCTCGACGAGGAAGCGCTGGGTCAGCTCGGGCTGGCCGCTCTGGAGGAACTTGATCGCGACGCGACGACCGAGCCGGAGATCGCGGGCGAGGAACACGGTCCCCATCCCACCCTCGCCGATCATCTTGATCATCTCGTACTGGTTGATGCGGACACCCGGGTGCGGCATCGCGGTCGTCACGTGGACGCCGGTGGTCGAGGACGCCGTCCCATCGAACGTGTCCCACGGATTCTTGGTGCCCGGGTTCGACGGCGGGGTCGACGGGCCTTCCGACGGGCGGCGCGCGCGAGGCGCCTGCACCGCGGTGGTCGCCGACGGTGGCGCGACGACGGCGGCACCCGGCAGCGGTGTGCCGTGGGCGATCGAATTCGCGGTCGCCGAACCGTTCGGCATCACGATCGTCGAGTCGGACGGCTTCTGCGTCTGCGTTTGCGTCAGCGACGGCAACGCGGCGACACCGACCAGCGTGTTCGACCGCTTCAGGTCACCGAGACCCGAGCCGGTACCCGACGCGGTGTTCGCCGACGACGGCGGCAGTACGATGGTCGCATCCGACGGTGTGCGGATCGAGCCGCTGCCGTCCGGTGGGCGCGGCAGTGCGTTCGCGCCGCTCCCCTCGGTCGGCTTGGCGTGCGCGCCACTGCCTTCGTTAAGACCCATCCGTGTCTTGTCCTGTTCACTCATGTGCTGCTCTCGCCTCCGGAAACCCAAGCCATGGCCCGTTCACCCCGACGTCCCCACGCGGCGCCAGCTCCGGTCGAGTGAAATTCTAGCCGGTCCCGCTACAGAGATCGCGAGATCGCAGAAACTTTCCCTAGGAAGGCGTGGCCACCACCACGGCTTTCTCAGGGTAAGCGTGGGGTAGCAGTAGGGGGCAACCCTACAGATCTGTTCGGTTCGGTCAGAACAGCCAGAGCGGCTTGCCGCCCGCGAACAACACGGTGTCGTTCGAGGCCGACTCCGAGACTTCGATCTCGACCA
This sequence comes from Haliangiales bacterium, assembly GCA_038321315.1. GTDB lineage: Bacteria > Myxococcota_A > Polyangia > Haliangiales > Haliangiaceae > JABFXX01. The sequence goes on along the minus strand of JBBQEX010000006.1, from coordinate 66,474 downwards.
TCACGCCGCGCTGCACGCTCTCGTTGTGCGGATGAAGATCCTGCACTTCGCCATCGATCACGGTGGTGATCTTGCCGGCCTTGCTGCAACCGACCAGGCCCCACGCGCAGTGGTAGAGCTTGGTGTCCTTGGTGACGTTCTTCAGGTTGCCGTACGGCACGAACGCGAGCACGACCTTGTGGTCGATCGCGCGGAGGTACGGCGAGCCCGCGAGTCGGTTGACCAGGTTGTCCTGATCCTTCAGGCGAAGGCCGAGGCTCTCGAGCCGCTGGTTCAGCGGGATGCGCTTGCCGATCTGGTTGTCCTTGTCGAGCCGCGCCTTGCCGAGCTCGCGATAGAGCAGCCACTGCTCGGGGGTCTTCGGCGCGTCGGCGGAGGTGCCGACCTCGACGATGAACTTGTCGTCGTTCGCGATGTCGCGATCGATCTCCTTGAGGTTCGCGTCGATCTCGAGCTTCTCGGTGACGAGCTGCGCCGCGCGGAGCTTGGCGTCGGCGAGCTGGGTCGAGGCCTCGATCACCTTCTGGTGCGTCGGCGACAGCACGACCGGGCGCACCCAGGTGTGGTCGAAGAAGTAGAAGATGTTGACGACGAGGAAGCTGACCAGGCCGATCAGGATCGCGGTCAGCGCGACGAGCCCGGCGAGCTTGTACAGCTTGACGATGGTCGGCTGGAGCGCCGTCCAAAATCGCGGGCGCGCGGGAGGTCGTTCGGCCGGGCGTTCCATGGTGCGTGTACTACCTCAAGCCGCCGGCAATTGGGCATGAGATCGTGCACGGCCAACGGCCGGACGCGCTCCCGCCTGGGCCTCGACGGAGATCTCGCGATCCGCGAGGGCCGTGTTGGAGATCCCCAAGGCGATCTCGCGCACGCCACCGGGCACCGGGATGGGCTCGGGGATGGTCTCCTCGTGGTTCCGGGTCTCCCAGTTCGCGGTGTCGAGCGTGAACAGCGCGAGCGGGGTCAGCATCGCGTAGGTCACCGGCATCAGCCAGGTGAGCGGAGCGAACGCGAGGACGCCGACGCGCTCCTCCCGCTTGTACTTCCGCGTGTGCCAGCGATAGACGAGGCCGAACACGATGACGATCTGCAGGTGGTACTGCATGACCGCGAAGAACTTGCCGGCCTCGAGCGTGCGCACGACGGCGACCGGGTAGACGAGCAGCAGCGCGAACAGCGAGAAGAAGTGGATCGCGAGCACCGGGTTGAGGCGCCACACGTGGGTCATGCCGCCCGCGTAGTCGACGATGTTCGAGCGGCGCCAGCGCAGCTGCTGCGAGAAGTAGCCCTCGAGCGTGGTCGGGACGAACGTCGCGCAGCGGGCGTCGAGCGTCATCGTGGTGAGGTAGCCAGCCTTGATGATCTGGCGGGTCAGGAAGCGGTCCTCGCCGTACTTGATCGGCACGCCGAGGATGGAGCGGTGCTCGAGCTTGGGCTCGAGCTCGACGAGGACGGAGCGGCGGTACGCGGTGAGGCAGCCCGACAGGCACATCACGCGGCGGAACCCCCACTCGAGGTTCTTCATGAAGTAGTAGGAGTACCAGTACTTCACCACCTGCATCTTGGTGAGCCAGTTGTCCTGCTTGTTGCGGACGTCGACCCAACCGCCGACCGCGGCGATCTTGTCGTCGGTGAACCGGCGGATCAGCTGGTGGATGGCGGGCTTGTCGACGGTGACATCGGAGTCGACCGAGACGATGATCTCGCAGGTCGCTTCGCGGATGGCGCGGATGATCGAGCGGCGCTTGCCCAGGTTGACCTGGTTGCGCAGCACGCTGAGCCGGCCGTTGGACTTGTTGGCGACTTCCATCGCCTGCTCGTAGCTGTCGTCGGTCGAGCAGTCGTCCACGCAGATGACCCGGAGCTTGTGGCCCGGGTAGTCGGAGTCGAGGATCGACTGGAGGGTCTCCTTGATGGCCGACCCCTCGTTGAACATCGGGACAACCGCCGTGATGGTTGGCTCGTAGTCATCCCGGGTCTCGTCCCACTTCTTGCGGCGAGCGAACCTCAGGATCATGCCCGCGATGTAGCGGTTCACGAAGATGACCACGGTCAACGAGTTGACGATGATCCAGAGGATGGATGCCGTCACGCGCAGACCCCCGCGAGGTCGCACACAGATATGGACTGACAGGAGAGCAGGGGATTCACGGGAAGCTAGGGCTCGATGCGGGGGTTAGAACCACGTCGAGAGATGCAGTAGTGCTCGCAAACTATTATGGTTCGGGTAGAAGCTCAAGTTGGTTGACGCAACTTGCCACATCGTGCGTGACCCACCCTCCGGACCCTCAGGAACCTGAGGGGTTGGGGTCCCGACTACTCCCTTCGGGCTGGCTCCGCCTCATGGGGTGTCGCGCCCTGCTGGGAGTGTTGCTGATCGCGAGCTTGGAGGGCTCGGCGCTGGCCGATCCGGCTTCAACGCCGAGTCCAGATGAAGCGCACCATGATCCAGATGGCGCACCTTCGCCGTGGGTGGACATCGGTCATCCCAAGGTGCTCGACCCCGGACCCGGTGGCGAATTGCCCCGAGAAGCCACGAACGAGGAGACTGGATCGCACCCGATCGCGGCGATCGCGACCCTGTCCGGCGTCTACGTCGGGTTCACGACGTGGACGTATTTCGCCTGGTACCGCAAGCACAAGGCGCTCTCGGAGTTCAAGTGGGGTGGCGACGGCTTCGAGATCCTGCACCCGAGCACGTACTTCGGGCGCGACCAGTACGCCGGTGGCTCCGACAAGCTCGGCCACGCGTGGTCGACGATGGGGCTCGCGCGCGCGACCACCGAGACGCTGGTCCAGCTCGGCGGCTACGATCGGTTCCACTCGACGCTGCTTGGCGCCGGGCTCGCCGATCTCCTGTTCTTCGGTGTCGAGATCAAGGATGGCTTCTACTACGAGTTCTCGTACGGCGATTTCTTCTTCGACTCGATCGGCGCCGCGCTCGCGGTGGCGATGTCGCTGTCGCCGCGGTTCGACGAGATGTTCGACTTTCGCGTGCAGTACTTCCCGAGCACCGAGTACCGGGCGCAGCTCGATCACGGCAACGTCAACATCGCCGAGGACTACTCGGGCGAGATCTACATGGCCGCGTTCCACCTCGGCGCGATCCACGCGCTGCGCGATCAGTCGTGGGGTGGCTGGTCGCGGTTCGTCGACGTCGCCGCCGGCTTCGGCACCCGCGGCTACAAGCCCGACGAGCCGGCCGGTCAGTGCCCGGTCCCCGGCGGCCCGGGCTGCTACCCCGAGCGCCAGAGCCTGTACTTGGGCGTGTCGCTCAACGCGCAGGGCCTGTTCGACTGGCTGCTCGAAGGCCGACCGTCGACCGCGGCACGCGTGGGCCACAAGGTCACCCACGCGATGTTCGAGATGTTCAACGCGCCGTACACGTTCGTCCCGGCCAAGTGGAGCCGGAGCGGCCAGGGCGTCAACGGCGGCGCCTGAGGGCTGTGGCGTCATTCGGCTGAAACCGATCGGGTGGCCCGGGTGTCCCATCGGCGATGCGCGCGCTGCTCGTCCTGTACTGCGCGTGCGCGGCCTACGATCCGGTGGCCGAAGTGCCCCACGATCACCGCGAGTTCGCCGATACCCCGTCGGCGATCGCCGCGATCCTCGCCGAGACCACCCCGCCGAAGATCTACGCGGTCGGCGAGTACCACCCGACGCGCGCGAGCGCCGACCGCTCGCCGATCTCGCGGTTCACCGACGACGTCATCGGCCTGCTCGAGCCGCGCGCCGGCGAGCTCGTCGTCGAGACCTGGGTCGACAACTGCGGCGAGACCGGGATGCAGGCGCAGCTCCAGCAACAGCTCGGGCGGCCGGCAGCGACCGGGCTCGAGGTGCGGCGGCTGGTGTTCGAGTCGATGAACCTGCGCAAGATGACGGCGCACGGCCTCGCGATCAGCTGCCTCGAGCACGAAGCGATGCGCGATCGCACCGGGTCGATCGACTTCCTGCGGCTGCTCGAGCTCGTCACCGGGAAGCTGCACGACGCCACGCTCGATGCGCTCGCCCGCGCGCGGCCGACGCGCCCGGCGGTGATCGTCTACGGCGGCGCGCTGCACAACGACCTGTACCCGCGGTGGCCGCTCGAGTCGCTGTCGTATGCCCTGCCGCTCGCGCAGGAGCTCGGCGGCGGCGTGCTCGAGCTCGACCTCGTCGTGCCCGAGGTCGTCGCGCAGATGCCGATGATCCGGCAGGAGCCGTGGTTTCCGCTGCTCGGTCGCGCGTCGCCAGCCCGCACCATCGTGTGGCAGCGCGGTCCGAACAGCTACGTCGTGATCCTGCCGGCAGGGACCGAGTTTCCGGCGTGGGAGTTCGGACCGCCGGCTGATCGCTTCGATCGTGGATGACCGCTAGTGTGCGGGGATGCGGTGGCTGTTCGCGGCGGTCTTCGCCCTCGGCGCCTACGTGTGGGCGGTCGGGCGCGAGGATCACCAGCAGCCGACCGCGGATCTGCACGCCGACGCCGCGTACTACTACGTGTACCTGCCGTCGATCGCGCTCGACCGTGACCTCGACTTCACGAACGAGTACCGCGAGACCAAGAACTGGTACCACCTCGGCCCGACCCCGCTGGGGCGCCCGGGCAACGTGTTCGGGATCGGCCCCGCGGTGTTCGGCGCGCCGCTGTTCCTCGTTGGTCACGCGCTCGCGCTCGCGACCGGCGAGCGCCGCGATGGCTTCTCGAGCTACGAGGTCCGGCTGTTCACGATCCAGTCGCTCGCGTGGACGCTCGCCGCGGTCGCGGTCGCGATGCGCCTGGTGCGCCGGCGGTTCGGCGGTGGAGGGCTCGCGGTCGTCGGGCCGCTGCTCGCCGCGCTCGCCGGTCCGGTCGTGTACTACGCGATCCGCCAGCCGGGCTACGCGCACCCGCTCGCGACGTTCTGGGCGACGCTGCTCGTCGAGCGGTGGGACGCGAGCTACGCGGCGCGACCGCGCTCGCTGCGCACCTGGCTCGGGCTCGGCGCGGTGTTCGGCGCGACCGTCCTCGCGCGGCCGCAGCTCGCGCTGTGGGGCATGTTGCTGGTCGCCGCGGCGGTCGACGATCTGCGCGGACGCGCGACGCTCGCGGGCTGGCGCACGCAGCTGCCGATCCGGTGGCTCGCCGGCGCGGCGGTCGCGCTCGTCGCGTTCGCGCCGCAGCTCGTGGCGTGGAAGGTGTTGTATGGCAGCTGGTACGTCGTGCCGCAGGGCGCCGGCTTCATGCGGTGGGACGCGCCGTGCTGGTCCGAGACGCTGTTCTCGTCGAGGAATGGCCTGTTCCCGTGGGCGCCGGCGCTGCTGATCTTTCTGCTCGCGCTGGTGCCCGCGGCGCGCAAGTTGCCGCGCCTGGCGATCGCGCTCGGGGGCGGCCTCGCGCTCCAGGCGATCGCGAACGGCGCGGCGTGGGACTGGTGGGCCGGTGGCTCGTTCGGCGGGCGCCGGTTCGACTCGACGTACGTCGTGTTCGCGATCGGAGCGGCGGCGATCGTCGCGTGGATCGCGCGCGTCGTGCCGCCGGCGATGCAGCGAGTCGCGGCGGTCCGCGTGCGGGCGGTCGCGGTCGCGGCGATCGCGGCCGGTGCGCTCGTCGGCGTGCTCGTGCTCGCGAACCTCGAGCTCGTCGAGTTCTACACCGTGACCAACGCGCGGATCGGCGGCGGCGGGCCGGCGTCGTCGGTGATCCGCGCGCACGGCGGCACGCCCGGCAAGCTGGCGGCGATCGCCTCGTGGGCCACGAACCTGCCGGTGCGCGCGATCTACGCGTGGCGACACGACGCCGCGCTCGACACCTACGACCGGGTCGTCGGGGTCCACGCGCTCGGCGACACCTATCCCGGGCTCAACGAGTTCGCCGATCGGCGCGTCGGGGTGATCGCGCTCGACGTGCCGAACCCGCGGCTGTTCGGGCTCGCGCGCGGCATCGCGACCGGCACCGCGAGCCTCGCCGGGAGCCGCGCCCACATCCTCGTCGGGCTCAACCGCACCGGCAGTATCGCGTTCACGATCCCGGCGAGCGGCGCGGGCCACGCGACGGTGACGTGGAACGGCAGCCGCGTCGTCGACGCCGAGCTCGGCGCGCCGCTCCGGTTCACGACCACCGACCTCGTGCGCGGCACCAACGACCTGGTGATCGAGGCGCCAGCGGGGACGCTCCTGTCGCCGATCGAGGTGGTCGACAGTTCGCGTCACGAACAATGATGGTATAGGTCCGACCGTGCGCCCCCAGATCGTACCGGACCCCGACAAGACGACCTCGACGGTCCCCGACGACGAGACGATCGAGCGCTGGGCGCTCGCGTATCTCCGTCACGCACCACTGTCGCTGACGCTGCGCGAGATCAACCGGCTGATCGCGATCGAGTCGGTCGCGACCGGGCGCGGCCCGATCCTCGATGTCGGCTGCGGCGACGGCTTCTGGTGGACGCTGCGCGATGGCGGTCGCGAGGTCTACGGCATCGACATCTCGGCGCGCGAGGTCGCGCAGGCCAAGACGCGGATCACCGCCGAGCTGACGGATGTCTCGGCGACCCAGGCGTTCCCGAACACGAAGTTCGAGGAGATCATCGGCAACTGCTCGCTCGAGCACGTGCCCGACATCGACGGCGCGCTGTCGAACCTGCGCAAGTCCGCATCGCCCACCGGCCGGCTCGTGATGTTCGTGCCGACCCCGCGCTGGGCCTACCAGGGTCGCGTGCAGTCGTGGCTGCTCGACCATGCGCCGCGCCTCGCGATGACGATCTCGGGCGCGATGAACGGGTTCTTCCAGCACTGGCACCTCTACGACGAGAAGGTGTGGACGCGGCTCCTGGCGCAGAACGGCTGGAAAGTGAAAGCCGTGTTCGGGCTCGGCTCGTCGCGCTCCGAATTCCTGTTCCGCTTGTTCATGCCGCCGGCGTACGCCGAGTTCGTCGTCAAGAAGCTGACCGGGTTCTACCCGAGCAAGCTCGCGCGCTACATTCCCGACGGCGCGCTCGCGCCGCTCGCCAAGCTCGTGCGCTGGGCGGTCACCGATCCGCTCGTGCCCGCCGACTCGCCGACCGCGTACGAGTACCTGATCATCGCCGACGCCGCCGAGATCCCCGAGCACTGATGGACGCCATGGCGCACGACCCACTCGATCAGGGCGACTACTTCGCGAACCACGCGCGCGCGCGCCAGTTCCCGTGGACGCTGTACCACCGGCCCCTCGAGAAGGATCTCGCGCGGTTCCTCGACGGCGTCACGCCGGATGGCGAGGTCCTCGTGATCGGCTGCGGCCTGCTCCACGAGATCGACGCCGCGCCGCCCGGGCTGCGCTACTTCGTGGTCGACATCGACGAGCGTGCGGTCGAGGCGGTCCACCAACGCGACGACAAGCGGATCGTCGGCGGCTGCGTCGTGCCGCCCGAGACGCCGATCGACCAGGTGCTCGGCCCGGTGCTCGGCGCCAACCACCGGTTCGCCGCGATCTACGCCAAGGAGGTCGTCGAGCACGTGCTCGCGTGGCCCGCGTGGCTGGTCGGGCTGCGCCGGTCGCTCGCGCCGGGTGGTCGGCTCTGGCTATCGACGCCGAACTACGGCGAGCCGTGGCTGCCCGCGCTCGAGTCGACCGTGCTCGAGCTGGTCGCGCGCCGGTCCGGATTTTCGCGCAAGCACATCCACCCGACGCGGTTCTCGCGACGCTCGCTCGCGCGTGGTCTGACCGCAGCCGGATTCGAATCGGTCGACGTCAACGCGACCCCGACGCGCCTCGCGCTCACGGCCTGGGCGCGCGCGCCGCACTGACGGCCGTAGCTCGGGCGCACGGTCGCGCGCGGACGCCACAAACCGAGCGGGTCAGTCGCGCCTTTGGCTGGCGCGCAATTTGAAAATACACGGTCGATGGACCGAGATGGCAGGATCGTAGGCATCGGGGCGTCGGCCGGTGGCCTCGAATCGCTCGAGCAGTTGTTCGCGACGTTACCGAGTGACACCGGCATGGTGTTCATCGTGATCCAGCACCTGTCGCCGGATTTTCGGAGCGTGATGGACGAGTTGATCGCGCGGCACAGCGAGATGCCGGTCGTGGTCGCCGAGGACGGCATGGCGGTCGAGGCCAACCACATCTACCTGATGCCGCCGCGCAAGGAGATGATCATCCGCGATCGCCACCTGTGGCTGACGGACAAGGAGCCGCACACGTTCTCGCTCCCGATCGACGCGTTCTTTCGCTCGCTCGCGCAGGACGTCGGGCCGCAGGCGGTCGGCGTGATCCTGTCGGGCAGCGGCAGCGACGGTTCGCGCGGCATCGTCGAGATCAAGCAGGCCGGCGGCCTCGTGCTCGCCGAGACCTCGGCATCCGCGAAGTTCGACGGCATGCCGCTGTCAGCGCAGGCGAGCGGCGCGGTCGATCACACGCACACGCCGCGCGATCTCGCGCGCCTGCTGATCGGGCTCGCCCCGCTCGAGGCGACCGCCGAGGCTGCGGTGCTGTCCGAGGATCCGGTGATGGACAGCGTGTTGCGCCTGTTGCGCGACAACTTCGGGATCGACTTCTCGCTCTACAAGATGACGACCGTCGGTCGCCGGATCCAGCGGCGGGTCGACATCCTGCGGTATCCCGCGCTCGCCGAGTACGTCGATCAGCTCCACGTCGATCCCGAGGAGCTCAACAAGCTCTACCAGGACCTCCTGATCGGCGTGACCCAGTTCTTCCGCGACCCCGATGCGTTCGAGCAGCTCGAGCAGGAGATCATCCCGAAGCTGCTCGACTCGGTGAAGCCGGAGGATGAGCTCCGCGTCTGGACCGCCGGCTGTGCGACCGGCGAGGAGGCCTACACGCTCGCGATGCTGTTCTTCGAGGCCTTCGCGGCGCGCAATCGCCCGTGTCGCGTGAAGATCCTGGCGACCGACGTCCACCAGCGCTCGCTCGACTACGCGAGTGCCGGCGTCTACGGCGACGAGCAACTCGCGCACGTCACGCCGAAGCGACTCGAGCGGTTCTTCACGCGCCGCGCGTCGGGCTACCAGGTGGCGTCGGAGCTGCGCCAGCTGATCGTGTTCGCGCGCCACAACGTCACCAAGGACGCGCCGTTCACGAAGATGCACTTCATCTCGTGTCGCAACATGCTGATCTACTTCCAGCCGCAGGCGCAGCGCACCGTGTTGTCGCTGTTCCACTTCGGCCTCGTGCCGGGAGGCACACTGTTCCTCGGCGCGAGCGAGACGCCCGGCGCCCTGTCGGACGAGTTCACCGTCGTCAACGAGCACTGGAAGATCTTCAGGAAGCGCCGCGACGTCCACCTGCTGAGCCAGGTGCGCCTGCCGTCGCTGCGCACCGCGGCGCGCCCGCGGATCGATCTGCCGCGCGCGACCGGCGCCGATCCGCTGATCCTCGCGACCTACGATCAGCTGCTCGATCGGTTCATGCCACCGGGGCTCCTGATCGACGAGGATCGCCGCCTGATCGACGCCTATGGCGGCGCCGAGAAGCTGCTCGAGATGCGGCCGCGACGGCCGACCCACAACGTGCTCGAGATGATGCCCGAGGAGCTGCGGTCGACCGTCGCCGGCGCGATCCAGCGCGCGTTCAAGGATCGCGCAGCGGTGTCGTACTCCGGGGTCCGGATCGCGCGCGCCGACGGCGAATACCGCTGCGTGATGACCGCCGATCCGCTGGTTCATCCGCGCACCCAGGCGCGCACCGTGCTCGTCACGTTCCGCGAGCAGGAGCGCGACACGACCGCCGAGCCGCCGCCGCTCGCGCCGGCCGTGATCGCGGTCGACCATGCGTCGCAGGAGCGGATGACGACGCTCGAGACCGAGCTGCAGTACACGCGCGAGACGCTGCAGGCGACGATCGAGGAGCTCGAGACCTCGAACGAGGAGATGCAGGCGACCAACGAGGAGCTCGTCGCCTCGAACGAGGAGCTCCAGTCGACCAACGAGGAGCTGCACTCGGTCAACGAGGAGCTCTACACGGTCAACGCGGAGTACCAGCAGAAGATCGCGGAGCTCAAGGAGCTCAACGCCGACATGGCGCACCTGCTCGAGGGTACCGACGTCGGCACCGTGTTCCTCGATCGCGGCCTGCGCATCCGGCGATTCACGTCGCGGATCGCGGGTGTGTTCCGGTTCCAGGAGCACGACATCGGCCGCGAGATCGGCGACTTCTCGCACAACATCGAGCGCCCACAGCTGATGCAAGATCTGCAGATCGCGCGCGAGCAGGGCAAGGTGATCGAGGACGAGGTCCGCGACCGCGCGGGCACGCCGTTCTTCTTGCGCATCCTGCCGTACCGGGTCACGCCGAAGACCGCGCCGCACGGCGAGCCGACGATCGAGGGCGTCGTCTTGACGCTCACCGACATGACCGCGCTCGACAAGGCGCGGACCCGCGTCGCGCAGCTGTCCGCGATCGTCGAGTGGTCCGACGATGCGATCCTCGGCCAGAGCCTCGACGGCACGATCACCAGCTGGAACCGCGGCGCCGAGCACCTGTACGGCTACACGGCCGACGAGGCGATCGGCAAGAGCGCGCGCATGCTGATGAAGCCGGGGACCGAGGCCGAGCTCGCCCACTGGCTCGGCGAGATCGGCAGCGGCCGCAAGGTCGAGCACGTGTCCTCGATGTGCCGGCGCAAGGACGGCACGCTGGTCGATGTCTCGGTCGTGATCTCGCCGATCGTTAGCCACGAGCGCGTGGTCGGCGCGGCGACGAGCGGGCGCGACATCTCGCCGCTCGTCGAGACCCAGCGCGAGCTCGAGGCGCAGACCCACAAGGTCAACGCGCTGCTCGTCCAATCCGAGGAGCTCGCCCACCGCCGCGAGGAGTTCCTCGCGATGCTGTCTCACGAGCTGCGCAACCCGCTCGCCGCGGTGTTGAACGCGACGACCGCGCTGCGCCAGGGGCGCACGACCGAGCTCGCCGAGCGCTGCGAGGCCGTGATCGAGCGCCAGTCGACGCACATGAAGCGGCTGATCGACGACCTGCTCGACGTCTCGCGCATCACGAGCGACAAGTTCACGATCGTCGCCGAGGACCTCGACCTGCGCGAGGCGCTCGACACCGCGGTCGAATCGACCGCGCCGCTGTTCGCCCAGCACGAGGTCACCCTCGAGCGCGACACGCCGCGGCGCCCGACGCCGGTCCGGGGCGACGTCCGCCGGCTCACCCAGGTCGTCGCGAACCTGCTCGCGAACGCCGCGAACTACTCGGATCCCGGCGGCGTCGTGCGTCTCGAGGTCGAGCGCGCCGGCGACCAGATCGCGATCCGCGTGCGCGACCAGGGTGAGGGCATCGACCCCGCGCTGCAGCCGAGGATCTTCGATCTGTTCGTCCAGTCGGAGCAGAAGCTCGACCGCCCGCGCGGTGGCCTCGGCGTCGGGTTGTCGCTCGCGAAGACGATCGTCGAGCTGCACGGCGGCACGATCGCGGTCCACAGCGCCGGCCTCGGCCAGGGCAGCGTGTTCACGGTGACGCTGCCGCCGGGTCGCGAGCTCGCCCGCGCGGTCGACCTCGCGATCCCGGGCGCGCGCTGCCGCATCGTGCTGGTCGACGATCAGGAAGACGCGCGAGACATGCTGCGGATGCTGTTCGAAGCCCGCGACCACGTGGTGTTCGACTCGGCCGACGGCGCGCACGCGGTGCAGCTGATCACCGAGCAGAAGCCCGACGTCGCGTTCATCGACATCGGCCTGCCGATCATGAACGGCTTCGAGGTCGCCCAGCAGATCAGGAAACAGCCCGAGCTGCGCGACGTCCTGCTCGTCGCGCTGTCGGGCTACGGCAACCACGGCGACATCGCCGCGGCGATGAAGGCCGGGTTCGACGAGCACGTCACCAAGCCGGCCGAGTTCAAGCGACTCGAGCAGATCCTCGCGCGCAAGCGGCCGCTGACCGACTAGGTCAGTGCGGAGTGCAGTCGAAGATCAGCGGCTCGACCGGCTCCCACGCGTGACGTCCGGGGAGCTGCTCGGAGGTTGCCGCGCCGAGATCGAAGATCACGGTCACCGTGGGCAGCCGCGCGGTCGCGACCTCGCCGTCGACCTTGTAGTGGCCCTCCTCGCGGAAGGCGAGGACCGCGTTGGCGGTGCCGTCGGCGCAGAACGTCAGCGTGTCGTAGCACCGCGCGAAGTTGCCGTCCGCGACGCACTGTTCGCTCGAGTCGAACGCGTCGACCACCCGGCGATAGGCGGTGTTGTCGATCGAGTCGTCGGCGCAGGCCGCGAGAGCCAAGAGGGGAACGAGGAGGAGCCGCACCGGATCCCTTGCAGCAAGGGTCGCGCCATGGCGAGCACGCCGGATCTCACCTAGTTACCACCGCGTCGCAGGTGAGCGAGACCCTCACCTGGCCGGGACCCACTCGCCCAACTAGACGAACAGGCGAACGACGGTGCCGGCAAGGAGGCCGAGCATGCCGAGGCCGGCGAGCGGCGCGAGGAACGTGAACCATGGGAACGACGTCGGCACGAGGCGGTTGTCGACGACGCGCGGGCGGCCGGGCAGATCGGCGACCGCGAACGCGTAGGCCGGCTGGTGCGGATCGTAGAGCACGGCCTCGGTGTCGCCGATCGCGTCGGGTGGCCGCACCGTGACGATGCCCTTGTGCAGCTTGGTGCCCTCGACCGGCAGCCGCAGCTCGACGGTCGAACCACGCGACGTCTCGCCGGTCGTGTCGAACGCACGGATCTCGGCTTGGGCCGCGAGGCCGTAGCGCAACAGGCGGCGCTTCCTGCGTTGCCACGAGCACAGCAGCGCGACGACGAGGGCCGCGCCCGGGATCCCGATCGCGCCGAGCGCCTCGGGGCCATAGACGTCTTGCGCGTGTGGGCGCGCGTGCGGATCGAAGACCACGATGTCGCGGGTCAGCGCGTCGAGGTCGAGGACACGGAACGACGGCACGACGAGCTTCGGCGATGCGACGGCGACCGCGATCGGCGGCGGCGGCTTGATCTCGATCTTCGAGACGAAGTAGGTCGCGCCCAGCGCGGTCGCGGCGACCATCAACCAGGACAGCTGCGCGTTGACCGTGCTGACGCGGACGCCGAGCGAGACGATCGTCGAGACCTTGCGCGCGGGCGGTGCGCGGTGCGCGCCCAGCTTGAGGGCCCGGGCGGGCGCGATCCGCGGTGGTCGTCGCAGGAAGCCGAACATCGATCAGCCGTTGGGCGGCCGCTCCTGGTAGATGCGCAGGATGTCCGCGGCGGTCTCCTCGATCGCGCGGTTCGTGACGTCGATGACCGGCCAGTTCGCGTGCTTGCGAAAGATCTCGCGCGCGTAGGCGATCTCGTTCTCGATGTGCGCGCGCTGCCCGTAGCTCGAGTCGTTCGGCATGCCGAGGTGGACGAGGCGGGTCTGGCGGATGCGCATCAGCACGTCGGGCTGGACGATCAGGCCGAACACCTTGCGCTCGTTGACCTGCGACAGCTCCTCCGGCGGATCGACGCCGAGCACGAGCGGCACGTTCGCGACCTTCAGGCCGCGCTGCGCGAGGTAGGTCGACAGCGGCGTCTTCGACGTGCGCGAGATCCCGACGAGCACGAGGTCGGCCTTCGGCAGGTTGCGGGGCTCGGCGCCGTCGTCGTTCTTGACCGCGAACTCGACCGCCTCGATGCGGCGGAAGTAGTCCTCGCTGATCTGGTGCAGCAGCCCGGGGACGCCAGCCGGCGCGGTGCCCAGGTAGAGCGCGAGCTTGGAGATCAGCGCGCCCATCAGGTCGACGGTCTCGATGTTGTAGCGCTCGACGAGGTTGCCGATCAGCTCGCGCTCCTCGGAGTTCACCACGGTGAACACGACGAGCGCCTTCTGCTCGGCGGCCTTCTCGAGGATCTGCTCGAGCTCGCTCTCGAGCCGGACGCGCGAGTACAGCTTGATCTGCACGGGCTCGCTGAACTGCAGCGTCGCCGCGCGGACCATGCGCTCGGCGGTCTCGCCGGTCGCATCGCTGATGATCATGACGGTCTTCATCGGAAGCTTTCTATATCACGGGGAGATGGGTGCGTTGCCGGGCGTCGATGACTCGCGGGCACTCGGGATCCGGAGACGCGAGATCGCCGTTCACGTGGGCCGAGACGACCTTGCACCCACCTCGACACAGGTCGTGATAGGCGCAGCTCGCACACGGCTCGGCGGGCGCCTCGCGCCAGGTGCGGAACGCGCCGAACGCGCCGGGCTCCTGCCAGTAGCGCGCGAGCTCGTCGATCTTGGGGCGCGCGCCCGGCGGTGGGGACGCGAAGCTACACGCGGTGAGCTGGCCTCCCGCCTTGGCGCCGACCAGGAAGTCCCCCCCGGTGCAACCGTAGACCGCGAGCCCGGCGAGCAGGTCGCGATCGGGCGCGTGGTGCGCGAGCATCGGGGTGTACGAGCAGTCGACCTTGACGCGGATCGCGTGGCGCTTCGACGCCGCCAGGATCGTCGGCAGGAACGCGCGATGCTGCGCGTCGGTGCAGCGCAGCGCGGTGTAGGCGCGCGCGCCGCGGCCGCTCGGCTTGAACCGCAGGAGCTCGATCTCCGACAGCCGGCGCCGCGCGGCGTACGCGAAGATGTCGTCGAGCTCGGCGAAGTTCTCGCGCGTGACGACGACGTTGATCCCGATCTCGGTCTTCGCCGCGCGCAGCTTGCCGATCGCGGCGTCGGCGCGCGCGAACCCGTCGAACCCGCGGACCCGCGCGTAGGTCCCGGCGAGCCCGTCGAGCGACACGTTGATCTGGCCGAACCGATCGGCGATCGCGACCAGCGCGTCGAGCCCATCGAGCCCCGACGTCGTCAGGTTCGGCACGATGCCGAGCCCGCGCGCGTGGTCGGCGAGCGCCCCGAGCCACGGCAGGATCGCGCTCTCGCCGCCGCCGAGCGCGACGTGGAACACGCCGGCCGCGGCGAGCGCGTCGAGTGCGCGCGCCCACTCCGCGAAGCCCCACTCGTTCGGCGCGCCCTCGGGCGACGCTCCGGTGTAGCAACCCTTGCACCCGGCGTTGCATCGGTTGGTCAGCTGGAGGTGCGCCTCGAGCGGCGCCGACAGCACGCGCTCGCCGAGCGCGGTCTCGGGGTCGCGCCACGCGTCGGGCGTCCCTTCGACCTTCAACACGCGCCGTGCGTAGTCGCGATCGACGAACACCAGCGCGCGGGGCGTCACGAGCTGGACGATCGCGCCGAACGCCTCGAGTCGCTGGCGGCGCGGCGCCGGTTGGCGCGCCCGCTCGATCACCGTCTTGATCGCGTCGATCGCGAGCGCGGCGGCGCGGCGGATCACTCCGCCACCGGCGTGGCCTTCTTGACGCGACGGAACCGGATCAGCGCGCCGACCACCGGGGTCAACACGGCGAGTGCGGTCGCCCCGACGAGCAGGAATGTCACGTCGACGCCGAGGCTCGACGAGTTCGGATTCATCCCCCACTTGATCGCGAGGATCCGGCCGCGCTTCACGCCGCGACTGTATCAGTAGAACCCGTCGCGGCGCGCGTAGCGCTCGGCGCGAGCGGCGTCGTAGTCGTCACCGTCGATCGAGCTATCGAGCGACGCGAGGATCTCGCCGAGGCTCGGGAGCGGGCGCAGGTCGTGGCGCGCCGGATCCCACAGGTGCGATCGCAGGATCGCCTTGGGGCACTGGGTGTACGCCTCGTCGATGTCGACCAGGATGCCGAGCCGCGGCACCTTGCCCTCGACCTCGCACGCCGCGAGCAGCGCGGGGTCGGTGGTCAGCGTGGCGCGCCCGTTGACCCGGAACGTGTCGCCGATGCCGGGGATCACGAACCACAGGCCGATGCGCGGGTTGCCGAGGATGTTGCGCAGCGTGTCCGCGAGCTTGTTGCCCGGGCGCTCGGGCACGAGCAGCGTGCGCTCGTCGAGGATCTGCACGAAGCCCGCCGGATCGCCGCGCGGGCTGACATCGCAGTTGCCCGCGGCATCCGCCGTCGCGAGGCACACGAACGGCGAGCGCTCGACGAACACCCGGGTCAACGGTGTGATCCGATCGGTGATCTTCTTCTTCACCGTGTCGGCCGGCTCGCCGAGCAACGCGCGCAGCGTCACCTCGTCATCGATCGTCGCGTCGGTCAGGCGATGGGCCATGCCGGCGAGCTTACCCGTCCGGGCCGAACCGGACAGTCTCGAGCAGCATGTCGAGCAGTCCGTCACGCATCATCGCGATGTAGACCAGGCACGCGACCGCGAGCGCACAGGTCGCGATGTGGGAGACCGCGCGCAGCCGGATCGGGCGACCGGCGGCGCGCATCAGGTCGAGCGTCGCGCCCGACAGCGACGCGAACACCAGGCCGCCTCCGGCGATCGTGGCGACCGCGGGCGCGATCACGCGGTGTGCGGTGAACGCGACGCCGATCAGGACCAGCGCGACCGGGCCCAGGAAGATCAGCTCGGCGGGCAGGCGGGGGCGTCGCTTCGCGCGGCGCGCGGCGACGGCGAGCGAGCCGACCATCGCGCCCAGCGCGCCGATCAGGGCGATCCACGCGAACACGTAGAGCCGATCGCGCTGCTGGCCGCGCCGCGCCTGCACGATCAGGTCGTCGCGCTCGAGCGCGTCGAGCGCGTCGGTCGCGGGCAGCACCTCGGCGAGCAACTCGGCCTCGTGAAAGTCGCGGCGATCGAGCGCGACGCCGGCGCGTGCCCGGCGCGCCGCGTGGGCCTGTGGCAGGTCGGGCCAGCGCGCGATCAGCGCGTCGTAGCGCGCGGCCGCATCGGCGAACCGTCCGGCGCGACGCAGCCAGTCGGCGTGGAACAGCGCGGCGTCGGGCGCGCCGGGCCACGCAGCCGCGGTGAGCCGCTCGAGCGCGCGGCCGACCTCGGCGGGCTCGCGGGTGTCGGCATGCGCGATCGTGTCGGCGAGCGCCGCGGCCTCGCGTCCGTCGCCCGCGCCGACAACCAGGCGCAGCTCGGCGGCGCGCTTGCCGGCGGCGACCGCGATGCGCGCGTCGGGTGCGACCCGCAGCACGCGCTCGTAGAGGGCCAGCGCGCGCGCCGGATCGTGGAGCGCGGCCTCGGCGGCGTGCGCGGCGGCGAACACCGTGGTGGGGTCGGCGTCCGGAGCGCGCTCGACCTCGGCGATCGCGGCCGGATCGCCGGCGGCCGCGGCGTCGAGCAGGGCATCGGCGGCGGCCGGGCACGCGATGGCGAGCACCGCCGCGACCGCGACGAGCATCACAGGTGAAGATCGCGCCACCACGCGCTACGCTATCGCATGCTCCGCCAACCGCGTCACCCCGTCCTCGTCACCCTCTGGGTGCTCGCGTGGATCGGGGTCGTGGTGGCGATGCTGCAGCCGCAGATCTGGGCGGTCGAGTTCCTCGCGGCACCGATCTTCGCGCTCGGCACGCTCGCCGCGACCACGACGCCACCGGATCTCGACGTCCACCTGCGGCGCGGCTGGCGCCCGGTCTACTTCGGCATCCTCGGCGGGCTCGCGGCGTGCGGGCTCGCGGGCATCGTCGCGTCGGCGGGTGCGATCGCCGACGCGAAGTTCGCGAACGCGCCGCTCGCGCTCCTGTTCCTGCTCGCGTTCGTGACCGCGTGGCGCGCGATCGCGCGGCCGACCCCGCGCTGCGCGTCGCTGCCCGCCGCCGTCGTGCTGGTCAGCTGGGTGCCGCTCGTCGTCATCGACTTCCTGTTCGACTCGAACATCGAGATGGCGGAGTGGCGCGACACGCTCGCGCTGATCGCGGGCATCGGCATCCTCGCGCTCGGCGCGCTGGCCAGCTTGGTGTCGCTGCTCGCGTTCGCGTACACCGAGCGCACTGACGACCTCCCGGTCGCCACCTCGCGCTAGGTGTCTTCGCCGCTGGTCTCGCCGCGGTGGATGCCGAGCGCGCGGAGCTTCTTGTGCAGGTTCGTCCGCTCGATGCCGAGGGCCTGCGCGGTGCGCGAGATGTTCCACTCGAACTCGGCGAGCCGGATCCGGATGAACTCGCTCTCGACCTCCTCGCGGAACTCGCGGAGGCTCTTGCCGGCGTAGCGGCCGAGGTCGATCGTGGTCGGCGCGGTCTGCGGGCCGGTCGGCACGCGGGTCGCGCCGCTCGGACGCGGGCCGCCGAGGTACGGCGGCAGATCCTTCTCGCGGATCACCTCGTCGCTCATGATCACGAGGCGCTCGACGACGTTGCGGAGCTCGCGCACGTTGCCCGGCCACTCGTACTGCTTCAGGCGATCGAACACCGGCTCGTCGACCGGCTTGTAGCCGAGGCCGTTCTCGTCGCAGCACTCGCGGACGAACGACTCGACGAGCAGCGGGATGTCGTCGGCGCGGTCCTTGAGATCGGGCGAGTGGATCGGCACGACGTTGAGCCGGAAGTAGAGGTCCTCGCGGAACGTGCCGTCCTTGACCATCGCCTCGAGGTCGCGGTTGGTCGCGGCGACCACGCGCGCGTCGGTGCGCATCGACTTCTCGCCGCCGACCCGGGTGAACTCGCCGGTCTGCAAGACGCGCAGGACCTTGGCCTGCGCCGCGAGCGTCATGTCGCCGATCTCGTCGAGGAAGATCGTGCCGCCGTCGGCGACCTCGAACAGGCCGCGCTTCTTGGCGATCGCGCCGGTGAACGCGCCGCGCTCGTGCCCGAACAGCTCGCTCTCGAGCAGCTCGGCCGGGATCGCGGCGCAGTTGACCTTGACGAACGCGCCGTTCGACACCGCGCTGTTGCGGTGGATCGCGCGCGCGATCAGCTCCTTGCCGGTGCCGCTCTGGCCGGTGACGAGGATGCGGCTGCGGGTCGGCGCGACCTTCGCGATCTGCCGCCGCAGCTCCATCATGATCGCCGTGTTGCCCATCAGCTCCCAGCGCGCGTCGACGGCGCGCCGCAGATCGTGGACCTCGCGCCACATCCGGCGGCGCTCGAGCGCGTTGCGCGCGGCGACGACCACGCGGTTGCGGTCGAGCGGCTTCTCCATGAAGTCGAACGCGCCGAGCCGGGTCGCCGAGACCGCGTCGTCGATCGTCGCGTGGCCCGAGATCATGACGACCGGGATCTCCGACAGTCGACCGGCCATGCCGTCGTCGCTGCGCGCCTTGAGCGAGCGCAAGAGCTCGAGGCCGTTGTCGTCGCCGAGCTTGACGTCGAGCAGCACGAGATCGATCGGCTCGCGCGCGAGCACGACGTCGGCCTCGGCGATCGATCCGGCCTCGTGGACGACGTGGCCCTCACTCTCGAGGACCATGCGCAGCGTGCGCCGGATGTTCTTCTCGTCGTCGACGATCAGGATCGGCTCGTTGGCGGGCGCGGCGGTCTCGGTCATGGCTTCTTGCTCTCGTCGTCGTTGTTCGCGGCGGCGTGGAGATCGTCCTCGTCGTCGTTCGCGTCGCGCTTCTTGCGGTTCCAGTAGAAGATCGCGGCGAGCACGACCAACCCGAGCCCGATGTAGACCGGGCGGCGATCGGTCGCCGGCGACTGCTGCGGGATCTCGATCGGCGCGAGCTTCAGCTTGGTGCCGTCGCCCATCGACGGCGCGGTCGACTTCACGGTGGCCGGCGCCTCGACCGGCACGGCGGCAACCGCGGCGCCCGGAAAGCTCAGCGCGACGCGATCGGCGACCGGGATCCCGGTGTCGAGCGTGGTGAGCGCGGCGCGACAGAGCGCGACGTGATCGGGGTTCGAGTCGTCGCGATCGAGGCACAGGCCGGTGACCGTGACGACGTAGGTCGCATCGGCTGCCACGATCATGCGGAACATCGAGCGCATCGTCGCGCCGGCATCGCGGCCGCCGACCGTGATCTCGAGGACCTTGCCGTCGTCGAGGACCTTGCGCGACCTCGTGGCATCGGTGATCGGCGCGTTGCGCGTGTCCCAGCTCTCGAGCTCGTCGATCGCGGCGGCGATCGCCGGATCCTTGCCGTCGGGCAACCCGGTGGTCGACGACCGCGTCACGATCAGCGCGGCGCCGATCTCGTTCGGGAAATACGCCTCGGTGACGTCGATCGACGGCGCGTTCCCGAAGTGCCGGGCACTCTGACCGGCGAGGTTCATCGCCGCCGACTTCTCGCGATCGAGCCGCCACTTCGGCGGCGCGGTGACCAGGAGATCGACCGACGCCGACGCGGTGCCGCACAGCGCGAGCACGATCGCGAGCGCGCGCTTCACGAGATGCCTCCGAGCAACGTCGCGCACGAGGCCTCGCAGCTGGCCGGCTCGCGCGCGTTCGCGAAGCACGCGAGCGCGACGAGGTGACCGCGGTCGAGCTTCGCGCGCAGCTTGCCGGTGTACGGCGGGCGCGCAAACGTCAGCGCGAGGACGCCGTCGCCGGCCGGCTTGACGATGTCGCGCGCGGCGATCTTCTCTGCCGCGAGGCTCGCGAGCACGTCGTCGATCGCGAGCAGCGTGTCCTCGCCACCGCGCAGCGCGATCCACGCCGCGAAGCAGCCGCGTGTGGGCTCGCCCCACGCATCGCTGCCCTCGACCACGACCCCGTCGGCCTTCGCCGCACCGCCGGTCGCCGCGGCGAGCTCGGGAAGCACGCGCCACCCGGCCGGCGCGTGGAGCCCCGACGCCGCGCCCGGCGGATCGGCGGCCGCCGGCGCGCACGCCGCGAGCGCGACCACGGCGATCAGCCGTAGCTGAGCCATACCTTGTCTCCGTCGGTGACGCCGAGCCGCGAGCGCGCGTCCTCGGTCAGCCCGACCATGCCGTTGGCGAGCGGGATCACGCGGGTGCCGATCGCGCGGAACCGCGGCCGCTGCGCGTGCTCGTGCGCGACGATCGCCCACGGCCGCTCGGGATCCGTGTGATCGACCGCGCGGGTCTCGACCAGCTTGGCCTCCTTCACGATCGCGATCTCGTCGGTGGTCGCCATGAAGTGCGGACCGCCGTCGAACGGATCGATCTGCCCCGCGTAGTTGAACCCGATCCGCCGCAGCATCTTCTCGACGGCCTTGGTCTCCGGGCCGACCTGACCGATCACGGCGCGGACGTCGTCCGACAGCAGCTCGACGTGGATCGGATCGTCGGGGAACAGCGCGTGGATGAACTCCTTGTTGTCCTTCGACAGCAGGTCGGCCTCCTGGTACGTGAGGCCGGTGAACCGGCGCCCGAGCGCCTCCCACAGCTTCGACGTCCCGTCGGCCTCGAGTGGCGGCAACAGCTCGGACAGCACGCGATCGCGGAACAGCTCGCGATGCATGCGCATGAACAGGAAGCGCACGTACGACAGCGACTTGCCGAGCGCGTCGGTGTTGCGGCGGTACTCGGGCAACAGGATCAACCCGCCGATCTCCGTCGGGCCATCGTAGTTGTAGCCGATGCGCAGCGTCGGGTGGACCATGTACTTGTCGAGCGTCACCGAGTAGCGCTCGTCGGTCTCGACCCGGAAGAAGATGTGCGGCGCGCGCTTGGTCCCGTGCTGCGCGTAGATCATCGAGGTGCCGATGATCTTCTCGTGCTCGAGGTCCTCGAGCACGAACAGGAACTCGCGCTCGGTGGGCGGCAGCTCGGTCGAGAACGACCGCTCGCTGCGGTCGAGGATGTCCTCGATGTGCTTGCGATCCGCGGGCAGGTTCACGGTGTCGAGGTGCTCGGCCACGGCCAGCACCTGTTCGACATCATCGCGATACGATTGGCGAATCCGAAACATCGCAGCCCGCGCACCCTAGCATGGCTACGGCAGCGCGGTCGCGATCCGCGCTCCGAGGTCGCCGCGCGCCGGGACCAGGTCCTTGACCCACGCGATCAGCTCCGGCGAGATCTTTTCGGCCGCCAGCTCGGGTGCCTGGATGATCCGGATCCGGCGCTTGTGCGCGACCTCGCGCCGCGCGTTTTCCTCGTCGATCCAGTCGAGGATGCGGGGCAGGGCGATCGCGGTCGCCTCCTTGATGTCGTGCATCAGCAGGACGTTGCGGTTCGACGACTTCGCGAGCTGCTTGGTGACGTACTGGAACGCCTTCTCGGGGTCGTTGTGCTTCCACTCCTGCGGATCGAGGTCCCAGTGGAAGTGCTGGAGGTGGCGCTCGGCCAGCAGCGTCTCGACCCGGTCGCAGCGCACGCCGTAGGGCACGCGGAACCAGAACGTCTTGACGCCGGTGACCTCCTCGATCCGGGCCTTGCCCAGGTCGATGTCGGCCGCGGCATCCTCGTCGGACAGCTTCTTCTTGCACAGGTCCTTGTGCGTCATCGTGTGGGTCGCGATGACGTGACCGTCGGCGATGATCCGCGCGATGATCGGCTCGACCTTCTTGCGGTTCTCGAGCCGTTCGCCGACCAGGAAGAACGTCGCCTTGATGTGGTGCTTGGCGAGGGCGTCGAGCACGCGCGGCGTGGTCGCCGGGTTGGGCCCGTCGTCGAACGTGAACACCAGCTCGGGGTCGCCGCTCTTGGTCGGGCCGGCGGCGGGCGTCGGCCAGCCCTTGCCGAGCGCCGTCGAGGCGAACGCGACGAGGCCAACCGTGATCAACAACCGCACCCTCTCCCATTAGCACGGGCCTCGCGCGCGACCGCGTTTTCTGCAAGCATGCCGACGTGACTGAAGCGCGCTACGCCGCCGTGATCCGTCACGTCGGGATCGCGCGAACCGTGCTCGATCGGTTCGAGGCGCTGGCGCGCGGTCCGTCGCGCACCGACGCGCTCGGCGATGCGCTCGGCCGGATCGGCACCCAGTCGTACGACCGCGACGCCGCCCGCCAGCTGCGGATCGGCGAGGCGACCCAGATCTTCCCCGAGGTGTGGATCAACCTCGACGCCACGGCCGCCGCCCTGCGCGCGCTCGGCGAGCCGTGCAGCGCGCTCGAGGGCATCCGCGCGGGCGAGGAGCCCCATCCGCAGGCGATCCGCCTCGGCAGCGACGAGCTCAACCTCCAGAGTGCCCACGCGGCGCGTGCCGCGATCGCCGCGGTCGAGGCCGCCACGCCGGCGGTCGACTGGGCCGCGATCGCCCGCGCCGACGCCGCGTTCGCCGACGACGCCTATCGCCAGCTCGGTGGTCGCAGCCGCAAGGCGGTCGGGATCATCGGCGTCGTCCTCATGCTCGTCGTGCTCGGCTGTTTCGTCGCGATCAAGATCCTAGGCAACTCATGAAGCTTCACGACCGCGAGCCCGCCCGCGTCCCCCTCGCCAACCAGCCGACCCGCGGCCACTGGTTGCGCACCGCGCCGTCGGGCGTGCGGATCTGGTTGAAGCGCGACGACCAGACCGGCAGCGAGCTGATGGGCAACAAGGTCCGGAAGCTCGAGTACCTGATGGCCGAGGCAAAAGCGGCCGACGCCACCCACGTGATCACGTGCGGCGGCGAGCAGTCGAACCACGCGCGCGCGACCGCGTTCGCCGCGGTCCAGCTCGGGATGCAGCCGGTGATCGTGCTGCGCTGCGACGATCCGGCGCGCCCACCGCCGGCGACCGGCAACATCCTGCTCGATCGGCTCGTCGGCGCCGAGATCAAGTGGATCACGCGGCCGGCCTGGAAGCAGCGCAACGAGCTGATGGCGGCCGAGGCCGAGGCGATCCGCGCGCGCGGCGGCCGGCCGTACATCGTCCCCGAGGGCGGCTCGAACGCGCTCGGCAGCTGGGGTTACATCCGCGCGATGCGCGAGCTCGCCGACGATCTCGCCGACATCGCGTCGCCGCAAAAACCGGTCACCGTGGTCTACGCCTGCGGCTCGGGCGGCACCGGCGCCGGCCTCATCCTCGGGGCAAAATTGTTCGGCCTCGCGGCGCGCGGCATCAAGGTCGCCGGCGTCAACGTGTGCGACGACCGCCGCTACTTCGTCGACGGCATCGGCGCGATCTGCGCGGATGCCGAGCGGCGCTGGCAGCTCGGCGCCGACGTCACCTCGGCCGACATCGACATCATCGACGGCCACGTCGGCCTCGGCTACGCGCGCAGCCGACCCGAGGAGCTCGCCACGATCCGCGACGTCTGCCGCACCGACGGCGTCGTGCTCGATCCGGTCTACACCGGCAAGGCGTTCCACGGCGTGGTCCAGGAGCTCGCGCGCGATCCGGCGCGGTTCGGCACCGCGGTCGCGTTCGTCCACACCGGGGGCATGTTCGGCACGTTCGCGTCGACCGAGCTCGCCGCGGAGGTCCGGTGAAGCTCCTCGTCGCGGCGGTGCTGCTCGCGGCGGCGACCGCCCACGCCGAGCCGCAACCCATGAAGTCGCGCGCGGTCGGCCAGGCGCTCGCCGGCGTCGGCACCGCGGTGTCGAGCGGGCTCGTGCTCGCCAGCCTGTTCCTCAACAACTACGACGAGGTCGCCAACGCACCCCTCTTGATCACCGGGCTCGCGACGTCGATCGTGACGCCGTCGCTCGGCCAGTACTACGCGCACGACTACCTGACCTGGGGCATGGCCGGTCGCGTGGTCGCCGGCGCGATGATCGCGTTCGGCGCGTTCGAGATGACGTCGACCAAGCGCTGCCAGCAGAGCGGCACGGAGTCGCAGTGCTCCGGCCTCACGCAGCAGGGCATCGTCGTGATCGGGCTCGGCGCGATCGGCTACGTCGGCGCGGTCGCGTACGACATCAACGACACGGCCGATGCGGTCGATCGCTACAACGCCAAGCACGGCATCTACATGACGCCGTCGGTCGGCATGGCGCGCGGCCTCGGCGATCGCGCCGTTCCAACCGTCGGCCTCACCGCGCGCTTCTAGCGAACGAGCGGGTCGATCAGATCGGCGAGCTCGCGCTCGGAGATGCCGCCGACCTTGCTGAACACTTGCTTGCCGCCGCGATCGAACACGAACGTCGTCGGGAGCGACTCGGGATAGTTGTACGAGACCAGGATGTCCGAGCTCGCGCGCACGACCGGGTAGGTCATCTCGTGATCGGACTCGAAGTTGAGCAGCGAGTCGTCGTCGGCGTTGTCGGTCATCACGCCGAGGAACACGACGTTCTTGGCCTTGTACTTGTCGTACGACTTCGACAGCGCCGGAATCTCGTGCTGACACGGCTTGCACCACGTCGCCCAGAAGTTCACGACGACGACCTTGCCGTTCAGCGACTGCGCCGTGTACGCCTTGCCGCTGGTGTCGACGTAGTTGACGTCGGGGAGGCACTCCTTCTGTCCCTTGACGCAGCCCGCGGCCGCCGACTTGGAGCCGACCGACAGGCCGGGTCGGCCGTCGCTGCCCGACAGGTGGACGAACAGGAAGATGATGATGCCGACCGTTCCGGCCAGGAGGACACCGATCAGGGCTTTCGTGCTCGTGGACATCGTTATCGAAACCTCAAGAGAGAACGTTCCAGGTCATCAGGGGGCTCGAGGCCCAGGAGCTCCAGACAGGTCGCCGTCACGTTCGCGATGCCGGCGGTCGCGGCCACAGCCGGGTCGATCTCGTAGCGATCGCCGCGGCTGGGGTCGTGGATCGAGAATGGCACGGCGTTCAACGTGTGGCTTGTCTTTACCACGGGTTGCCCCGAGGTCTTGTCACGCAAGACACGGCCGGCCTTGTCGCGCTGGAACATCTCGTCGGCGTTGCCGTGGTCGGCTGTAACCACGAGGATTCCTTGCTGTTCCTCCACCACAGCGGCGAGGCGCGCGAGCTGGAGGTCGACGGTCTCGACCGCGAGGACGGTCGCGTCGAACGCGCCGGTGTGGCCGACCATGTCGCCGTTGGCATAGTTCACCCGAGCGAACCGATGTCTCCCGGTGCGAATTTCCGCGATCAGGCGATCGGTGATCTCGGCGGCCTTCATCCACGGCCGCTGCTCGAACGGCACGCGATCGCTCGGGATCTCGATGTAGGTCTCGGTGCCGTCGTCGAACATGCCGCTGCGGTTGCCGTTCCAGAAGTAGGTCACGTGGCCGTACTTCTGGGTCTCCGAGATCGCGAGCTGGCTGACGTGCGCGCCGGCGAGCAGCTCCCCCATCGGCCGCTCGATCGCGGGAGGCGTGACCAGGTAGTGCTTCGGGATGTGGAGGTCGCCGTCGTACTCCATCATCCCGGCGAAGAACACGTCGGGGTGGCGCACGCGATCGAACTTGGTGAACGTCTCGTCGTCGAACGCGCGCGCGATCTCGGTCGCGCGATCGCCGCGGAAGTTGTAGAGCACGCACGCGTCGCCATCGCGCATCGGCACCGGATCGCCGACGACGAACGCCGGTAGATCCTGGTCGATGATGTTGGGCTTCTCGGCGCGCAGCGTCGCGACCGCCTCGCTCGCCGACGCGAACTGCCGGCCCTCGCCGAGCACGTGGAGGTGCCAGCCGCGCTCGACCATCGCCCAGTCGGCCTCGTAGCGATCCATCGTGATGTACATCCGCCCGCCACCGGTCGCGATCCGCGCATCGGCGCCGCTCGCGCGCACGCCGGCGAGGAACCGCTCGATGCGATCGAGATAGATCAGCGCGCTGTGCGGCGGCACGTCGCGGCCGTCGAGCAGCGCGTGGACGTAGAGCTTCTTGCAACCGGCCTGCGCCGCCGCGGTGATCAGCGCCTCGAGGTGATCGAGGTGCGCGTGGACGTTGCCGTCGGACAGGAGGCCAAGAAAGTGCACCGCTCCGGTCGCGCCGCGCCGCACGACGGTCTGCCAGGTCTCGCCGGTGAAGATGGCGCCGCTCGCGATCGCGCGCCCGATGAGCACCGCGCCCTGTGCGTAGATCTTGCCGGCGCCGAGCGCGTTGTGGCCGACCTCGCTGTTGCCCATGTCGTCATCGGACGGCAGCCCGACGGCCTTGCCGTGCGCGCGCAGCTCGGCACGTGCGCCGGGCACCCACAGCCGGTCGAGCGTCGGCGTGGCGGCGATCGCGACCGCGTCGGCCTCGTCGCCGGCCCCGCGACCGATGCCGTCCATGACCACGACGACGACCGGGCCCTTGGGTGGCGCCTGGCGGGCATGTGACTTCATGCGCGAACTCTAGCGTAAGCGGGGCCGTTGCCCGGCGTTACATGGGCGTACCGCGTCGGCCTATTCGACCGCGGCAAGGAGCCTGATTTATGGTGACCGGTTCGCGCGGCCTCTCGGCCGCATTGCTCGTCGTTTGTCTGCTCTCCGGCGCCGGCTGCGGCGCGAAGATGCACATGGCCTCGGCGCCGATGGCCGCGGCGGCGCAGGAGCCGGCGACGCCCCAGCCGCTCGATCGCTCGCTGTTCGCGCGCGATCCGGGCGGCCAGCTGTCCGAGGACGCGCTCCAGAAGATCCTCGCCGCGCCGATCGAGCTCGAGCTCCCCGCGCGCGTCGGCGTGATCCCGATCTCGACGGCGACCGACTGGCGCGGCCCCGGTCCCGATCACGGCGTGCCGTCGGGGCTCAACTCGTTCGTGAAGCGGCTGCGCCAGGATCCGGCGTTCTCGCTCGTCACGCAGACGATGGTGATCCCGTCGGGCTCGCTCGGCATGGAGGCGCTGCGCGAGAACGCCGCGCGCTACCGGCTGCGCTACGTGATGCTGTACCGCGAGGTGCTCGGCAAGGACTCGATGTGGAACGCGTGGGCGTGGGGCTACGCGACCGTGCTCGGCGCGCTGTTCCTGCCGGGCCAGCATCAGGAGGTCTACGGCTACATCGAGGCGACGATGTTCGACGTCAAGACCGGCACGCTGATGTTCACGACGCGCCGCTCGATCATCGCGTCGCAGGCCACGAACCAGTGGCACAAGGACGTCAAGCTCGCGCGCCTCGCGGCGACCGCGACGTCGAAGTTCGCGCCCGACCTCGGCGACGACGTGCTCGCCGACCTGCGCCGGTTCGCCGCCGCGGCCATCGTCGAGAACGAGCAGCGCGCCCACGGCGGCTCGACGCCGATCGTCGAGGTGCCGCCGATGCCGGCCCGGGCGATCGCGACCGAGCCCAACGCGAGCCTGTAAGCTCGGCGGATGGCCGACATCGTCTGCAAGATCTGTCACGACACCGTGCTGTCGAAAGCCGGGATCTGCGTCGGGTGCTGCGACCGCCTCGGGATCATCCCGATGCCGGAGGTCACCCGCCCGCCGCGCGGATGCAGCAAGTGCAGCGGGATGAAGTTCGTGCGCGCCATCCCACGCGAGTACAGCGCGTACAACGTGAAGGTGTGGGACGGGAGCTACGTGAAGGATGTCGCCGCGCCGATGGCGTTGACGCATCGGCCGGGGCGGGTCGAGGACAAGGTTGTCAACCTGCCGGACGTCAGGCGCGGCCAGGGCATTCTCGAGGCGTGGGTGTGCATGAGCTGCGACTTCGTCGAGTGGTACTGCCACACCGCGGCGCAGATCCCGATCGGCCCGGAGTTCATGACCGAGGTCGTCGACTTCACGCCGGACTCGCCCTACCGCTGAACTCGGCGAGCGCGCCGACCAGCGCGTCGAGGAAGTGCGCGGGGTGCTCGCGGTGCATGAAGTGCCCACCGGGCATCTGGATCACCTGGTACGGGCCGGCGAACATCCGGCGCGCCTTCTCGTACGCGCGCGGCGCGATGTTGTCGTGCTCACCGGCGAACGCGATCGTCGGCACGGTGACCTGCCGCTTCAGCAGCGGATGCTGGCGGACGCGCATCGCGCGGTAGTAGCCGAGCGCGGCGTCCAGCGAGCCTGGCGCGGCGAACGCGACCTTGACCGCCGCGGTCTCCGATGCGGGGATGTCCTGCCACGCCGGCGACCACCGGCGCCACAGCGTGTCGACCATCGCGAAGTCGTCGCGCGCGACGACCTCGGCGGCGCGCGTCCTGCGCAGCGCGAGGAAGTGGCGCATCGTCCACGCGAGCCGTGGCGTCGGCACGATCGTCGCGGGGTGCGGGATCGCGAGCGTCACGATCAGGCGCAGCTTGTCGGGCGCGAGCGCGGCGGCGGCGTACGCGGCGAGCGCACCCCAGTCATGACCGACGACGATCGCGGGCCCGCCACCGAGCGCGTCGATCAGCGCGATCACGTCGCCGGCGAGCGCGGGTGGGCCGTACGCAGGCACGACCGGGATCGCGGTCGGGTGATAGCCGCGGGTGAACGGTGCGACCGCGCGATAGCCGGCGGCGGCGAGTCGCGGCAGCGTCGTGTCCCACGTGTGCGCGGTGTCCGGGAAGCCGTGGACGAGCAGCACGAGCGGGCCAACGCCTTGCTCCAGATAGCCGAACCGCAGGCCGTTCGCGTCGACGAACTTGACGTCCATGCGCGCAGTCTACGGCGCGATCTGGAACCCGGGATACTGCTTGGGGTCGAACACGAACTTGCTCGCGGGAATCTTGGCGTCGCTCGGCGGTCCGAACGTGAACGCGGTCGAGTTGTCGTGCGCGTCGACGATGGTCGACGTGATCACGTGCGAGTCCTTGCGATCGACGACGAGCCGCAGCGTCTTGACCTCGGCGCTCGGATGTTTGGGTGCGAGCTCGACGGTCGTCGGATCGACGAGCTTCAGCTCGAAGTCCTTGGCGAAGCTCGCGCCGGTCAGGAAGCCGAGCGCGACCGGCAGCTTCGCGTTCGCCGCGACGGGCACGTGCTGGACGGTCTTGTTCGCGAAGTCGATCGACCACACGACCTTGCCGTCGACGACGATCTGCTTGTGGGTCTTGCCCTTGGTGTTCGGGAAGTAGTCCAGCTGGACGAGGTCGGGCCGCTGGACGTAGACCGTGCCGTCGCTCGTGACCGTGCGGCCGAACGTGGCGTCGGTCGTGACCTGCGTGAAGGTCGACGTCTGCTGCTGGAGCTTCGCGTAGTGCGCCTGGACATCGGCGACGATCTGCGCGGCGGTCGGCGCCAGCACGACGAGCGCGATCATCTTGCCGAGCCGGAGCCCGAACCCTGCTGCTGCTGATCGAGATCGACCATGCGGTAGTCAGGCACGCTCGACTTGTCGAACTCGAACCACTTGTCGGTGATCGCCTTCTTGAAGTCGGGCGCGAAGAACCGGAAGTGGTTGGTGCCGCCGTTCGCATCGATGATCACCGACTGCGAGACGTGGTAGTCACCGCCCGACACGACGAGGTAGAGGTTCTTGTACTGCGCCGACGGCTTCTTCGGCGTGAGCTTGAGGACGACATCGCCCTTCGCGCCGTACTTGCCGGTGGTGTCGAGCTCGGGCGTGAACTCGGCCTTCAAGTCGCCCTTGCCGTACAGGAAGCTGACCGCGACGGGCATCAGGTTCTGGTCGAGGCTCTTCTTCGAGACCGTCTTGTTGGCGTGCTCGATGACGTAGAGGTACGTGCCGTTGGACACGAAGCTCTTGGTGACCTGCACGGCGACCTTGCCCTTCGTCGTCACCTTCTCCATGTAGTCCCAGCGCATCTTGCCGGGCTTGGAGATGAACACGTTGCCGTCGCTCGTCTTGCTGGTGCCGTAGGTCGCGTTGTCGACGACCTGGCGGAACTGCGCGCTGACCTGCTTGATGCCGGCATAGAAGGCCTGGACCTTGTCGATCGTGTCCGCGGCGCTCAGCGCGGCGACCTCGCCGACCCCGGAGCCGGCGCCCGGCGTCGCGACGAGTGGCGCGGTCGTGACGATCGCGGGGGTGTGCGGGGCAGGGGCAAGGCCGAGGAGTGCCCGGGTCAGGATTCCGATGAAATCGATCATGTCAGCACCTGTGCGATTCGACGCTGGAGGCCAGCTAGGGATTCACGGTGGTGGTAGCACGCCAATTACGCGGTTACCCTAGGGATCGATGGGATCGATGCGGCCGTTCGTGGCACTTACGGTGCTGACCGTTGCCTGTGGTCACACCGACACGTATCACCCGCGGCCGACGACCGATAACGGCGAACACACGTCAGTCGGGCTCGCGAGCGATGACGACTTCGTGCCTGCGTATGCCAAGCCGGAGCTCGAGCGCGCGCTGATCGCCGAGCGGGGTCGCGAGGCCAAGGCCGAGCGGGCGATCGCGGACCTCGAGACCAGCGGCGCCGACGTCATGACCGCGGTCGCCGATCTCGCGGTCCGCCGTCGCTTCATCGCCGCGCTCGAGTCGTGTCAGTCGCGCGATCGCAACTGCCCACCGCGCCTCGACGAGCCCGCGTTCGCCTACGACTACGACTCCACCGATCCACCGCCGCTCGACGCGCCGCTGCGCTTCGATCTCGCGAGCTGGCAGAAGCTCGCGACCGAGCTCCACGGTCGCGCGTGCGCGTGCCGCACGCTCGCGTGCGTCGACGGCGTCGGCGTCGCGATCGACGAGCTCGAGAAGAAGCCGATGGCCGACGTCGCGGGCGACGAGACCTCGAGCCTGTCGATCACGCGCGCGCGCCAGTGTCTGTTCCGGCTCCGCGGCAAGTCATGATCGAGTCGAGGCGAGCTCGCGAAAGCTCCGTACCATGACCGAGGACGCGCTGATCGGCACGACGGTCGGGCGCTACCGCCTCGATCGCGTGCTGGGCGCCGGCGGGATGAGCAAGGTCTACCTCGGTGTCCAGCCCGAGATCGGTAGCCGCGTCGCCGTCAAGGTGCTGTCCGATCAGTGCGCCGAGAACCCCGAGCTGCTCGAGCGGTTCTTCGCCGAGGCGCGCGCGGTCAACCTGATCCGCCACGAGCACATCGCGAGCGTGCTCGATCTCGCGCGCCTGCCCGACGGGCGCCCGTACATCGTCATGGAGTTCGTCGAAGGCTCGACGCTCGGCGACCTCGTGCGCCAGGGCCCGGCGCCGATCGGCGGCGTCGTGCGCGCGATGCTCGAGGTCCTCTCGGCGCTCGGCGCGGCGCACGCGATCGGCATCGTCCATCGCGACCTCAAGCCCGACAACATCCTGATCACCGGCGAGGGCCACGCGAAGGTGCTCGACTTCGGCATCGCCAAGCTCGCACCCGGGCTCGGCGACCTGCGCTCGCCGCGCACGCGCACCGGCGCGCTGCTCGGCACGCCGGCGTACATGGCGCCCGAACAGATCACCGGCGCCGGCAACTCCGATGCGCGCACCGACATCTACGCCGCCGGCATCGTGCTGTTCGAAGCGGTCACCGGCCGCGTCCCGTTCACCGGCGCGCAGCTGTTCGAGCTCATGCGCGCGCACCTCGAGCAGGCACCCCCGCTCGCGCGCACGCTCCGACCGGATCTCCCGGAGGCGATCGAGCAGGTCATCGCGATCGCGCTCGCCAAGGATCCGGCGCATCGCTTCGCCTCGACCGAGGCGATGGCGATCGCCCTCGAGCAAGCCTCGGCCGCGTTGCCGCCGGAGCAGTGGCGGTCGCTGTCGACGCGCCGCGTGGGTCGTTCGTCGATCCAGCCGGCCTTCCCGACGCCGACGCCGTCGCACATGCCACCGGCGTCGCCGACGGTGGTCACCAGCCGGAAGGGGCTGTGGATCGGGATCCTCGTCGCTGCGGTCGCGATCGCGGTCGCCGTGATCGCGGTCGTCACCCGCAGCGGCGAGCGGGCAGCGGTCTCGGTCGCGCCGGGCTCCGCGGTGGTCGTCGCGGTGGATGCGGCCGTGGTCGTCGCGGCGGTCGAGCCGGACGCGATGCCGGTGCCACCCCATGCGCCGAAGCCGCCGCCGCCGACGACGCCGCCGACGCCGACGCCGACGCCGCCGCCGCCGACCGGCGTGACCATCGAAGGCAACGTCAAGCTGACGCAGACCGGGATCCGATCGCTCGACGTGCCCGCCGACTACAACCCGCGGCAGTTCGATCCGATCGCGTACCTGCCCAAGGCCGAGGCGCTCGCGAAGCGCCTGCTGCCCGACGCCGGATTCACCGAATTCGAGATGTACGAGGACGTCTGGCCGAACGGGCGCGTCGACCTCACGGTCAACAAGGATCACACGTCGTACTTCGAGTTTCGCTCGCCGGCGCACTCGGTGCGGCCGCCCGACGTGCCGCGCAACGTCGAGGTCGACCTCTACTGTCGCGTCGTCGTCGAGGTCACGCCGAAGGGCGCGTCCGCCGCCGTCCTCACCGGCCTCTGCAACACCAAGCTGCGCGCGCCGCCGCGGTGCACGCTCGCGCACATCTGGGAGCTCGCGAAGGCCGAGGGTGTCGCGACCGACAACGTCGTCGCCACGATCGGCTTCTTGCACGACGGCATGTGGTTCTTCGATCTCGACGGCGTTCGCTCGTACCCCGACTGCCGCTGACTACTCGAACGTGTAGCGAGCCGACCCGACGGTCAAGACGCCGCTCGCGAGCACCGGCGCGACGCAGTTCTCCATGACGCGAGCTGCTCGCGTCGCTCGGGCTGCGCCGGCACAGGCCTCTTCGACCTTGGCGCAGCGGGGCGTCGGAATCGTGCCGGTCGGCACGGTGCACGCGACGATGATCTGGCGGTGCACCAGCGCGTCGTGGCCGCAGCGGGGCTTCGTGCACACGTTGGCGTCCTTCAGGTCGATCCGGTACACGACCGCCACGGACTTGTCGGCGAACGTGCCGGTCGTCAAGCTATCGAGCAGCATCGATAACCGCTGCGGCGCGTCGGTCATGTTGGCGCCGAAGTACGCGACGGTGCCGGCGCGCAGCCGAAAGCTGTCGTTGCCGCGGGAGATCGCGAGGTAGCCGTCCTGATCGCTCGTCCCGCAGTCGTGCGCCGCGACGAACTTCGCGCCCTTGACCTCGAGCTTGCGGGTCACGAACACCTCGCGATCGCAGTGGACCTCGTCGTCCGCCCACGAGCCGAGCGCGCCCTCCTCGACCGGCAAGAGCGGCAGCTTGACGTCCGCAAACACGGGGGTCGAGATCGCGACGATCAAGCCTGCCAGGAGGACGCGCATGGGGTTGCAACGCGCCACCGCACGGCCGTATTTCGAGACCGCGGGGCGTGGCTGCGGTACACAGCGTGCTCGATGAGCACGCAGAAGATCACCAAGACCCGCGCCGCCGATTATCAGGACTGGTACCTCCAGGTCGTCGCCGCCGCGGACCTCGCGGAGAACAGCGACGTCAAGGGCTGCATGGTGATCAAGCCGTGGGGCTATGCGCTGTGGGAGAACGTCCAGCGCGTGCTCGACGGGATGTTCAAGGACACCGGGCACTCGAACGCGTACTTCCCGCTGTTCATCCCGCTGTCGTACTTCGCGAAGGAAGCGACGCACGTCGAGGGCTTCGCGAAGGAGATGGCCGTGGTCACGCACCACCGGCTCGAGATGAAAGACGGCAAGCTCGAGCCGGCCGGCAAGCTGGAGGAGCCGCTCGTCGTGCGGCCGACGTCGGAGACGATCATCGGCGCGAGCTTCGCCAAGTGGGTGCAGAGCTATCGCGACCTGCCGCTCCTCATCAATCAGTGGGCGAACGTCGTGCGCTGGGAGATGCGCACGCGCCTGTTCCTGCGCACGACCGAGTTCCTGTGGCAGGAGGGACACACCGCGCACGCGACTCCCGAGGAGGCCGTCGAGGAGACCATGAAGATGCTCGGCGTCTACGCGACGTTCGCCGAGGACTACATGGCGATGCCGGTGATCCAGGGCGAGAAGACCGCCGGCGAGCGGTTCCCCGGCGCGGTGTCGACCTACTGCATCGAGGCGATGATGCAGGACAGGAAGGCGCTGCAGGCCGGCACCTCGCACTTCCTCGGCCAGAACTTCGCGAAGGCGTCGGGCATCCAGTTCTCGAACGACAAGAACGAGATCGCGTTCGCGTGGACGACGTCGTGGGGCGTGTCGACGCGCCTGGTCGGCGGCATGATCATGACGCACGCCGATGACGACGGCATGGTGTGCCCGCCGCGGCTCGCGCCCAAGCACGTCGTGATCATTCCGCACCTCCGCGTGCCCGAGGATCGCGAGCGCGTGCTCGCGTACTGCCACGCGCTCGCCGCCGAGCTGCGCGCGCTGCGCTACGACGACGCCAAGCTGCGCGTCGAGCTCGATCTCCGCGATCTGTCGCCCGGCGACAAGAAGTGGGAGTGGGTCAGGAAAGGCGTGCCGATCCGGCTCGAGGTTGGCGGGCG
Organism: Haliangiales bacterium; assembly: GCA_038321315.1. Classification (GTDB taxonomy): domain Bacteria; phylum Myxococcota_A; class Polyangia; order Haliangiales; family Haliangiaceae; genus JABFXX01. Next base: position 31,846 of record JBBQEX010000006.1, on the reverse strand, counting down.
CGACGTCGATGGCGCGGTCGCGATGTTCGCCCGCCGCGACAAGCAGGCCGACAAGCCGGCGCCGATGCCGCGCGATCAGATCGTCGGGACGATGCTCGCCACGCTCGAGGACATCCAGCGCTCGCTGCTCGAGCGCGCGAAGGCGTTCCGCGCCGAGCACTCGAAGGTGATCGACACCAAGGAAGCGTTCTACGAGTACTTCAAGGAGCCCGCGAAGAAGAAGCCGAGCGATCCGACCGCGATCCACGCCGGCTTCGCGTGGGCGCACTTCAACGGCGACCCCGCGCTCGAGGCCAAGATCAAGGACGACCTGAAGGTCACCGTGCGCTGCATCCCGCTCGAGCCCGGTGAGCCCGGGACCTGTCCGTTCACCGGCGAGCCGAGCGCGAAGCGGGTCGTCTGGGCGAAGTCGTACTAGACTCCGACCATGGAATGCCCGAAGGACGGCGCCTCGCTCGTCGAGGCCGGTGGCACGCATCGCTGCAAGACGTGCGACGGCGCGTGGATCCCGGAGGCCACGCTCGTCGGGATCCTCGAGCAACGCAACGCGACGCTCGTCGAGCTCGCGTGGGCGCCGCGCGAGGCCGACAAGGCGCGGCCGTGTGCCGAGTGCAAGCAGGCGATGCAGATGGTCAACCTCGGCAACGTCGAGCTCGATCGCTGCGCCGAGCACGGCGTGTGGTTCGACGCCAACGAGCTGACGATGCTGTTGCGCCAGAGCAAGCGGTTCAAGACCGCGCCGCCCCACGAGGAGGCCGGCGATCCGAACACGCACCACAACCTGCTCGCCAGCCTGCGCAAGATCTTCAGCAGGGGCTGAGTCAGCGCGCGCGACGGCGGAGCCAGAGCTTCCAGGCGAGGATCATCAGCGCGGCGCACACCATCACGCCGGCGTCGGCGTGATCCGACACCACGATCGCACCGCCGACGACGCTCGCCAGCGCGGCACCGCCGTACAGCATGATCGCCGTCCCCACGAATTCGGCGCGTGACACCGGCGTCGGCACGACCCGCGCGCCGGTTGTGGACTTTCGTCGACCCGGTTGTCAATCGGTTACACTTTCGCGATGAGATCCTGGACGTTGCTCGCGCTGCTCACCGCGTGTGGGAACGACGGCTCGCACGCAGCGGTCGACGCGGCTTCACCTGGGGTCGACGCGAAGGTGATCACCGCGCCGGCGAACCAGTGGACCTGGATCGAGATGCCGGGCACGACGTGCGCGAACGGCACGCCGGCGGGGTTCGGCATCAACTTCCCGCCCGCGCCGAGCGGCGACATGCTGGTGTACTTCGAGGGCGGCGGCGCGTGCTGGGACGACAACACGTGCTTCACGCTGAAGACCTCGGTCAACATCGAGACCACGTACACCGCGGCGACGTTCGCGACCGACATCGGCACCGCGCCGGCCGATCGATCGGCGGGCAACGTGTTCGGCCAGGCGACGCTCGTGTGGATCCCGTACTGCACCGGCGACCTGCACGCCGGCATCGCGACGCGCGACTACGCCGCGGGCCACACGGTGCACCACACCGGCGGGACCAACACGCAGGCGTTCGTCGATGCGCTCCACGCGACGCTGCCGGGGCTGACGCGGATCTGGGTGTCGGGCTCGTCGGCCGGCGGCTACGGCGCGACGTTCAACCAGCATCGGTTCGCGACCGCGTGGCCGAGCGTCGACATCCACGTGCTGCAAGACAGCTCGCCGTTCGTGCCGGTGCTCGCCGCGTACCAGACGTGGCAGACCGCGTGGACGCTGCAGTTCCCGCCGGGCTGCACCGGCTGCGGCACCGACTTTCCGAAGGTGATCGACACGATCGCGACCGCACATCCGGGCGCGCGGATCGGGCTCCTGACCTGGGACGACGACGCGGTCATCAAGCAGTACTTCGGCTACACGGGCTCGCTGGTCGACGCGACCAACACGCTGCTCGCGAACCAGTACGGTCGCGCGAACACCCACGCGTTCGTGCTCGCGGGCACGAACCACACGATGCTTGGCAGCGCGGGGACCCTCTCGACACCGGGCGGCGTCAAGCTGGCGGACTGGATCACGCAGTGGGCGAAGGGTGACGCGGCGTGGGCGACGGCCAGGTGATAAGGTCCGCCGGCCATGACGGATCGAAAGCCCGCCTACAAGCGCGTCCTCCTCAAGATCTCGGGTGAGGCCCTCATGGGATCGCAGGCCTTCGGGGTGAACCCCGAGATCCTGTCGATGGTCGCCAACGAGATCGCCGATGCCGTGAAGCTCGGGGTCGAGGTCGCCGTCGTCGTCGGCGGTGGCAACATCTTCCGCGGTGCGCAGGCGCAGGGCATGGACCGCGCGAGCGCGGACTACGTCGGCATGCTCGCGACCGTGATGAACGCGGTGTCGCTGCAGTCCGCGATCGAGAAGTGCGGCGTGGTCACGCGCGTGCAGACCGCGATCCCGATCTCGCAGCTCGCCGAGCCGTACATCCGGCGGCGCGCGATCCGCCATCTCGAGAAGGGGCGCGTCGTGATCTTCGGCGCCGGCACCGGCAATCCGTTCTTCACCACCGACACCGCGGCGTCGCTGCGCGCGATCGAGATCGGCGCCGAGATCCTGTTGATGGCCAAGAACGTCGACGGCGTCTACGACAAGGATCCGAAGAAGCACGCGGACGCGAAGCGCTACTCGCAGGTCACCTACAGCGACGCGCTGCAGAAAAACCTGAAGGTGATGGACGCGACCGCGTTCGCGCTCTGCCGCGACAACGAGATGCGGATCGTCGTGTTCGAGCTCGCCGCGCGTGGCAACATCCAGCGCGTCGTGACCGGCGAGCCGATCGGCACGACGATCGTCCGCGATAACCAAGAGACGCGATTCGCAAATTGAGCAAGCCCGGCCTCCGGCTGGGCGCAGGTACAATGAGGGCCCCAGATGATCAACGACATCACGACTGACGCCGAAGACAGCATGAAAAAGGCTGTCGACTCGTTCAAGCGCGACCTCCAGAAGATCCGCACCGGGCGCGCGAACACCGCGATGCTCGACAGCATCAAGGTCGACTACTACGGCACGCCGACGCCGGTGAACCAGGTCTCGACGATCCAGGTCGTCGACGCTCGCCTCATCACGGTGAAGCCGTGGGAGAAGGCGATGATCGCGGTGATCGACAAGGCGATCCGGGCGAGCGACCTCGGGATCAACCCGGTCTCCGACAGCGAGCTCGTGCGGCTCCCGATTCCGCCGCTGACGCACGAGCGCCGCAAGGAGCTCGCGAAGACCGTCGGCAAGCAGACCGAGGAGGCGCGCGTCGCCGTGCGCTCGGCCCGGCGCGACGCGATGGACATGATCAAGGACGCCGAGAAGGACAAGCAGATCACCGAGGATCAGCGCAAGGACGGCGAGAAGCGGACGCAGGACCTCACGGACAAGTACATCCTGATGGTCGACGACGTCGCGAAGGCCAAAGAGAAAGAGATCATGGAGCTGTAGGCGGCGACTCGACGCGGCAGACGTAGCCAGTTACAATTCAGCGTAATGTCCGGCATTCCGGCTGGGGCAGGGTCGCTGATCGGGAAGCGACTCGGCAAGTACGAGATCCTGGCGCTGCTCGCGCTCGGTGGTACGGCCGAGATCTACCTCGCGCGCATCGATGGCGCGGCCGGGTTCGAGAAGTACGTCGTCGTCAAGTGTCTCCACGATCACCTGAACGACGATCAGGACTTCGTGAAGATGTTCCTCGACGAGGCGCGCATCGCGGCGCACCTCGACCACTCGAACATCGTGCAGACGATGGAGCTCGGCGAGCAGGACGGCCGCTACTTCATGGTCATGGAGTTCCTCGCCGGGCTGTCGCTCGCGATGGTCGTGCGGCGCGTCGCCGAGCGGATCCCGGGCGGCAAGGTGCCGGCGTCGCTGACGCTCAACATGCTCGCGCAGTCGTGCGCCGGCCTGCACTACGCCCACGAGCGCTCGGTCAACGGCAAGAACCTCAACATCGTCCACCGCGATATCTCGCCGCAGAACATCGTCGTCAGCTTCGAGGGCGTCGCCAAGGTCGTCGACTTCGGGATCGCGAAGGCCGACCAGCGCGAGACCAAGACGCGCACGGGCACCATCAAGGGCAAGTTCGCGTACATGTCGCCCGAGCAGTGCGTGGCGCAGAACGTCGATCGGCGCACCGACATCTTCGCGCTCGGCGTGATCGCCCACGAGCTGTTGACCGGCAAGCGCCTGTTCAAGCGGCCGTCGCCGTACGAGACGTACCAGGCGGTGATCGACTGTGCGGTGCCGCTGCCGTCGTCGCTCAACCACGAGCTCGATCCGTCGCTCGATGCCGTGATCATGAAGGCGCTCGCCAAGGAGAAGGAGGGTCGCTACCCGACCGCCGAGGCGTTCGGCGACGCGCTGCTCGGCTACCTGCACCACCGCGGCAAGGGCTCGGGCCCCGGCGACGTCGCGCGGTTCTTCGAGCAGAGCTTCATGCCGGAGATCGAGGAGCACGGCGCACGCATGCGCGACCTGATCGCGGGCCGCGAGGCGGCGGCGCTCGAGGTCGCGATGTCGTGGGGCAGCGACGACGACGGCAAGCGCATCGAGACCCTCGATCTCCAGGCCGAGACGGGCGACAAGTCGCTCGAGCTCGGCACCCAGGACCTCATGCGGCAGAGCCAGAGCTCGCTGTCCGACGTGATCTCGGGGCTCGGCGTGAAGACCGGTGACCGGAGCGCTACCGACGACGACGACGACGACGACGACGGCGACGAGGACGACATGCCGGCGGATCGCACGCGCATCGAGGCGAACCCGCTCGAGAAGCTCGCGGAGATGGACAAGTCGGCGGCGCAGAAGCCGGCCGCCAAGGCGATCCCGTCGGTCGTGCGCCCGGCAACCGTGGCGGCGAAGCCGTCGTCGATCGCGGTGCCCAAGCTGGTGACCCCCGCCCCGACCAGGGTCGAGGCGCCGCGCCCGAAGATGCCGCCATCGGGACCGCTCCCATTACCGCCGGTCCCACCGTCGCCTCAGCCGGGCAAGTTCCCCGAGCTCGCGAACCTGCCGACGATGATCGCCGAGCTCGACGAGACCAGCGACGTCAAGGAGCCGCCGCCGCCCGAGCTCCAGCGCACCGCGCTCGCGGCCGCGCCGATCAATCCTGGCGATCCGCGCGCCAACTACGCGGCGCTCGCGCCGACGCGGCCGCCGATCGAGACGTTCGAGTCGGCGGCGCCGACCCAGGAGGTCGGCTCGTACGAGCAGCAATACGCGCAGCACCAGGCGCGTCAGGCCTACGAGCAGCAGCACCAGATGCAGCAGCCACAGCCGCAGTACGGGCAGGGCTCGGGACCGTATGGTCAGCAGCCACAGGTCGACAGCGGCGTGTTCCTCACCGGGCCAAACCCGCAGCTGATGTCACCGGTCGGTGCGCAGTATCCGAACGCAGTCGACTGGGCGGCCGAGGCTGCGCGCCCGGTGCGCGTGCTGCCGCCCTGGATGCTCGGCGTCGTGTTCGCCGGCGCGATCGGCCTCGCGCTGACGATCACGATCATCATCGCGCGCCTCGCGCGCTGAGCTAGCCCGGCCAGCGACACGCCGAGCCGACGTGCTCGACGGTGCGCAGGCCGACGCGCGCGTAGACCCGCGCGGCCGCGCCGGTCGGCTCGGCGACGATGACGACCGGGGTCGTGGCCTCGGCGGCGGCAGCGACGAGCAGCGCGGCCGCGAGCCCGCGGTTGCGGTGCGTCGGGACGGTCTGCACGTCCTGATAGCGATGGTGCGGTCCGAGCGGCACGAGGCCGAGCGACGCGACGATGCCGTCGACCGGATCGATCGCGCCCCAGAATCGCGCCAGGCCGCGCTCGACGAGCGACGCGTGCCAGGTCGCGCGTCGTGCGAGGAAGCTGCGGTAGGTCTCGTCGTGGCGATCGCCCATCGTCCAGCCGAGATCGGGGAGCGCATCGCGCACCTCGGTCGGCGTGAGCGGACGCAGCGGCAAGACGGGTGTCGGCGCGACGAGTGGAGGCGCGCCGGTCATCACCGCGTTGACCTCGACCTTGAAGCCCGCGGCGACGAGCTCGTCGGTCGCGCCGGTCGCGCCCGTCGGATCGTCCCAGATCAACGTGACGTGCTTGATCGCCGGCTTGCCACCGAGCTCCTCGGCGAACCGGCGCATCCAGTACGCGACCTCGCCGACCTGCGGGGCGGCCGGGAGCGCGAGCAGGTTGCCGAAGAAGTAGCCGGGGTCATCCGGCGTCTCGACGACGACGTAGTCACCCTTGTCGACGATCCGCGCGCCGCGGGTCGCGAGCAAGCCGAGATCCGTCGTGAGCGCGAGCGAGCGAACCAGCACGGACGCCTAGTTGCGAACGAGGCCGAGCAGCTTCGACATCGTCTTCTCGTCGGCGGGCGGGAAGTCGTAGTCGAGAAATTCACGCGACGTCACCCACCGCAGATCGGCGACGGTCGCCGGATACGGGCGCGCCTCCGCGGGCAACTTGCACGAGTACATCGTGAGCTGCACCTGGTAGTTCGCGTAGTCGTGGAGGTGCTCGCCGAGCTTGGCGCCGACGATCACCTCGACGCCGATGCGGCCGCGCACCTCGCGCAGGAGGCATGACATCTCGGCCTCGCCGGGCTCGACGCGCCCGCCGGGGAACTCCCACAACATCGGCAACACGGCGTTCGCGTTGCGCTGGGTGATCAGGTAGCGACCGTCATGCTCGATGACGGCGGCGACCACACAGATCACCTCTTTTGACACGCCGCGATTATCGATGGATCGAGCCTTTTTACAAGGGAAGTCGGTGTATGGTCCGCGGCCCATGGCGATCCGCTTCGTCGAGATCAAGCCCGCTACTTCCGAGGACACCCTCAACTCCGAGTGGGTGATCATCCAGAACGACGGCAAGGCTCCGTTCAACACGCGCGGCTGCGGCATGACCGTCGGCCGGCGCGGGTCGGCGAAGAAGTCGCTGCTCGGCAACATCGATCCGGGCTTCGTGCTCAAGCCCGGCGAGAAGATGCGGATGTGCACCGGCAACCCGGCGACCGAGAAGCACGGCACGCCGCCCGCCGAAGATGACGCGGTGAAGAACTACTTCCTGTTCCTGCCGAAGACGTACGTCAAGGACACCGGCACGGTGCTCACGCTCGTGCTGCGCGGCCTGCCGGTCTCCAAGGTCGAGTACGACGCGGCGGCGCCCGGCGGCATCAAGTCGTCGTCCTGATGCCCACGTAGCGCGCGCGCGGCCGCAGCATGAAGCCGGCGGTGCGCTGCTCGAGCGCGTGCGCGAGCCATCCGGCGCTGCGCGCGACCGCGAACAACCCGGGGCCTGCCGACGGCGCGGCGCCGAGCACGGTCATCATCGCGGCGAGCCCGACGTCGACCGAAGGCGCCGGCACGAGGTCCGCGATCGCGAACAGCGTGCGCGCGCGCTTCTGGTAGACGCGCGGCGTGCGCTCGAGGTTCGCCCGCGCGTAGGCGAGCAGCGGCGCGGTGCGCGGATCGCCGGCGACGTAGATCGGGTGGCCGAAGCCCGGCGGGACGCGACCCTTGGCGCGCAGCGCGGCGACCGCGGCGGGTGCGGCCTCCGGCGAGCCGACCTCGTCGACGAAGCGGGTGACGTCCTCCGACGCGCCGCCGTGCTTGCGGCCCGACAGCGTCGCGAGTGCCGCGGCGATCACCGCGTACGGATCGGCCTCGGTCGAGGCCGCGACGCGCGCGGCGAAGCTCGACGCGTTGAGCTCGTGATCGGCGAGCACGACGAGCGCGGCATCGATCGCCGGCACGACGTCGTCGTCGAGGCCGAGCGCGCGCGCCACGATCGCGGCGACGCTGCCCGCGGTCAACGCGCGCGTCACCGTCGCGGCCGTGAGCCCCGGCGCGAGGACCGCGGCGAGCAGCGGCACGAGCCGGCGACCGCGCGTCACGATCGCGTCGGGCCGCGGATCGCCGCGCTGCGGATCGTCGAGGGCGGCGACCTGGACGAGCAGCGACATGACCTCGAGGGGCTTGGCACCGACCGGCACGAAGCGCGCGAGCGCGGCGAGCGGCATCGTGCCGTGCGACCAGATCACCGGATCGGCCGCGAGGTAACCCGACCACAGCAGCTCGGCGACGTTCTCGAACGGCACGCCGCGCGCGGCGAGCGCGATCGCGAGGTGGCCGCGATAGCTCGGACCCTCGGGCGTCAGCTCGGTGAGCGCCGACTCGAGTACCGGCTCGCCCCAGCGCAGCGCACCGGCCGCGACCGCGCCGTGACCCGAACGCGCGTCGCGCCGCGCCTTCAACCGCTCGAGATCGGCGAGCGCGTACAGCCGCGCCTTGCCGCGCACGCCGGCCACGCTACGCACCCGGCCGCGGCTGGCATACGCGTAGAGCGTCCGCAGCTGGATCCCGAGGAGCTTCGCGGCGGCGGCCGCTGGCACCCATGGTTGATCCATGGCGTCAACCATAACTCCGAGGGTCTCAATCGCAAAGTGCAATGTCGAATCAACGTTGATCAATGATCCGGCGCGCCCTAGATCGGAGGCATGACCCAGACCCCAGCAAGCAGCGGCCTCGATGGCATCGTCGTGGCCGACACCGCGATCTCGGACGTCGATGGCGCGCGCGGCCGGCTCGTGATCGCCGGCGCCGACGTCGAATCGATCGCCGGCACGATCGCGTTCGAGGTGGCGGTCGCCCGCGTGCTCGCCGCGGCGAACACCACGGTCCACGATCTCGGCGCGGCGCGCGTGGCCGCGTTCGAGCGCCTGCCGCGGCTCGGCGACGCGCTCGACGCAGCCGACGGCATGGAGGCCCTGCGCGCCGGGCTCGCGCACCTCCGCGCGACCGGCGAGCTCGCGACCGACGCGACCGCCGCGATCGGTGCCGCAGCGGTGCTGGTCGCCGCGTGGCATCGCCGGCGCGGCGGCTACGCACCGATCGCGCCCGATCCGACCGCGGGTCACGCGGCCGACTACCTCCGCATGCTCGGCTTGCCCCCGACGCCCGCGTTCACCGCCGCGCTCGACACCTACCTCGTCACGGTGATCGATCACGGCATGAACGCGTCGACGTTCGCGGCGCGCGTCGTCGCCGCGACCCAGAGCGACCTGGTCTCCGCCGTGGTCGCCGGCGTCGGCGCGCTCAAGGGACCGCTGCACGGCGGCGCGCCGGGCCCGGTGCTCGACATGCTCGACGCGATCGCCACGCCCGCGAACGCCGAGCCGTGGCTGCGTGCCGAGCTCGCCGCCGGTCGCCGCATCATGGGCATGGGCCACCGCGTCTATCGCGTGCGCGATCCGCGCGCGGCTGTCCTCGAGCGCGCCATCGCGCACCTCGAGCTCGACTCGCCGCGCCTCGACCTCGCGCGGGCGATCGAGGCCGCCGCGACCACCATCCTCGCCGAGAAATATCCCGAGCGTCCGATGGGCGCGAACGTCGAGCTCAACACCGCGATCCTGCTCGACGCCATCGGCCTGCCGCGCGCGCTGTTCTCGCCGACCTTCGCGGTGTCACGCATCGCCGGCTGGTGCGCGCACGTCATCGAGCAGCGCAAGCTCAACCGAATCATCCGCCCCGCGTCGCGCTACGTCGGCCCCTTGCCACGCCCGCGTCAGGGTGATGGGGAGCCGACGGTGATGCTGCCGGCATCGTAGGTCTTGCCGGCCTCGAGGACGATGTCGCGCTTGGTGGTTGGCTTGGGCGGCGTCATCACGATGAGGATGACCTTGCCGGCCTTGGCCTCGACGCGGAACGTGCCGTCGGGACCCGAGGTCGGAGGCGGACCGTCGAGCTGGAGCTGGACGCGACCGTCGCCCGCGTCGGGGACGACCGCGATGCCGATGTTGCCGACCGGCTTGCCCGCCGCGTCGACGAGCTTGCCGGTCACGATCGCGTTCGCGATCAGCGTGATGTCGACCGTCGCGGCCTGGCCGGTGGTCACGGTGACCTTTGCGTCGCCGTTGCCGGCGCTCGACGTCACGTGGACGACGTAGGCGCCCGGGTCGACGTGGCCGAGCTCGAACGTGCCGTCGGCCGACGCGAAGCTGCGCTGCGCGCGAGTCGGGCCGTCGAGCTCGACGGAGAACAAGCCGAGCGCACCGCTCGCGTGGACCGTGCCGCGCAGCGTGGTCAACCCGAGCGCGGCGATCGTGATCGTCGCGTCGGGCTTGACGCCGAGCGCGTGGCCGCGGAGCTTGCCCTGTTGCGCCTCGGCGACGACGTCGTAAGGCGTGTGGCCGAGCCCGCGGATCTCGAAGTGACCGCTCGCATCGGTCAGCACCGGGGCGAGCTCGCTGGCGCTCGTGCCGTCACCTTCGTCGTCGGTCTGCGCCTCGATCTCCATCATCTGCGAGTCGCCGTCTTTGCCGGGGCCGTGCATCGAATCCATCATCGCGCCGAGGTTCTGGTGCACCGACACCCAGGCGTCGGCGATCGGCTTGCCGTCGGCGCCGGTCACCGTGCCGGCGATCTTGCCGTTCGGCAGCTCGACCGCGAGATCGACGCCGGTCTTCTTGTCGCCCGCGGCGACCGCGACCGTCGTCGCCGTCGCCGTCGCGCCGCCCTTCATCGCCATCGGCTTGCCGCGATCGAGGACCGCGAGCCGATAGGTCGCCGCGACGAGGCCGCGGATCTCGTAGGCGCCGTTCGCGTCGGTCAGGCTCTGCGCGCCGCTCGTGATCATCCCGTTGACGACGACGATGTGCTCGCTGCTCGCCTGGGTCGACGCCATCACCGACGCGCCGGGCACCGGCTTGCCGTCGCCGTCGGTGACCTTGCCCGCGATCGACGCGCCCGGCGTGACCTTCACGATCACCTCGGGACCACCCGGCGCGATGCCGACCGCGATCGCGCCCTGATCGCCGGTCGCGCAGCGCGCCGCGATCGTGCCCTTGCCCGGGCTGACCGGCGCGAGCGTGAACGTGCCGTCGTCCTTCGACGTCGTCGGGCGGACCAGCATCGGCATCGAGCCGTCGCGCAGCGAGCCCGGGTCGAGATCGAAGCGCACCTCACAGACCTGGCGCGGCTCGACGTGACCGGTGACCGATGCGGCGCCGCGCACGCGCACCACGACACCGTCGACGTCCTTGTCGGCGACCTCGACCGGCGTCGCGCCATCGGGGAGCTGGGTGTCGCTGCGACCCATGATCGAGTAGCGACCCGGAGGCAGACCCGCGATCGCGAACGTGCCGTCGGCGGCCGATCGAATCTCGCGATCACCGCCAGCGCCGTTGCTGCCGAACGCGTCGAGCTGCACGCCCGCGACCGGCGCGAGGTTGTCACCGATCACCTTGCCGCGCACGACCGGCGCCGTGCCGACGAGCAGCGCGACGTCCGTGACCTGCTCGGCGACCCCGAGGCCGACGCGCGTCGGGCTCCGCGTGACGAGCAGGTCGGCGCGCGCGGACACGTCGTAGCCGCCGGGCCGCAGGCCGCCGATGTGGAACTTGCCATCCGCGCCGGTCTTGATCGTGCGCTTGCCGGCCTCGGCGAACGCGATCAGGTTGCCGCCGTCACGCGCGGCGACGACCTCGGCCGCGACCGGCTGCTTGGTCTTCTCGTCGCGCACGATGCCCTCGATGACGCCGCCGGGCACGAGCGCGAAGTCCGCGGTCGCGCCAGTCGGACCGACGTCGACGTGCCGCGCCTGCGGCGAGTACTCGGCGTGGCTCGCGGCGACGAGCAGCTGCCCCTCGGGGACCGAGACCTGATACTTGCCGTCGGCGCCGGTGATCGCCATCGCGATCGCGTGCTCGGGATGCGCCATCGGTCCGAGCTTCGCGGCATCGATCCGCGCGCCGGCGATCGGCCCGCCGCTCGCGTCGCTGATCGTGCCGCTCAGCAGGCGGCCGCCGGTCGCGAGCACGATCGCGAGCGACGCGGTCTCGCCGGGGCCGACCGCGGTGTCGGCGACGGCGGGCGTGTGGTTCGCCGCCGACGCGCTGACCGCCCACTTGCCGGGTGCGAGCTCGATCGTCGCGTTGCCGTCCATGTTGGTCTGCGCGACCACGAGCTCGGCGTCGCCATCGCGTGGCGCGATCCGGATCTGCGCCTTGGCGATCGGGCCCTTCGCGTCGGTCACGGTCACGGTCAGGTGCGCGGGGCCATCGGCATGCGATGTCGGGATCGGGGTCGTCGTGCCGGACCCGCTCGGGTTCACGGCCTGCGTCGCCGTCGATGTCGCAGGTGTGTCGCCGTGATGCGTCTTCCACCACCACATCGCCGCGAGCACCGCGACCAGCAACAACCCGACGAGCAAAGTCCTCTGTTTCATGCGTCTCCCCGCGCCCACAACTGAGCGCGTCGCTGACCTATTCCTAGAAACCGCGCGACTGTCCGCCGTCGACGGCGAGGCACGCGCCGGTGATCCAGCTCGCGCGCGGCGACGCGACGAACGTGACGACATCGGCGACCTCCTCGACGGTGCCGAACCGGCCCATCGGGATCTCGTGCGCGACGAACTGCGCGATGCCATCGGGATCCGCGACCGCGCGGCGATCCCAGCCACCACCCGGGAACCGGATCGATCCGGGTGCCACGGTGTTCACGCGGATGCCGTCCTTCGCGTAGTCGCGCGCCATCGCCTTGCCGATCGCGATGACCGCCGCCTTCGCCGCGTTGTAGCCCGGCGCGCCGCCTGCCTCGGCACCGAACAGCGACGCGATCATCACGATCGAGCCGCCGCCGCGCGCCTTCATGATCGGCACCGCGCGCTGCGCGACGCGCACCGACGCGACGAGGTTCGCGTCGAGCGACTGCTGCAGATCGTCGTCGGTCATCTGCGCGCTGTGGCGTGCGAACGACTTGCCGACATTCGCGATCACGATGTCGAGCTTGCCGAAGTGACCGGCGGTCTCGCGGATCGCGCGATCGGCGCCGGCCGCGGTCGACACGTCGGCGACCGTCGTGAGGTGCGGGCGCTCGCTGGTCTTGTACAGCGCGTCTTGTAGCGTCGCGAGGTCGTCGGCGCCGCGCGCGACGCCCGACACGTAGGCGCCCTCGCGCGCGAACGCGAGCGCGATCGCGCGCCCGATACCGCGGCTCGCGCCGCTGACGAGCACGACCTGCTTGTCGAGCTCCAGGTTCACGGAATCTCCCAGTTGCGTCCCCACAGCGCCTGACCGCCGTCGAGCCGGAGGATCGATCCGGTCATGAACTGCGTCGCCGGCGACGCGAGGAACACGATCGACGCGGCGACCTCCTCGACGGTCCCGGCGCGCTTGAGCGGCGTCTCGTCGATGCCGCGCTGGAGGATCTGCGGCGGATACTGCGCGGTGCCCGACGACAGGATGATGCCGGGTGCGATCGCGTTGACCAGGATCCCGAACTGCGACCACTCGACCGCGAGCGTCATCGTGAGGTTCTCGACGCCGGCGCGCGCGGCGCCGGTGTGCGCCATGCCGGGGAAGCCGCGATACACGTTCGCCGTCACGTTCACGATGCGCCCGCGCTTCTGCGGGATCATCGCGACGTTCGCGACCTCGCGGCACATGTGAAACGTGCCGACGAGGTTGTTCTTGATCACCGCGAGGAAGCCGTTCGGCGAGATGTGCTGTGCCGGCGATGGAAACTGACCTCCGGCGTTGTTCACGAGGATGTCGATCCGACCCCACGCCGCGGCGACCGACTTCGCGAACGCCTCGACCTCGGCGGGCTCGCGGATATCGCATGGGGTCGCGATCAACCGGTCGCCGGCGTCGAGCTCGGAACGCGCGGCCTCGAGCTTGGCGGGGTTTCGACCACAGATACCTACCTTGGCGCCAAGCCTCAGCAATTCGCGGGTCGTGGCGAGTCCGATCCCCGATCCACCACCGGTCACGATGGCCGTCTGGCCTGCAAAAATCTCGGTGGCGAAGACTCGCTGGGACTCGGCGTCGGGGGCCTGCACGGAGCGGAGGGTAATCGATCCCCAGGATCGTGGGGACGCCGGGCCCCATCACAAGCGCCCTTCGACGCCCCGCATCAGTGCAACCAGTCCCACTCGGTGGGTAACACTCCTGAAACCGAGGGCGATCGATTAACGCAGGTACACCCATTGCACTACTGCACGGCGTGGCTGGGGCTACTACCATTGGAGCGGTGTGTGCCGACTCTCCGAATCGGAAGCGCCAGGGGCGCTACGAGCTCGGCGAGCTGCTCGGCCTTGGTGGCATGGCCGAGGTTTTCGCCGGTCACTCGATGGGTGACCACGGGTTCCAGAAGCCGGTCGCCATCAAGCGCCTGCTGCCCGAGCTCGCCAGCGACCACGTGTTCGTCGAGCGGCTGATCGACGAGGCCAAGATCCTCGTCGGCATGCAGCACGGCAACATCGTCAGCGTGCTCGACCTCGCCCGCGAGGGCGAAGACGTGTTCCTCGTGATGGAGTACGTCGACGGCCCGAGCCTGCGCCAGCTGATCAAGGCGCGCGGCCAGCGCGGCATCTCGCTCGGGATCGCGACCTACGTCCTCGCGGCCGCCGCGCAGGGCCTCGAGTTCGCGCACACCCGTCCGTCTGGCGCGATCATCCACGCCGACATCTCGCCGTCGAACCTGTTGCTGACCACCTCGGGCGAGGTGCGCGTCGCCGACTTCGGCATCGCGCGTCGCGAGGGCGGCGCCGGCTTCGGCGTCGAGGGCAAGTGGGCGTACATGGCGCCGGAGCAGGCGCGCGGCGAGGCGCTCGCGCCGTACTCCGACGTGTTCGCACTCGGCGTCGTGATGTACGAGCTGCTCACCGGCGTCCACCCGTTCGGTCGCCAGGTCACCGCCGACGCTCGCTCGGGCGAGCCGCTCCGCGTGATCCCGCCGCGCGTCGTGCGCGCGAACGTGCCGACCGGGCTCGACGCGATCTGCATGCGTTGCCTCGCCATCGATCCCCGCGCGCGCTACCCGCGCATGAAGGACCTGATCGACGCCCTGACCGACGAGCGGTTTGCCAGCGGCTACCGCGAGGGCGCGTCCGATCTCGCGACCGCGATCGCCGAGGTCGCGCCGGCGATGCCGACCGCGCCGATCGCGGCACACGGCGTACGCACGCAGGCCGATCGCGGCCACACGATCGTGACCCGCTCGTTGCTCAGCCAGCCGAAGCAGGCGGCGGCGGTCGTCGAGTCCGGCGTGTTCGCCGAGGGCACGTCCGCACGCGGCGCGTCGGGCGCGCTCGCCGCGGGTAGCAAGTCGACGTCGTTCTCGGTCGCGCAGCCGGTCGCGCCGAAGCGCACGCGCTGGGGCCTCTACATCCTCGGCGCCGCGGTGCTCGTCGGTGGTGGTGTTGCGGTCGCGATGCAGATGGGCCCGAGCGGGCTCGACACGCCGGTCGCGGTCGCTCGGACCGGTACGACCGTCGAGCCGATCGCGGTCCCGATCGTGATCCCGACGCCGGCGCCGATCCCGGCGCCAGCGCCCGTCGTCGCGCCGACTCCGGATCCGACGCCCGTCCCGGCACCCCACGTGCCGCCGACGCGCGCACCGATCCACGAGCACCCCGCCGCGGTCGTCAAGCAGACCGGGACGTTCCGGCTGTCGACCACGACGTGGGCGTACGCGTCGATCGACGGCGGCGCGCAGCAAGAAGTCTCGATGGTGAAGAAGTTCTCGCTCCCCGTCGGCAAGCACACCGTGCGGATCTTCAACGACGATCTCGGGCTCAAGTCGGTCAGCCGGCCGCTCGTGATCGAGGCGAACAAGAATCGCGTGTGGAAGGTCGACCTGGAGTCCGGCAGCGTGAAGGAGATCGACTGATGCGCAACCTACTGGCCGTCGCCGCACTCTGCAGCATCTCGACGATCGCCTACGCCGACAAGAAGGCGCCCGCGGCTGACGTCGACGAGGACGACGACGAGGCCGCCGAGCCGACCGAGCAGCAGCTCGTCCTCCTGAACGCGACCAGCAAGCTCGGCGACCTCGGCCAGATCGATCGCCTGAAGCGCGTGCTCGACCAGCGCGGCCTGCTCCGCAAGCTGCCGAACCGCCTCGAGGCCGCGCTCGATGGCCGCGGCGTGCTCGTCCACGACATCGACGCGATCAAGGACGCGGTCGGCGACACCGATTTCCCGACCGCGATGAAGATCATCGACGCCGACGTCGAGCGGATCCTGAAGGGCGTCGGCAGCGGCGACCCGATCCCCGCGCTCGCCGAGCTGTCGCAGTGGCGCGGCCTGATCAACGCGATGGAGCACAAGGACGAGGCCGCGGTCGACTGGTTCCGCGCCGCGTACCGGTTCAACCCCGCGTGGTCGCTCGACAAGAAGTACGCGTCGCCGAGCATGAACGCGCTGGTCAAGAAGGGCCGCCGCGAGGTCGAGGAGACCGGCAAGCTGCGCGTCGACATCGACCCCGAGACCGCGCAGATCCGGATCGACGGTCACGAGGCACAGTCGGCGAACGAGAAGATCGCGCTGGCGGTCGGCCCGCACTACGTCGTCATCACCGCGCCCGATCGCGCGCCCTACGCCGACCTCGTCGAGATCCGCGCCGGCAAGACCGAGAAGATCACGCTCACGCTCGACGCCGCCGACAAGAGCGACCGCGCCGCGACGCTGATCGACAAGACGATCACCGCGGCCCCCGGCAAGGCGCGCCTCCTCCAGGGCCAGCGACTCAGCAACAAGATCTCCGGCGGCAAGCGCATGCTCGTCATCGAGGACGGCAACGAGGAGCGCGTGACGTTGCGGCTGTACGACTTCGAGAGCAAGAAGGTCAGCAAGCCGTTCATGCTCGAGAACAACATGTCGTCGTCGTCGATCACGCAGCTGGTCAACGCGGCGCTCGATCCGGACAACCTGGTGAGCGCGAGCAGCGTCGTCGTGATCGACCGGACGCCGGCGCCCAAGGTCTACGAGCGCTGGTACTTCTGGGTCGGCGTCGCCGCGGTCGCCGCCGCCGGCTTCGCGACGTACTCGTACATGGAGCGCTCGCCGACCGAGGTGAAGTTCTAGCCATGCGCGTCGCGCTCGCACTCGGGGTGCTCGTCGGCTGCGCCGATCCGGCGGTGACGCTGAACATCCAGCCGCCCGCGAATCAGGCGAACTTCGACACCTCGTGCGTGACCACGTTCGAGATGTACGCCGACGGCGCGAACTATCCGGCCGACACCGCGGACTTCAACTCGATCGAGCTCACGCTCGACCAGCCGGCGGCGACCTACGCGGACCTGCTCGCCGAGGTGCGCGGCAAGTTCAACATCCCGATCCCGGCGACCGGGCTGTCGGGCGTCGAGGTCTACGGCTGGAACGGTGTGTCGGGGTTCGGCACCGTGACGGTCAACCCCGAGCTCGCGTTCCTCGCGGTCCAGAAGTACGCCGGCAGCGAGGACTTCACCGTCCCGCTGATCCCGAACATGAGCTGCGCGCGCAACACGGTGAAGGTGCGGCCCCTCGATCTGGCGGCCTTCCTCGCGAGCGCACCGCGCAACTGCGCCGCCGGCGCGGTCACCGACGGCTCGCTCACGCTCGGTACGCTGACGCCCGCGCTGTGGAAGGCGGGCACGTACTTCTGGGGCGGCGTCATCAGCGGCACGATCGGTGCGGACGGCACGTCGACGATGCAGGGCAGCTCGACGATCGGCCCGAAGTCGTGCATCGCCGGGTCGGGTGGGCTCGCCGACGACACCTCGACGTCGTGCATGACCGGCCCGGGCGTGTGCGGCAAGCCGGGCGAATTCGAGCTCCCGATCTTCAACAACACGTACTACGTGAACTCGGTCGACAAGGTGATCCAGTCGAAGTTCCAGAGCTTCGTGATCGGCGCGGTGTTCGACACCAACCGCGCGTCGATCGCCGGCGCGACCGTCGAGATCGATCCGACGAAGGGCCAGGTGGTCTACGCCGACTTCGATCCGATCGGTCAGGCGTTCAAGGCGGTGCCGAACGCGACCGCGACGACCGCGAGCGGCCTCTACCTGATCTACACGAACGAGCTGATCGACGCGAAGATCACCTCGGGCACGAAGTCGCAGACCGTGCGCGTCGGTACCGTGAGCGGCGACGGCATGATCTCGACCGTCGTGTTCTAGTCTTCGTCGGGTGGCGGCAGGTCGAGCCCGAGCTGCGGCGATGGCGCGCCGGGTACGTCGTGCCCGACCTCGAGCCGCATCGCGCCGCTCTCGTCGGTGTAGTTCGCGGCCAGGCGCTGGGCCGACACCGGATCGACGTTGCGCAACCGCACGAGCGCGAGCTCGACGAGGTCGTTCCATGCGATCGACTTCTTGCCACTCTCGACGACGGTCGCCTCGATGTCGCGCGCGATCCGCTTGAGATCCTCGGGCGCCACGCCGGCGCGATGGGCCGCGACGCGCTCGAGCGCGCGCAGCAGCTTGTCGCGATCGAACGCCTCGACTCCGCCGTCGCGCTTGCCGACCTTGATGCTCGGCGCGCCGACCCGCTCGTACGTCGTGAACCTGCGCTTGCACGCGGTGCACGTGCGCCGGCGGCGGAGACCGTCGGTCGTGACCCGGGTCTCGGTCACGCTGGTATCGAGGCTGTTGCAGTACGGGCACTGCATGTCGACAGCTTAGCGCCCGTCGGGGAGACAGCGAAATTTTGCCATCTTGCTGGGTGTGCCACCGGTGTCGGACAGTCGGTAGATGACGTCGCCTCGGACGGCCAGCGCCTCGGGGAACCCGACGCCGAGCGAGCCGAGCTCGACGAGCTGCGCAGTGGTCACGTCTTGCCACCCGGCGACCCGATAGACCTTGGCGGCGTCGAACAGGTTCGCGCCGACGTAGAGGTTGTCGGCGTCGTCGAACGCGCAGTCGGCCATCGCGCCGGGGATGCCGACCGCGATCGCCGCGTCGTGGCGCGCGACCAGCCGCGTGCCGTCGACCGCGAGGCAGTAGAGGTGGCCGTCGGCCTTGGCGAGCGCGAACCCGACGCAGCTCGTGTTCGTCGGGTGGTTCGCGAGGCAGAGCCCCTCGAAGTTGCGACCGCAGTTCGACTTGTGGCTATCGCACACCATGCCATCGCCCTTCGGCGGCTCGTTGCCGAGGGTCGACGCGTGTGCGGGCAGCGACACCGGTCCGAGCGGGTAGGGCCCGGCGACCAGCGCGAACTCCTTGCCGCGCCGCTCCCACACGCGCATCCAGCCCGCCGAGGTCAGCCCGTACAACATACCGTCGCGGACCGCGAGCCCCTCGACGTCATCGCCGGCGTCGCCGAGCGGCCACGTCCCGGTCTCGCGCGTCTCGCCGGTGTCCGGATCGAGGATGCCGTACGCGCCGCGATTGCCGCTGTCGCTCGTGACGACCAGCGCGAGCACGCCGTCGATCGTCATCCACGCCGCACCCGACGCTTCCGGTACCGGGGTCGATTCGGCGAACGGCAACTCGGTGCATGGCCCGATCAGCGGGTGCGATTCGATCGGGGCGACCGAGGGCGCTTCGGTGACGCGAATGGTTGGACCAGGCGCGGGTTTCCCGCATCCCACCAGCACCGCCGCGCAGACCATCCATCGCACGCGCGTATAGTAGTGCGCGTGAGCGAGCGCCGATACTTCGTCGACAAGTTGATCGGACCGACCCTGCACGGCCACGGCGCTCACGCCGGGCGCGCGTGCGTCGCGCTGACGTTCGCCGACGCGGGCGAGCGCTACACCGCCGCGCAGATCGTCGATCGCCTGATCGCCCACGATCCGAGCAAGACCGGCCGCGTGTGCATCGCCGGCGCACTCGTGCCGACCGAATGGGATGCCGAGCTCGCCGCCGCGATCCGCAATCGGTTCCGCGTCCATGCCGAGCTCGACGGCACGCGCGCGCTCGGCGCCAACGTCGACTGGCTCGTCGTCATGCCGCGCCTCGACGGCAAGATCGTCGACGGCCTTCAGGTCGACGAGGTCCACATCGAGGTCGACGCCTCGATCGACGAGGACGCGCTCGATCGCCACGCCGCGCGCTGGCGCTGCGAGCACTACTTCCTGCGCCCGCGCGGCCCGGTCGAGCGCGCCGTCGCCCTGATCCACGCGCGCCCGCGTTGGCGGCTGTCGCCCGGCTTGTAGCTACTTCCCGCGCTCGGATCCCCACAGCAGCACGTGCAGCCGGGTGCCGAGGCGGAAGCCATGCGCGCGACACGGATCGACGAGCGCGCGGCCGCCGTCGCGGATCGCATCGGGTGTCGTGCCCTCCGGCATGATCGTGACGCGATCGGCGGCGATCGCGTAGGTCGCGGCGATCGCCCGGATCTCCTCGACGTCGGCCGGCGAGCACGCGACGAACTTGAACCCGGCGTTCGCGAGCCCGGCGAACGTCGTCAAGGGGCCGGCGCGCAGCCGCGCGGAGGTCTTGTTGCCCGACGACGCCAGCTTCGGCGACACGTTCCACTGATCGACGACGGCGCACACCGGCGCGGTCGGTTCGATCGCGCCGTTGGTCTCGACCTCGATACGAAAGCCCCGCGCGCGCAGCGCCCCGGCGAGCTCGGCGATCGCGTCCTGGTGCAGGAGCGGCTCGCCGCCGGTGAGGACGACGTTGCGCGTGCCGGTCTCGGCGAGCACGACGACCTGGGCGAGCACGTCGGCGACCGGCACGTCGGTGACCTCCTTCGCGCGGTCGAACTGCGCCCAATCCCACGTGTACTTCGTGTCGCACCAGGTGCACTGCAGGTTGCACTCGGCGAACCGCACGAACACGCTCGGCACGCCGAGCGAGACGCCCTCGCCCTGGACGGACGCGAAGATCTCGCTGAGCAACATCTGGGCACTGTGTACTAGAACCGGGCGCCGAGCACCAACCGCGCCGCCGGGCCGAGGTCGCCGGTGAACGCCTCGACCGCGGTGTCGAACACGGTCGATCCGTGGCCGCGGTGGCGCCAGGCGAGGCCGGCGCCGAGCTCGCGATGCAGGCCGACGCGCGCGTTCACCGTCGCGTCGAACGTCTCGTCGTACGAGCCGAACCTGCGCCGGGCCATCACAGTCGCGACGCGATCGAGGGACGTCGCGCCGGCCTGGAGCGACAGGCGCTCGCCGCGGATCCGCGCCCAGCCGTCGAACCCGGTGCGCTCGGCTCCGGCGAGCCAGCGCATGCGGGTCGCCGCGCCGACGACGATCCAGTCGTGGTGCGCGGGCTCGTAGTGGGCGCCGAGCGCGAGCTCGTCGTGATAACGCGGCTGGCCGCGCCACGCGCCGAGCGGGCCGTCGTCGAGGTGCGGCACGCGCTCGTACGCGATCGAGATCCCACCGCGACCTTCCTCGGTGGGATCCCACTCGATCGCGGCGCGCGGCGCGGTCACCCGGGTCTGAGCGCCGCCGAACCGGCGCAGCTCGCCACGCACGGCGGCCTCGAGCGTCACGTTCGGCTTCACGTCCCACTGATCGCCGGCGTAGGCGACCGCGTCGGCGTGGCGGACGAGCCCGACGGTGCCGGTGCCGAGCTCCGTGCCGGCCTCGAGGTGGTGGTAGCCGGCGGCGCGTGCGCGGTAGATCACCGACGTGCGCCCCGCGACGCGATCGATCTCGCCGGTCGCGCCGATCGATCGCGCGAACGTCAGCGCGGGCAACACGAGGCGCTCGGCGGTCGCGCCGGCGTGGAGCTCGAGGCGGTAGTCGTCGAGCTTGGACGTCCATGCCGCGTCGGCCCAGTCGTCGCGCGTGCCGTCGGTGTGGGTCTGACCGATCGCCGCGACCGCCAGCTGGTGCTCCGGGGTGACCGCGAGATCGAGCCGGAGCAGCGCATCGCCGTCGAGTCTGCCGTCGCGGTTCGCGTGCGCGACCAGGCCGCCGATCCACCACGCATGGTCGTGAACGATCGAGCCACCGGCGATCGCCTCGCCGCGGCCGGAGCCGTCGACGTCGATCGATCCGCGCGCGGCGGCGTGCGACTCGTTCGATCCGCTGACCAGCGAGACCTCCGCGGCGCCGCCCGTGCCCATCGCCTGGTGGGCCTCCGCGCGGAGCGTGCGGGTCTCGACGTTCTCGACGAACAGGAGTGGCACGCCGAGCCCGCCGGCGAGCCGGTGCGCGCCGCCGACGGTGGTGACCGCGCGCTCTGGATCGGCCCCCTCGATCGGTGCGATCCACGCGCGATCGGTGCGGTCGCGCGCGATCGGCGCCCAGTCGCGCGTGATGTCGCGGCCGTAGTGCGGCATCGCCTCGGTGGTCACCGGTGGCGGTCCGAAGTAGCAGCCGGTGACGCGCTCGGTCGAGTCGAGCTTGGCGACGACGACGATCTGCTGGCCGCGCGCGACCTCGATCTTGCGCTGCTCCCAGGTCGAGTCGGCGAAGTACACGGTCAGGTCGTAGGTCGCCGGCTCGACCGGGAACGAGAACGTGCCGGTCTCGTCGGTGATCGCGGCCTCGGTGTGATCGCCGATGGTCAGGATCACCGTCGCGCCCGCGAGCAGCTCTTCGGTCGTGCGATCGCGCACGACGCCGCCGAGCGTGGTCGCGACCACCGAGGCCGGGCAGGGCGCGACGTCGAGCTCGTCGCCCCACGCCGGATGTCCGAGCGCCACGACCACCAACCACGCGTGCCATCGCATCCTCTGGTGATCGCAGATCGATCCCGGCGATGCCCGCACACACCCATCACACCCCGTCGGGATCCGAGGTGTCGAGCTAGCGTCCCGCGACAGTCACTTGGGCTGCGGGACGAGGCGGAGGTACGGCTTGACCGTCTTCCAGCCCGCCGGGAACAGCGCCTTGGCGTCGTCGTCCTTGAGCGACGGGACGATGATGACGTCGCCGCCCTGCTTCCAGTCCGACGGGGTCGCGACCTTGTGCTTCGCGGTCAGCTGCAGCGAGTCGATCACGCGCAGGATCTCGTCGAAGTTGCGGCCGGTCGACGCGGGGTAGGTCAGGCTCAGCTTGAGCTTCTTGTCGGGCCCGATCACGAACACCGAGCGCACCGTGAACGTGTCGCTCGCGTTCGGGTGGATCATCCCGTAGAGGTTGGCGACCGTCTTGTCCGGATCGGCAACGAGCGGGAAGTTGAGCGCGTGACCCTGGGTCTCGAGAATGTCGCCGGCCCACTCCTCGTGCGAGCCGAGTGGATCGACCGACAGGCCGACGACCTTCACGTCGCGCTTGTCGAACTCCGGCTTCAACGCTGCGACGCGACCGAGCTCCGTCGTACACACCGGCGTGAAGTCCTTGGGGTGCGAGAACAGCACGCCCCACGAAGACCCGAGGTACTCGTGAAACTTGATCGGGCCGGACGTGGTCTCGGCGGTGAAATCGGGGACTTCGTCTCCAAGCTGTAGCTGGGTCATGAATCCGTTTTAACGGATGAACGTCCAGTCGGCAAGTTGTATCGGGCCGAGATCGAGGCCAGCGAAATCATCCCGGTCAGGAACAGCCCCGGGACGATCAACGCGACCCAGATGCCGACGCCGATCGCGCCGCGCACCTTCGGGGCGCCGAAGAACATGCAGACGAACAGGACGCCCATGATCGCGACGAGGAACGACCACGCGACGCGCTCGCCGAGCCACGACCGCCACGCCAGGTAGCCCATCAGGCTCCCGGTGACGAGCAACGTGATCGGGAGGACCGGAGTCATGCCGCGCGCGAACGCGCCAATGCTGCCGGCGAGCGCGGCCGCGCCGAGCACCACGCCGAGCAGGTGGCCGACCTCGCGCGGCATGAGGACGCCCGCGCATCCCGCACCGGCGACGATCGTGGTGAACGCGAGGAACGTGAGGAGGTCGACCTGACCACCGAAGAACAGGAGGACGAACGCATCGAGCAGGACCGCGACGCCGCCGATGAGGAACAGCGGCAACTGGTTCTTCTGCACGCCGTTAAGGTACCGCTACTTGCGCTTCCTGAACAGCGAACCCCAGAAGCCCCGCGGCTTGTCTCCGTCGGGGTTGTTGGGGTCGTCGTCGGGCGGGATCGGGACCATGATCGGGGCGTTCGGCGGCGTCGAGACCTGGACCACGTCGGTCGGGGTCTCGACCTGGTTGGTCGGCGGGCGGCCGTTCTGCGTGATCGTGATGCCGACGCCGGGCTCGCTCTCGAGTGCGGTCTCGGTGTCCTCGAGCTCGCGCGC
Organism: Haliangiales bacterium; assembly: GCA_038321315.1. Lineage (GTDB taxonomy): Bacteria > Myxococcota_A > Polyangia > Haliangiales > Haliangiaceae > JABFXX01. The sequence goes on along the minus strand of JBBQEX010000006.1, from coordinate 7,941 downwards.
GTACTCGGCGCGAAACAGCTGGCGCATGAACTGGCGCAGCTCCTTGGGATCGAAGCGGTAGCCCGCGATCAGCGCGTCGAGGTCGGCGGCGAGCTGGGCCGCGGTCTGGTACCGATCGGCGACGTCGCGCGACAGCGCCTTCAGGCTGATCGCGTCGAGCTCGGGCGTCACGCGACGGTTGAAGTTCGACGGTGGTGGCACCTCCGCCTTGCGCACCTTCTCCATCAGCGCGAACTCGGTGTCGCCGCGGAACAGCTTCTCGGTCGTCAGCATCTCGTGGAGGATGATCCCCGCCGAGAACACGTCGGTGCGCGCGTCGAGCGGCATGCCGCGGATCTGCTCCGGGGACATGTAGCTGAACTTGCCCTTCAGGATGCCGATCTCGCTCGTGAACTTCATGAGCGCCTGGGCGATGCCGAAGTCGAGCAACTTGACGTCGCCGTCGTACGACATCCGCACGTTCGACGGCGACACGTCACGGTTCACGATGTTGAGCGGACGACCGTCGGGCCCGACGAGGTTGTGCGCGAAGTGCAGGCCCTCGGCGATGCGCGCCGCGATGTACACCGCGTGCGGCACCGGGATGCGATCGGGAAGACGCGGCGGTTGGTGCTGCTGGTTCTCCTGGCACCGACGAAGGACCTGCGTGAGGTCGCGCCCGCCGATGTACTCCATCGCGATGTAGTGGCGGCCGTCGTGCTGGCCGACCTCGCCGGTCTCGACGATGCAGCGGTTCTGCAGCATGAGCGCGAGCTTGGCCTCGCGATGGAACATGTCGACGAACCGCGCCTCGCGCGCGAGCTGCGGCCGCATCACCTTGATCGCGAGGAGCTTGTGCGCGCCGGGCTTCGGCGACACTTCACGTGCGCGATAGACCTCGGCCATGCCACCGCGCGCGATCAACCCGAGCAAGTAATACTTGCCGAACGGAACGGGGTCGTTGGGAGCACCCGACGACATCCTTCCTTCCTGCGACGGGCGATCCGCAACCACGGCGGCGGGACCTTACCACTTCACAACGAGCCGCTGCCCCGGCTCGATCTTGACTTTGCGTTCTTCCGTCCGAGATCCGCTGTCATCTTTGAGTACCATTCGCAGCATGTGACCGTCCGTGGGCACCACGACGCCGACGAGCGGCGACGTGATGCCAAGATCGATCATCACGCCGGGCGACTTGGGATTCTCGAGCGCGATCCGACCGTACGGCTTGTCGAGCTGGTTCTCGATGATCCCCCAGCGGAACGCGAGCTCGGCGGGCTTGCCCGGCTCGACGGTCGCGTACTCGAACATCGCGATCTCGTACTTGGGGTTGAAGCACAGGCCCTTGTAGTTACCGGGTGCGACGATGATCCCCTTGTCGGGGAGCTTCGCGGTCACGCGCTGCCGGTTGATCCAGAGCTCGGTGCACGGGAGGCTGGCATTCACGATCAACGTGCCCATCACCTCCTTGTCGCGCGCGAGCTCGGCGCGGACGAGATCCGAGTTGGGACCGAACGGACGCTGGACGAGGTAGCGGCGATAGAACTCGCGCTTGGGCTCGGCGGCGCCGAGCTTGTCGTAGGTCGCGCCGAGCTCGCGCAAGAAGCCCGGCAGATCCGGGGCGAGCGCGTAGCCCATCGTCAGGTTGACGAGCGCGTCCCCGTAGCGCTTGGCGGCGAACGCGGCGCGCCCGGCCGTGAAGGCTTGCTTCGCCTCGACGGCGAGCACGGTCAGCTGGAGCTTGTCGGCGAACGGGTCGGGCTGGCTCGCCAGGCGGGTCGCCTCGCCCTGCGCGAACGCCTTTTCCTTCTCGACCGTGGTCGCGGCGGCGTAGGCCGACCAGGCCTCCGCGGCACTCGCGTTCTGGCCCGCCAGGGTCCACAGCGTCGCGAGCTGCTTGGCCTCCGGACTCGCGGGACCGCGCGCGACGACGAGTGCCTGATACAGCGGGATCGCCCGCGGCCAGTCACGCGCCCTTTCGGCTTTCTTCGCTTCTCCGACGAGGAATTCGGACAACGCCGTGCGCGGCTTGACCGTCGCGACGGTATCGACAAGCGCCGCAGGAGTCGTGGACGAGTCCGCGTGCGCAGTGGTGGTGAGGAGTGCGAACAGCGCTATCGCACCTCTGGGTACCCGCATGGTTTGATCGTAGCACGGCGCACCGGTCTTACCCTCGAGCAGATCGGGTCGACGTGTTACGGTTCCGGAGGGGAGCGCGTGCACGCAGTCATCGTCGAGCGCAACAAGCTCGTGGCGCGAAAGATCGCCCGCGTGCTGGTATCCGCAGGTTGGACGGCCGAAGTCGTCGACGAGCCGGCGCAGGTCGGCGACGGCCTCGCGAAGGCGAACCTGGTGTGTGCAGATGCGTTCGACGGCGACTATGTCGCCGAACAGCTCCGCGGCCGCCGGGACCTCCGTGGCGTCTTGTGGACCGCCGAGCCGCTCCGCCGCTCGCTGCGCTACATGACCGAGGTCACGAACCTCGACCACGTGTTCGCCCGCAAGGACTTCGAGAGCCCGCCGCGGTCGTGGGAGGTGGCGATGACCGCGCGCCGGATGTTCGACGGCTCGGTCGCGCCGATCAGCGCCTACCTCGACTGGGGCTACAAGGCGCTCGAGCTCGACGTCCGCACGACCGCCGATCGCGACACCGCGGTCGGCGCGATCCAGGACTTCGTGCTGTCGTTCGCGGTCCCCAAGCGCGTCGCGGATCTCCTCGGCGAGCTCGGTCACGAGCTGCTGATGAACGCGATGTACGACGCGCCGGTCGACGCGCACGGCGTCGCCAAGTACGCCGCCGATCGCAAGGCCGAGGTCAGCCTCGAGCCGCACGAGCGCCCGCACGTCTGCATCGCGAGCGACGGCACCCGCCTCATCCTCCAGGTCCGCGACCCGTTCGGCCGGCTCGAGCGCCGCCACGTCGTCGACGGGTTGGCCCGCGGCCTTGCGAGTGGCGAGATCGACCGCGAGCACGGAGGCGCCGGGCTAGGTATGATGGTCGCGCACAACGCTTCGGCGGCTCTGTTCTTCGACGTAGCCCGTGGCAAACACACCGAGGTGACCGCCTTGTTCGAGCTCGATCAGAATCTGAGAGACCTTCGGACGCAGGCCAAGTCCCTTCACTTCTGGACGGATTGATGGAAGTACAACCGACGCAACCGAGCAGCAAACCCCCGGTCGACGCCAAGGCCGCAGCCGCCGAGGCGGCCGCAGCCCTGAAGCTGTCGGTCGAACGGTTCGCCGATGGAGGCATCGTGTGCCTCAAGTTCGGTGGCACGATCGACGAGAGCTTCGAAGGCAAGAAGCTCGGGGGTTCGATCCAGTGCGACACGCTGGTCCTCGACCTCGGCGGCGTGAAGAAGATCTCGTCGTTCGGGATCCGCGAGTGGGTCGACTTCGTGGCGACCGCCACCAAGCACGCCCGCTCGACGGTGTTGATCGAGTGCGCCCCCAAGGTCGTCGACCAGCTCAACATGGTCGCGAACTTCGCGGGCACCGGTCGCGTGTTCAGCTTCTACGCGCCGTTCCGCTGCGACTACTGCGACTCGGAGCACAAGGTCCTGCTCCAGGTCGACCGCGATCACGAGGTGATCAAGGCGATGAAGCTCGCCGAGCGACCATGTCTGTCTTGCAAGGAGGGCATGTACTTCGACGACGACGGCACGACCTTCTTCTCGTACATGGTCGGCCAGGAGAAGTTCACGCTCGAGCCCGAGGTCGCGGCGTTCCTCGCGAGCAAGCTCGACTACGCGGTCGCCGAGGGCGCCCGCAAGCTTCGCGTCGACAAGGTCATCGAGGGCCGCACGACGTACCTGCGGCTCGCCGGTGATCTCGACCGCGCCTTCCCGCGCGACAAGCTCGCCGAGGGGCTCGAGGGCACCGTCATCATCGACGTCGCCTCGGTCGGCAAGATCGAACCCGCGGGCGCTGCCGAGTGGCGCAGCTTCGTCCAGATGATCACGCCGGGCGCCGAGCAGCTCTACCTGTTCGGCGTGCAGCCCGCGTTCCTCGACAAGCTGTGCTCGCCGCAGGATCTCGGCAAGAAGGCGCAGGTCCTGTCGTTCGCGCTGCCGTACGCGTGCAAGACCTGCTCGACGTCGTCGGCGCACGCGCTCGACGTCGCGACGCACCACGAGGTGCTCAAGTTCGCGACCGCGCCCGAGCTCCGCTGCACGACGTGCAAGGGCGCGATGCAGTGCACCGCGACCGAGACCTCGATGGCGATCCTCTCGACGCTGCCGAAGCCGACGCCGGCGCCGGAGCTCGTGAAGTCGCTCGGCATGCTCCGCGAGCGCGCGCTCGCCCCGAGCAAGGCCAAGCGCCCGGCCGCGGCCGCTGCGGTCGCGCCCGGCCCGCCGCGGGCGTCGACGCTGACGCGCGTCGTCCTCGTGCTCCTGATCGCCGCGCTCGGGCTCGGTGGCGTGGTGGTCTATCGCGTGATGAGCGGCGGCCACGTCGACAAGGGCATGTTCGGCGCCGGCGCGGTCGTCGAGCGCGCGCCGGCCATCCGCCCCGACTGGATCGTCCCCGGCAAGCTCGGGCTCGGCGCCGCCGAGGCCGCGAACGGCCCCGATGGCTCGCTGATCGGCATCGCGGTTTCGTCGCTGGCGACCAGCCAGCAGGACGCCGAGGACGAGGCGCAGGAGGGCGCGATCGACGCGATCGCCGCCGAGCTCGCGCGCCACGTCAACGACAAGGCGTGGTTCGCGATCGTGCCGCCGATCTACGAGTCGGCCCGCAACGCCAAGCTCGCCGCGCTCGCACGCGATCCGTCGAGCACGCAGGCGCGCAAGGATGTCCACGAGGGCCGTCAGGTCACCGCGTACCGCCTGCGCACCGACGGCTACGTGCCGACGCTGACCGGCAGCTATCGCGAGGTCTACGACACCGCCGAGGGTCGCCGCTACGTCGCGTTCGTCCAGCTGTCGATGTTCAAGGACACGATCGCCAAGCTGTCCGCGCACTACAACAAGCAGGTCAAGACGCTCGGTGGCACCTTCATCCCGATGTTCCCGCTGGTCGGATGGCGGTATCCGATCGATCACGGCTCGGTCGTGTTCTCTCTCGACACCGGGCCGCTCAAGGACATCGGCCTCGCCGAGCGCTACATCATCACGTCGGTCGACGGCCGCGACCCGCCGAGCGTCGATGACTTCGCGAAGATCGCGACCGACACTTATACCAAGCTGTCCGATCGCGGCGGCACGTTCCGCATGGACGTCCAGGCCGGCGACGGCGGCAAGCGCGAGTTCACCGCCGAGCTCAAGGGTGCCAACGAGGGCATGATCGTGCCGCCGAGCCAGATCCACCACCCGACGGGAACCGGTCATCCGGATCAGCCCGGCACGCCGGGAGGCGTGAACGTCTGGGATCGATACGGTGGTAACAAGGGCTCCGGCCGCGATGATCCGACCCAGTAGCGTTGCCCTCGCTGTTCTCACCCTGACCAACGTCGCGCACGCGGATCTCGTCGAAGATCCGTGCGCGTGCAGCGCCGCCAAGCCCGGCTTCTTTCGCCGCGACAAGCTCACCGGCGACTGGGACGAGCATCGCGACAACCTCGAGAAGGAGGGCGTCACGATCCAGGCGACGTACTCGCTCGAGGAGTTCGCGGCGCCGCACCTGGCGAAGAACTTCGTGACCGGTGGGCTGTTCGTGACCAGCCTCGACATCGAGCTCAACAAGCTGATGGCGACCGGTGAGGGCGACGACGTCGAGGAGAGTCACCTCGGTCAGATCCACGCCTCGGCCCTCGCGATCCACGGCGGTGGGTTGAGCGCCGAGCTCGACGATGTCTACGGGATCTCGGGCAACAGCGCGCCGAACGACGCGCGCGCATTCGAGCTCTGGTACGAGCAGCCGCTCAAGTCGTTCAAGATTCGCGCGGGCCTGCTGTCGGCCGATCAGGAGTACGTGCTTGCAGCGCACTCGACCGCGCTGCTCAACGCGACGTTCGGGATCATCTCGCAGCTGTCGTACAACGTGCTCGGCCCGGTCTATCCGGTCGCGACGCCCGGCGCCTCGGCGCGCATGGACTCGGACCTCCTGACCGTGAAGGCCGCGATCTACGACGGCGACCAGAAGAACAAGCACGGCCTGCCGACCAACCTGTTTCACGAGAAGTCCTACCTCGCGATCGGCGAGGTCGAGCTCGCCAAGCTGCTGAAGCTCGGCAGCTGGCACCACAGCAGCACCAACTCCGACGGCTACTACGCGATCCTCGATCACCAGGTCGACGGACGGGTCGGCGCGTTCGCGCGCGTGAGCTACAGCCCCGGGAAAGCGGTCACGAGCTACATCGACACCGGGATCCGGATCGGGCCCGGTCCGCTCCGGCCCAAGGACTTCATGGGCGCCGGCATCGCGTTCGTGCGGACGAGGCCCGACGAGGTCTCGATCGGCGGCGCGCAGATCGTCTACGAGCTGACCTACCAGGCGCAGTTCGGCTGGCTCACGATCCAGCCCGACTTCCAGCTCCTCGCGCAGCGCGGTCGCACGACGCCGATCGGCGCGGTGCGTGTAACCATCGTGCTTTAGGAGATCGTGATTGACGGCGCGTGCAACTGGTCCTAGATAGGAGCCTCCATGTTCGTGCTTTCAGCTTCGTCACAGATCGCGTGCGGCTCGTCGAGCCGCGCGATCGGACGCGGCTGACCTGAACGCAACGAGCGTGATGCGTCGAGAGCCCCGTCCTTCGGGGCTCTTTTCATTTTCGGGCCTCGAGGTTTTTCACAGGGAGAAGAAAGAGCAAGCGAGTCATGAAGCAGATCATCAATGTCGGAACGATCGGTCACGTCGACCACGGCAAGACCACGCTCACTGCCGCGATCACCCAGGTGATGGCAAAGCAGCACGGTGGAGTCGCGCTCGGGTTCGACCAGATCGACAGCGCGCCCGAGGAGAAGCGCAAGGGCGTGACGATCAACCTCGCGCACGTCGAGTACGCGTCGGCCACGCGCCGCTACGCGCACGTCGACTGTCCGGGTCACGCGGACTACGTGAAGAACATGATCACGGGTGCCGCGCAGATGGATGGCGCGATCTTGCTCGTCGACGGCACGCAGGGCAGCCAGGCCCAGACGCGGGAGCACGTGCTGCTCGCGCGTCAGGTCGGCGTCCCGCACCTCGTCGTGTTCGTCAACAAGCTCGATGTCGCGGAGCCGGAGCTCGTGGACCTCGTCGTCCTCGAGGTCGACGAGATGCTGCGCGACCTCGGCTATGTCGACGTGCCGGTCGTACGTGGCTCGGCGCTCGGCGCCCTCCAGGGTGACGCGCGCTGGGAGGCGACGATCGTCGAGCTCGTCGCGACGCTCGATCGTGCGATTCCGGATCCGGTTCGCGATCTGGCGGCGCCGTTCCTCATGCCGGTCGAGGGTGTTCACACCATCGATGGCATCGGCACGGTCGTCACTGGACGCGTGAGCCGCGGCATCGTGCGGGTCGGCGACACGCTCGAGATCGTCGGTCGCCGTGACGGCGAGGTCGCGTCGGTCGTGATCACCGGCGTCGAGTCGTTCCATCGCGAGCAGCGCGAGGCTCGCGCCGGCGAGAACGTCGGCCTGCGCCTGCGGAGCATGAAGCGCGACGAGATCGCGCGCGGCCACGTGCTCGCGGCGGTCGGCTCCTTGCGCCCGCACCGCAGCTGTCGGGCAGAGCTGTACCTGCTCGCGGCCAAGGAGGGCGGTCGCAAGACGCCGATCCGCGCGGGCTACCGGCCGCAGATGTTCGTCGGCGCGATCGACGTGACGGCGACGTTTGCGAACACCGGGGAGGTCGCGCCGGGCACCAACGCGACCGTCGAGCTCACGCTCGATCGTGCGGTCGCGCTCGAGCCCGGCGTGCGGTTCGCGATGCGCGAGGGTGGCAAGACGATCGGCGCGGGCGTCGTCACCGCGGTCATGTAGTGAAGGGCGGCCCGGGGAACCGGGCCGCCCTGTTGTGAATTAGGGACGGTGTCAATAG